>NZ_APNK01000027.1 GCF_000732535.1 Salinisphaera hydrothermalis C41B8
CGCTGCCTTGCGAGAGATGCGCATTCTAGACCTTCGTCGATACGTGTCAACGGTTTTTTTGAAATAAATCTGAAACACCTCTGAAAAGCCCGTCACACGGGCTTTTCTTCTGAAGGCCCTCAGGCGGCCTCCAGCCTCACCCGCGCAATTCGTCGCTTACCCACCTGCAACAGACAGGTCTCACCCGCGTGGACGGTATGCTTGGCGTTCTTGATCGGCTCGCCGTCGAGGCGCACAGCCCCTTGCTTGAGCAGGCGCATACCCTCGCCGTTGCTTTGAGTCAGGCCGGCCGCCACCAGCAACGCGGCCATCTGCAGCCCGTCGTTGTCCACCGGGACTGTAGTTATCGGCAGATCCTCCGGGACGACACCCTGACGAAAACGCGAGACGAAAGCCTCATGGGCATCGGCGGCCGCTTGCTCGCCATGAAAACGCGCGACGATCTCCCCGGCCAGCTTGTACTTGTAATCGCGCGGGTTCGCGCCCGCCGCGACCTCGTCGCGATACGCGGCAATGGTTTCCGCAGGCTCGAACGACAACAGCTCGAAGTAGCGCCACATCAGATCGTCGGATATCGACATGAGCTTGCCGTACTGTTCGTCCGGTGCCTCATCGATGCCCACGTAGTTGCCAAGCGACTTCGACATCTTGTTGACGCCATCCAGCCCTTCGAGCAACGGCATGGTCAGCACGGCCTGTGGCTTCTGGCCATAGATCTGCTGAAGATGACGCCCCATCAGCAGGTTGAACTTCTGGTCGGTACCACCGAGCTCAAGATCCGCCTCGAGCGCTACGGAGTCGTAACCCTGCAGCAACGGGTAAAGGAATTCATGAATCGCGATTGGCTGGTTCGACTGGTAACGCTTGTGGAAGTCGTCCCGCTCGAGCATGCGGGCCACCGTGTGCGTCGCGGCTAGCTTGATCATGTCCGCGCCGGTGAATTCATTCAGCCAGCTGGAGTTGAAGACCACGCGCGTGCGCTCGCGATCCAATATCCGGAAGATCTGAGCTTCGTACGTACGCGCATTCTCCGCGACCTCGGCCTCGGTCAGCGGCTTGCGGGTCACGTTCTTGCCCGTCGGGTCGCCGATCATGCCGGTGAAGTCGCCGATCAGAAACACCACGTCGTGGCCCATATCCTGGAACCAGCGCAGCTTGTTGAGCAGCACGGTATGTCCCAGATGCAGATCGGGCGCCGTAGGATCGAACCCCGCCTTGATTACCAGTCGCTCACCGGCGGCACTCGCTTTTTCGAAACGCTCGCGGAATTCGGCTTCCGGAATGACTTCATCCGCGCCGCGAACGATCTCGGCCCAGTCTTGACTCGTCAACGCCTGCTCCGTTTCTGATATCGCTTAGCGCGCCAAGTCTAGGGCCTGTTCGGATTTCGCGCGAGCCCACGCCATCACCCGGGGGCGCCCTATACGCGGTGCTGCGGCAACACCGTCTCGCCCAAGCGGCGAGGGTCGCTAGGTCGGACGTGCTATACGGAAAAACATCAAGCTTTCCTTGCACTGCAAGGCCCCGGCCCGGGGCATACATTACGGCCCGAACACCCGCACCGACGGCGCGACTCCCGCCTTCTCCTACCCCATATCCGAGCAGCGCACACGCGACATGCTGTTACCACCACGAGACCTCGGGCCGCGCGAATTTGCTAAGCCCCGGTAATTGTGCTCTTTTAAGCCAATTCCGGCGAGGCACGGCATCGGGGGCACGGCACGCCGGCATTAGACTCGGGCAGGAATACGACGGGAATCTATGGGCAAACTTGTCGATCGGGATTATCTGTGGCTGCGCGAAACAGCGCAGAAGTCGCCGGCTTGGCGCCCCTGGGCGCCGATTGCACTGGTACCGGTCGCCGCCGCTGCCCTGGCGTGGTATCTCACTACCCCTGACACGGCAGCCACCGACGGCGACAGCTATACCCCGCCTATCAGCCGAAGCGTGATCCCGGCCGCTCCGAACGCTCGTGCCATACCGGTCAACTTCAACCCGGCGCTCAGCCCGGCACGCGCCATGTCGCCGGCCCGGCCAATCGAGCTGGCGTTCGCTCCGGCCCAGTCACTGACGTCCAACAACGGTAATGGGCCGGATCTCAAGCCGGGCTGGCATCGGGTCACCATCGCGGACGGCGACACGCTTTCTCTCGCCTTCGCCCGCAATGGGCTGTCCTACATGGACTCATTGCGCATCGCCCACATGCCGAAACTGGGCCACTATTTCACCCGCGGGCTGCAGGCGGGCGACGTGCTCGACGTCAAGGCTGACGACACCGGGCGGGTGGAACAGGTCAGTTATACAGTCGACGCACTCCATCATCTGACCGTCCGACGAACCCAGGACGGTTTCGTCGGCGCATTGGCCGAACGTGCCGCCGAGCATCGACAAACTGCAGTCAGCGGCGTCATCCAGGAGAGCTTCTACAAGGACGCGGTGGCGGCCGGACTCACCGACCGGCAGGCCGCGGCGCTCCATCGTATTT
The DNA here is from genome assembly GCF_000732535.1 of Salinisphaera hydrothermalis C41B8. Lineage (GTDB taxonomy): Bacteria > Pseudomonadota > Gammaproteobacteria > Nevskiales > Salinisphaeraceae > Salinisphaera > Salinisphaera hydrothermalis. The sequence goes on from NZ_APNK01000027.1 coordinate 2,486, forward strand.
TTGCCTGGGACGTGGACTTCAGCCGCGACATCCAGCCCGGCGATCGCTTCGCCGTGGTTTACGACACGCTGTATCACAAGAACAAGAAGATCGGCGTCGGACCGATTTTGGCAGCGGCACTGATCAACCACGGGCGTGTCATCCGCGCCATACGCTACACCGACTCCAGCGGGCAGAGTGAGTACTACCACCCGGACGGGAAGCCGATGCGCCAAGCGTTCGTGCGCGCGCCAGTGGATTACACGCACATCAGCTCGCCATTCAATCTGAACCGGCTGCACCCGATTCTGCATCGCATCCGCCGCCACGAAGGCACCGACTACGCGGCCCCCGAAGGCACGCCGATTCACGCCACCGGCAACGGACGAATCATCTTCGAGGGACGCCGTGGTGGCTATGGCAACGTGGTGATCATGCGACACGATCAACACATCACGATGCGGTTCGCTCACATGTCGCGTTTCGCTCACGGTCTGCACGTAGGCAGCCAGATCAAGGAAGGGCAGACCATCGGCTACGTGGGCATGACCGGATTGGCCACCGGCCCGCATGTGCACTATGAGTTCCGGGTCGATGGCAAGCCGCGTAACCCGCAGACCGTCTCGCTGCCCGGTGCGCCGCCTTTAACCGGCAAGGCGCTGGCGGCGTTCAAATCGCAACAGGCCGACGCGATCGCCAGGATCGACGACATGGCCGACGATGCCCGGGTTCGCATGGCTTCGGCGGCCGATCCGCATTCATGACGACAGCAGACTGCTATGTCGGGCTGATGTCCGGCACCAGCGTGGACGCCGTCGACGCCATCGTGGCGCGTTTTCCTGGCGACGACGAGCCGCCGGCTATCCTCGCGACCCACAGCGAGCCGCCGCCGGAGGCGTTGCGCCGCGAACTGCTGGAGCTGTCGAACGCCGAACGCCGACTGAGCCTGCTGGAGTTCGGTCATTTGGATCAGGCCGTCGGCCAATGGTTCGCCAAGGCTGCGAAAACGGCCATCGCCCGGGCCGGGCTCGCGCCGACACGGGTTACCGCCATCGGCAGTCATGGCCAGACCGTCTGGCATGCCCCCGATAATGACCCGGCGTTCAGCCTGCAGATCGGTGCGGCGCCCCGAATCGCGGCGGAGACCGGCTGCGCCGTCGTCTCGGATTTTCGCAATGCGGACATCGCCCTGGGGGGCCAGGGCGCCCCTCTGGTATGCGCTTTTCATGCCGCGCTGTTCGCTGCGGCCGACGTCAACCGCGTCGCCGTAAATATCGGCGGCATCGCCAATATCACGCTTTTGCCCCGCAGCGCGCGCGAAGACGCTACGACCATTCGCGGCTTCGATACCGGGCCGGGCAACGGCTTGATGGATGCCTGGATCCAGCGCCATCGAAACGTCGGCCACGACGCCGAAGGCGCCTGGGCGGCCTCGGGCCGAGTCGATGACCTGCTGCTGGCGCAGCTGCTCGGCGACGAATATTTCCGTCGTGAACCACCGAAGAGTACGGGCCGCGAATATTTCGGCCTGGCCTGGCTGGATCGGCACCTAGCCGCGCTCGATCACGCGCCGACGCCGGCCGATGTGCAAGCCACCCTCTGCGAACTGACGGCCATCACCATCGTCGACGCCATCGACCGCTTCGGCTCCGGCCGCGAGACGTTATATCTATGTGGCGGGGGCGTGCATAACCGTTATCTGGTCGAGCGCCTGACCGAACTGGCCACACCACGATCCGTGGCAACGACCGAGGCCCTGGGTCTTGATCCGGATTGGATCGAAGCTCTGGCGTTCGCCTGGCTGGCCCGTCAGCGCGTGCTGGGGCGCCCCGGCAACGCGCCCGGCGTAACGGGCGCACGCGGGTTAGCGGTTCTCGGCGGCTGGCACGCGCCACCGCCTATGGATTCCTGACTCGCCCGGCAGCTCAAGAGCAGCCGTACGTGCGCCAACGCCGGAAAGAAATGCGCCACGCAAACCCTACCGGCACGATGACGCGCCGGTACGATTGAGTCGGGCAGAAAGCGCCACGGTCCCGGCCAGCCATAGCATTGGGGTGACGAATCATGAACGGCGCCGCGCTGCGCGCGGGCTTTGCTCCGCAAAGCTCGAGCGTCGTTAATCACCCCGCTTCGCCTGCGGCGAAGCCGCCCCTCAAGGGGCTAGGGCGTGTTGAGGTTTCGTGCCAGTCCGCGTTGGCGTCCGCAAATCGTGTCCGGCAAGGCGCGAGTCGCCGCGTCGTGGCGTGCCACGACCCAGACTCGCTACGCCGAAGGGCGCCCCTGGTTAATTTTTTATGGGCGGCCCACCCCGAAGGGACAAGCGCTGTTTTGCGGCAATCCAGCGTTGTCGCTCTCTCGCGTAGAACGACTACGCCACGTTCGCTACGCCTCGTCTTGCCGCAAAACTGCGCTTGGCGCGGACTCGAACGAAACCTCAACACGCCCTAAGGCGCGCAGGCGGGATTTATACCGCGAACGAGTTACCGCAGCCGCAAGTGGTTGTGGCGTTGGGGTTACGAATCACAAACTGCGCCGCGCTGCGCGCGGGCTTTGCTCCGCAAAGCTCGAGCATCGTTGTCACCCCGCTTCGCCTGCGGCGAAGCCGCCCCTCAAGGGGCGAAGGCGCGCAGGCCGGACCTATACTGCGAACGAGTTACCGCAGCCGCAAGTGGTTGTGGCGTTGGGGTTACGAATCACGAACTGCGCGCCTTCGATCCCATCCGAAAAATCGATTTCGGCGCCCATGAGGTAGAGCACGCTCATGGGATCGACCAGCAGCGTCACGCCTTGTTTTTCGATCAGCGTATCGCCTTCCTCGACGTTTTCGTCGAAGGTGAAGCCGTACTGGAACCCCGAACACCCGCCGCCGGAGACGAACACGCGCAGCTTGAGGGCGTCGTTGTCCTCGTCTTCCAACAGCTCCTTGACCTTGATGGCCGCAGCGTCAGTAAAGACCAATGCAGCCTGGTCGGCTTCCTGGTCCATGGTTTCAGTCGCAGTACTCATAAGCGTTGTCCGTGTCGAACCCGCGTTGACTATCATACGACATCAGTGCGACTCGTATGTTTTCAAGGGGCGGGTCTGCAAGAAATCTCAAAAAATTCAGGGCACCGGCGCCGTAGCAGTCAATCCGCAGGTCTCCGGCGCGCCGATCATCAGGTTGAAGCACTGAACGGCCTGCCCGGCCGCGCCCTTGACCAGATTGTCGATGGTGGACAGCACCACGGCCTGGTCGCCGGCCTGCGGCCGATGCACGGCAAGACGACACATGTTGGTGGCGCGGACATGCCGTGTTTCCGGCGTACCGCCGGCCGCCAACACATCGACGAACGGCTCGTCGGCGTAGGCCTGCTCGTAGAGCTGCTGCAAATCGGCGTTCTCGGTAAGGCTCGCGTACAGGGTCGCATGAATCCCGCGCACCATGGGTACCAGATGCGGCACGAACGTCAATCCGACCTCGCGCCGGGCCAACTCGCCCAGGAACTGGCGAATCTCCGGCAGATGCCGATGCCCGGCCACGCCGTAGGCTTTGAAGGAATCGGTCGCCTCGGCGAACAGGAATCCCGGAGCCAGCTTCATGCCGGCGCCCGAGACGCCGGTCTTGGCATCTGCAATCAACCGATCGAGATCGACGACACCGGCATCGACCAGCGGCTTGAATCCCAGCAGGATCGCGGTCGGATAGCACCCCGGGCAGGCCACCAGATCGGCGGCCGCGATCGCCTCGCGCCGCCCGAGTTCGGGCAGGCCATAGACCGCGCGCTCGATCAGTTCGGGGGCGGCGTGCTCGGTGTTGTACCACTGGGCCCAGAGCTCGGCATCGCGCAACCGGAAATCGGCCGAAAGATCGATGACGCGAACGCCAGCGTCGAGCAGGCGCGGCACGTCGTGCATGGCCGCGGCGTGCGGCGTGGCGAAGAACACCACGTCGCAACTCTCGAGGCCGCCCTCGTCCGGGGTCGAAAACGCCAGATCGACCACACCGCGCAGCTGCGGGTAGGCATCGGCAACCGGCGTGCCCGCGGCGCTACGCGAGGTCACCGCTGCGATCTCGGCCTCCGGGTGCGCCGACAACAGACGCAGTAACTCAGCCCCGGCGTATCCCGTACCGCCGACCAGACCTATTTTCTGCCTGCCAGTCATGACTCGATCGCTACTGCCATAAAAATCAACGTCGCATATTACCACTCGCCATTGGTCGAACCCCAGCCGCCGGCTCCTCCCGTACAAAGCAAGGCCGCCCACCGTCGCATCGTGGCGTGCTATCGCCATCCAGCCAGCCCTCTTGCTCGTGTAAAGTAATTGGACCGCGAGCGCAGCGACCGGGCTGACCGCCAGTCGTCGTTTGCCGGGCACTGGCCGTCGCATGGCAAACCAGCCTCCAGGGGGGTCAACTCCGCCGCATGCCGCCGAAGTCCCGCATGGTGCATTGGCGCCGACGTGTTCGGCGCGCCTGGTCTCGCCGCACGGAGCATTGGCGCAGCCAGCTGGCGGACGTCGAAAACACGCCGGGCCTGGGCTTGTTATGCCTGCTGGGCGCGGTCACCGGCGGCCTCGCCGGGGCGGCCATCCTCGTGCTCTACGGCCTCATCGAAGCGATTCAGCTGCCGCTGTTCGCGCTTTTCGGCGATCACCAGGACACCTTCGTCGAATCCGATCTGGCCTTTCGCCTCGCCGTGCCAATCATTGGCGCGCTCGTGCTCGGCCTGATCGTCGAGTGGCGGCACAAGGCGCTGGAAAACGGCATCGTGCATGTCATCGAACGCCTGATGTATTACCAGGGCCTGCTACCGCTACGGGCGGCGCTCACCGATCTCGCCGCGTCGGCGATTTCGATCGCCACCGGCCAGTCGGTCGGCCGCGAAGGTACGGCCGTGCACGCGGGCGCATTCACGGGCAGCTGGCTAGCCCGACGCTTGTCGCTGCCCAATAACAGCGTGCGCACGCTGGTGGGTTGCGGCACGGCGGCCGGTATCGCCGCGTCGTTCAATACCCCGCTGGCCGCGGTGATTTTCGCGATGGAAGTGGTGATGATGGAGTACACCATCGCCGGTTTCGCGCCGATCATTCTCGCCGCCGTGAGCGGGTCGCTGGTCACGCTGGATCTGCCCAACGTGCACCCCGGCCTGACCGGTGCCGCCGAGCATTTCCACGCCGCCGAGTTGCCGATCATGACCGCGATGGGCCTTGCGCTCGGCGTACTCGGCGGCGGCTTTACGCGCTTGGTGGGCCAGACCGTGCCGTATTTCGCCAAGATACGGATCAGCCTGCGCATGGCGCTCGCCGGCCTGGTCACGGGCGTGCTGGCCATCGTCTTTCCGCAGATCATGGGTTTGGGTTTCGAGACCGTGAACCGCGCGCTGGCCGGCGACTACGGCGCCACGATGTCGCTCGGCATCGGCCTGGCCAAGCTCGTGGCCACCCTGTTCGCAGTCGCCGCTGCCATCCCGGGCGGGGTCATTCTGCCCATGTTTGTCGCCGGGGCCGCCCTGGGTAGCGCGTTCGGCGCCGCAGCCGCCGGCCTGCTGCCCATTCCGGTCAGCGGCCCGGGCTTGTACGCCTTGCTCGGGATTGGCGCCATGATGGCCGCGGTATTACAGGCGCCGTTGTCGGCCCTGGTGGCGGTACTCGAACTGTCCGGCCAGACCGATATGGTGCTCCCGGGCATGCTCGTGATCATCGCCGCGCTGGTTGTATCGCGCCGGATCGCGGTTTCGGATTCGATCTTCCGTTTGCTCATGCGCCGGCGCGGACTCGATTATCGCAACGACCCCGTCTCGCAGTATTTGCGGCGGGCCAGTGTGTTGAACGCCATGAACCGGCGTTTCCGCGTGCTCGATGCCAAGACCACCCGAGGCGCGGTCGTCGATGCCCTGGACGCCGGTGTCGACTGGCTGTTGATCCGGCCGGCCGAAGGCCGCGCCCAGCTCATGCGCCCGGACGAACTCAAGCGCATGCTGGCCGAGGACGAGACCGGCGACCCAAGTCGTGCGATCGATCTCATGGATATTCCCGCTCACCGCGCCGATGCCTATCCGATCGATGTGCGCGCCAGCCTGCAGGAAGCCTACGATCAGTTCGAGTCCACCGAAGCCGAGGCCCTGGTGGTCCAGCGCGCGACCTCGCTGACCGGGCGCCATCCGACGCCCTACGGCATCCTTACGCCGGCCGCCGTCGCCGCAACTTATCGCCGCTGACTGCGACCACAGGTCGCGCCATGCGGCCCCAGCATTCATGACCGATACAATGGCGCCGTTGCCCCATCGCTGTAGGAGAACCGAATGCTGTTTCTTTGGATCGAGGCCTTGCACGTCACATCCATGGTGCTGTGGCTCGCCGGGCTACTGAGCCTGCCCTGGCTGTTCGCTACCCACGCCGCGACGCAGGGCCAGGCCGAGCGCGCTCGGTTTGCGGGCCTCGAGCGCCAACTCTCGATGCTGATGTCGATCGCTGCTCTTGCCACGATCGTATTCGGCATCTGGATGCTGACACTGCTCGGGGGAGGCTGGCTTGCGGCGAACGGCTGGTTCCATGCCAAGCTCACCCTGGTCGTACTGATGATCGGTTACCACGGCTGGTGCCAGGTGCAAGCAAAAAAGTTGCGCGAGGATCGGGCCAGCCGCACCCCTTCCTTCTATCGCGGCGTGACCGTCGTGCCAACGGCCTTGCTGTTGCTGATCATGCTACTGGTCTTCGTCAAACCGTTCTGACCGACGGCGGGTTCCGCCAAGAAAAAACCCGCCGTGATCGCTCACGGCGGGTTTCTTTTCGGACCGTGCCAATCGCCCGCTATTCGGCGTCTGGCGTCTGGTTGATGTTCGGGCCGGTCTGCGACTGCAGATAGTTCGCCTCGCCCATGCTCTTGATCAGGTCGAGCTGGGTTTCGATGTAGTCGATATGTTCTTCCTCGTCCGCCAGGATCTCGACGAACAGATCACGCGTGGCGTAGTCGCCGGCCTCTTCGCAGACCTTGATCGCTTCCTTGTAATGAGCGTGGCCTTCGTATTCCGCCGCCAAGTCGCATTCGAGCATTTCCTGGGGTTTCTCGCCGATGCGTAGCTTGCCCAGATCCTGCAGGTTGGGCAGACCATTGAGGAACAGGATGCGCTTGATGAAGCGATCCGCGTGATGCATTTCCTCGATGGACTCGTTGTACTCGTGCTTACCGAGTTCGAAGAACCCCATGTCTTCGTACATGCGCGCGTGCAGGAAATACTGGTTGATGGCGGTCAACTCCAGTTTGAGCCCTTCCTGCAGATATTTGATGACGGTTGCGTCGCCTTTCATTGCTTGTTCCTGTGTGGGCCTGAGAACTCCCAGCAAGCCTAGCCAAAGACTTCACGCCACACAAATGGGGCCGATACGCGTCAGGCCGTCGCGGCAACGGGCAACGGCTGAGCCTGCTCCTCGGCCATCGCAGCGCGGCGCTCGCTTTCCTGGCGACACTCGCGCAGCACGTCACGAGCGCAGGGCGCACAGCGGCCGCAACACCCGGCTACGCCGAGCTTTTGACGCAGCAGACGCATGCTACAAGCGCCCTCGCAGTAGGCTTCGCGAATCTGGCAGTCGGTGACCGCATTGCACACGCAAACGTACATGAGCATTACCTCCGACGCGCAGTACAACGCTAATGAGAATTATTGTCAACTACGAATGCTTATATCGGTCTCGCCGCACGCTACTGACAGCGGCGGAGTCGCCTCGCCTGTCCTCGCGATCAGGGCGTCGGGCCAGGGTTCAGGCAACAAGCGAGTTCATCGAGCGCGCGCTGGTAAACCTGCCGCTTGAAGAACACGACTTCATCCACCGGGTGCCAGTAATCTACCCAACGGTAACCGTCGAATTCGGGTTTTTCAGTGGCATCGAAGCGCACGCAGGACTCGGGCGCGACCAGCTGCAACATGAACCATTTCTGTTTCTGGCCGATGCAGAGCGGTTGACGATGGCGCCGGATATAGCGCTTGGGCAGGCGATAACGCAGCCAGCTGCGGGTTGCGCCGACAATCTCGACGTGTTCCGGGCGCAACCCAACCTCTTCTTCCAATTCGCGATAAAGAGCAGCCGTTGCATCCTCGCCCTGGCGAATACCGCCTTGAGGGAATTGCCAGGATTGCTGACCAATGCGCTTGGCCCAGAACACCTGACCTTGCTGATTGCTCAAGATGATGCCGACGTTCGCTCGGAACCCTTGTGCATCAATCACGACACGACCCTCGGTAAAACTACTGAATCAATTCTTTCATAAAATCGCAAGAAACGAAAAAACACAGGCTGAATCCATCGAATCGATGCAGACGGCACGCAATTCTATTGTGCTCTAATTTCCCCGCTTCCCACGGCCCCTTGCAGCCGTCATCATTACCCGTCTTCGATTTTCAACGCCAGCCGGGAGCCCCGACGTGCGACTGACTTTTTTCGATCTCGATCAGACCCTGCTCGAAGGGGATAGCGACTACGAGTGGGGGCGTTTCCTGGTCGACGAAGCCGTGGTTGACGGGCCGACCTATGCCCGGGCCAACGAGCAATTCAAAGCCCAGTACGACGCGGGCGAACTGGATATCCATGCGTATCAGCGGTTCGTGCTGCAACCATTGATAGACGAGCCGATCGCGCGCATGCACGCGCTACGAGCGCGTTTCGTCGCCGAACGCATCGGCCCCGTGGTGGCGCGTCAGGCCAGCGCGGTGGTGGACTTCCATCGCCGCCGCGGCGATACCCTGGCCATCATCACCGCGACCAATCGCTTTGTGACTGAGCCCATCGCCGAGCTGCTCGGCATCGAGCACCTGATCGCGACCGAGCCGGAAGTCGTGGACGGCGCCTATACCGGCGCGATCGCCGGCACACCGTCTTATCGTGAGGGCAAGATCACACGCGCCCGGGATTTCGTCGCGAGCCTGGACGCCGCGCCGGAAACGATTACGTTCTATTCCGACTCACACAACGATTTGCCGTTGCTGCGCTGGGCCGATCGCCCGGTGGCGGTCGACCCCGACCCGCGACTCGCCGCCGCCGCACGAGAGGCCGGCTGGCCGGTGATCACGCTACGCGGCGAGACCATGCCAGCGATCGACTGATCGCTGGCTGCAGTCCCGCGCGTCAGTCGCGCGGGGCGTGCTCGGCTTCGTTCCAGGCCGCCAGATACGGGGCCAGCGGCGCACGCACGCGGCCGTTGGTCGCCAGGGCGGTCCGCGACTCCAGATCGATCGGGCCGCCCCCGAGTTCGGTCACGTCGCCGCCGGCCTCGCGCACGATCACCGTCAGTGCGGCGATATCGAGGATATTCAGATCGGACTCGATTACGGCATCGATCGCGCCGCTCGCCAGCAGGTGGTAGTGATAGAAATCGCCGTAGCCCCGAATACGATGCACGTCCCCGACCAGCTCGCCGATCTTCGGCCAGGCCGGCGACGCCCCCAGCGCCCCGATATTGCCGGTCGACAGGCTGGTTTCGGCGATCTCGTCAATCGTGGACACATGGATCCGTTCGCCGTTGAGGAACGCACCCTGCCCGCGTGCGGCATACGCCATGTCGCCGTTACCGAAGGCCGGCGCGTTGGACACGCCCACGATCAGCTCACCCTGGTGCATCAGCGCGATCTGGGTCGAAAAAAACGGGTAGCCGCGCACGAAGCTCTTGGTGCCATCGATCGGATCGATCAGCCAGACATAGTCGGCGTCGATCGATTCACGGCCGAGTTCCTCGCCATAAAACCCGTGGTCCGGAAAGGCCTCGGCCAGCACGCGCTTGATCGTGCGCTCGCATTCGACATCGGCGATCGTCACCGGCGAGGCATCGGCCTTGCGCTCGACCTCGAAATCGCCATGGTAATAGCGATTGATGACCGTCTCCGCCGCGCGCGCGGCCTCGATCGCGGTCTCCAGATAACGGCTCAGATCCTCGGCCACGGTCTCTCCTTGCTTGAACATCCGATGCGTATGCTACTTGCTCGTCCGCTTCAGCGCAGGATGCCGAACAGCGTGAACACGGCGAACAGGGCCAGCAGAATGAGCACGGCGCGCGAGATGAGCGACAACGCATCCAGCAGCGCCTGGTTGAAGCGCTCGGCCGGCATCTCGGTCGTATCGGCCGCGCTTTCGCCAAGCGCACCGCGCCCGACCACGGCCAACAGCTGCCAGCTCGCCGACCCGCTCAAGCGCGTGGTCGCACGCGCGGTCCGCCAGGCCGCGAAGGCGGCGCCGGTCTGACCGGCCACGGCATAGAGCAACGCCACGATCCGCGCCGGTATCCAGGCCGCGATACCGTGGACATACGCGGCCACGCGTTCGGTCGCACGGGTCGCCGGATCGCGCGCGGCCAGCGCCGGCAGCTCACGCACCAGACGATAGAACAACGCGCCGGTTGGCCCGGCCACGAAGAACCAGAGCAACACGCCGAGCACGCGCTCGTGGCCCTGAACCAGCACCGCGCCGAGAATGGTCGGCGCCTTGATGTCGGCAGCACGCTTGCCGGTGGCCCGCCGGCACAGCGCGATCGCACGCGCCTCGGCCTCGTCGTGCGCGGCCTGCGTGCGGGCATTGGCCAGCGCATATACGTCTTCCCAGAGATCGCGCGGGCCCAGACTGATCAGCAGGCCGAGCAGCCCGAAGGCCAGCTGCGCGCCCAGCCAGAGATGGGTATCGATCGCCCACTGGGCCGCGCCAACCACCAGTAGCGGCGGCAGAATCACGGCCACACCGGCCGGCCGCGCCAGCCACAGACGGCCCAGACTTGTGCGCTCGATGAGGCGGACGTAGGCCGAGAACGCATCGACCCGGCGCCAGCGCGTCAGCTGCCCGAGCGTACGCTCGATGAGCAGCGCGGCCACGATCACGATCAGGTGCATACGTGATCCAGCAAGCGGTTGAACACGGCCCAGTCGAACGCCGGCCCGGGATCGGTCTTGCGCCCCGGCGCGATGTCGCTGTGACCCACGATGCGCGAACGATTCATGCCCGCATAATGACGCAAAAGCGCGGCCGTGACAGCCGCTAGCCGACGATACTGGGCCGGCGCATACGGACATGCGTCGGTGCCTTCCAGCTCGATGCCGATACCGAAATCGTTGACGCGATCGCGCCCGTCGAAGTGCGAGACGCCGGCATGCCAGGCACGATCGTCGAAGCTGACGTACTGCGTAAGCGCGCCGGTGCGCTCGATCAGCGCATGGGCGGATACCCGCAGTTCGGCGATCTCGGCATAGACCGGGTGCGCGGTCGGGTCGAGCGTGTTGGTGAACAAGGCATCGACGCCGCCATGCCCGAATCGCCCCGGCGGCACGGTGATGCCGTGCACCACCAGCGTATCCACGGCCACGCCCGCCGGTCGATGATTGTGGTTCGGCGAAGGCAGGTGCCGCGCGCCGACCAGCCAGCCCGCGTCGTCGATCTCCAGCCGTGTCTCCCGTTCGTTCATCAGAAATACGCCTGAATACCAAAATCCACCCGCAGCCCGTCATCCACCCGGGTGTTTTCATAGCCCACGGTCGAACGGAAGGCGAAATTATCCACCAGCGGCACCTGCGCTCCGAATTTTGCCCAGCCGTAATGACCGTCCGCGCCGGCCGCATATTGCAGCCAGCCAGCCTCCGCCTTGAGCTGTACGCCCGGCACCGGATAAGCCAGCACGCCCGCGCTGCCGCCCGCGCCCAGCGCCCAGGCCGGCTGCAGGCCCGGGTTGGCGTCGAACGAGCCCAGACCGAAGGTATAGACCATCAGATCGCGCCCGCCCCAGGCCAGCCCGGGGCCGCCCTGCAAGTAATAGCCGAGATCGTTGGGTGCGTTCGTGAACACATGCGCCGACGGCCGGCGGCGGATCCCGGTGTCCGCCGTGAACGAAACCGGCTTGAACCAGGCATTGCGCGGCGACAGCGACGTGATCGATAACAGATGCACGTTATCGAGCCGGAGCCGACCGTCGCTCGGATCCAGCCGCAGGCCGATATCGGCGAAATCGATCGCCGCGCCGCGGGTGTAGCCGCCCGGGTTGTCCAGCAGATCATGATAGGCCGGCCGAATCCGGAAGCCGAGCGAGAAGTTGTCGTCGACATAGACCCCCGAGACATTCACGCGCAACGAGCGATGCCCATCCTCAGGCGAGGTTTTCGGCGTCGGCACTCGGCCGAACGGCGAGCGCCGCGGAATCGACGCGCGCACCGCGAGAATATGATTGGCGTAGTCGCGCCCGGCCTGGCCCGGCACGGCGGCTTTAACTTCCTTGCTCGACAGCTGATAGTTCAGCGCGTCGTAGGCGACTTCCAGCACGGCCGCGCGCCGCTTGGCCGGCAATGCGTTCAGCGCGGGCGCATCGGGCGCGAGTTCGTGTCGCGAGACCTTGCGCGCCAGCGTCTGTTCGGCCGGCGAGAGCTGCCGGGTTTCCCAGCGCAGCGTGGTCTCCATCGACGGCCGGTACTCCGCCGGGCCCATCAGCCCGGGCACGTCCGCCAGCGAGCGGATCGTATCGGACGGAATCGCATACCAGTTGTACTGACGTGTCAGATGCAGATGCGGCCGGGCGACGTCGAGCAGGCTCAACAACTGGTAGGAACAATTCTTGTTGAGGAAGTAATAGACGAAGTGGACGCTGTCCATCTCCCAGACATGATCCACCAGCCGCGACAGCTGCGCCTGGGTCAGGTTCAGCGGATACGACCAGACATCGCGGTTTTCGATCCAGGCGTATTGCTTGACCTTCTTATAGTAGGGAAACAGGCCGAAGACTCCCGGGTAACCGCCGGTCAGGCCTTTCCAGACAAAACCCAGCCCGCGATTGCCCTGGGGCGCGGCGGCAGCAAAGTTGACCGCATACGACAACAGCTCGGTCCCATGACGTCGGCGGGCCGAGTCGATACGCAACAGTGTATGGCCGAACATCGACGACGGACTGTTGGGAAACGCGGTTGGGAAAACCAGGCTGGCGGCATCCGGCGCGATCACCGCCCGCCAATGACGATAGCCGGGGCAGTCATGTACCGGCAGCGTCGACGTATCGATATCCAGTTTGCGGACCAGAAACTTGCGACGCGCCACGAACAGGCAATACGCCGGCAGCTTGCGCGGGCCGATGGGCTGCTTCGAGAACAGCCCGGCGAGCGTGGCATCGAGCTCGGCCGCGGGATCGGTCTGTCCGTCTTTGGCCAGAAAGAACCACAGCGAAGCGACCTCGCTATGAACGCCGCCATGCATCCAGTTGGGCTCGTAGTGCAGCAACGCATGCCATTCATCGGTCGCGGCCAGATGGGCGCGCGCCGCTCGGGCCTCGAGCCGCTGCAACCGGCTGCTTGGCGTTGACGCGAACGCCGTGCCTGCAACCAGCGGTATCAGCAGGGTCAGGATCATCGCCAGGCGCTTGGGGCGGTATCGGCCGTGCCGAATGGCGTACTCCGATTTCGACATGCTTTCCCCTGCTCGATCCACGCCGGGGCCCGGCGCGCTTTAGCGCGCCATTATTCCAGTTCGGGCGTTCGAGGGGTGGCGATTGGGAACTGACAGCCGACCCAGGCGCCCGACTGCGCGAATCGATCCGATGCTAGTCGTCGCCCGGCGTCTGGGCGTCGAAATCACCGAGCGGCCGGGTGAAGGTATACTTGGCCGGCTCTGCCACGAGGCGCTCGCCGGCCTTGTCGGTGTTGTGGCCCAACAGAGAGAACGGCAGCGAAACGATGAACAGGCCGGTCCCGGCCACGGTCGCGACCAGGCTGGCTGGACGCACGATCACGGCATCGAATGCCATCGCTGCGGCCGACGGCGTGCCGGCGTCGTCGTTATCAGCTGCCAGCGCCGGGTTGGCGCCGATCAGCGACATGGCGACGACCATCGCGACGACGGCACGCCGGATCAAAAAAATTGGCATAGTGCGACCCCCGGGATGCTGCACGCATTGCAGACTAGCAAAGCGGCCCGGCAAGTCAATCGAGCTTTCGGATCAGACATGAACGCGCTTGAAGTCTATCTCGCCGCCGACCCGGTGAACGCCGAAATCGTCAAGGATATGCTGGTGGATCGCGGGATCGCCGCACATGTCCGGCGGCAGCATCTCTGGGGCGGCATGGGCGAGCTGCCGGCCAATGTTTATCCGCAGGTATGGATCGACGATCCGGCCGACTATGATCGCGCCCGCGAAATCGTGAGCGCCTTCGAGAAAGGCCCTGTGGACACCGGCCGGGATTGGGCCTGCCCCGGCTGTGGCGAGCGGGTCGAAGGCCAGTTCCATGCCTGCTGGCACTGCCAGCATCCACGCCCATAGTCGGACAGACCGTGCACCTGATTCTTCACCAGCCCGAAATTCCGCCGAACACCGGCAACGTGATCCGGCTGGCCGCCAATATCGGCGCCGAGCTGCATCTCATCCATCCGCTGGGATTTTCGATCGACGACAAGCACCTGCGACGGGCCGGGCTGGATTATCGCGAGCGCGCGGTCATTCACGAATGGCCGGACTACGCCAGCTGGCGCGCGGCCCATCCCGCGAATCGTGTATTCGCCGCCACCAAGAACGGCACCGTACGCTACGACAGCGTCCGTTATCGCGCCGACGACGCGCTGCTGTTCGGCTGCGAGACCCGCGGCCTGCCGCCCGAACGCGTCGCACAGGCCGAGGCCGCGATCTATCTGCCGATGCGCCCGGGCAATCGCAGTCTGAACCTGTCGAACAGCGTGGCGGTGATCGCCTACGAGGCCTGGCGCCAGCTGGAGTTCAGCTGAGGCCAGCGGTTTCGCTCACGCCTTGGCGTGACGATCCAGCACTTCCCAGCCGGCCCCGGCCGCTTCGGCGGAGAGCTTGCGATCGGGCGCCACCGCCACGGCTTCGCCGACCACACGAAATAGATAAGCGTCATTGATCGAATCGCCGAAGGCCACGGCCTCGGCCAGCGGTAGCCGGGCCTGGCTGGCCAGCGTCTCGGCCGCATCGATCTTGGTCGGCCCGTAGGGATGACGCCGCGGCGGCGCGCTGGTGAAACGCCCGCTCTCGGTACTACAGGCCGCGCCGACACAGAATTCGACGCCCAGCGCCTCGCCGAGCGCGTCGGCCAGAAACTGCGGCGTACCCGACAACAGCACCACGGTATCGCCGGCCGCCTGATGGGCCTTGAGCCGCTCTACGGCAGGCGCATGCAGTGTCGGCACCAGGACGTCGGCAACGAACCGGCGCGCGGTGTCGACGATGTAACCGTAATCGTGGCCCGACAGATAGGCCTTGTTCTTCTGCATCACGTGCTTGCCGAAGCGCGGCAGATAACGCAGCGTGAACCAGGCAAAGGCCAGCAATTGACGCGGGCCGAGCGCACGAATCTGCCAGAGATAGCGCGCGAAACGCGCTTCCGACGATGGACTCGGCACAAGCGTGCCATCGATATCGAAAATTACCAGTCGCATGTCAGCCTCGCTGTGCTGCGACCGACGGCCGCGCATTCATGCAGAACTCCACAATCACCGGCAGCCCGCGCGCCACACAGATCGCGGCCGAAGCCCAGGCCAAAGCCAGGCCGACCCCAGACAGCACGCCGCCCCAGGCCGTCCAGAAATCCGGCGCCAACACGGGGAACGGCTGCCAAAGCAGAATCCAGGCAAAGGTCACCGCCTTGAGCACGGCATAGAAACCGCGCATGAAACGCCCCGCCACCAGAAAACGGCCGATCGGCGACTGCATCATGTCGAAGGCGGCGGTCCCGCTGGCCGCGCCCTTGCTGCGAATCGCATCCACCAGATTGCCGCGGATGATGAACAGTAACGGCACCCACACGCCGATGAAGCCCAGATGCGCCAGCACCACCCAAAGCACCGTTTCCACGATGCGATCGATGGCGATATCGAAAGTGGCGCCAAACAGCGTTTCCTCGTTGAACCGCCGCGCCACCCAGCCGTCCACGCCGTCGAGCGCGATAATCAGTATCGTGAGCGGGGCGTTGACCAACTGCAGTGTCGGCACGCCCGAATAGACGATGCCCAGCAACAGGAACAACAGCAGAAAACGCCCGAAAGTGACCCAGTTCGCCATATCCCCGTCTACATCTTGCCGGGACCGGTCGATATCCTGCACCCGGCCCGGTCGCCGCGTGATCCATCGACCGCTCCGGGGGCGGTGCCTCGTTTTCGCTCAACCGACACGTGCGACGCACATAACTTGCCCGGTTTCACGAACCCGTAACCTTCATTCTACATGAGCTGCGGCGCGTTGCGGTTGTATTCGAACGCCCTAATCGCGCGCCTGGAATCGCATCGGCCCGCGCACCATGCCGCACCCACGGCGATCAGCGCCAGCCGTACAAACCCTGAGAGGCTCGCGAGCGCCGCGGCCGGCTCACTCGGCTTCGGATCGCGACGGCCGGTCGGTCAGTCGGCGCACGGCCTCCTGGGGCGAGTCGCCTTCGTGAAGCACGCGATAGGCCTGCGCGGCAATCGGCATATCGATACCGCGTTCGAGTGCCATGCGGTGCACCTCGCGCGCTACGCGCACGCCCTCGACCACCTGCCCGATGCGGGCCTCGGCCGTGGGCACATCGTCGCCGGCGGCCAGGGCCAGCCCCATGCGCCGATTACGCGATTGATCGTCGCTGCAGGTGAGCAGCATATCGCCGAGCCCGGCCATGCCCGTGAGTGTTTCGCGCGTGCCGCCCAGGGTCACGCCCAGTCGCATCATTTCCGATAACCCACGCGTGATCAGCAGCGCCCGGGCGTTGGCGCCGTAGCCAAGGCCGTCGGAAATGCCCACGGCGATCGCCAGCACATTCTTGACCGCACCGCCGACACCGACACCAATGACATCCTGCGAGGTATAGACCCGAAACACGCCGTCGTGAAACACCCGCGCCATGTCGGCAGCAAACTCGGCGTCGGCGGAGGCAATGGTCACTGCCGTCGGCAGCCCCCGCCCGACTTCGCCGGCAAAACTCGGCCCCGACAACACGCCGGTAGCACGCGATGCGCCCAAGACTTCGGCCGCGACCTCGTGCGGCAGCAAGGCCGTTTCCGGCTCGAGCCCCTTGGTGGCCCAGAGCACACGCTGATGCGGCGCCAACAATGGCGCCAGCGCTTCCAGACAGGCGCGCAGCGCATGGCTGGGCACGACCACGACGATATCGTCGGCGCCGTCCACGGCCGCGGCGAGCTCGGCTGTCGGCTCGAGCGTCGCCGGAAATTCCACACCCGGCAGATAACGGGCGTTGGTACGGCTTTCGGCCATGGCCTCGATCGCCGACGGGTCGCGCCCCCACAGGCGCACCGCATGGCCGCGCCGCGCGAGATGGACCGCCAGCGCCGTCCCCCAGGAGCCGGCGCCGATCACGGCCAAGCATGCCGGACGGTTATCGGCCACGACGATCGACCGTCCGGACTAGTGCGTCGCCTGGCTGGCGTCGCTGGGTGTGCCGTCTTCGCTCGCCCGATGCTGGGCATAGAGCAGATCGAAGTTCACCGGCTGCAGCAGGAAGTGCGGGAAACCGGCGCGCTGCACCATATCGCCCACCGACTCGCGGATGTAGGGAAACAGGATCGACGGGCAATAGGCGCCGAGCACGTGATCACGCTCGTCGTCGGCCTCGAAACCCTCGATCTGGAACACGCCGGCCTGCTGCACTTCGACGATATACGCCGTGCGCTCGCCCTGCTTGGCCGTGACCGTTACGGTCAGGATCACCTGATGGGTTTCCTCGGACAGCGACTGGATCTGCGTATTCAGATCGACGTTGACCTCGGGATTGTATTCCTCGGTGAACACCCGCGGGCCGTCCGGCACCTCGATCGAGGCATCGCGGACGTAGATCTTCTGCAGACCGACCTGGCGCTGGGCCTCGGGCTGCTCGTTCTGACTGCCGTTGTCTTCGGCCATGGTCCCTCCTGGTTGGCGCAACCGCGCCGCTTATTTACTGGTGACCGGCAGCCCGTCGGCCTGCCAGCTGTTGATCCCGCCCTTGAGCGCATAGACCCGGGTATAGCCCTTGGCGCGCAGCTTGGCCGCAGCCGCCGGCGCGGCATTGCCGGCCCCGCAGTAGACGATGATCGGTTTGTTGGTATCGCGCGATATTTCCTTGGCGCGATCGTCGATGCCCGCGGTGGGCACGTGCTTGGCGTTGAGGATGTGATTCTTCTTGTATTCCGACGACGAGCGCGTGTCGACCACGACGGCATCGTCGCTGTTCATCAAGCGCACGGCTTCGGCCGAGGAAATGGGACCGCCGCCGGAGAATGCCCGCCAGGCCTCGTTCGCGATGAAGGCGATCACGATCACGCCCAGCGCGCCCCAGAGCAGCGGATGATGGACGACGAATTCCAGCAACTGATTCATACCGATGTGCCGAGTCTTGATAGATGCGTGCCCGAGCCGCGCGGACGACGGCCCCGCGCGCCGTTGAGATCGCCCGGGGTCCGGGCGCCGGCCGGGGATTATTGCATAGTCGGCGGCGCCCTGACCCGCACGCCGCCGCTTGTCTTACAATCGCCGGATGCGGTTGACCCACGTGCTCGGCGCAACCTTGCTTGCGTTGTCCATTCTCGCCCCGGCGGCCAGCCTCGCCGACGACAGCTCGCGCGCGGCGCATGCCCGTGCGGAACTGTCGGCGCTGCGCAATCGCATCGCCAAGGTGCGCAAGCAGATCGCCTCCGATTCGAACCAGCGCAGCGATCTGTCGGACGCGCTGGCCAAGGCGCAGTCGCGCATCAGCGCGACCCGCAAGCGGCTCGATTCGCTAGATCACGATATCGCCGAGCACAAGAAACGCATCGCGCGCCTCAAGCAACAGCGCGACGCCGAGCGCGACAATCTCTCGGACGAACTCGAAGCCCTGCGCGCCCAGGTACGCTCGGCCTACGAGACCGGCCGCATGAGCCGGATGCGGCTGCTGTTGTCCGGGGCGTCGCCCGATCGCATCGGCCGCATGCTCAATTATTACCAGTATTTCTCCGACGCCCAGAGCAAGCAGGTTGCTCATCTCAAGACCGTGCTCTCACGTCTGGCGTCCAAGCAGCAATCGCTGGAAAACGAACGCGCCCAGCTCGCCGACCAGCGCGCGGCCCGTGCGAAGACGCTGGATTCGCTGGAAGCGAGCGAGAAGAAACAGAAGGCCACGCTCGCCGCACTCGATCGGCAGCTGTCGTCGCATCGATCCAGCCTGTCGGACATGCGCGACCAGGAGGCGCAGCTCAAGAAGCTGCTGAATTCGGTGCAGACCCAGCTGTCCAACCTGCCGCCCGTGCCGTCCGGCGTGCCGTTCTACAAACTCAAGGGGCGCATGCATCCGCCGGTACCGGCCAAGAACGTGCTCGCACGCTACGGCCAGACCAAGAACGGCGGCCCGCTGCGCTGGCAGGGTGAATGGTTCGCCGCACCCCAGGGCACGCCGGTCCATGCCGTGGCCGGCGGTCGCGTGGTCTATGTCGGCTATATGAAAGGCTACGGTCTGATCGTGATCATCGATCACGGGCACGGCTATTATTCGTTGTACGGCCATGCCGCCGCGAGCTATGTCGATGTCGGCGACGCTGTATCCACCGGTCAGCCGATCGCCACTGCCGGCCACAGCGGCGGGCACAACAAAAACGGCATCTACTTCGAGATCCGGCACGGACAGGACCCGGTCAACCCGAGCCGCTGGCTGGCCGGCTGACGGCCGTATGCTATCGTCGATGACCGTTGCGGCGCAGGTGGGATCGTCGATCGACCGGCGTGACCGCGACACGCGTCACGAGCGTCTTACCGGACGCCCAGCGGCCCCGAAAATCGACTGACACCACACTGGAAACGAGACATGGACTCCAAACTGCGCGGCGCCTCCCTGATCGTGCTCGGCGTCATCGTCGGCACGGTCGCCACGATCGGAGAGACCACCTTTGCCGACAGCGCGCCCGCCGCGGCCGATGTCCAGAAGCTGAAGAAACCGGACGACGCCAGCGCCGCCAGCCAGAAGCTGCCGTTGTCGGAACTGCGCAAGTTCGTGGCGATCATGCAGCAGGTCAAGGAGGGGTACGTCGAGAAGGTGTCCGACAAGACGCTGTTGGATAACGCCATCCACGGTATGGTCGAGGGGCTGGACCCGCACTCGGCCTATCTCGACCCCGCCGAATACAAGCAGTTGTCGGTGTCGACGTCGGGCCAGTTCGGCGGTCTCGGCGTAAAGGTGCAGATGGAGAACGGCTATCTGCAGGTCGTCTCGCCGATCGACGATACCCCGGCCTCGCGCGCCGGCATCCAGCCCGGCGACATGATTATCCGCATCGACGACAAGCCGGTGAAAGGCATGTCCATGAGCGATGCGGTGCACGCCATGCGCGGCAAGCCGGGTAGCAAGATCACGCTCACCATTCTGCGCGACGGCCACGACAAGCCGATTCACCTGAGCCTCAAGCGCGCCGACATTCAGGTCGCGAGCGTGAAATCGCGCATGCTGGCGCCCGGCTATGGTTATATCCGCATCAGCCAGTTCACCGAAGGCACGGCCAAGGGCATGAACAAGGCACTGGCCAAGCTGAAGAAACAGGCCGGCGGGTCGCTCAAGGGGCTCGTGCTCGATCTGCGTAACAACCCCGGCGGCGTGCTCAATGCCGCGGTCGACGTCTCCGACGACTTCGTGAGCAGTGGCCCCATCGTTTCGATCCAGGGCCGCTCGGCGGATACCAACCACAAGTTCATGGCCACGCCGGGCGACAAGCTCGACGGCGCGCCGATCGTGGTGCTGGTCAATCAGGGCACGGCGTCAGCCGCCGAGATCGTCTCCGGCGCCCTGCAGGACGATCATCGTGCGGTGATCATGGGAACGCAGACCTTCGGCAAGGGCTCGGTGCAGACCGTGCTGCCGCTCAACGACGGCTCGGCGCTCAAGCTCACCACCGCGCGCTACTACACCCCGTCCGGCCGCTCGATTCAGGCCGAGGGCATTACCCCGGACATCAAGCTTGCCCCGGTGAAGATCACGCCGACCCAGGCCAGCGGCGGCTATGGTTATACCGAGGCCGACCTGCCCGGCGCGCTCAAGAACACCGGGGCCGAAGCCGGAGCCGGCCCGGCAGCCCACGACAACGACAAGGACAACGGCATCACCAGCGGCAGCGAGGGCAGCCAGAACGGCGCGGACCACGGTTCGAAAGCCAAGCCCGAGACCGGTACACCATCGAAGAAACCGGATTCATCCGCACCGGCGAGCCAGAGCGACGATTCGAATGCGTCGTCCGGCGACGAGTCCGGGGCCAAGGCCAAGAGCAAGGCCCAAAAGGAGCCGCTGGTCGAGAAGGACTACGGCGTCTACGAAGCTCTGACTCTGCTCAAGGGCCTGAACACGCTGCACGAGAACCAGAGCCATCGCCAGACGTCCCAGCCGAAGCCGGCCTCGGCCGCCGACGGGACATCCGATAGCGCCAAGCCGCAGGGCAACGGCGACGGCTCGAGCGGTTCTTAGTAAAGGCTTGGGGGCGGGCCAGGCCGGCGCCCGCCCACAACCACCGCGACCCACCGTCACAGGGGCTGATACAGCCTGAATCGCGCGCTCAGGTGGCCGATCGCACCCGTCGTGGCGGGGTGCAGCTCATGAGGCGATGAGGTCGACGTGACGGCTTCCCCACCAAGCGCCAGGTCCCACTCGGGGCAGGCGCCTGACGCGGGTGATTATTTCGGCGCCGGGCGCGGCGTACCGCGCCAGGCCTTGGCCCAGCTCGCGACGCCGGCCAGCCCGGTGATGATCGCCATCCAGACCGGCAGCGGCGGATAGGCCAGCTCGGCCGCGGACACCACGACCAGCCCGGTACCGACGAGCGTCCAGCGCATGGCACGCCGTGCCGAGCGCAGTTCGTAGGTAATCTCGGTCAGGGCGGCTTCGAGCTGATGCGCGCCCGGCGCTTCGCCGGCCCGGGCCCGACGGGCGACAGTGCTCACCAGATCCGGCAGGCCGTCGATTAGCTGCGGCAGCTGCTGGCGGATGCGCTCGGCGGCGATGCGCGGATCGGCCCGACGGCGCATCCAGTCCTCGAGAATCGGCTTGGCAGTCGCCCACAGATCGAGCTGCGGATAGAGATCGCGCCCCAGCCCTTCGACGTTGAGCACGGTCTTTTGTAGCAGCACCAGCTGCGGCTGGACCTGATAGCGATAACGCCGGGCGATCTTGAACAGGCGCACCAGGAACAGACCGAAGGAAATCTCGGCCAGCGGCTTGTTCATGATCGGCTCGGACACCGTCCGGATGGCGCCCTCGAAATCCTCGATGCTGGTATCGGCCGGCATCCAGCCGGATTCGACGTGCAGCTCGGCAATGCGCCGATAGTCCTGGTTGAAGAACGCGAGGAAATTCTCGGCCAGATAGCGCTGATCTTCGGCCGTCAGCGTGCCGACGATGCCGAAATCCAGACCGACGTAGCGCGGGCGCTCGGGGTTGTCGGTCTGTACGAAGATGTTGCCGGGGTGCATGTCGGCATGGAAGAAATTGTCGCGAAAGACCTGTTTGAAGAAGATCTCCACGCCGCGCTCGGCCAGCACCTTGAAGTCCACGCCGGCCGCTTTGAGCGTGTCGACGTCGTCGATCGGCACGCCTTCCATGCGCTCCATGACCAGCACCGACTCGGTGCTGTAGTCGAAGTAGATGGTCGGATGCACGATGAGATCCGAGCCGTACCAGTTGCGCCCGAGCTGGCTGGCGTTGGCGCCCTCGCGCATCAGGTTGAGTTCGTCGTGGATGATGCGGTCGTATTCGGCCACGATCTCCACCGGACGCAGACGCTCAGCTTCCGGATGGAAGCGTGCCGCCATCCGCGCCAGCGTATACAGCACCGAGATATCGCGCGCGACGCGCTCGTGCACGTCCGGACGCAGCACCTTGACCACAACGGACGCGCCGTGGGCTTCGCCCTCGGCCGGGTGTAGCCGCGCGGCATGCACCTGGGCGATCGAGGCCGCGGCCATCGGCTGCTCCTCGAACTCGGCGAAGAAACGCTCCAGCTCGTGGCCGTAGGCGGCCTCGATCAACGAACGCGCCTCGGCGCCTTCGAATGGCGGCACGTCGTCCTGCAGCTTGGACAGTTCCTCGGCCATGCCGTCCGGCAATAAATCGCGGCGCGTGGACAGCGTCTGGCCGAACTTGATAAATACCGGCCCGAGCGATTCCAGCGCCAGGCGCAGACGCACCTCGACGGGCTCATCGAATTGCTTCGGCTTGCCGACCAGCCAGGTCGGCGCGTTGTCGCCGAACAGCTCACCCAAACCGTAGCGGCGCATCGTGCGCAGGATTTCCAGCACACGCCTCGAACGTCCGAACATCAGCGTCGCCGCTCCAGTCGTTTGATGCGGGCGGCGGTACGCTCGACTTCGTCACGGAATGCCTGGACCTCGGCGGCCAGCTTCTCGTGCTCCCAGGCGCCGACCACGTCGCGGGTTTCCTCGCGCAGATATTCGGCGGTCTGGGCCGGCAGCTCACGCCGCAGGCGCGAGAACAGCCCGGCAGCGCTCTTCGCGCCCTGCTCGAGGAAATGCCCGACCACCGGGCCGAAGCGCTGATCCAGCAGATCGCCAAGATTGAAATCCACACCCGAGAACAGATCGGCGAACTGTTGCGCGATGCCGATATCGCCCTCGATGCGCAGGCCACCGCCGGTGAGCCCTTCGCGCCCGCCGGAGAAGAACACGCGCGCGAACACGGTGGAGCGCCCCGTCAGACGCACGTCCGGGTCGCCGTCGGGCGAACCGGCAACCTGCAACCCGTGGCGCTCGCCGATGAAAGTGACCGCCAGGCCGAGATCGGAGAAACAGACGGTCAGCGACCGGCCGGCGAGTGCGGCGGCGCGTTCGAGCGCGGTCGCATCGGCGCCGATATAGCGATTGAGCGCCATCTCGGCGGCGGCCCGCGCCGGACCGGGCAGGCCGCGAAAATCTCCCGCCGGGCTCATGGCGCGTAGCCGCGATGCACGGCAACGATGCCGCCGGTGAGATTGTGATAGCCGCAACGGATGAAGCCGGCATCGCTCATCATCGACTTCAGCGTCTCCTGATCGGGATGCATGCGGATCGACTCGGCCAGATAACGATAGGCCGCCTCGTCACGGGCCACGTTCTTGCCCAGCCACGGCAGCACGGAAAACGAATAGACGTCGTAAACGCGCCCCAGCCCCGGCACCGCCGGCTTGGAGAATTCGAGCACAATGGTGCGCCCGCCGGGCTTGGTCACGCGCGCCATCTCGTTGAGCGCGCTCTGCTTGTCGGTGACGTTGCGCAGACCGAAGCCGATGGTCACGCAATCGAACGAGTCGTCGGCAAACGGCAGCTTCTCGGCGTTGGCCAGACAATAATCGACGTTGGACACCAGCCCGCGCTCGATCATCCGATCGCGCCCGTTGGAGAGCATGGCGTGGTTGATGTCGGACATCAGCACGCGGCCCGACGCCCCGACCTTCTTGGCAAAGCCCGCCGCCAGATCGCCCGTACCGCTGGCCAGATCGAGCACGCGCTCGCCCGGTCGCACGGCCGCCAGGCTAATCGTGAAACGCTTCCATGCCCGATGGACGCCCATCGACATGAGATCGTTCATGATGTCGTAGTTATCGGCCACCGAATCGAACACGGCACCGACGCGCTGGGCCTTGGCCCCGCGCGGCACGCGTTCGTAGCCGAAATCGATGGTATCGGAATCGTCCGATGACGGCTGGCGGGAATCGACCATGACCGAATGGATTGTTGAACTTGGCGGCAAGCTTACCGCACTGGCAGGCGCGGCGGCCAAGCAAACCACCGCTCGTTTTCGGCGGGGTCGGGGTCTCTTACCGCAGCGCGTCACGCCGTTGATACCAGCGGATGAATACATCGACCGGACACGAGTCGCCTGCCCGGGCTCGCCACAGCCCGGCTGAGTTCCCGGCGCAACCGGCTGTCGGCCCGCAACTCGATGCCCGGGACTTCGGGCGCCACACATGGCCGCCACGGCCCATAACGACTCAGTTAGACTCGCGAACTGGGCCATGCGGCCGGGCGGATCCCGGGCGTGGCTCTGGCGCGAAAAATGCATGCGCCGCGCGACGCCTTACCGGCGTCGATTCGAAGGGGGTTCGTCTACGTCATGTCGCTTGTTCACCGGCTCGGCCTGCCCGCTGCGGCCGTTATCGTGCTGTTGCTGACGGCGTGCTCGCAGCCGCAGTCGGCCGCACCGAAGACGCTCACGACAGTCGGCGTGTACAAGGTCATGCCGCAGCCCTACACCGTGACCGAAACGCTGCCCGGACGTACCCGTGCCTACATGAGCTCGGACGTGCGCCCCCAGGTCGACGGCATCATCCAGAAGCGGCTGTTCACCGAGGGCGCCGACGTCGCCGCCGGCGACGTGCTCTACCAGATCGACCCGGCCCGCTACGAAGCCGCCGTGTCCCAGGCGAAGGCCCAGCTGCAACAGGCGCAGGCCGCCGTGAAATCGGCCGCGCCGCTGGCCCGTCGCTATCAGCATCTGGCCGCGATTGATGCCATCAGCAAGCAGGATCGCGACAACGCCGTCGCCCAACTCGCCCAGGACCGTGCGGATGTCGCCAACGCCAGGGCCAATCTGCAGACCGCCCGAATCAATCTCGGCTACACCCGCATCAAGGCGCCCATTTCGGGGCGCATCGGGGCGTCGGCCGTGACCCCCGGAGCGCTGGTGACCGCCAACCAGACCAATGCCCTGACCACGATCAATCAGCTCGATCCGATCTATATCGATATCCAGCAATCGGTGAGCCAGTACCTCACCCTCAAACACGCCGTCGCCACCGGCGCACTGGAAACCGACAAGAACAACGCCGCACCGGTCACCGTTTCGCCCGAGGGCAGCGATACGACATTGAAGGGCAAGCTGGAATTCTCGGGCGCGGAAGTCGCCCCCGACACGGGTGCGGTCATGCTACGCGCGATCGTGCCCAATCCCGATCACACGCTGCTGCCGGGCATGTACGTTCGCGCCACGCTCACCCAGGGCATCGACGTGAAATCCATTCTGGTACCGCAACAGGGCGTACAGCGCGACGCGGCCGGCCGGCCCACGGCGCTGGTCGTGGGCGCCGACGGCAAGGTCGCCCGCCACAAGCTCAAGATCGCCTCGGCCACCGATGACAACCGCTGGCGCGTGACCGCCGGACTGGCAACGGGCGACCGCGTGCTCGTGCAGGGCACGGACAAGGTCAACGTCGGCGACAAGGTCAAGGCCGTACCCGTGACCATCGATGCCGACGGCCATGTGCATGATCTCACCCCCGCCGGCGACTCCGCACACGTCCAGAGCCCGGCCGCCTAGTGTCGCGTTTTTTCATCGACCGGCCGATCTTCGCGACGGTGCTGGCGATCATCGTCAGCCTCGCGGGTGCGCTCGCGATCTTCACGCTGCCACTGGAGCAGTACCCGGAGATCGCCCCGCCGACGATCTCGGTGGCGGCGACCTATACCGGCGCCAACGCCGAAACCACGCAGAATTCGGTGACCCAGATCATCGAGCAGTCGATGACCGGCCTCGACAACCTGCTCTATATCGAGTCGAGTTCGGATTCATCCGGCGAATCCCGGGTGCGGCTCACGTTCGCTTCCGGCACCAATCCGGACATCGCCCAGGTTCAGGTGCAAAACGAATTGCAGCGGGCGATCCCCCGCCTGCCGGCCTCGGTGCAGCAACAGGGCGTGCGGACCTACCAGTCCGGCGGCAACTATTTTCTCGTATTCGCCCTGTCGTCGACCGACGGCTCGATGGACGAAGCCGACATCGGCGACTATATCGCCAGCACGCTCACCGATCCGCTGTCGCGCGTTTCCGGCATCAGCCAGGCGCGCAACTTCGGCGCCGAGTATGCGCTGCGTATCTGGCTCGATCCGCACAAGCTCAATCAGTACCACCTGATGCCGAGCGACATCCGCGCCGCGCTCGAAAGCCAGAATGCGAATGTCTCGGCCGGCCAGCTCGGCGGCCTGCCGCAGTCGAAGGGCCAGCAGTTCACGGCGACCATCACCGCGCGCAGCCGGCTGACATCGGTTGATCAGTTCAAGCACATCATCGTCAAATCCAATCCGGACGGCTCGGTGGTGCGTCTGTCGGACGTCGCGCGGGTGGAAATCGGTTCCGACGAATATTCCGAAATCGCCCGCTTCAACGGGCGGCATGCCGCGGGCCTTGGCCTGGAACTGGCAGCCGGCGCCAACGCCATGCAAACCGCGCAGAACGTCGAGAAACGGCTCGAGGAGCTGTCGCAGTTCTTCCCGCCGGGGCTGGAGGCGCATGTCGCGTTCGACACCACGCCTTTCGTGCGTGCCTCGATCGAGGAAGTGGTCAAGACGCTGTTCGAGGCCGTGCTTCTGGTCGTCGCCATCATGTTTCTGTTTCTGCAAAGCCTGCGCGCCACGCTGGTGCCGGCGCTCGCAGTGCCCGTCGTGCTGCTGGGGACCTTCGGCGTACTGGCGATCTTCGGTTATTCGATCAACACGCTGACCATGTTCGCGCTCGTGCTCGCCATCGGCCTGTTAGTCGACGATGCGATTGTCGTGGTGGAAAACGTCGAACGCGTGATGGCCGAGCGCGGCCTGTCGCCGCGCGACGCGACGATCGCCTCGATGGGCGAGATTCAGGGCGCCCTGATCGGCATTGCGCTGGTGCTGTCGGCCGTGTTCGTGCCGATGGCCTTCTTCCCCGGCTCGACCGGCGTGATCTATCGCCAGTTCGCGGTGACCATCGCCTCGGCCATGGTGCTGTCGGTGGGCGTGGCGCTCATCCTCACCCCGGCACTGTGCGCCAGCCTGCTCAAGCCGATCGAGAAACGCCGCCCGCCGGGGCGCGTGTTTACCGCCTTCAACCGTGGGGTCTCGGCCGCGGCGTCCGGCTCGCAACGTATAGCCCGCCGGCTGATCCATGCGCGGGCGCTGGTCATGCTGGTGTTCGCGGGCATCGTGCTGGCGGTCGCGTGGCTGTTCACTCATCTGCCCAGCGCCTTCCTGCCGAACGAGGACCAAGGCGTGCTGATGGTTTCGATTCAGCTGCCACCGGGCGCGACCGCCAATCGCACGGTCGACGCCATCGATCGCGTGACCGACTATTTCAAGTCGCGGCCGAACGTGAAATCGATCTTCGCCATCGCCAGCAGCGACGGCCAGAACACCGGCCGGGCATTCGTTCATCTGGTCGACTGGCGCAAACGCACTGGCGTCAATCCATCGTCGGAAGCCATCGCCGCGCGCGCCACGGCAGCGCTGTCGAAGATCCGCGATGCCCGGATCTACGTACTCTCGCCGCCCGCATTGCGCAATCTGGGCGATTCGTCCGGCTTCGAACTGGAGCTCGAAGACGTGGGCGGCGTCGGGCGCGACGCGCTCACCGCCGCGCGCGAGCAATTCCTCAAGCTCGCCCGGGCCGACGACAAACTGGCCCAAATGCGCGCCGATACCACCAACCCGAACGCCCAGTTCGCAATCGATATCGACGATGCCGAGGCACGCGCCCACGGCCTGGCGATCGCCGATATCAACAGCACGCTGTCGGCTGCGTTCGGCGGCTCGTATGTCGACGATTTCATCTACCACGGCCGGGTCAAACGCGTGTATATGGAGGGCGATACGCCCTATCGCATGCAGCCAGCGGACGTGAACGACTGGTATGTCCGCAACACGGACGGCGACATGGTGCCCTTTTCCGCATTTTCTACCGCGCATTGGACCACCGGCCTGCCTGAACTGGAGCGCTATAACGGCGTGGCTGCCTATCAAATTTCAGGGCAACCGGCGCCCGGCGTCAGCTCGTCGGACGCCATGGCCGAAGTGAAAAAACTGGTCGCCCAGCTGCCCGAGGGCATCGGTTATGAATGGTCCGGCATCTCGTTCCAGCAGCAACAGGCCGGCAGCCAGGCGCCGTTGCTGTATGCCGTGTCGATCGGGTTCGTCTTTCTGTGCCTGGCCGCGCTCTACGAGAGCTGGTCGATTCCGATCGCGGTGATGCTGGTGGTGCCGCTCGGCGTGCTCGGCGCGTTGCTGGCAATTCTGATGCGCGGCATGCCGATCGACGTCTATTTCCAGGTCGGCCTGCTGACGACGATCGGGCTGTCGGCCAAGAACGCCATCCTGATCGTGGAATATGCCCACCAGCTTGAGCGCGCCGGCGAATCGCTGATGGATGCCGCCCTGCATGCGGTTCGCCTGCGTCTGCGGCCGATCCTGATGACCTCGCTGGCCTTCGGCATGGGCGTGTTTCCGTTGATGATCTCGACCGGGGCCGGGGCCGGCGCTCGCAATTCGGTGGGCACCGGCGTGTTCGGCGGCATGGTGGCGGCCACGGCGCTGGCGATCTTCTTCGTGCCGGTGTTCTTCGTGCTCTCCCGGGCCGGCTGGCGCCGGCTCACCGCCGACGGCCGGGTGGCCCGATGAACTGGCATCGCATCTTCGCCATCGGCGCCGTCGCGGGACTGGCGGGCTGCGTGAACCTCGCGCCGGACTACCCGCGCCCCACGCCGGTCACGCCCACGCTCTGGCCGAGCGTGGGCACGCATCCGGCGCCCAAGCCGGTGGCCGCGTCGGATGTCTCCAATCTCGGCTGGCGCGATTTCTTTCTCGACGATCGCCTGCGGCGCACGGTAGCCATGGCGCTGGCCAACAATCGCAATCTGCGCATCGCGGCACTCAATATCGAAGCCGCGCGGGCGCAATACCGCGATAGCGGCTCGGCCCTGTTTCCGACCGTGAATGCCTCGGCCAGCGCCACATTCTCGAAATCCGGGCGCACGGCAGGCGGCAACGATACCGCCAGCGGCAACGTCGTGACCGGCAGTTCGGTCTCCAAGAGTCTGTCGGCGGAGCTGGGCTTCGCCAGCTACGAAATCGATTTCTTTGGCCGGCTGCGCAATCAAAAACAGGCCGCCTTCGACGCGCTGCTGTCCTCGGCCGCGGCCCGACGCTCGACCCAGATCAGTCTGATCGGCCAGGTCGCCAGCGACTGGCTCACGCTCGCGGCCGATAAGGAACGGCTGAGCATCGCGCGCGAAACACTGGTCAATCAGCGTCAGAATCTGAAGCTGGTCAAGGCACGCCACGATTACGGCGTCGCCTCGGGCTCGGACGTGGCGAATGCGCAGTCGGCGGTCGAGTCGGCGCGGGTGGACGTGGCGAGCTATACCGCGGCCATCGCCCAGGATCGCAACGCGCTCAACCTGGTCGCAGGTGGCACCGCACCGGCGACCGACCTGCCGGGCGCAAAGATTCCGGCGCATCCGGTGATCGCCGATCTGCCAGCCGGTATTCCGTCGTCGGTACTCACCAACCGGCCGGACGTGATTTCGGCCGAATACACGCTACGCGGCGACACGGCATCGATCGGCGCGGCCCGTGCGGCGTTCTTCCCCACCCTCAGCCTGACCGCCGCCACCGGCTGGGCCACGGCAGGGTTGTCGGGCCTGTTTGCCGATCGCAATCGGTCCTGGAGCTTTACGCCGCGGATCGACCAGCCCATCTTCGACGGCGGCTCGCGGCGGGCCCAGCTCGATCTGGCCCACGTCCAACGCAATATCGATCTGGCCGACTACGAGCAAACCATCCAGACCGCGTTCCGCGAGGTCGCCGACGCGCTGGCGACGCGCGCGACCATCGATCGTCAGGTCGAGGCCCAGCAGGCGCTGGTGGCCGCCAACGCGCGGGCCTATCGTCTGTCGCTGGCGCGCTACCAGGCCGGCACCGACAGCTTCCTGGACACGCTCACCGAGCAGCGCGCCCTCTATACCGCGCGCCAAAACGAGGTCGGCAAGCGACTGGCGCGCCAGACCAATCTGGTTACGCTGTACAAGGTGCTCGGGGGCGGCGGATTCGCGACCAGCGACTCTTCGGCGCCGAACCGGCCCGATGATACGTTACCGCACCGCTAACCCGCGCCACACGGTTCGCGCCCACCGGCCCGAGACACCGTATCTAGATATCCAGCTTGTACCCAACGCCGTAGACCGAGCGGATCGGGCGCTCATCCGGCAGGGCCGCCTCCAGCTTGCGGCGCAGATTCTTGATGTGGCTGTCGACGGTGCGATCGGTGACCACGCGGTGATCCGCGTAGGCGCGATCGAGCAGTTGCTCGCGCGAGAACACGCGCCCCTGGCCCGAGGCCAGCGTTTTCAATAGGCGGAATTCGACCGGTGTCAGGTCGAGCGCCACGCCATGCGCCCGGGCCACAAAGCGTTCGGCATCGATTTCGATGGGCGGCGGCGCCGATCGATCGGCCGCGGTACCGGCGGCGCGACGCAGCACGGCGTTAACGCGAGCGACTACTTCGCGTGGCGAAAATGGTTTGCAGATATAGTCGTCGGCGCCCAGTTCGAGCCCGAGCAACCGATCGATCTCCTCGACTCGCGCCGTGAGCATGATGATCGGCACATCGCTGTTTTCACGCAGCCGGCGACAGACCGCAAACCCGTCCATACCCGGCAGCATGACATCGAGCAGAATTAGCGCCGGCTGCAGGCATCGTGCCGCCCCCATCACCTTTTCTCCGTTGTCGACACAGTGCGGCGCATAACCCGCCGCCACGAGATAATCCGCCAGCAGCGCCGCGAGCTTGGGCTCATCCTCGACCACCAACACCGGGGTCAACGACTTATCCGGCATAGGCGCCTCGACTCGCTCGGGGTGCGCCCAAAGGCAGCGTGACGCAAACACCGACGCCGCCGAGTTCGCTGGCCCGGGCAACGATCGTTCCGCCATGCGCCTCGACGATATTGCGACAGATTGCCAGACCGAGGCCCGACCCGCCGGACGCCCGGCTCCGGGACACATCCGCGCGATAGAACCGCTCGAACATACGCTCGCGCTCGCCAGCATCGACGCCCGGCGCGCTGTCTTCCAGCCACACTTCGATCGACCCGTCGGCCGTTTGCATGCGCACGCGGACTTCGCCCCCCGCGTTGGTATAACGCAGGCTGTTCTCCAGAAGATTCTGGAACAACTGGATCAGCCGATCCTCGTCCGCCAGCAGCCAGACCGGCGTTTCGGGCAGCTCCCAGTGGATGCACAGATCGGCCTGGGCGAAGCGCCCGCGATGGCTCTCTTCCAGATCGCCGAGGAGCGCGGTCACGTCGATCTCGGTCTTCCGATACGCCAACGCACCGGCATCCGACAACGACAGCTCATAGAGATCGTCGACCAGCTGCGAGAGCAGCCCGATCTCACTGGTCAGCGAGCGCGTAGCCTCGGGCGTGAACGGCCGCACGCCGTCCTCCAGCGCTTCCAGCTCACCGCGCAGCACCGACAACGGCGTGCGCAGCTCGTGCGAAATGTCCGCCATCATCCGGCGCCGCATGGCCTCATTGCGTGCCAGCGTGTCTGCCAGATGGTTGAAATCCAGGGCGAGACGACCGATTTCGTCGCCGCGCCCGAGCGTTACGCGGGCGTCGTAATAGCCCGCGGCGAGACGGTGTGTCGCATCCGCGATACGGCGGATCGGCGTCAGCAATGTACGAGCCAGTAGCCAGGCCAGCAATGCAGACAGCATGAGCGCGATACCGGCGAACAACCAGATCGCCGTGGACTGACGGCGTTGGAACTGGACATCGGCCTGAGAGGTCGCTTTCTGGATGGGCGTGAGCATAAGCCAGCCGATGAGTTGGCCGTTGGCCCGCTTTAACGCAAGCCAGCGCGGCTCGCCCTGCTCTGGATCCCGAGGCGCGCCTATCACGTGCCTTCCGGACGCATCGAACAGGCCAATGCGCAAGTTGGCGCCCAGCAGATCGGCCGCTGGCGGCGCGTGCCGACTCGGATCGAACGTCGACGTACGCAGGATGTCGAACCAGCGCCGCGGATCATTCCGCATGAAACGCCAGCTCCCGCCATCGCTCTCGTAGGCCCGGATCAGCGGCTTTTCAAGCGCCTTGGTCCGAGCCAGCGCCTGCTGATTCAGATAACCCACGAAGCCGGTGCTCAGGTTGTAACTCGCAATCGCCCCCATCGCGATCACACTGGCCACGCTGGTCGCAAAAATGGCGGTGAACAGCTTGGCCCCTAGATTGATACGTATCACGGGAAGATGGCAGATCGATCGCAGCGAACTCCAGCGTCGCATTAGAGCGACCCGCCCGGCCTGACACAAGCACCAGCGCTAAAACTCCACGATTTCTGCATATTCTCTGCACATTGGACTCGCAGAATTGAGCCATCGAATCGAGCCACTCGATGCCCGCACCGCCATGGAGCTGCGACCGCCGCACTGGGGTAGGAAAAGCTTTCGGGGCTGCCATGCGCCCCCCGGCGACTGGCCAACCCCTGGTCGGGAGGACCTGGTGGGGTCGGGAGGCATGAATCGACGAGCTTGGGCCACAACCGATCCATATCGATCGGGGGTCCCCGAGCAGAAGACACATCAGCCAGCCGTCACATAACGCAACGACACGTTCTTTTTTTCAATCCCAACGGTCGGATCTACCCAAACGAACAATCCGATCGCCCCAGTTTGCCGACGCGTGGTCAAACAAGACCCGCGGTACGGTCGCGATCTTCAGACTATCGTGGTACCCCCATCGCGATCTGCTGCCGGACAGCCCCTCAATGCCGCGTTTCCCCAAGGCGTAGGCATCCGACTTTGTCCATTCGCAGCAGCCGGTCAACGGAGATTCGGCCGTCCCAAAGGTACCGCCTTGCTTTTTTTTGCAGGGAGACCGAGGTGGTGCTTGCATCGCAACGGCCTTACGGCCACCGTCGGCAATTTTTAGTACATCACCCGGATACCGTCTCCGGGTGATGGTTTGCCTGCGCTGCGTTGGCCCGCAGTATCAACATATTATTCAGTTACGAGCCGCATATGGCATTGCTGAATATTCGGTGTCGAACCGCTGGGTAGCGTATTGCATCTTCTGCGCCAAAACTTCCGGGGCGCGTGCCCCTTCGGTCCAGGCCCCAATCCGAATACGACTCGGCGCCTCGTCGATGCGAGCTCGCTGAGACGGAAACCGGCGTTCGTACTCGCCAATTCAGGTCCCGGCTAGTACATTGCCCGCACGGCGGCGGTTACTTGCATCAACGCCGAACCGCCGCTTCATTGTCAATTCCGGAGCCCTGCATGACCACTGCCGTTTTCAAGCGTCTGGCTACCCTAGCCGGCGTCGGACTGCTCGCCACCACGATCGCGGCCAGCGCCCAGCCGACCAAGAAACCGGTCGCCAGCGATCTGCCGCCGGTCCTCGCCAAGGCCGTGAAGAACGGCTCGATCGAGGTGACTCGGCAGTTCAAGACCGATGTACCGGGCGTGACCGGCTATGTGCTGCAAAAAGGCGGGCAACACCAGATCGTCTATGGCGAAAAGGGTTATCTGTTCATGGGTCAGCTGGTGTCGCCGTCGGGCGAGAATCTGTCGGCCCAATACACCGATAAGTACGTGCCCAAGCCGGATGTGGCCAAAGTGGTTGCCGAGCTCAAGAAGACCGGCCATCTGGTGCAGCAGGGCCCCAGCGATGCACCGGTGATCTATGTTTTCGCCGACCCGAACTGTATCTACTGCCATCGCTTCTACCAGCAGGCCGAGCCGCTGGTTAAAGCCGGCAAGCTACAGCTGCAATGGGCCATGGTGGGCTTTCTGAAAGAATCCAGCATGGGGCGCGCCGCGGCCATTCTGTCCGCCAAGGACCCGGGCAAGGCGCTGGTCGAAAACGAGAACGGCTTCGACGAAGACACTGAGGACGGCGGCATCAAACCGGTCGACTCGCCGTCCGACAAGCTCAAGGACATCATCAACGTGCATTACAAGCAGATGTCGGCCGCCGGCGGCACCGGTACGCCCACGCTGCTTTACAAGCATGACGGCCACTGGGCGGCCAAGATCGGCGCCCCGGGCAAAGCCTGGCTCAAGCAGTACATCGATAACCAGGGCAGCTGATCGCCATACCGCGGCACACGGCCGGGTGCTAAAGCGTCCGGCGCCGCTTTATTTGCAGGATAGCCGCTTTGCTGGGACCGACCTTGCGCTCTCGCCTGATCGCCGGCACATGGCCGGCCTACGCCCTTGCCCTGATCGCCGGGATGATTTCGGTGACCGCGTTCGCGCCTTTCGGCGCGTTCTGGGTGCTACCGCTCACGCTGGCCGTGCTGTTTCGCCTCGCCGACAGCCGCACCGTGCGCCGGGCCGCCGCGATCGGTCTGGCATTCGGCATCGGCCAGTTCGGAGCCGGCACCTACTGGATCCTGATCGCGTTATCCGGCGTCGGCGGCGCGCCGCTGCCGCTGGCGGTCGGCCTGCTGCTGGGCCTGATTGTGCTGCTCGCCGCGTTCATCGCGCTGAGTCTGGGCGTGGCCGCCCGTATCGCGCCGCATCCGGGCGCGCTGCGCTACCTGATCTGGCTGCCGATCCTCTGGACGCTGGTCGAGTGGCTACGCAGCTGGGTGTTTTCCGGCTTTCCCTGGCTGTCCGCAGGCTATTCCCAGATCGCCTCGCCGCTGGTCGGCATCGTCCCGATTCTGGGTGTATTCGGGGCAAGCTGGGCAGTCGCCCTGTCGGCTGGCGCGCTCGCCTGGGCCAGCACACAGCCGCGCCGTGCGCCGTGGGCCATCGCACTGCTGATCGTGCTCTGGACGGGCGCTTTCGGCCTGCGGCATGTGCACTGGACAACCCCGAACAGCAAGCCCTTGAGCGTCACCCTCGTTCAGGGCGACATCGCGCAACAGGCCAAGTGGTCGCCCGAGTCGGTAAATCAGGCGATTTATCGCTATGGCGACCTGACCCGGGGCCACTGGCAGTCGGATCTGGTGATCTGGCCGGAAACCGCCATCCCGGATTACTACCGATCGGTCAAACCGGCACTCGAGAATCTCGGCAAGCGGCTGGCCAAACACGACACCACTCTGATCACCGGGCTATTGCGCGCCAGCGACGATGGCCAGCACATATACAACAGCGTGGTCGCGGTCGGCGCGGGCAACGGGCTGTATGCGAAGCGGCATTTGGTGCCGTTCGGCGAGTATTTTCCAGTCCCGGAGATCGTGCGGCGCTGGATGGCCGAATCCGGCATGCCGTATTCCGATCTCACACCTGGCGCGGCGCATCAGAAACCGATCGTCGCCGGCCAGCTCGCGCTCGGGATCTCGATCTGCTACGAGGACATCTTTGGCGACCTGATCGCGAGCGACGTGCCACCCGCGAACGTGCTGGTCAACGTCTCGGACGATGCCTGGTTCGGGCGCTCCATCGGCCCGGATCAGCACTTCGAGATCGCCCGCATGCGCGCGGTGGAAACCGGGCGCTATCTGCTGCGCGCGGACAACAGCGCGGTGACCGGCATCGTAGCGCCGAGCGGCGTCGTGGTCGCGCGAGCGCCGGATTTCAAATCGACCGCCCTCACCGGGCACTTTCGCTCGTACACCGGGCTCACGCCGTTTGCACGCTGGGGCAACGACGGCGTAGTGGTCCTGGCGCTGGCCATCGGCGGGCTGGCCGCGCTCGGCCAATGGCTGCGCTCGCGCCGTCGGCGCTGATCGAGTCGGCGGCCGGTCGCCGGCTCATCGGCCTTGCTTTAACGGCCCCACTTGAAACTCGCGGCCTCTCCGTTGACTCCCGGACTGTAGCTGGCCGGCAAATCCTGCTAAAACGAGTCGAGTTGTATTTGCCGACCGTTCGGAGGTCCCTGACATGTCATCGGTTTCTCCCGCCCCCGTGGATCGTCGTGCCGATCGCGGCATTGCCGCGCCACTACCGCGCGATATCCGAAAGACCGCCATCGATCCCGACTACTGGTATCCGCTGGCTCGATCGCGCGACATACCGCGCGGCGGCAAGAAGGGCGTGAGCTTTGCCGGCGAGCCGATCGTGCTCGCGCGCACGGAAACCGGCCATATCTTTGCGCTGGAAGATCGCTGCGCGCATCGCCAGGTGCCGTTGTCGCTGGGCGAAGTCCGCGGCGAGCGCCTGCTCTGCGGCTACCACTGCTGGGCGTACAACACCGCGGGCGCCTGCATCAACGTACCGTATCTCGATAAGGACAAGTCGCTGCCCAACGGCGTGAAGAGCTATCCCTGCGTGGAAGCCTACGGTCTGGTCTTCGTGTACCCGGGCGACGTGAACGCCGCCGGTATCGAGCGCTTCCCGCACATCCCGACCTGGGGCGATCCGGCCTACAAGACCCGCTATCTGGACCGGCGCATCGATTGCCACTACAGCTTCATGCACGAGAACCTGATGGATATGAACCATCAGTTCCTGCATCGCAGCCTGATGGGCAGCATTAACCCCACGGCACTCGACATCCGCGAAGGCGATGGCTGGGTCGAAGTCGACTACACCTTCCATCGGGCCCGCGGCAAACAGCCGATCGGCGAGAAGTTCATGCTGGGGCGTCGCTCGAAAGCCCCGAACGCCAAGTCCGAGGCGCGCGAAGACAAGGACATCATGACCATCCGCACGGGCTATCCATACCAGACGCTGCAGTTCTGGACGGCAGGCTCGAGCGAACCGGCGCTCGACCTGTGGAATGCTTACGTCCCGATCGATGCCGAACAACGCAAGAACCACACCTTCGGGTTGATGATGGTGCGCAAACCGGGCGTCCCGGGTGCGATTCATCTGCTGTGGCCGTTCATCATCGCTTTTACCAACGGCATCTTCGGCCAGGACGAGGACATCGTCGAAGCCGAACAGCGTGCGTTCGATGCCCAGGGCGAGGATCGGAACAACGAAATCTTCCCGATCATCCAGAAACTGCGGCATCTGCTGGTGACCCAGGGCCGGCCCATCCCGGGCGTGGAATAGCCGCTGCGTTAATCAGCCCGACCCAAGACGCCGTCGCGCCCCGAGCGGCGGCGTCCATCCGAGGCTCCGCGAAGCAGGTTCGCTGGCGTGCCACGTGTTCAATCCGCTAATGAACGCATAAGCGCATGCACGACGGACGGGGTTCGCGGCTCTTTGGGGCCTCGTGCGGCGTGTGCCGGTCGCTACGTTGTTTGAGGCACTGATCCGCAGATTTCACAGATCACGCAGAGGGCGGTTAATCGTTGGAGGGCAAGTTCGCTCGGGGGCACGAACGGGCGTTGCTCATCCGTTGCCCGACGAATCGTGCAAGTTGCAAACTTTATCTCGCGCCGTCGCCAGTGAGCGCCTCACATCCGCTACGCCACGAAAGCAGAACTGTACCTGCGAAATCTATGGATCGTTTTCTGCACGGAACGAAACAATGGCGCCCCGTGTCAGCCGAGCCAAAATACGGGTTCGCCATTCGCGTTCATTTGCGGACTGGCCAGGCTTTTTGAAACAAGCCAAAAAAGCTTGGAGCGCCTATGGCGCGTCCAGGATCTGGCGGGCGTTGTGTTCGTCGGTAATCAATACATTCGCGTAGCCGCCGCGCAGGGCGGCCCGGGTGACTTCGAACTTACCGCGGCCACCGGAAATAAGCACGACATGATCGAGCGCGCGCAGGTCTTCGAGGCCGACCGCGGTCGTCCGGTCGTTGACCGGGTGCGCCACGCGTGCACCGTGGGCATCGATGAAGTGCCCCAGCAGATCGCCGACCGCCCCGGCCGCACGCAGATCAGTTACATCCTGCGGGTCATGCAAGCCATGATTGACGACCAGAGAATCGACCATGTTACCGGCGGTGAGCACGGCGATATCGGCCCGGCGCGCCCTGTCGTAGGTTTCGCGGATTGCGCTCTGGGCCAGCAGCAGGTCGCGCGCGGCTTCGTTTTCGGCATAAATCGGTGCCGCGAAGTAGTAGCAATCCGCCGACAACCGATTGGCGAAATCGAACACGATTTCGAAGGTATTGAGGATCGGGCAGCGCGACAGCCCGCCCTGTAACGAGACCACCGACATCGCGCGATAGGTCCGGGCCTCGAGCGCCCGCAGCGTGTGCTCGAGCGTTTGCCCCCATCCGATGCCCACGGTCTGGCCGTCGCGCAGGGCTGCGGTGAGATAGCGCCCGGCCCCCAGGCCCAGCGCGACACGATGCTTGTCGGCGTTGTCCGGGGCCGGCACGACCACCGCCTGGCGCAGCCCATAGCGGGCCACGAGCCCGGCTTCCAGGGCCACGCAGTCGGCCAGCGGACTGTCGATCCGGATCCGTACGACGCCGGTTTCCCGGCCGGCCGCCAGCAGCCGGTTGATGCGCCCGCGATGGGTATTCAGCCGGTCGGCGATCTGTTGCTGAGTCAGGTGACCCACGTAGTAATACCAGGCCACCCGCGTAAGGAGTTGTTCGTCGACATCAAGCGCCGAATCGTGTTCGGCGCCGATCCTGTTTTCGGGCATATTCGGGCTCGATGCGCGCTGCTTATTTCACCGCACCCAGCGTCAGCCCGCGCGCGATGTACTTGTGGACGATGATGCCGCCGATGATCACCGGCGCACAGATCATGGTGGAGCTGGCCATGACCTTGGTCCAGGGTACCGAGTATCCGCCCAGATAGGCCATGGCGATGGTGGGCGCGGTACGGGCGCTGTCGCTGGGCGTCAGCACGAAGGCATAGAGCAGATCGTTCCAGGCGAAGATACCGGACAGAATAGCGGCGACGGCGATGCCGGGTTTGACCAGCGGCAACGCAATCCGCAGGAAGATGGTGAACCGGTTGAGTCCGTCCAGCTGGGCCGCTTCTTCGAGCGCGACCGGCACCGAGCGGAATTGATCGACCAGCAGCCAGATGATCAACGGGACAACGAAAACCTGATACACCAGAATCAGCACGATCGGGTTGTTGATCAGATGCAGCTTGACCGCCGTCATGTAGAACGGCAGCAGAATCACCACCGGCACGAGCATCCAGTTGGTGACGTACCAGAACCACACTTCCTTGCGTCCGCGGAACTGGTAACGGGCAATCCCGTAGGCCGCCGGCGCCCCGACCATCAGGCCGAGCAGCACGGCACAGCCGACCACCAGCGCCGAATTACCCAGCGCCCGGAGAATGCCGGAGTTGGCCAGCGCGTCGACATAGCCAGCCACCGTGGGCGACCACAGCCAGGGCGGCGGCACCCGGAAGAGCTGGTCCGCGCTCTTGAACGAAGCCGCGACCATCCAGTACAGCGGGAACAGAATCACGACCAACACGATCAGGATCAGCACGGCGTGCCCGATACGGGCGACAAGGTCTCGAGTCATGGCAGTTCTCCCCCTTCTCGTCAGTCGTCTTTGTCGGTATAGAACAGCCGGATATAGATCCGGGCGAGCACGATCGACATGATCAGCATGAGAATCGACTCGGCGGAGGCCAGACCGATGTTGAAGCCACGGAACGCGGTGCGTTCGATCTGGAGCATCGCAAACATGGTCGAAGTACCGGGCCCGCCCTGGGCGATCGAATAGATCATGCCGAAAGACTTGATCGTGAACGCCGTCTGGAACACGAGCGCTGCCGTGATGCCGGGCCACATGTAAGGCAGGATCACGCTCTTGAAGCGCGGCCACCAGCGATCGGTCTCCAGCATGACCGCTTCTTCGATATCAGTGGGCACGGTCGACAGACTGGCCGAGAGCACCAGCGCCACGAACGGCGTCCACTCCCAGATATGGACGGCTACGACGGTGGCGAAGGCGCTCACGGAACCGCCCAGCCAATCCACCGGCGCGATCCCGATCAGCCCAATCAGGTAATTGATGATGCCGAACTGCTGATTGAACATGAGTTGGGCCAACAGGCCGATCACCGCCGGCGTGATCGCGATCGGGATCACCAGACAGACCTGCAGGGCCCGCCGCAGCCAGACGTTGTGGGCCGAATCCAGAGCGAAGGCGATGACCAGCCCGAGCACGAGCTCAATCGGCAGCGTGATCGCCAGCAGGATGAGGGTCCGCAACACCGACCAGCCGAAATCCGACGAGGTCAGAGCCTGTACGTAGTTGCCGAAACCGGCAAAGCTCGGCGTACCGAAACCCATCGTCCAGTTGAAGGTCGAGTAGTAACCGGTGTAGATGACCGGAAACAACCCGATCGCCAGCAACAAAACGAGCGATGGCGAAACGAAAAACCACGGCGCCAGACGTTCACGCCACGGCTGCTTGTATTCGGGTTTGATGGGTGTCTGGCTCACGTTGAAGACCCGGCCGAAAGAAAACCAGCAGTCGACAGATCCGGGCAAGAAAACGCCCGGACCTGCCGACAGGACTTGTGCCCAGCAGCGCGCTTACTGCGCCGACTTGGACTCATACTTGGAGATGTACTTCTCGGGCTGATTGGCATGAGCCCAGCAATCCGAACTGTCCATGTACTTCTGCAACGCATCGGCCATGTCGTGCAGGCTCGACTTGACCGGCAGGCGTTTCTGCTCGATGCGTGAACCCCAGTCCGAGACGATGTTGGAGAACTGCGGATAGCACTGCAGCTGCGGACGCCAATCCGGCACCGTCGAATGCTCCCAGGTCGCGACCATTGGCTTGAGGTAAGGATTGTCCGCCTGGATCGACGGATCGGTATCGGCGCTGCGACGGGCCACGACCGCACCTTTCTCGATCAGCGGTTTGGCCATTTCCTTGGAGGTCAGCCACTGGATGAACAGATAGGAGGCGTTCTGCTTTTTCTCCGGTATCTGGGCACTCACCATGTAGGCAAAGCCGCCAAACGCCGACGCGGCCTTCTTCGGGCCTTTCGGCTCGACCGCCACACCGATATCGTCACCGATCGGCGACTGCTTCAGGGTGGTGTAGAACGACGACCACTCGGTGACCATCGCCGCTTTCTTCTGGATCAGCATCTGGATGACCTGCGGATGGTCATCCGACACAATGCCCGACGGCATCAGTTTGACCAGCTTGCGCCGGAACTGGATGCCGGCGACCGAGTCCGGCGAATCCACCATCACCTTCTTCTGGCCGATATCCAGGAACCGACCGCCCCACGGCCACAGGAAGCGTGCGAAGGCATCCGCGGTCTGGGTCTCGTTATGAGCCGACTGCAGGACATAGCCGTAGACGCCTTTGTCCTTGTTGGTCAGCTTCTTGTCGTAGTTATACAGCTCGTCCCAGGTCTTGGGCGGGCCGTCGAAGCCGGCATCGGCCAGCATCTTCTTGTTATAGAATAGCAGCCCGGCATAGCTATCGAAAGGCAGACCGTAGAGCTTGTCGTTGACCGTAAAACTGGCCAGCCAAACGGGGAAGAAATCCTTCAGGTCGAGCGCCGGATCGGCCAGCTTCGGGTTGTCCGTGAAGTGCTTCATCGGCACGACCCAGCCCGCATCGACGAAGGTTACCGGCCAGACGACGTCGCTGAGTACGACATCGTACTGTCCGCTCTGCGAGACGAAGTTCAGCGTCTCGGCCTTGAGCGTGCTCTCGTAGGGGAAAGTGGTCCAGTTGACATGGATTCCGGTTTCTTTCTCGAACTCCGGGGTTAGAGCCTGGGCCGCCTTGTAGCTGGGCCGTTCGAGACCGACCACGTTAATAGTGACGCCCTTGTAGGGCTGCGCGGCTTCCTTGAGGTTCCAGGCCAACGAGCTGCCGCTGAACATCAGTCCCAGCAGCGCCGTGCCGGCTATGGCCAATCGCCGATGATTTTTTCTCATAACTCCCTCGCCTGGATACCCGGGGCCGCGCCACCACCGAACGAATCCGGCCGCCGGCACCCATCGATCCGCTTTGTATGTTGCCGCCCTTGCGCCGGTCTACGACGTAAGG
This sequence comes from Salinisphaera hydrothermalis C41B8, assembly GCF_000732535.1. Taxonomy (GTDB): domain Bacteria; phylum Pseudomonadota; class Gammaproteobacteria; order Nevskiales; family Salinisphaeraceae; genus Salinisphaera; species Salinisphaera hydrothermalis. The sequence continues at coordinate 44,975 of NZ_APNK01000027.1, forward strand.
ACAGGTTGCTCCACACGGCTGACGGCGAAACAATTGCAGAGCCGTCGTTACACATGTGAAACCATAAGCTACGAGTTGTACGACGAGACAAACAATGCGTCTTTCGGCTTATAGGGTTCGCGCTGCGTCAATGGCGGATCCTCAACGCCGCCAAGGCATCGATGGGCGTCCGTTCCTGCCGGGCGTTCGGGTTTTCGCGAAGGAGTCCGCTATGGCACAGGTTCGGCTCGAAGGAATCGACAAGGTCTTTGGTACGCAGCAGGTACTGCACAGCGTCGATATCGATATCGAGGACAGCGAGTTCATGGTCTTCGTCGGGCCGTCCGGCTGCGGCAAGACCACCTTGATGCGTACGATTGCCGGCCTGGAGCGGCCAGACCGCGGCACGGTGCGTATCGGCACCACCGACGCCACCCACCTGCATCCCGCGCATCGCGGCGTAGCGATGGTGTTCCAGTCCTATGCGCTGTATCCGCACATGACGGTGCGCGAGAACATCGCGTTCGGGCTGCGTCTGTCGAAAAAGTCGCGCGCCGAGATCGCCAAGGCGGTCGACGAAGTGGCTGCGATTCTGCAGATCGAGCCGCTTCTCGACCGCAAGCCGGCCGCCTTGTCGGGTGGCCAGCGCCAGCGAGTGGCGATCGGACGTGCGATCGTGCGGGACCCGCAGGTCTTCCTGTTCGACGAGCCGCTATCCAATCTCGATGCAGCGCTACGCGTACAGATGCGGGTGGAACTGATCAAGCTCCATCGGCGCCTGGGCGCCACCATGGTCTATGTCACCCACGATCAGATCGAAGCCATGACCATGGCCGATCGCATCGTGGTGCTGCGCGACGGCCGGGTCGAGCAGGTCGGCACCCCGCTCGACCTCTACGAACGGCCGAACAACCGGTTCGTAGCCGGCTTCATCGGTTCGCCGAAAATGAACTTCCTGGAAGTGCCGTTGCACGAAAGCACCGGCCAGAGCACCACGATCGGCCTGCCGGACGACCAGAGCCTCACCGTACCGGCCGACAGCCGCAACGCCGATCCCGAGGGGCCGTTCGTGCTCGGTATCCGGCCGGAACATTTCGGCCTGGATGACGGCGTCGACGGCCCGGCCGATGTGCATCTGGCGGCCGAGGTCTCCGTGGTCGAGCACCTGGGCGGCGAGATCATCGTCCATGCTCGCCTGGCCGATGGCCGCGAAGTTCAGGTCAAGGAAGCCGGCCATCGCCGGATCGCCAACGGCGATCAGGTCCAGATTGCGCTGCGGGCCGCGCACTGCCATCTGTTCGATGCCTCCGGGCGCGCCCTGACCCGTTACGACACCCACCGCGAGGCCGAAACGCCGGTCGGCGCCTGATGCCGGTCTTTCCGCGCTTGTCCTATTCGAGGAGCGAAGATGTCCCATTTGCGTTTCGCCGGCCGTCGCGCGCTGGTCACCGGCGCCAGCCAGGGTATCGGCAGCGCGACCGTCACGCGCCTGATCGAAGAAGGCGCCGAAGTCTGGGCGCTGGCGCGTAACCGCGAGCGGCTCGACGCGCTCGCCGCGGCGACCGGCTGCACCCCCTGCCCCGTGGATCTGTCCGATCGCGGCGCGATCGAGGCCTTTCTGGACGCCGCACCGCCCTGCGACCTGCTGGTCAACTGTGCCGGCTTGGTGCACGTCGAACCGTTCGTCGATACCGATCTGGCACGCGTCGACGAAACCCTGCAGGTCAACACCGTCGCCCCGTTACGTCTGGCCCAGCGCCTGGCACGAGGCTGGATCGAACAAGGCACGCCCGGCGTAATCGTGAACGTCTCCAGCATCGCCAGCACGGTCGGCACCCCCGGCCATGCCGCCTATTGCGCGTCGAAGGCCGGGCTCGACGCGCTGACGCGCGTGATGGCGATCGAACTGGGCCCGCACGGGATTCGGGTCAACAGCGTCAACCCGGTGGTTACGCTCACGCCGATGGCCGAAAAAGCCTGGGCCGATCCCGACAAGGCCGCTGGCATGAAAGCCCGTATCCCGCTGGGCCGTTTCGTCGAAAGCGAAGAGGTCGCCGCAACCATCGCCTATTTGCTGAGCAGCGACGCAGCCATGGTGCACGGCGTATGCCTGGACGTGGACGGCGGCTTCAAGGCCGGCTGAGAACGACCACGGCCGATCGCCGCGTCGGCGATCGAGCCGCGGCGCCGGCGACTGGCACGCATTCCAGCCGGTCGTGATCAGGCGCCCGACGTGGAATCTCGGATCAGCCACGCCCTAGCCATGCAAGACTTCGCCGCGCTGTGCCGCATCAGAAATCCGTCTCCAAGGCGTGGCGTCGCGAGAGACGCCTTGGTATTTCTACCGATAGCGCACCCGTTTGCACGGCGCTAGCTTCATCTAGCGGGCCATTCCGGCCTGCCGGCTCAGAAGCCGCCATCGCATTGACAGCCCCCGTCGATGCGTCGAAGTGTCTATCCCCGGACGCTTCAATAGAACCGGAGGGTTCTCCCATGATTGACGAGGATCGCAAGAAAGGTACGGCCGACAAGATCAAGGGTAAGGTTAAAGAAACCGTCGGCAAGGTGAGCGGCGATAAGGACAAGGAAGCCGAAGGCAAAGTCCAGAAGAACAAGGGCAAGGCCCAGGACAAGCTCGGCAAAGCCAAAGACAAGGTTCGTGACGCTCTGGATTAAGCGCCGATTCTGTTAAGGCGACGGCCGGGGCGCTTAGCGCCCCGGCTGTTCGTGACCGGCGATACGGCCAAGGTCGGCGCCGCTGCGGGGGGCGTTATTTAAAGCGAACTGTGGCGACGCGCCGTCGCCGCGGGTCGCTACTACGCCCGCCAGCGCGATGAGCGCCATGCCGACCAACGCCAGCATATCCGGCACTTGGCCGAATAGCGCAAGGCTCCAGAACCCGGAGAACACGAGATAGCTGTAGTCGCCAGCCGCCACCAGCGGCGCCGGTGCCATCTGGTAGGCCCGTGCCATGGCAATGCTGGCCGTCACGGCGATTACGGCCAGGCCGGCGAGCAACGGTGCGATCTCAACCGCCGAAGTCACCGTGATCGCGTGCCATCCGGTCGCGATGAACGCCAACCCCGGATCGGAAAGCGACGTCGCCGAGAACATCGGCACCACGATCAACCCCACGCTGCCGACGATCAGAAACAGCACATGCATGGCCAGCGCCATGGCAAGCGGGGACTCCGCACGACAGTGCGAGGCCGTAATCAGTGCCGCCAGCGCATATAACACGGCGCCGCCGACCGGCAGCAGCATCATGGGCAAGAACGCCGAACCGCCCGGCCGCAGCAAGACCAGCACGCCGACAAAGCCGAGGGCTACACCGACGCCTTCCATCCGCGCCAGAGCCCGGCCCGGGCGTAGCGCCACGAACAACGAAATGAGGACCGGCGCTGTGTACAGGCCTGCGGACACAACGGGCAGGGTGAGCCGCGTGAGCGCCAGATACACCATGAGCCACATGCCGACCAGCAAGACACTACGCAATGCCACCCAGCCGGGACGGCGTAGTCGGAGCATACCGGACGAGCGCGCGAACATGGCCAGCAGCGCGATCATCGGCAGCGCGATGAGCGACCGCAGGAACACCAGCTGCCATACGCTCACCTGATCCGAAATAATCTTGACCAGGCCATCGCCCAGCGCCAGTACGATCGCCGCGAACACGATGCAGCCCAATCCGCCCGCGGCCGGCGATATCCGAAATCCGAACAGATCCATGACGTCGCTCCATGCGCTCCGGATGGTCGATGCATCGCCAGCATGGGCCTGACACGACGCCCGCCCCGGCCGACAGCCGATGGCGATGCGCCGAGATCAGACGCTCTCGCTGACGGCATCGCTCGTCTTTATCGAACGCGATGATCGACCGGCGGGCGGGCGGCGTCACGCGATGATTCATCGCGTTCGCATAATCTGGCGTAATGTGTGCACATGAATCGCCTACGCCGTAGCCTGCCGCCGCTCGCCAGCCTTATGCCGTTCGAAGCGGCCGCCCGTTTGGAGAGTTTCACGCGCGCCGCCGCCGAACTGCATCTGACCCAGGCCGCAATCAGCCGCCAGATCCGAGCGCTGGAAGACGATCTCGGCGTGACGCTGTTCACCCGAGGCCATCGCGCGGTCCACCTCACCGAAGCGGGAGCCGAACTTGCCCGGGCGGTCACCGGCGGGCTGGAAGGCATCGCCGCCTGCGCGGACCGACTACGCGCCCGCCGCGATCACGACGACATCGTGCTGCTCGCGGAAATGTATGTCGCCATGTACTGGTTGATCCCACGGCTGCCGGCGTTTCAGGCTGCCCATCCGGACATTCGGCTGCGCGTCAACGCCTCGACCCAGCCGTTGACCCAGGCCGAGGAATCATTCGACCTGGCGCTGCAATGCAGCACCCGCCCGGCTGGCACGATCGAACCGATGTTCTCGGTACCCGACGCCGTGTTTCCGGTGTGTGCGCCGAGCGTGGCCGGGGCCGGCACCCTGACCGCCCGCGACCTGTGCCATCACCGGATTCTGCATTGCCGGGATGATCCCCAGGACGGCTGGCTGACCTGGCCGGCATGGCTGGACGCGGTACAACGCCGCGCGACGCTGGGCGACGGTACGATTTTCGACAGCTACCCGGTGGTACTGCAGGCCGCGATCATGGGCCAGGGCATCGGGCTCGGCTGGGAACGCGGTATCGAGCATCTGCTGGCCGATGGTCAGCTCGTGCGCCCCATGACCGAATCGCTCACGCTGCCGCGCGGTCTGTCACTCTATGCCGCGCCCGGCCGCGAAGACGACGACCGCGTAACCACCGTGGCCGGGTGGCTGGCCACGGCGCTGGGCGGCCCCGCCGGGTGCTAGGTGTCCAGTCCCGCCAACAACTGGTTTGGCGGATAAAAGAATGGCTGGGGATCTCGCG
>NZ_APNK01000028.1 GCF_000732535.1 Salinisphaera hydrothermalis C41B8
CCCAGGGGGGGGGCAAAATTATGTCGGCGTCAGGGGGTCATTTTTACATCGGCGGTAACAAGTACGCCCCGGTTTCATTCAGACAACGCTCTATGGCCCCTATCTAGCCATCGTTCGGTTTCGCATTGCTGATCTCGCCGAGATGGTTTTCATCGATGCCGTTACCCCCATCGATCCCGGAAATGTCGCCGTAACCTTCAGTCTGACGGCCCGTTTAACCGATATCCAGGATCCGGATATGAGTCTTGAGCTCGTCGAGGAAGGTGTGCGCCAAGTTAGCGAAGATGTGCCGATCTGGAGTCACAAAACACGTTGGGACAGACCGAGCCTTGCACGCGGCGACGGGCCGATCATGAAATTCCGGCGATGGGCCGACCAGTTCTATATAAAGGACCACACTTCACGGCCTGCCGATACTCATGCCACAGCCTGATCCACCAAGCATCTTCAGGAGAGTCGGGTACCGCATCGAGCCCACCGGGCTGACGCGCGGCCCTTGGCATCCAAACGCCCAGCATGGCGGGGCTCCGGCCGGTCTGCTCGCACAGACCGCGATCGAGGCCGTCAACGACAACGCCTTTGTACTGCAGCGCGTAACGCTCGACATCCGCAAGCCGGTCCCAATCGAGCCTTTGACTGTACAGTGCTCGCGCGACGGTGGCCGCTCGACACAACGCGTCCGGCTCGAGCTGATTCATGACGGACAACCGCTTTGTGTGGCCCACGTTCTTTTCGGTCGCTCAGATGCGATAGGCGATTGGCGAGTGGATGCGCATGTGGCGCGGCTGAAGTCGGTAGCGGATTCGACCCCCGGCGCCGTATATATCCCTGGTACCGACCCTGATGCCGAGACGTTTCACTATCGTGCTCTGGAGTCGCGCCTAGCGGCCGGCAGTATCGAGAGCGAGGGACCGGCAGCGGCTTGGTTCCGGTTTCGCTATCCATTGATTGAAGATCACGAGCCCGCGCTGTCCGCGCAAGCGGTGGCTATAGCCGATCTGGGTAATGGCATTAGCTGGTCTGTCCCTCTTGAGACTTATTCTTTCGCGAGTACCGATCTGACCGTCAATCTCTGGCGCCAACCGACGACGGAGTGGATCGGTGTCGATAGCGGTACGCATATCTCGTCACTTGGCCACGGTTGCACGCTAAGCGATCTTTATGACGAAAACGGCCTGATCGGTGCGGCCTCACAGACGCTCCTAGTACGTAAACTCTGACAGAACACCCGCCGAATTTTCTACCGGGTTATTATTGCCCCCGACCTGAATCCAGCCGAGCTGGTATGGAGCTATACCAAGCTCTCCGCTGCGCCAGGGTGAAAAATTGGCAGATCGCGTGGAGGCCCAGCTGGCCGATATCGCTGTCTGGCCTGAGTTGGTGCGATCTTTCTTCAAGCATCCAAGTGTCGCCTATATTTCTGACTTATAGATAAATAACGCCTTACTCACCCATCGCGGCACGTACCGCAGACCGATCCGGCATGCCGGCCCGCGCACCAGCAGCGCCGACCGAGAGCGATGCGGCGACGCCGGCCATGCGAATGGCGTCTTCGACCGATTGCCCTTCAGCGCGGGCGGCGGCAAAGGCCCCGGCGAACGTGTCGCCGGCGCCGGTGGTGTCCACCACGGTCGTCGGCCGGCCCGGGACATGCCCTTGGCTGCCATCGCGGCCGATCCAGAGTGCACCGTCGGCGCCCAGCGTCACGATCACGCCGATGTCGTACTGCTTGGCCAGACGTCGCGCCTGATCGGCAGTTTCGTCGCGTGTGGCGCCCTCGCGCTCGCCGAGCACGAAGGCCGCTTCGCCGGCATTGACCATCAGCCAGTCGACGGCGTCCATGGCGAACGCCTTGAGCGGCGCGGCGGGCGCGGCGTTGAGAATCACTTCCGCGCCGGCGGCATGCCCGGCGGCCAGGGCCGCGTTGACGAAGGCCGTTGGGGTTTCGAGCTGAACGAGCAATGCGGTGGCGCCGCCCATGGCGCCCGCCAAATCCCGCGAGTCGTCCAGTTGCCCGTTGGCGCCCGGGACCACGACGATCCGGTTCTCGCCGTCGTTATCGACCGTGATCAGGGCGATGCCGCTGCTGCCCGGGAAGCGCTGCACGCCGTCGGCATCAATGCCCTCGGCGGTCAGATTGGCCACGATCTGGTTGCCGAAATCGTCGTCGCCGGCCGCGCCGAGAAACCGTACCGGCGCGCCGAGCCGCGCGGCCGCGACCGCCTGGTTGGCGCCCTTGCCGCCCTGGTGCACCGCATAGCCGGACGCCATCAGCGTCTCGCCGGGCTCGGGGTGATGCGATACGCGGGCCACCAGATCGATGTTTGCACTCCCGGCCACCACGATCATTGCGAGGCTCCGGTCGGGGTGAGCGCGGTCTGGGCCGGAATAGCGCGGGCGTGGAGTGTGGTCATGAAATGCGTGGGACGATAGGGAACGAGTCGACTATTCGACCACAGTTGTGGGCGCCTCGGCAGTAGTCGCGCGATGATTGCCGCCGTCCGCGCCGGTGATCGCCGCTACGATGCGTTCGCGGCTGACGTCGGCCACCCGCCAATGCGCAATGGTCGTGCCGCGCCGCATGATCCACACCGTGTCCGCCACGCGCATCACCTGCTCCAGATCGTGGCTGATGATCAGCTGGGCGATATGGTCGTCGCGCAGGCGGCCGATCAGTTGCTCCACCGATTCACGCTCGCGTACGCCCAGCGCGGCGGTCGGCTCGTCCATGATCACGAGCGTGGAGCCCCAGCTCGCGGCCCGGCCGATGGCAATCGACTGGCGTTGGCCGCCCGACAGGCGACGGACGCGCGAACGCACCGGCGGCATATTGACCAGCAATCGCTCCAGCCGGCTCTGGCTCTCGGCAATCATGCGGCGTCGGTCGAGCATGCCGAAGCGGCCGATACCGCGTTTGAGCTCGCGGTTGAGGAACATGTTTTGCCAGACCGTCAGATCCTCGACCAGGGCGAGATCCTGATACACCGTTTCGATGCCGCGAGCGCGCGCCTCGGTCGGTGACGACAGCCGCACGGGCTCGCCGTTGAAGCGGACCTCGCCGTCGTCGAACGGATGCACGCCGGTGATGCAGCGGATGAGCGTCGACTTGCCGGCGCCGTTGTCGCCCACCAGCGCCGTGACCTCGCCGCGCGGGCAGACCAGGTCGGCGCCGGACAACGCCTGGACGGCGCCGAAGGCTTTGGTGAGTCCCGTGACCTCCAGAACCGGTGCTTTCGTCTGGGTGTCGTGGTGGCGTGCACTCATTGCTGAAACCGGCTGAGAACGGCCGCCGCGATCACCACGACGCCGACCGCGATCGGCTGATAGAACGACGAGACCTGCAGCAGGGTAAAGCCGTTGAGCAGGGTGGTGAGCACCAGCGCGCCGGCGACCGTGCCGAGCATCGAGGCCCGCCCGCCGAACAGGCTGGAACCGCCGAGCACCACGGCCGCGATCGAGCTCAGCAGTTCGTCGGTGGCGATGGACGGATCGGCGCCGCCGGTACGCGAGACCAGCAGCACGGCCGCCACGCCGACCAATGCGCCGTTGATGGCATACACCGCCACCCGCATGCGATCGATCGGAATGCCCATGTTGCGCGCGGCTTCGCGATTGCCGCCGGTCGCCAGCACATGGGTGCCGAATGCGGTGTACTTGAACACGATATGGGCGGCGAGTACCACGACCAGCGCGATCAGGTAGAAATACCGGATCGGGCCGATCGAGCCCAGCGCCAGCGTCTGCAGAAACGTGCTGAATACCGAGAACGACTGGCCGTTGCTCGCGATCAGCGCCACGCCGCTCATCACGCCGAGCATGCCGAGGGTGGCGATGAAATCGTTGACCTTGAGCTTGGCGATGATCAGCCCGTTGAGCGTGCCCACCAGCGCGCCGGCCGCGATCGCCGCGACAATGGCGCCGGCCGTGCCCCAGCCGGCGTTATAGGTCAGGCCGAACACCACGGCCGACCACGGCAGGTTGGCCGCGATCGACAGATCGATGCCCGCGGCCACGATCGTGAACTGCTGTGCGGTGGCCAGCACGATCAGGATCGAGGCCGACACCAGCAGCGCCGTGATATTGCCCCAGGTCAGAAAATAAGGGGTAAGCAGCGAAAACGCCGCGCCGATCAGGATCAGCCCGATCAGCGCGGCATTGTCGCCCCAGAACGTCGGATCACGCAGCCGGGCACCGGGCCCGGCTGCCGTTGCGGTTTCAGCCATAAACGATTACGGCTGCCCGAACGGGTCGTTGAACGAGAAGAACGGCTTGGGGAACGCCTTGAGGGCCTGATCGGCGTTGTCCTGGGTGATCAGCTTGATCGGCGACGTGATATGCGCCGGCACCTGCTTGCCCTGCACCAGTTTCTGACAGGCCTGCACGGCCATCTCGCCCTCGGCATAGGGGTACTGCGAGATCGTGGCCGACAACGAGCCGTTCTTCACCGATTTGATCGCCTCGGTCACGCCGTCGATGCTGACCACGGTGATCTGCTTGGTCTTGCCGGCATTGAGCACCGCCCGGGCCGCGCCCAGGCCCATCATGTCGTTGGCGGCGAAAATGCCCTTGATGTTCGGATGGGCGCGCAGCATGGCTTCCGTTTTGGTGAGCGCCTTGTTGCGCTCGTAGTCGGCCGGCGTGGCCTGCACGATATCCAGCTTGCCCTTGACCGTGTTGCGGAACGCCGTTTCGCGGTTGATGCCGTTCTGCTCGCCCGGAATGCCTTCCAGAATCGCGACTTCGCCCTTGCCGTCGAGGGCCTTGAGCATGTGATGCGCGGCGATACGGCCGGCCTCGCTGTTATCCGAGCCGATGAACGACGTGATCTTCAGGCCGGATTGCTTGACCGCCTTGGCATCGAGAGCGGTATCGAGATTGATGATCGGCGTACCGCGTTTGGAAATCGGCAGCAAGGGCGTGATCACGTTGGTGCCGTTGACCGGCACCACGCCGTAGCAGTTGTACGGTTGGCTGGCCATGGTCGAGATCTTGTTGTTCTCGCCCACGGTGTCGGTTTCGTTGTTGCCGGCCTGGACCGTCACCGGAATGCCCAGCTTTTTGCCCTCGGCGATGGCACCGTCACGCAGGGCTTGCCAATACGGGTTGGAAAAATCGCGCACCACGATGGCCACGTTGGCCTGATCCGGCGCCGCGCTGGCGGCCCCGGCGGCCAGTACGCCGACGGCGGTGGCCGCCACGGCCACGGTGCGAAGCACGTTCGATGGTTTCACGGCATCTCCTCGGTGTTGTTCTTGTGATGTACGTCCGGTATCGGTCTCGGCCGATCCGAACGCATTTGCGCATTCCAGCATGCGGCGTGCGCGATGGTCTGTTAGCTATTGGGTTAAGCCGTGATCGGCCGGGATGCGTGTCGCGTTGTTGTGGCAACCCGCGGTCGGCGAAGGCGAACGGCTAGAAACAGATCCGCATGGGCAGCCCGGTTTCGTCGCGCGGCGCTGGGTGGTGCGGCAGAGTCACATGTGCGCCGCGGGCGATGCGCTCGGCCGAGTAGAGCGCGGCATAGGCATCGGCGATATCGTCGTCGGCGACCCGGGTCGTCGCATGATGCTGCCGTGTCTGCTCGAATGCGTCGCGGCCGTAGCGATCAAAAACTAGGCGAAGTCGATCGTAGGCGCCGAGGCCGGATTTCTTCGGATGCGGCATCGGGCGCAGCGTGTGTGGTGCTTCGGCGTTCCAGGCCGCGAAGGCCAGCTCGGGGTGCACCTCGAAGATCGCGCCCTGAAGTGCCGGACTGGTGGCCAGCAGTGCGTCCACCTCGCGGATCTTGGGGAACAGATTGAACGCCTGCGCCGACACGCCGCCGGCTGCGTTGGCGATATTGGCTCGGCTGGCTTCGGTATGCGCGGAACGCGGGTCGCGATCGTCGCCAGGGACGTAGACCGCACCGCGTGTCGCGGTCCAGAACACGCTGTTGCCGCGGGCCGTGCCCAGTCGGCGACGGGCCTCGGCATCGCAGGCGCGTTGGTCGGTGGCGGCGAGGCCGATCGGCATATCGATGGCGACCACGCTGGGCTGCGATAGCACATCGAGCTGTTCGAGCAGTGCGCCCAGTGCCTCGTGTACGGTTACGCCATCGCGGGTGGCTGCCACCCAGCCCGCGCGGCAGCCGTCGATGCCGATGCAGTTCAATTCCGCCATCGCACCAGCCTAGCTGATGCGATGGCGCTTCGGGCAGCCCGTGGTTTTCAGGCCGCGAGTGCGGCGCCGATGGCCTCGTCGATGATCGCCAGGCCTTCGTCGATATCCTCGGCGGTACTGATCAACGGCGGCATGACCTTGATCACGCGATCGCCGGGGCCGGTGGTTTCCATGATCAGGCCGCGCTCGAAGCATTGCTTGATCACGGCGTTGCCATGGTCCGGCTCGGCGCAGTCCAGGCCGATGAAGAAACCACGACCGCGGACTTCGCCGTCGAAACCATCGTGCTTGTCGATGATCTCCTGCAGCCGAGTCCGGATGCGCTCGCCCTGTTCGTCGACGTGCCGGGTGAGCTGGTCGTCGCGCCAGAACTTCTCGAGCGCGGTCGCGCCGGTCACGAAGGCGTGGTTGTTGCCGCGGAACGTACCGGTATGTTCGCCGGCGTCCCAGACGTCGATTTCCGGGCGCATCAGCACCAGCGACATCGGCGAGCCCATACCCGAAATCGATTTCGCGAGCGTGACGATATCGGGCTGGATATCGGCCGGCTCGAACGAGAAGAACGGGCCGGTGCGGCCGTAGCCGGCCTGGATGTCGTCGACGATGAACAGCAGATCGTGTTCGCGACAAACCCGGGCGACCTCGCGCAGCCAGTCGAAGCCGGCCGCATAAATGCCGCCTTCGCCCTGCACGGTTTCCACGATCACCGCGGCCGGCTTGTCGACGCCGGAAAACGAATCCGCGAGTAGCGCCTCGAGATCGGCGATCGTGTCGCGACCGTCGCGATAATAGCCGTCGAAGGCCGCGGTGGTGGTGTCCGACAAGCCCACGCCGGCACTGTTGCGGATCGCCGCGTTGCTGGTCACCGACGTGGAGCCCAGCGTCATGCCGTGGAAGCTGTGGGTGAAGTGGATCATGCCCGAGCGGCCGGTGTACTTGCGCGCGAGTTTGAGCGCCGCTTCTACCGCGTTGGTGCCTGTTGGCCCGGGAAACTGGAACTTGTAGTCCAGCTTGCGCGGTTTGAGGATGATCTCCTCGAAAGTTTCCATGAACCGGGTCTTGGCCTCGGTGGCCATGTCCAGGCCGTGGTTGATGCCGCCCGACTTGATGTAGTCGAGCAGGGTGGCCTCCATGTCCGGATCGTTATGGCCGTAGTTCAGCGCGCCGGCACCGGAAAAGAAATCCAGATACTCGTGGCCGTCCACGTCCGTCATGCGGTTGCCGCGGGCGGTCTTGAACTCGGTCGGAAACGAGCGAACGTAGCCGCGGACTTCCGATTCCAGGCGATTGATGATGTCCATGCTCATGACGTCGTTCCCTCGTTTCAGACCTTGGGCAGGTTGCCCATGCAGTAATATTTCGTCTCCAGGTATTCGGCCATGCCGACATGGCCGCCCTCGCGACCCAGGCCGGACTGTTTCACGCCGCCGAACGGCACATGCGGGCCGGTGATGTCCATGGTGTTGATGCCGACCATGCCGTACTCCAGTCCGCGCAGGTATTTGCGGATCCGGGCATCGCTCGGCGAGAACACGTACGACGCAAGGCCATAGATCGTGTCGTTGGCGGCCGCGAGTGCTTCGTCGTCGGTATCGAACGGCGTGATCGGCGCCACCGGGGCGAATTGTTCCTCGGCCGCCACGCGCATGGCCGATGTGAAGTCGGCGACCACCGTCGGCATGAAGAAATTTTCGCCGGGCGCCTCCGACTGCTCGCGCCCGATGATACGGGCGCCGCGCTCGCGCGCGTCGTCGACCAGCGACTGTGCTTTCTCGACCGCGTCGGCATGGATCAGCGGGCCGATCTTCGTATCTTCGTTCAGGCCGTGGCCCACCGGCATCGCGTTCATCTTCTCGACGAAGCGATCGACGAAATCCTCGTACATCGAGCGGTGGACGTAGATGCGATTCGCGGCCACGCAGTCCTGGCCGGTGGTCTGGAATTTGGCGGCGATGGCACCGTCCACGGCGGTTTCCAGATCGGCGTCCTCGCAGACGATGAAGGGCGCGTTGCCGCCGAGCTCCATGGCGTTCTTCTTGACCGTGGCCGCGCTCTGTTCGATCAGCTTGCGGCCGACCTCGGTGGAACCGGTGAACGACAGGGCGCGTACGCGATCATCAGCACAGACGCGTTCGCCGAACTGTTTGCCCGAGCCCGGCACGACATTGAATTCGCCGTTGGTCAGGCCGGCTTTCTCGGCCAGATCGGCGAGCGCCAGCGCACAGAACGCGGTTTCGGTGGCCGGGTTGACCAGCGTCGTGCAGCCGGCCGCGAGAGCCGCGCCGACCTTGCGGGTGATCATGGCCAGCGGGAAGTTCCACGGCGTGATGATGGCCGCCACGCCGACCGGCTCCTCGACCGTGCCGACGGCCATGGTCGGGTCTTCGGCCGGGATGGTCTTGCCACGGAAGCGACGCGCTTCCTCGGCGAACCACCGGAAAAAGCTCGACGCGTAGTCGACTTCGCCGCGCGCCTCGTTGATCGGCTTGCCCTGTTCGAGCGTCATCAGACGCGCCAACGCCTCGCGATTGTTCTGCATGCCTTCGTACCAGGCGTACAGACGATCGGCACGGGTCAACGGGGCGGTATGCCGCCACTCGTCGAACGCGGCGGATGCGGCATCGATCGCCGAATCCATCTGCTCGGCATCGAGCGCGGGGACATGCCCCAGCAGTTCGCCGTTGGCCGGGTCGCGGACGGGGTTCTTCTCATCCGGGCCGGCCTGAATCCACTGGCCGCCGATATAAGCGGCCTCGTGCATGAGTGCCTGATAGTCGGACATAAATTCGTGCTCATGGTCGAATGGTCCAGACCCAGCACGCTACCAATTTGACGGATTCAGCTACATCAGTAGTCGTTCGGACGGTGAAATACGGGCGTCCGGCTCGATTGGTATTTTGGGTTCGATTGGAAAACAACCGAGAAGCCGGAGCCGCGATGTCTTCAAGTGTGGAGAGAACACCCGCATGGCGTCTCGGAAATTTCGATATCGGGAAGCAGTCCGCTAATAAACACGAACCATGCTCACGACAGATTTAGTGTTGCGGCCTGACCGGCGCGTGCCGCCGTTGTGTTTTTTGGCCTCGTTATCAAGAAAAAGGTGCGTAGATGACGCAGATTACACAGATCGCGGTAGTATTTCGCCGTGGGAGAGGTTTGAGGTGCGAACGGCAGCCGTGTCTAACAAATCTGCAGCTCGAATGATGCGTTGGGAACAAAGCGCACACAGCCGTTCGCGCCACTTCAGAACCCGTGCCCACAGGGATTAACCGCGATCCGTGCGCATCCGCGTTGATCTGCGGACCAATGCCTCAAGGGAACGAAGAAATCAGGCGCGCAGCGCGTAATCCGAGGCACAATCGGCGAGCTCTGCAGCTTGTCTATCGGATCACGCTGCAAGCGCCCAATCCGCCCTACGCAACTAAGCGATGGCTGTCATGGCGTGTACGCTGTTCTGGCTGCGTTATTAGCGCTCCATCGGCATCATGCTGTTGACCATATAAGCCAGCAGCGCAGCTAGGAACACGACCGCCAGCGTCATCAGCGAGCGCCAGAGAAAGGCTTGATCAGCCACGACATGCCATATGGCCAGAATCGAGATGGTCGTGCCCGTGATGATGCAGAGGATGCAGACGACAAAACACAGCCAGTTGACGAATTTCTTCATATTGCCTCTCGAAGCCGGGGTTGCCGGCGCGGCCGGGCCGCCTCGAATACGCGCCGCGAGCCGCAGTATGGGCTCGCGCCGGGCCGCGGCCAAGTCGCGTGCGTCGGATTAGCGAAGCGTGCTCCGATAATGTGTTTGGGAACGCAGATCACAAAGCTGCTCTTGTCACTTTCGAACCAACGCGCCCAGGGATTCGCCGCTATCTGCGCGAATCTGTGTAGATCTGCGGATAAATGCCTTGACGAGCGAAGAGAAAGGCCACAAGGCGCCCCAAAATTATGGCGGTTGCAAACCCGGTCCGTCATTTGCGCTTTCTGTGTTCATTGGCGGACTGGAGACGTCAACCGCCGACGAGTCAGGCCCTGGAGACCAACGCCATCTGTGTAATCAGCGCAATCTGCGGATCAGCGCCTTAAGGAACGCAGCCAAAGGCCATGCGGCGTCCCGAACCGATATGAGCTTGCGCTGGGTCGGGGCCAAATGTGGTCGAGGCCCGTGGTTTCTTGTAGTTTCGACAGAACTTGCCAACCCACTGGATTTAACATGTCCCAGATGCGTGTAGCACAGATCAACAAGGCGGGCGCCGAGTTCGAGCTTGTCTCCCGCGGTATTCCCGATCCCGGCCCGGAGCAGGTTCGCATCCGCGTCGCGGCCTGCGGGATCTGCCATTCCGATGCCTTCGTCGTCGACGGCGGTTTCCCGGGATTGCAGTATCCCCGCGTGCCGGGGCACGAAGTCATCGGCACCATCGATGCGCTTGGCGACGATATCGACCACTGGCAGTCGGGCCAGCGGGTGGGCGTCGGCTGGCACGGCGGGCATTGTTTTTCCTGCGAGTCCTGTCGCTCGGGTGATTTCGTGACCTGCGAGAACCAGCAGATCTGCGGGATCTCCTATGACGGCGGCTATGCTGAGTACATGATCGCGCCGGTCGAGGCGCTGGTGGCGATTCCGGAGGCGCTGTCGTCGGTCGAAGCCGCGCCGCTGCTCTGTGCCGGGGTGACGACCTATAACGGCATGCGTCATACCGGCGCCAAGGCGGGCGATGTCGTCGCCATCCAGGGCATTGGCGGGCTCGGCCATCTGGCCATCCAGTATGCCCACGCCATGGGCTTTCATACGGTGGCGCTATCGCGCGGCACCGACAAGAAGGATCTGGCGCTCGAACTGGGGGCCGATACCTATATCGATACCGAGGCCGAGAACGCGGTCGAAGCGCTGCAGAAGCTTGGCGGTGCGCGCGTGATCGTGGCGACCGCGCCTAACCCGAAATTGATGAGTTCCGTCATCGACGGCCTGGGCGTGAACGGCCAGCTGCTGGTGCTCGGCGCTTCACCGGAGCCGATCGAAGTGTCGCCGTTTCAGCTGCTTATGGCCCGTCGCAGCGTGGCCGGGCATCCGAGCGGCGCGCCGCACGACTCCGAGGACACGCTCAACTTCTCGGCGCTGCGCGATATCAAGACGCGGATCGAGACGTATCCGCTCGACGAGGTCAACGCGGCCTACAAGCGCATGATCGAAAACGAAGCGCGCTTTCGCGTCGTGCTGACGATGGCGTGATGCCATCCGGCAACCCTGCGCAACCCGTCGCGCGGGGTCGCCGGGTTTGCAACGCCCGGCATAGCGAACCGGAGCGGCATGACCGCGCCGGGCTCAGGGTATGCTCAGGGCGGGCCGCCAGGCTCGCTACTCGAGGTCAACAGCCGCGGGATCGAAGTTGCCCACCGGCCGGCCATGAGCGCGCCGGCGTCAGCCGTTCGCGGGCGCTGCTGTACGTCGCTCGGCACGCCCGCTCAGCAATCGATACAACACGGGCATGACGATCAGCACCAGCGGGATCTGCACCAGTAGCCCCGTGATGATGGCGATCGCCAGTGGTTGCTGCATCGACGACCCTTGGCCGAGACCCAGCGCCAACGGCAACAACGCCAGCATGAAGGCCAGCGCGCTCATCACGATCGGGCGCATGCGATTGCGCCCTGCACGGATCAGGCTCCAGGCCAATGGCATGTTCTGATCGATCAATCGCAGTTCCGAGAAATAGAAAATAGCGATTTCGGTGACGATGCCGATGACCATCGTCATGCCCATCATGGCTGTGATGTTGAGTTCCACGCCGGTCAGCCACAGTCCGATGAACACCGCGCCGGCCGCCAGCAGCGGCTGCACCAGGATCGCCAGCGCGATCCGGAAGCGTTCATAAAGAAACAGCAACAGGAAGAAGACCAGAGCGACCGCCGCCACGAAGACCTCGATCAGGCCACGGAAGGCTTTTTGCTGCGTCTTGTATGTGCCGCCCAGCTGGTAGTAGACGTTTTTCGGTATCAGGCCCGGCTTGTTCAGCACCTGCTTGATATCGGCGATGGTGTTGCCCAACGAGCGGCCGCTGATACGGGCGGTGACTGCGACATCGCTCTTCAGGTTGTAGCGGGTCAGTTCCGGCTGCCCGGAGACGATTTTCACCGTGGCCACGCGCGATAGCGGTACCAGATGTCCATCGGGCGCTCGCAATAGCAGCTTGCTGATGGCGCCGGTGCGATCGCGCAGGCTTTGCGGGCCCCAGACGCGCACGCCGACAAACTTCACGCCTTTGCGCACCTGAGTCGTCAGCTTGCCGCCGATATCGGTTTGCAATTGCTGTGTGATGCTTTGTGGCGACAATCCTTCAATCGCAGCTTTGACGCGATTGACGTGCACGTCCAGCGAGTCCCCGGCGATGACCACGCCGTTCTGGATGCCGACCACCCCATGAACACTGCCGATCGCCTGGGCCACGTGGTTGGCGACCTGACGCAGCTTGGCGACATCGTTGCCGAACAGTCGAATATCGATGGGTTGGGGCACGGCGGTCAGATCGCCGATTTCATCCTCGATGGGCTGGGCGAATTCGACGTCCAGCCCCGGAATGCGGGCATTGACCTTCTTCCGTACCTGGGCCATCACGGCTTCGGTCGATGGTCGTGACGACTTCAAGCGGACGAAAAAGTCGCCGGTATTCGGTTCGGCCAAGCGTCCGCTGAGCTGTGCGCCGGTACGTCGAGACCAGGTGTCCACGTACGGGTTTTTCTTGAGAATCGTGGCGACCTGTTCCAGCAAACGATTGGTTTCGTCCAGCGATGTGCCGGGCGCGGAACGATAGTCGAGAATGAAATTGCCCTCGTCGAGATGCGGCAGGAACCCCGATCCTACCTGCCCGAAGGCGATGTAGGCCACCGCCACGAGCGGCACCAGACCGACCAGCAGCCAGGCCGGCCGCCGCATCAGGCGAACCATCAACCGGCTGTAGCCGCGATACACGCGACGCCCGATGCGGCCTATTTTTTCGCGTCCGACATCCTTGGGGCCGAGCATGAAATCCGCCAGCAGCGGGACCACCAGCCAGGCCACCAGGAACGAAATGAACAGGCTCACGGCCATGGTCAGCGACAGTTCCTTGAAAAACGCGCCGGTGATGCCGCTCAAAAACGCCAGCGGCAGGAAGATGATGATGGTCGAGGTCGACGAACCCACCTGGGGCTGGGTGAATTCGCGTGCCGAGGCGAGTACGCGCTGGATGCCGTGCTCTCCGGTTTCCTGCACTCGCCGCACGACCTGTTCGACCATGACGATGACGTCGTCGATGATCAGCCCGACAGCCGCGGCCATGCCCCCTAGCGTCATCATGTTCAGGCTCATGCCCAGGGCATAGAGCACCAGCATGGTGGCCGCCAGCACGGCGGGCACGGCGATCACCGCCACGAGGGTGATCTTCCAGCTGCGCAGGAACAGCAACAGCACCAGTGCGGCGAGGATGACGCCGATTACGATGGCATCGACCACGCCACTGCGGGATGCCTTGACCAGCACGCCCAGATTCCGCCACTGGTGGAGCTGGACCCCCTTGGGCATCTGCGACTGGAACTGCTTGAGCCGTGCCTTGAGGTCTTTCGACATCTGCAGCACGCTCGCGCCCGGCTGCTGGTATACGTTCAGAAGTACAGCACGTTGCCCGTCGGCAGTCATGCGCTGGTATTCCGGCGCCGTACCGAGCTTGACGCTGGCGACGTCCTCGAGCTGCACTTCGCCGTCGCTGCCGCTCTTGAGCACCGTGTGGCGGATCTGGTTGATGCTCTTGAAGCGGGTATCCGAGACGGTCAGGTACAGCTTGTAATGGTCCTGCACTTTGCCGACCGCGTTGAGCACGTTGGACGCCGATAGCGCCTTGGCCACATCGCGGATCGAAAGCCCCAGCGCCTGCAGCTGGTCGGGTTTCACCGTCACCTGATATTCGGCTTTTTCGCCGCCCTGGACGGTGACCTTGGCGACGCCTTTGACGCTGGAGAGGAACGGCACCATCTGGTACTGCGCCAGATCGTGCAGCTTGACCTGGCTCAGCTTGTGCGAGGTCAGGCTGTAGGCGATCACGCCGCTGTAATTGGCGGGATACATGCGCTTGGCGGTAAAGCGCGTCCCCGGCGGCAGATCGGGCTTGATCTGGTTGACTGCCGATTCGACCTGCAACAGCGCGTTGAGCATATCGTGGCCCCACGCGAAGTTGATCGAGATATCGGTCGAGCCGCGGCTGGTCGTCGAGCGCACCGAGTGCACGCCGGGTACGGCCCGTACCGCGCGCTCCACTGGCCGCGTGACCTGCAGCATCATCTCCTGGGCTGGTCGTGCCCCTGCGTTGAGCGACACCCGTACCCGCGGGAACTGGACTTGCGGAAACAACGATTCCGGCAGCTGAGTGAAGCTGGCAACGCCGCCCACAACAAGCAGCGCCAGCAAAAACAGGATCGAGCGACGATGATTCTGGACCCAGGCAGCGAAATTCACGACCGGCTCCGCACCGCCATGCCGTCCGACAGCTCGTAGTTGCCCTTGACCACCACCTGCTGGCCGGCCTTGAGCGCCCCGTTGACGCCGAGCCGTCCGTCATTTTCCGCACCGGTTTTCACGTTCACCCGATGCGCCGCGCCGTTGTGCACGATGAATACGTAATCGCCGTGGTTATCGTGCAGCACGGCAGAGCGCGGCACCGTGAGCTGGGACTGCGACGCCAGCGTCAAGACGCCCTTGACCCGCATGCCCGGTAGAAAAGGTTGGGCCTGTTGCCCGCTCAGGCGGACGACGATATTGACCAGCCGCGTACTCGGATCGACGACGGCATTCACGCGGGCCACCTGGGTGGCGACGCCGTTGCCGCCGGCGAACAGCGGAATCACCCGGATCGACATGCCTTTCTTGACCCGGCTCGCTTCGTCCGGCTCGATGCCGAGCGCGACTTGCAGGCTGTCGCGTTTGGCCAGCTGAAACAGGCGGGTGCCGGTTTGGACTTCGTTGCCCGGCTGCACCGGTAGCTGGCTGACGATGCCACTGAACGGCGCTTTGATCACCCGGGTTGGGTCGCCGGTGCCCAACGCCTTCTGGGTGGCGAGCGCGGTCTGCGCTGTGGCCAGCGCCTGCTCCGCGGCATCGACATCGGCGTGCGTGGCCAAGCGCTGCTTGAGCAGTTTTTTCTTACGCGCCAGGCTCTTTTGGGCGAAGCGAACCTGAGCCTTCGCGCTCAGATATTTGGCGCGCGCCGCAGGCGCCGTGCGCAGGGTCAGCAATGGGTCGCCCTTATGGACCGGCTGGCCGAGCGTGACGTCGAGCTGCTCCACGAAGGCCGCGTACGCCGCGTCCCGCGTAATCTGCGACTGCGGATCCGGGCGTACCTCGCCGAAGGCGTTGATGGTCTGGTTGACATGCTGGCGCTTGACTGCGACCGTTTGCACCAGCGCGCTGGGCTGCGTCGCGGCCCACAGCGCCGACGACACGCACAAAAGAGCTATCCCGATCGTTATTCGCATCACTTAACTGGTTCCGGCGGCTTGGTTGGCAGACGGTGTATCGAGCGTCATGCCCAGCAGGGTTTCCAGGTTGGCCTGGGCTTGCTGCAGCGAACTCTTGAGTCGAATCGCTTCGATCTGCTTCGAAAGCAGACTCGTACGCAGATTGATATAAGTCCCGGCGCTCATGTTGCCCTCGGCGAAGCTGCGCTCGGCGGCATCGGTGGTCTGCTCCAGGGCCGGTAGATGGCTTTGAAGCTGACGCAGCTGCCGGCTGCGGATATGGACTTCGCGCCACAGCTTGTGCGCCTGGTTGGCAGCCTGGTCCAGACGGGCCTGATAGGTCTGACGCAGGGCCGCGCGCGTCGCCCGGGCAACGGCGATGCCGCCCTGGTTATGGTTGAACAGCGGCAGGGTCAGATTGATGCCAACGCCTAGTGTCTTGACTTGACTGGTATCGCTGCCACGCGAGGGGCCAACGGACAGCGCTGGAAACTGCTTGAGAATGGCCTTGCGGACCTTGGCTTCCTGGCTCTTGTAGCCGGCGCGCAGGGCCAGCAGATCGGGGCGGCGTTTGGGCAGCTTCGCCAGTGCCGCTTCGAACGCCGGCCGCGACAGCGTCTGCAAATGAATGGCGCCGGTGAGCTTGGGATGCACGCCCGGTTTCAGGCCGAGCAGGGCATCCAGCGCATGCCAGGTCTGATTGCGCTGACGCTGGAGCTGACGCAGCTGGGTATTGGCGTTGACCAGCGTGACCAGGTCGGCCGATGTGGTCGACAGCGTGGTATTGCCCTGCTTCAGGGCCTGGCGATCGCGTTGATAATGGCGGGCGTCGAGCCGGTGCTGTTTTTCCAGCAGATCGGCGAGTGTGGCCTGGGCCCGGGCCTGAATGAACAGCTGGCGTGCCTTCTGGGCGACTTGCCATTCCTGCCAGAGGATATTCAGATTGACCTTGGCCTGATTTGAACGGGCAGCGTCCTGTGATGCACCCCGGGTGACCAGGCTGGTCAGGTCTTCCATCAAACTCACGCTGTAACCGTTGTACAACGGCGGTGGCCCACCCGTGGGGTGGATGAAATTCGCGCTCACCTGCGGATTCGGCAACAGCCCGGCCTGTAGCAATTGCGCCTTGGCAACGCCCGCCTGGGCTCGTTTGGCCTTGAGATCCGGGTTATCGAGAACGGCCAGGATGACCACGTCGGTCATGTCCAGGCCGTGAGCCGGCTGGACGACATGCGGTTGCAGCCCGGGGATCTCGAGTTGCTGGGCCGGTATCTCGAGATCCGGTGTATTCGCAAGGTCCGGTTCGTCCGGCAGCGGCTTGGCATGGTAGGTGGCGCAGGCCGAGACCAGCATCACCGGGGCGACGACAAGCGCCAGACGAATTGTGCGAACCCAGGAGCGGCCCGGGCCCGTGACGGGAGACTGGATCATCAGAGCGCCATGCCGCTAACGGCATTAAAGCCATATGTGGGATCGCAGTCTAATCAGGCCGATGTAATGGCCATGTTAGTTATAAGCGCCGGCATTATGGGGCTCGTATGCGGCATGTCGCGCCACTAAAAAGCCCGGGCGACGGCACGCCGGTGCGCCAAGCCGTCGCCCGCCATGCGATGCGTCGGGCGGGATCGAGTCCCGGGCGTGGCCCCGGTTTCGAACCAGTGCTTAGAGCCTATTCCAATAGGTTCTTAGAACAAGGGCTGCTGCGGATCGGGTGTGCGAGCACCGAAACGACGCAGCTGTTCGCAGGCCTGGCTCAGATAACTGGCGATGCTCGACAGCGCCGTGATGTCTGCGAACGACTGCTCGGCGATTAGGGCGGCGCCGGTCTCGCGGTCGTTTTCCGAGGCGGCCTGCAACAGTTGCGTGAGGACCTCGGTATCAATCGGCGTGAAGGTTTCGGGATATTTCCAGGCCAGAAGTTCGTCCGGCCGCTCGAGCTGGGCGGCGAATGCCAGATCGTGAATCAGCGCGGCCGCGGTTGCTAGATCCGGCCCGTAGCCGGCGACGTGCTGACGACGGGCGAATTCGTGGCAGGCGTCGGCATCGACCGACGCCATGCCGGCCAGCAGCGCCTTCATCGGGGTGTCGTCGGTGTAGGCCATGAGCGCGTGCAAAGCTGAATGGATCGCGCATCATCCGGACCCGATGCGCGCGGTGCAAGACCCGGCTACATGGATGTCGCCAGGGCCCGGTCTGCCGTGTGCTGCTCGAGCGCCAGTCCCACCAGCCGCGCAACGAGGGCGGGATAGGCGATGCCGGACTCGGCCCACAGCTTGGGATACATCGAGATCCGCGTGAACCCGGGCAATGTATTGATTTCGTTGACCACGACATGGTCGTCGGGGGTGACGAAAACATCCACCCGCGCCAGACCTCGACAGTCGAGCGCGCGGTAGGTCGCCAACGCCACGCGCCGAACCGCGTCGATGGTGTCGGCATCGAGCTCCGCCGGGATCACCACGCGGGCCGTGTCATCGACGTATTTTGTGTCGTAGGCATAGAAGCCGCCCTCGGCGACCACCACTTCGCCCACCGTGCTGGCCTCCGGTTCGGCGTTGCCCAGCACTGCGCATTCGATCTCGCGTCCGGTCACCGCGGACTCGATCAGCACCTTGTGATCGAACGTGAGGGCGAGATCGACCGCCGCCGCCAGTTCATCCGCGCTGGCCGCGCGGCTCACGCCGACCGACGAGCCCAGATTGGCCGGTTTGACGAACAGCGGGCTGCCCAGACGCGCGGTCAGCGCGGCATGATCCAGCGGCAGGTCGGTGGCGGTAACCACCTCGAACGGCGCGATGGCGAGCCCGGCATCCCGGAGCAGGCGCTTGGTGATGTCCTTGTCCATGGCCGCAGCCGAGGCGAGCACGCCGGCGCCTACACAAGCGATGTTCGCGGCCCGCAGCATTCCCTGGAGCGTGCCGTCCTCGCCGGTCGGGCCGTGCACGATGGGGAAGGCGACATCGATCTCGAGCGCTACGCGCCCGGTCTCGGCGTCGATGATCTGGCCGGACTCGCGGCCGGGCACGATCGCCAGCGCGGCGTCACTCGCCTTGAGCGCGATGCGTTTCGGGTCGTCCGGGTGATGCACGAAATCGTCCGGATCGGCGGCATGCCAGACGCCGGCCTTGTCGATGCCAATCACCGACACCTCGAAGCGTTCGCGATCCAGCGCAGCGACGATATTGCGCGCCGATTGCAGCGATACCTCGTGTTCGGCCGAGGCGCCGCCACAGATCACGGCCACTCGCGTTCGGGCCATCGTCTTCTCCATTCACAGGGTGGTCGTTTCGAACGCTGCCAAGGATGCCACGAAAGCGCCTCGCGCTCACCGGCGACGCGGCTGCGCTTGAAAATCGCCCTGTCGGGCCGCATTCAAGGCAATCAAGCGGCTCGGCCGCATTGATTTGTCATCCACCATCGATCGAACACGCCATGAGCGACGAGAACACGAACACACAGGGGGCCGCACAGGCCGGCACCAACGCCGAGAAGCACGGGTTCCAGGCCGAGGTGAAGCAGCTGCTCCAGCTGATGATTCACTCGATGTATTCCAACAAGGAGGTCTTTGCCCGTGAGCTGATCTCCAACGCCTCGGACGCGCTGGATACGCTGCGCTTCGAAGGCCTGAAGGACGACTCGCTGTTTGAAGGCGACTCTGATCTGCAGATCTGGATCGAGCAGGACAAGGGCAATCGCACCGTCTCGATCTCGGACAACGGCATCGGCATGACGCGCGACCAGGTCATGGAGCGCATCGGCACCATCGCCAAGTCCGGTACCCGCGCGTTTCTCGACTCGCTCTCCGGCGACGAGAAGAAGGACGCCAAGCTCATCGGCCAGTTCGGCGTCGGGTTCTACTCGGCCTTTATCGTGGCCGATCAGGTCGTCGTCGATACCCGCCGTGGCGGCGAATCAACCGGCGTGCGCTGGATTTCCGACGGCGGCGGTGAATATACGCTGGAAGAGATCGATAAGCCCCGGCGCGGCACCACCGTCACGCTGCATCTGCGCGAAGACGAGGATGAGTTCCTCGAGCCGTATCGCATGCGGCATCTGGTCAAGACCTATTCCGACCACATCGCCTTCCCGATCAAGATGCGCGAGCAGCTGTCGGAAGAGGACGAGAAAGAAGGCAAGGAAGCCGGCTGGGAACAGGTCAACCGCGGCGCGCCGCTGTGGGCTGAGCCGAAATCGAGTCTGTCCGACGAGGACTACGTCGAGTTCTACAAGCACACGTCCCACGACTTCGAGGACCCGCTGACCTGGACCCACAACAAGGTCGAGGGCTCGCAGGAATACACCAACCTGCTTTTCATCCCGAAGCGGGCGCCGTTCGATCTGTTCGATCCGAACGGCAAGGCGCACGGCGTGAAGCTGTACGTGCAGCGCGTGTTCATCATGGACGACGCCGACAAGCTCATGCCGCGCTATCTGCGCTTCGTGAAGGGCGTGATCGATTCCAACGATCTGCCGCTCAACGTCTCGCGCGAGATCCTTCAGAACAATCGCTTGCTGGACAAGATCCGCGCCGGTTCGGTGAAGAAGGTGCTAGGCCTGATCGAGTCCATGGCCAACGACGAGGACGATCCGGAGAAATTCAAGACGTTCTCCAACGAGTTCGGCACGGTGCTCAAGGAAGGCATCGTCGAGGACTACGAGAACCAGGCCCGAATCGCCAAGCTCCTGCGCTTCAAGACCACGACCGACGAGACGGCCGATCCCGGCGTGTCGCTCGATGAGTACATCGCACGCATGCAGCCGGGGCAGGAGAAGATCTACTACATCACCGCCGATACGCTGGCCGAGGCCAAGCACAGCCCGCATCTCGAGATCTTCAAGAAGAAGAACATCGAGGTGCTGCTGCTGACCGACCGCGTCGACGAGTGGGTGATGGCCCACATGACCGAATACGAGGGCAAGGAATTCTCGTCGGTCGCCAAGGGCGCGCTCGATCTCGGCGACGCCGAATCCGAGGAAGAAAAAGAGCAGCAGAAGAAGCTCGAGGAAGAATCCAAGGATCTGGTCGAGCGCATCAAGGAAGCCCTGGGCGAGCGGGTCAACGAAGTGCGGGTCACGCATCGTCTGACCGATTCGCCGGCCTGCCTCGTGGCCGACGAGCACGGCATGTCGGCGCATCTGGAGCGCATCCTCAAGGAAGCCGGCCAGGCCATGCCCAACTCGGCGCCGCATCTGGAGATCAACCCGACTCATCCGCTGGTGGAGAAGTTGGCCAGCGAGCAGGGCGAGGACGAGTTCAACTCGTTCTCCCAGATGCTGTTCGAGCAGGCCGTGCTGGCCGAAGGTGGCGAACTGGAGGATCCGGCATCGTTCGTGCGACGCATGAACCAGATGCTGCTGGCCGTCTCTCGCGGAGCGGCGTAGCGTGGTCCCGGGGCCGGCGCCCGGCCGTCGGCCCCATTGCCATGCGGCAAGAACGAACAAGGAGAACACGCATGAATCTGGATCGACTGAAAAAAACGGCCCCCTGGGCGCTGGCGTTGATGATCGCGACGGCGACTCCGGCGGCGTTCGCCGAGCAGCAGCATCACGAGAGCGTCAGCATCGGCAGCACCACGCTGCAGCTCGGGAC
The DNA here is from genome assembly GCF_000732535.1 of Salinisphaera hydrothermalis C41B8. Taxonomy (GTDB): domain Bacteria; phylum Pseudomonadota; class Gammaproteobacteria; order Nevskiales; family Salinisphaeraceae; genus Salinisphaera; species Salinisphaera hydrothermalis. Next base: position 21,230 of record NZ_APNK01000028.1, read on the forward strand.
CAATCAGACGGCGGCGCTCGGCGAAGCCCGATCTGTATTCAACGTATCTCCCGGTAGCCGCAACGGCGAGTATTTCCTGTATCCCAAAGCGGTCCCGCTGGGCAAGAACGGCGAATCGAAACAGCCGGACGCGGTCGGTTCGATCACCTTCGCCAACGGACGTCTGGTGCGCGTGACGCGCAATCTGGGCTCTTTCCGCAGTGCCGATGGACAGGCTGCGATCCAGAACATGATCCAAGCCTTCTCCGATGCACCGAGCCAGGGACAGCGCCCGGCCGTGCATACCGACTCCAGCATGTCCGGTGATGCCAGCACCACGCGGGTCTATTTCAGCTACCCGGACCGCGTGATCCAGGTCCTGGTATTCCAGCCGGCCGATACGTCGGAACTGGCCACGGTGGACATTACCGAGCAGTACGCGCTGTCGGGTAACCCGGCGCCGAATAACCAGACCATGTCGCAATAAGAGCTTCGAGCCGCGCGACGATCGACCGTCGGCCCGCTGACTGTGGGTCGGCGGTTTTTTTGGTTCATCGCAGGTTAGCGGGGGCCATGATTCCGGCGAGTCCCGGGGGTTCAGGCATGGGTAGATCCGACTAAGCGATGCACTGGGTCAGCACCGCCGACCTCGCACTCGAACAGTCTAGCCTGCGGGTCTTGGCCGGCCTCTGGTTTCGCGCTGCAGCGCGAGTCACTTCTCTTGCTTGCTCGGCAGATGTAACCAAGAGAAGAGCACCCGGCACGGCGCCGGCTTCGCCGGTTCACGGAGAGGCGCGGTGCCGGCGGGATGCGCCCACCTAGTCGATGACAATGGCGCATCGCTTTGGCGATGCTCAAACAGGCTGGCCGCACCGGCGCTGTGCGAGGACACCCGCCGACACCACGCCTCGCCGTCGCCGCACAACGGGACTGGAATACAGACGCGGCGCATTAGGGCGTGTTGAGGTTTCGTGCGAGCGCCGCGTTGGCGTCCGCAAATCGTGACCGGCAAGGCGCGAGTCGCCGCGTCGTGGCGTGCCACGACCCAGACTCGCAACGCCGCCGGGCGGCCCTGGTTAATTTTTTATGGGCGGCCCAACCCGAAGGGACAAGCGCTGTTTTGCGGCAATCCAGCGTTGTTGCTCTCTCGCGTAGGCCCACTACGCCGCGTTCGCTACGCCTCGTCTTGCCGCAAAACAGCGCTTGGCGCGGACTCGGACGAAACCTCAACACGCCCTATGGCTTGGCGCATTCCGTGAACCGTGGCACCGCAGTCCACCTAACCATCCAGCCGAGACTATGATCCGGTTTTGCATCGGCCCCGCTAATATGCGAAGAGCCTTTTCTTTTGCCCGACGCCGGCAGCATTCAGCGCCCCGGTGCGCCGGTTCCTCGCATCGTATCCGCCGTAGAACGGCGGTGGCGGGCAGCGGCGGTCAGCCGCTGGTTTTCTCGTGAAGGCGCTTGGCGACCACTTCGGGCACCAGCCCGGTAATTCGGCCGTCTAGGAAAGCGATCTCGCGCACGAGCGTCGACGAGATGTGCGCATATTCGGGTGAGGGCGCCAGCAGCACGGTCTCGATTTCCGGCGCCAGATGTCGGTTCATCACCGCCATCTGTTTTTCGTATTCGTAGTCGCCTACACCGCGCACGCCGCGCACCAGCACGGCGACCCCATGTTTGCGTGCGAAATCCACAATCAGGCCTTGCGCCGACATCACCGTGACGTTGTCCACGTCGGCCAGCGCCAGCTGGGCCAGCTCGACCCGTTCGGCATGGTCGAAGATCGATTTCTTCGAGGAATTGCTGGCCACCGCCACGATCAGTTCGCTGAACATGCCGGCCGCGCGGCGGATCACGTCGGCATGGCCGTTGGTGATGGGGTCGAACGTGCCGGTATAGGCCGCGCGTACGTGTTTTGCCTCGCTCATGACGCGCCATGGTCGCCCGCGGGGCGAACGCGCGCAAGACAATACCCCACACCGGCCGAGCGCGACTGGCGCAGAATCTGATAGCGGGCGGCCAACTGTTCGCCGATCGCGGCTTCGTCATACGCCGGATATTCCACGTAGACGCGCGATTGGGGGTGGACCAAGTCGTCGATCCCGGCCAGCGCGGCGGCGTGCAGATTCGCGTCGAAGGGCGGGTCGACGAACACGATATCGGCACGCTCGCCGGCCAGGTGGCGGGCCGGCTGGGTGCCGTCGGCGATCAGCACCCGGCCGCGATCGGTCGCGCCCAGCGTAGCCAGCGCGGCGTCGATCGCCGCGGCAGCGCGACGATCGCGTTCGATGAATACGGCATGGGCCGCGCCGCGCGACAACGCTTCGATGCCCAGTGCCCCGGTGCCGGCGAACAAGTCGACACAGCGTGCCCCGGCGAGCATCGGGGTCAGCCAGTTGAACAGCGTTTCGCGGACCCGGTTGGGTGTCGGGCGCAGGCCGGGGCGGTCGGCGACCGGTAGCACGCGGCTGCGCCACTCGCCGCCGATCACGCGGAGATGATGTTCGCGTTCGTGACGGGCCGGGCGCTTGCCCCGTCGTTTAGGTTGCCGACCAGCCATGGCGAAGCGGCGCTCAGGCGCCTTCGGTGCCGCCGACGGTGATCGAATCCACCTTGAGCGTCGGCTGGCCCACGCCCACCGGTACGCTCTGGCCGTTCTTGCCGCAGACCCCGACACCGGTATCCAGCGCCCAGTCGTTACCGACCATGGAGACCCGCCCGAGCACATCCGGGCCGTTGCCGATCAGGGTGGCGCCCTTGATCGGCGCGCCGAGCTTGCCGTTTTCGATCCGATAGGCCTCGTCGCAGGAGAACACGAAGTTGCCGGACGTGATATCCACCGAACCGCCGGAGAAATGCGCGGCATAGATGCCGGACTCGACCGAGGCGATAATGTCGGCCGGGTCGGACTCGCCGCCGCGCATGTAGGTGTTGGTCATGCGCGGCATCACGGTGTGCGCATAGGATTCGCGGCGTGCGTTGCCGGTGGGCGCGACACCCATCAGCCGGGCATTGTGCTTGTCCTGCATATAACCGACCAGTACGCCGTTTTCAATCAGTGTGTTGACGGCTGCGGGGGAGCCTTCGTCGTCGATCGCGAGCGAACCGCGCCGGCCTTCGAGCGTGCCGTCGTCGACCACCGTGCACAGTTCGGAGGCGACTTTCTGGCCGATCTTGCCGGAATAATTCGAGGCGTCGCGACGATTGAAGTCGCCTTCCAGCCCGTGGCCGACCGCTTCGTGCAACAACACGCCCGACCAGCCGGCACTCATCACCACTGGCATGGCGCCGGCCGGCGCGGCTTCGGCCTTGAGCCGGACCAGCGCGCGACGGACGGCTTCTCGGGCGTATTCGGCCACGACGTCGTCCGGGCCGGTGAAGATGTCGTAGCCCAGCCGCCCGCCGCCGCCGGCCGTGGCCGACTCGCGTACGCCGTTTTCCTCGACCTGTACTGAAACATTAAATCGAACCATCGGGCGGATGTCGCCGGCCAGGGTGCCGTCGGAGGCCGCGACCAGCATGGTGTCGGACGAGCCGGCCAGCGACACCGTCACGCGCACCACGCGAGGGTCGGTTTCGCGCGCGATTTTGTCGGCATGATGCAGCAGGGCGACCTTCGCCTCGGCCTCGAGCGTAGCTGCGGGGTCGATCGGCTGGTAGCGCACGGCCGGCCCGTTGTCGCGCCGCGTGAGGGCGTTCATGCGTGCGCTCTTGCCGTCGCGGGCGATCGCGGCGGCGGACTTCGAGGCCTGGGCCAGCGCCGGAAACGCGAGCTCGTCGGCATAGGCGAAGCCGGTCTGCTCGCCGGCCAGCGCGCGAACCCCCACGCCCTGCGCGGTCGAGGCGCCTGCGCTGCGGACCACGCTGTCCTCCAGCATCCAGCTTTCGCTCTTCAGAATCTGGAAATACAGATCGGCATAGTCCACACCCGGCACCATGAGGCCCGACAGCGTGGTTTCGAGTTGATGCGCGTCGATATTGGCGCGCCCGAGCAGGGCGTCGCGGGCGAGATCGAGAGTATTTTGCATGGGCTCAGATTAACAGCAGGCTGCTCTATGTATGAGGCCTGGGCCGCGTTTTTTTCGAGGTATGCGCGTTCACGGGTCGAGCATCGTGTCGCGTTCGTCTCGACCACCAGGGGCCTGGTGAACGACGCGTCGTGCGTCGCCGTCCACCGGGCCACTCGCCGCGGGTTACGGCAACAGAATCGTCGACCCGGTGGTCTTGCGATCGGCGATCGCCTGTTGTGCGGCGCCGGCATCGGCCAGGTCGTAGCGCTGGCCGATATGCACCTTCACATCGCCCGACTCGAGCACGGCAAACAGATCGGCGCACATCATCTCGAAACGCTCGGGCGTATCGGCATAGCCGCCCAGGCTCGGACGGGTGACGAACAACGAACCGCCGCGGTTGAGCTCGACCAGGTTGACGCCCTCGACCGGCCCCGAGGCATTGCCGAACGACACCATCAGGCCGCGTTTGCGCAGACACTTGAGCGAATCGTGCCAGGTGTCGCGGCCGACCGAGTCGTAGACCACCGGCACACCGGCGCCGTCGGTGAGTTCCATGACACGCTCGGGGACCGATTCGCGAGTGTAGTCGATCGTCATCCAGGCGCCGTTGGCCTTGGCGATGTCGGCTTTTTCGTCGGACGATACGGTGCCGATCACATGCGCACCGAGCGCACGCGCCCACTGGCAGGCGATGGTGCCCACGCCGCCGGCGGCGGCATGAAACAGGATAGTGTCGTCTTCGGCGATAGCGTACGTCTGGCGCAGCAGATACTGCACGGTCAGGCCCTTGAGCAGCGAGGCCGCGGCCGTCTCGAAATCGATCGCCTCGGGTAGTGCGACGACATGATCGGCCGATAACGTGATTGCATCCGCATAGGCGCCCTTGGGGCCCAGTACATAAGCCACGCGATCGCCCACGGCGAACTCCTCGACGCCATCCCCTACGGCATCGATCACGCCGGCGCCTTCGGTCCCCATCGCGCTCGGCAGGTCCGCCGGATACAGCCCGGTGCGGAAATAGATGTCGATGAAGTTCACGCCGATCGCGTGATTGGTGACGCGCACTTCGCCCGGCCCCGGATCGCGAATCTCGGTGTCGACGAGTTCGAGGACGTCGGGCCCGCCGGTTTGCTGAAACTGGATCTGTCGTGCCATGAAAGGCTCCTTGAAGGAATGGGCCGGGGTTAGTCGAGCCGCCGATGGGTGAGGCAGGGAAAGCCCTCGCGCAGCTGGGCCGCGCGCGTGCGATCGATGTCGGCGATGACCACTTCGTTGGCTTCGCTGCGGGCCTCGGCCTGCACCTGGCCCCACGGGCCGCAGATCAGGCTGTGGCCGTAAGTCCGGCGACCGCTGGCATGATGCCCGGCCTGATTCGGCGCGATCACCGTGGCCAGATTCTCCACCGCGCGGGCGCGCACCAGAATATGCCAGTGGGCGGTGCCGGTCGTATACGTGAACGCGGACGGTGCCACGATGATTTCGGCGCCCTGGGCCGCCAGCTGGCGATATAGCTCGGGAAAGCGCAGGTCGTAGCAGATCGACAGGCCGATGCGTCCGAACGGCGAATCGATGACCGTGGGCGCGTTGCTGCCGGGCATGAAAGTGGCCGACTCCCGGTAAGCCTCGGCCGAATCGGGCAGGCCCACGTCGAACAGATGGATCTTGTCGTAGCGGGCGACGCGCGCGCCGGTGTCGTCGTACACGCACAGCGCCGGATAGACACGATCCGCCTCGGGGCTGGCGATTGGGATCGTGCCGGCCGCGATCCAGAGTCCGGTCTCGGCCGCGGTACGAGCGAGGAAATCCTGGATCGGGCCGTCGCCATCGGTCTCGGCGACGCGTAGTTTATCGGTCTCGTGCGCGCCCATGAGCGCGAAGTTCTCGGGCAACACGGCGAGTCGTGCGCCGCGCCGGGCGGCGTCGCGCAGCAGATCGTGGGCGCGGGCGAGATTGGGATCGACCTCGCCGAGCGAGTTCATCTGGATGGCGGCCACACGGGCGATTTCCGGTGTCGGTCGGTCTGCGCTCATGCGCTCGATGTTCTGGGGCTCGTGCGCCGAGCATACGCCGAACGCCCGACGCGATCACTACCGCCCGCCGGGCGTGTCGGGCGACGGTTTCGCGGAAGAGGCTTTGCTATCCGACGGCTTCGATGGCTGCGGGGCCGCGTTCTTTGGCGCGTCGCCGGACGCCGCCGAGTCCGCCCGCGGGTTGACGATCTGCGGGTCGTCCCAGCTGCCCTTGAGGTTGTAGCCGACCGAGGAGAAATGCTGGATCGGTTTCTTGAGCAATTGTTGCACCGCAAAAACTGCCGCACCCACGATCGGTCCGCCGAGCACGGCGCTCGCGATCGCGACGCCGCTGCTGACCTTCGGCGTAATCGTGACGTACTCGTCGTAATCCCGGGTCGCCAGCCCGATCCGGCCGGTGATACTGATCTTGGCCGAGGGCGTCCGGATGCTGGCGTTGTGGCTATAGGCCTGCCCCTGCCGGATATTGAAGTCCGCGCGCACCTTGTCGAAGGCCATGCCCTTATCGACCACATCGCTGAAATCGAGTCGCAGACGACGGGGCAGCACGTACAGATTGAACAGCCCCAGCAGGCGGCCGGGGCCGGGCTCGACAGTCAGCAAAGAGCCATTATCGAGCGCGAGATGAACATTGCCGTCGAGATAGCGCAGATCGAGGCCGTTCGGGTTGGGCTGGACGGTCAGATCGCTTTTGATACGAGCACGCTTGGCGCGAACCGGCGAGACATAGCCGAAACTGCGGAGCAGCCGCGACAGGCCGTGGCCGTCGAAATCGGCGTGGGCGCTGGCTTGGTTGACGCCCTGGTCCCGTTGCCAGTGTGCGCTGGCGTGACCGGTCAGCGCCCCGTGGGCGAGTTCGAAACGATCGAGGCTCCAGCCATCGGGCGTGGTTTGGGCATCGACGTGGGTCTGGCCGAAGGAGGTGCCGTCGACCACGAAGTTCTGGACGAACAGCTTCATGGCCGGCAGGTCGGTCGGCACCAGGCCCGGCCATAGGACGGTGGAATCGTCGTCGCCGGCACTCGTCTTCTGGCCCGGCTTTGCCGGCTCGGTATGCAGGGCGATCCGCTTCAGGTTGCCGGCAATGCGGGTGGCTTGGCCGGTAGGCGTGGTCCAGGTGATCTGCCCCTGGCTGTCGTTGCCTTCGAAGTCCACGCGCCAGCCCGTTTTATTGCTCATCGGCTGTGCCCGAACATGCGGATTGGCGATATAGCGGTCGCCGAAATTCAGCCGGCCGATGGTCAGATCCCCGCCCAGGAAGGTCAGCTTCGAGGCGCTGGCCGCGGTTTTTTTCGAGGTGCTCGCTGCAGTCACGGTATCCGGCGCCCCCGGGATATCGGCCGGGGCGCCGTAAAGAACATGCCGCACGACGTAGAACCAGCCCAGACCGTCGACCTGAGCGGCATGACCGCCGATCCACAGCCCGTTGGCATCGGGCGGCGTCAGATTGCGATTGCCCATCAGAGCCTGAATACGTTTGGGCTGGCCTTGCGAGTCCAGATCGACGGTCAGCTGCAGCCGGTGATCGTACTCGGCGTCGATGTGCCCTTTATCGGGATCGATCGTGACCGTCAGCGGGGCGCTGGTGCTGGCCGGCTTGGTCAGCGGCGCCGGCAGACGGACCGCCATGCCGACCAGCTCGCTGTCGACCTGGATCGGACTGATCTGGCCCGAATGCTTGACCGTAAAGCCGACCGTGATCGGCGTTTGTCCTTTGCCGTAAATCAGCCAGCGATCGGGCAGGTAGTGCGCGAGTGCGTTGCGGTTGGCGGGCAGGCTGGGCCTGGCATGCGCGGTGATGCGCTCGCCGCCGTCCTTAGCGGCGGTGATATCCGCCGAAATCGGCACGCCCATCAGCGTCCCGGTCAGGCCCGCTGCCTTCACACCATGATCGCTGAACGCCAGACGCCCGCGGATGCCGGTGATCGGCCCGGGCAGGGTGTGCTGGCGCAGCGTCGCGCCCTTGGCGTCGACGGTGCCCTTGACCTCGACATGACCAAGGCCCGGCTTGAGCGGGATGCGCAGCGTGACGCCGAGATCGGCCGGGCCGCTGACGTCGAGCGCGTCCGCCAGCTTGCCGAATTTCTTGCGCAGCGGCGATTCGGACAGAAACGACAACAGCTTGTCCGCCGGCGCGCCGTTGGCCTGGCCGGTCAGATGCATGACTGGCTCGCGGACATCGTCGACGTGGGCCTTGGCCGAATCGATGGGTACGCCCAGCATCTTCGCGCCGTCGAGGTCGAGTGCGAGGGTATCGCCGTCCAGCGACAAGGTGCCCTTGGCATCGGTGACTTTCGGCCACTCGGGTTTGTAGCGGACATCCACCGCGTGTCCCTTGAGCGTCATATGAAAGCCGTCGCCGTTTTTAGCCTCGGCGAAGGGAAAGCGATTCATCGGCCCCTTGACCGTGACGTGGCCCTGGTCGAGCGATCCGCTCAGGATCGACTTCGGCAGCCAGTCGCGCAGCCGCGGATTCGGTAGATCCTTGGCCTGGGGGATATGCGCCAGCAGGCGCGCGACATGCGGCGCGACCACATCGGCGCTGACGTCGACGACCGGCGCGCCCTTTGCAGGCAGACGTACATGGCCGGATGTGCTGACATGCGCCTTGCGACTGGCCAAGCGGAGTTTGTCCAGATCGATCGACCAGCCGCCGTTGTCGGCCGGCTGCCAGCTCACGCGACCGCCCAGGTCGGTGATGTCGACCGCGCCGTCGATATAGCGTCGCGCCCTGAGCTGGCCGCCGGCGCCGTCGAAGCGCAGGGTATGGCGGGTCCCCTGCTGGTGATAGCGCCCGGTGATGGGGCCGAAGGCGATGCGCGGATCGTTCACGGTCAGGCCGTGAAAACCGACGGTCGCCGCCAGGGGCTGGTCGGGTTGCCAGTGCATGTCGAGCGTATCGATCGAGCCGTCGACGGCGGTATCGGCCAGCTTGGGTTCGGCCAGACGAGCAAGCCGCATCGCCAGCGCCCCGGGCAGCTGATGCGCGGTCACGCTCAGCGCATGACTGCGGGTATCGAACCGGGCTGCGGCCTGTAGCGCGCCGGATTGCTTCGGGCCGCCGGTCAGCCGGGCCAGCTTGATATCGACGCGATGCGCCTCAGGGTCGCTCGTGGCCGTGAATACGGCATGGAAGGCCGGTACCAGCGGATGCGTATCGCCGCGCCGAGCCACGGGCTCGCCGTCGAGCGTGATCCGGGTGTCGGCCAGGCGATTCTGCTGCCAGCGACCATCAACGGCGAAAGACACGCGCCCGCCGCGCAGCCGGCCGGCGATCTTCGTTTGATTGTGACGGGCCACGGCCAGCGGATGGATATTGTCGCCGTGTAGTGAAAACCGGGCCGTGTCGGGGTGGCGCAGCGAGCCCTCGACGGTTGCGCTCGCGGTCAGTCTCGGCCACCACGCCGGGCCGTCGGCCGAGACACTCGCCTGTAAGCGGTGATGGTCTTGATTGTCGAGCGCCAGATTCAGGTTCGACCATTGCATGCGCCCGCTGGGCAGGCGGTCGGAGACAATCGACAGCCGCCCGTCATTGATACGCACGTGTGCGATCTGGCGCCGCACGGCCGCCAGCTTGGACCAATCCATACCGCCGCCCGTGGACGTGCCCCAGTGCGCCAGTCGGAGCTTGCCGTCGGCCTGCACCAGTGCGGCCTGCGGCTGATCGACGATGATGCCGTCGGGTAAGCGCGAGCCGCCGAGCAGGTCGGTCAGCGAGAATTCCAGGCCGAGCCGGTTTGCGGTCAGGGCCGGCTGTTCGGCGCCATGACGTGTGATGCGCGGATGGTCGAGATACAGAATCGGGCCGTGCCAGCCGAGGCCGATTTCCAGGCCTGACACCGAGACCTGAGCGTTGATGCGCTGGCCGATACGGTCGGCCAGGGCCGTGCGATATTGCGGCGCGAAATGATCGAGTAGCCGGACGCCGCCGACCAAGAGGCCGGCCAGTACGACCACGCTCGCCAGAGCGATGATCAGACTGCGCTTGATCCAGCCGCGACGGCGGCGCGCGCGAGGTTTTTCGCTCATGGACCGCCTGACTCCGGCGCGTTGCCTGGCCCGATATCGCGCGGGAGATTGTCGTGATACAGGCCGGACATGGGCAGTTCGACGGGCCGCTTCATACCGGCGCGTGGACGGTGGACGGCACGTTACGGGCGATCATCGCGCCAGCTTACATGACGACCACGTCAAATTGTTCGGGGCCATACAGTGCTTCGGCCTGTAGCCGGACCGTCACGCCGGCATCGGCACAGACCTGACGGAACGCGTCGGCCTGACTGTCGAGCAACTGATCGATCGTGTCCGGCGGCGCCAGCACCAGCAGTTCGGCGTCGTCGTGCGGGCGCAGGCGGGCACGGCGCGTGATCTCGCGAAACAGCTCGAAGGTAATGGTTTCCGGGGTTTTGACATAGCCGCGTCCACCACAGGCCTCGCACGGGGCGCACAGCAGATGCTCCAGCGACTCGCGCGTGCGTTTGCGGGTGATCTCGACCAGGCCGAGGTTGGATAACTGACCGATCGAGGTCTTGGCCGGGTCGGCCGCGAGCGCGGCGGCCAGCTGTGCCAGCACCTGCTGTTTGTGATCGGCGTCTACCATGTCGATGAAATCGATCACGATGATGCCGCCGAGATTGCGCAGGCGCAGCTGGCGCGCGACGGTCTGGGCGGCTTCCAGATTGGTGCGCAGCACGGTCTGTTCCAGGCTGCGTGTGCCGACGAAGCCGCCGGTGTTCACGTCCACCGTCACCATGGCTTCGGTTTGCTCGATAATGAGGAATCCGCCGGATTTCAGCGGCACCTTGGGTTGCAGCGCGCGCTGGATCGCGTCCTCGATGCCGTATTGCGCGAACAGCGGTGTTGCCTCGTCGTGCAACAGCAGGCGATCGGTGAATTCCGGCGCGAAACGGCGGGTGAAGCCGATCATCTCCTGCCAGGCGCGGGCATCGTCGATGATGACGGCCGAGACATCCGGCGTCAGCAGATCGCGCAGCATGCGGATCGCCAGCGGCAGGTCGCCGTAGACCAGGGTTTCGCCCGGCACGTGCTGCGCCTGTTCCTGGATGTCGGCCCAGACGGTCGCCAGAAACCGCATGTCGGCGGCGAGTGCGGCGGCGGGCGCGCCATCGGCCACGGTGCGCACGATGAATCCGCCGGGCAGATCCAGCGCGCGTTTGAGATCGGTGACGGCATCGAACAAGCGGGAGCGTTCCTCTTCGCTTTCGATGCGCGCGGATACGCCGATACGCGGCGTATGCGGCATATAAACCAGAAACCGGGACGGGATGGCCAGATCGGTGGTCAGGCGCGCGCCCTTGGTGCCCATTGCATCGCGCGTGACCTGCACCAGAATGCGATCGCCGGCGCGCAGCCGTTTTTCGATACGGGGCGTGTCGCGATCGTCGCCCGCTTCGGCCCGGACCATGTCCGAAACCTGCAGGAACGCCGCGCGTTCCAGCCCGATATCGACGAACGCGGCCTGCATGCCGGCGAGCACGCGCTGGACCACGCCCAGGTAGATATTGCTGACCGCGCTGGCCGTGGCGTCGCGCTGGATATGGATGTCCTGCAATACGCCGCGCTCGATCTGGGCCGCGCGTGTCTCGCCGGGCCCGGCGTTGACCAGGATCTCGACGCGCAGCGTATCGGCGTCGGCTAGAGGTTCGGCGGTACTCACGAGGATCGACCGTCTGCGCGGCCGTCGGCGATCGGCATGATGGAAATCGAACGTTTCATGGTTCGATTGTCGTCACGACGCTCGTAACCCCGCAACTCAACAATGATCGTAGCCAGGGCGCGGCGTCCCGCAATACGCACTCGCTGACGACCGCTCAGGCGCGGTGGTAGGGATGACCGATTAAAATGCTGTGGGCACGAAACAATTGCTCGGCCACGATCACCCGCACCAGCGGATGCGGTAGCGTCAACGCCGACAGCGAACGGCGTTGCTGGGCCGCTGCCAGAGCTTGCGGTCCGAGCCCGTCCGGGCCGCCGACGAGAATGGCGCGGTCGCGACCGTCGTTCATCCAGGATTTCAGATCCTCGGCCAGGCCTTCCGTGGACCAGGCGCGCCCGTCGACGGTGAGCGCGATGACCTCGTCGTCGCGGCCGATGGCCTTGACCATGCGTTCATCCTCGGCGGCGATGGCGCGCGCCGTATCGCCGCCGTCGTGGCGCTTGGCCAGCGGGATTTCGACCAGTTCAAGCCGGCATTCGCGCGGCAGACGGCGGGCATAGTCGTCGTACGCCGTGGTGACCCATTTAGGCATGCGTTTGCCCACGGCAATCAGCCGAATGCGCATCGCCGATGTTAGTGGGTCGGAGTCAGTGCGCCGCGCTGGTGGTGTCCGGCCCGGCAACGTCCACGTCCCAGAGTTTCTCGATCTGGTAGTAGGCGCGGGTGACCGGCTGCATGATATGCACGAGCACGCCGTTGAGGTCGATCAGCACCCATTCGGACTGTTCCAGGCCTTCCACGCGCGGCGATAGGCCGGCCTGCTTGGCGTTGGCGATCACGGTCTCGCCGATGCGCTTGACGTGGCGCCCCGAGCGGCCGGTGCAGATCACCATGTGTTCGGCGATGGTCGTGAGCTGCGTGATATCGAGCACCTTGATCGACTCGCCCTTGAGCTCCTCGACCGCGTCGAGTGCCAGACGCAGGGTGGCGTTGTCGCTGGCCGCATTGGCGGTCGTGTGGGGCATGTCGGTCGGCGTTTCGTCTGCTGCCATCATTCCTTGGCCTCGCTCGTCGGCGAGCGATAAATCTCAGAATCCATAATGTCGTCGAGGATCGCTGCCGGCAAGAGGTAACGCGGGCTGGCGCCCGATGCGATCAGCTGCCGGATGCGGCTGGCCGAGATCGCCAGCGGCGGTGGTGCGTAGTTGTAGATCACGCCCGCGAGGTTGTGGTGCAAATCGTCCACGTTCTCGCTCGAGCGTTGTTCGAGTTCGGCGGCGGCCTCCGGCGCGTATGTCGCGGACAGGCCCGGCCGTTCGATCAGCACGATATGCGCATAGTCGAAAAGCTGGCGCCATTCGTGCCAGCTGGGCAGTTTGGCGAACACGTCGCGGCCCATGATCAGACACAGCGGGTTGTCGGGAAAGTCCGCGCGGAGCGACGCCAGGGTATCGACCGTGTAGGACGCCCCCTTGCGCATCAGTTCGCGATCGTCGAGCGCGAGCCGGGGTTCGTCGGCGATGGCCACGCGAATCCACTTCGCGCGCTGGCCCGGCGTGGCGCCCGGCTGCTCGCGATGCGGCGGGCGCCCGTTCGGGATCAAGCGCACCTGGGCCAACTTGAGATCCGTGGCCAGTTCCATGGCCAGACGCAGATGACCATGATGTACGGGATCGAAGGTGCCCCCGAGAATGCCGATCGGGGCTTTACTGTCGTTCATCAGAACCTGTTTAGCGGACATGGCCGTCGCCGAAGACCACGTATTTCTGGGACGTCAGGCCTTCCAGGCCAACCGGGCCGCGCGCATGCAGCTTGTCGGTGGAAATGCCGATCTCCGCACCCAGGCCGTATTCGAAGCCGTCGGCGAAGCGGGTCGAGGCGTTGACCATGACCGAGGCGGAATCCACCGCCCGAATGAAGGCCCGTGCCCGCGTGACGTTCTCGGTCACGATGGCATCGGTATGGTGCGAGCCCCAGCGCTCGATATGATCGATGGCTGCATGCATGTCGGGCACGATGCGCACGGCGAGCGTCGGCGCGAGATACTCGGCCGCCCAGTCCTCGTCGGTCGCCGGCTGGATCTCGGGGCCGAGCAATTTGCGCGTGGCTTCGCAGCCGCGCAGCGTCACGCCGGCCTGGAGCAGGTCGTGGGCCAGGGGCTCGAGGATCGAACGCGCGACCGATTCAGCCACCAGCAGCGTTTCCATCGTGTTGCAGGTGCCGTAGCGCTGGGTCTTGGCGTTGACGGCGATGGCAATGGCCTTGTCGCGATCGGCCGATTCGTCGATATAGACGTGGCAGACGCCGTCCAGATGCTTGATCACCGGCATGCGCGCGTTGTCGGCCACGAATTCGATCAGGCCCTTGCCGCCGCGGGGTACGATCACGTCGATGTACTGCGGCATCGCGAGCATGGCGCCGACGGCTTCGCGATCGGTGGTTTCGACCACCTGCACGGCCTCGCGCGGCAGGCCGGCGTCGGTCAGCCCGCGCGCGACCGCGGCGGCGATGGCCTGGTTGGAATGTGCCGACTCGGAGCCTCCCCGGAGGATGGCCGCGTTACCGGATTTAAGACACAGAGCGGCGGCGTCCGCGGTCACGTTCGGGCGCGATTCGTAGATGATGCCGACCACGCCCAGCGGCACGCGCATGCGCCCGACCTGGATGCCTGACGGCCGGAAATTCAGATCGGTGATGCTGCCGATCGGATCGGCCAGCGCGGCCACCTGGCGCACGCCCTCGGCCATGCGCTCGATACGCGCGGCGTTGAGCTCCAGGCGCTCGATCGCCGCGGCGTCGAGCTTGCCGCGGGCCTCGCGGATATCGCGGGCGTTGGCGGCCAGGATGGCGTCCTGCTGCTCGGTCAGGGCTTCGGCGATCGCGAACAGGGCCGCGTTCTTCTCGCCCGGTTCGGCGGCGGCCATGCGCCGGGCCGCGCGCCGGGCGGCTTCGCCCATGACGTGCATTTGACGGGTAACGCGGGAGGAAGCCTCGCCGCCGGGTTCGCGTAGGTTCGCGCTCATGGCGATCGTGTCGTGGCAAATGAAGGGTGCGTCGTCTGCGCGGCCGGGGTTCGACCGGAGAGCGCAATCGTCAATGTTATCAGTTCGTCCCAGGCCCGGCCCGATGCGGCTCCCTTGTTGATGGCATCCGCACGTGCCGCCTGGCGCAGAAGCGTCGCCAGATGAGCTGGATCGGCGGCCCGGGCGGCCTGGGAAATCTGGCGTTTGCGGGCGACGGGCATGAAAATCTTGTTCATGAAGGCGTCGAGCCGATTGGCGCGGGCGGCGAGTGCGGCCTGGTAGAGCGTGCGCAGATCGTTGACCAGCGCCCAGGTGATCGGGACCGCGTCCACCCCCTCGGCGCGCAGGCGATACAGGCTCTTGATCGCGCCGGCGGCATTGCCGTCGAGCGCCTTGGCCGGCAGATCGAAGATATCGAATCGGGCGTGATCGCTGGCGGCGGCGGCAACCTCGTCGTGGTCGACCGTCGCGTCCGGATAGAGCAGCGCCAGTCGGTCGATTTCCTGGGCTGCGGCCAGGAGGTTACCTTCGTTCTGCGTGGCCAGCAGCTGCGCGGCCTCGCGGGTGATGGCGAGGTGTCGTTTTTCCGCGCGGCGTTCGATCCAGGCGACCATGCGCGAGGCCGGCAGCGGCCAGGCATAGCTGACGGCGCCGGCTTTGGCGATCGCCTTATACCAGGCGCTCTTGCGGGCCGAGGCCGCCAGTCCCGGCGCCACCACGAGCAACAGGGTGTCCGGCGCGTCTTTTTTGAGAAAATCGGCGATCGCGGCCGAGCCGGGCTTGCCCGGGCCCTTGTCGGGCAGATGCAGCTCGATGATGCGACGGGCCGCGAACAGCGACTGGTTGGCGCCGGCCGAGGCGAGCTGGCCCCAGTCGAAACCCGGTTCCGCATGCAGGATGTCGCGCTCGTCGAAGCCTTCGTCACGCGCGCGTCGGCGCACGGCGTCGGCGGCTTCGACCACCTGCAACGGCTCCATGCCGGCTACGACGTAGGCGCGAGCCAGCGGGTGGCGGGCGAACTCGGCCTCGAAGTCCTCGGCGCGGATATCCATCAGCCGAAATTACGCCCGTAGAAGATATCCGTGATCTCACCGGCGATGCGCTGACTGAGTTCCTCGGCTTCCGGGGCAGGGAGGTCGGCCGCGTTTTCGGCGAACAGATAATCGTCGAGATCGAACTCCGTCAGCCGCATCTTGGTATGAAAGATGCGCTCGGAGAGCATGTTGACGTCGACCATCTGATAGCGCTCGCGAATATCGGGCGCGATGTAGTCCTGGATCGAATGGATCGTGTGGTCGATGAAATGCTTGGCGCCGTCCACGTCGCGTGTGAAACCGCGCACGCGATAGTCGAGCGTGACCACGTCCGATTCGAAGCTGTGGATGAGATGGTTCAGCGCCTTGAGCGGCGAGATCAGGCCACAGGTCGAGACATCGATATCGGCGCGGAAGGTCGAAATGCCGTCGTCCGGATGGAACTCCGGATAGGTATGCACCGTAATGTGGCTCTTGTCGAGATGGCCGACTACGGCCTCGGACATCGGCCCTTCGTAGGCATACTCCTCGGCGATCAGAATGGTCACGCTCGCGCCCTCGGGCTCGTAGTCCTGACGCGCCACGTTGAGGATCTGTGCGCCGATGATGTTCGAGACCTCGGTCAGGATCTGGGTCAGCCGGTCGGCGTTGAACACCTCGTCGATATACGCGATATAGGCCTGCTTCTGCTCGCGTGTGCGGGCATAGCAGATATCGTAGATATTGAACGAGAGCGACTTCGTGAGGTTGTTGAAACCGTGCAGTCGAAGTTTATCCATGGTGTTCGGAAAGGCCGGTTGCGAAGGCGAAGTATCCGGCAGCGGCGCCCGGCGTCAAGGCCGTCCGCTCGACCGGGTCAGGCGGTTTCTTCAATCGTGTAACCGTGCGTCATATTTACGGCCTTGGCCAGCATGATCGAGGCCGAGCAGTATTTCTCGGCCGACAGCTCGACCGCGCGGGCGACATGCTTTTCGCTGAGGTTGCGCCCGGTGATGATGAACTGAACATGGATGTCGGTGAACACCTTGGGTTCGGTCTCGGCCCGGGTGCCGTCTACCTCGATGCGGCAATCGGTTACGTCCTGGCGCGATTTCTTGAGGATATGCATCACGTCCATGGCGCTGCAGCCGCCCACCGACAGCAGCATCATTTCCATCGGCCGGAAGCCGGCATTCTTGCCGCCCAGGTCCGGCGGGCCATCAATGGTGACATGGTGATTGCTGTCGGCCTGGCCGTCGAATTCCAGCCCGTCCTTCCAGTTCAGGGTCGCTTTCATCGCATCGCGCTCGTGATTAGGTCTTCGTCATGATGTAAGGCATCCCCACCAAAATAAAAGAGCAGGCATGGCTAGGGTCTGTTGAGGTCTCGTTCGAGCGCCGCGTTGGCGTCCGCAAATCGTGACCGGCAAGGCGCGAGTCGCCGGCTCTGGGCGTGCCACGACCCAGACGCGCAACGTCGCCGGGCGCCCCTGGTTAATTTTTTATGGGCGGCCCAACCCGAAGGGACAAGCGCCCTTAAATTAACGACACGACGGCAATCCAGCGTTATAGCTCTCTCGCGTAGAACGACTACGCCACGTTCGCTACGCCTCGTCTTGCCGCCCCTGGTTAATTTTCAGGGAGCGCTTGGCGCGGACTCGCAGACCCTAGTGCGGCGGTTGCCCGGTGCTGACAGGGCATCGGGTTTCTTGCTGGCAATAAAAAAAGCGCGGCCGAATGGCCGCGCTGCTGGCGTGAATGAACCGCCCGGCTGCGGCACCGGGCGGCGGTCAGGCTGCTCTTAGAGTCCCAGCGTCGACGTCAGTCCGCCCAGAAGACCGCCGAGGAGGCTGTTCAGCGTGGTCTGCAGACCTTGCAGCGAAGAGACGAGCGCGTTGGTTGCGTCGCTGTTGCTGCTACTGGACAGACCGCTCAGCGACAGGTTGCTGAGGGTGGTTTGCAGTGAGTCGAGTGCGTTGTTCACCTGCGTGGAGTTATCCAGGTTGGTCACGTCGATCTGGCTCAGCGAATTGTCGAGCTTCGTGAGCACGTCGGTGACGTCCGTCGGCAGGCCGCTGGTGCCCGAGCCGACGTTCAGCGCATCCAGGGCACTACGCAGATTGGTCACCGAGCTTTGCAGGACATTTGGATCGACCTGGCCCGAGGTGCTCTGGAGCGTGCTCTGCAGCTGGTCCAGGGCATTGGTCAGCAGCATGGTCGGGTCGGCAGTGCCGCCGAGGACCGATTGCAGCTGCGTATTCAACTGGGTCAGGGCATCGGTGATTCCGGTGCTGCCAAGTCCGGACAGATTGCCGCCCGAGAGTGACGATGTGAGCGACTGCAGCACCGATTGCAGCTGATCGCCGCCGGTACTGAGATCCAGCCCGTCGATGGTGCCTTTCAGGTTGGTCAGCACGCTGGTCAGCTGGTCCGATATACCGCTGTTGCCGCCGGTTGGATCAAGCTGGCCGAGGGTCGAATCCAGCTGCGAAAGCGCATTTTGCAGCTGGTCGGTCACCTGGCCGGAGCCGCCGGCACTGTTGACCGCATCGCTCACCTGGGTCAGCGCGGACTGAATCGCCGACGACAAGTCGCTGGAACTGCCCGACGTCACCAGACCGTTGACGGCGCCCTGCAGACTGTTCAGCGCCTGATCCAACGGCTGATTGTCGCCACTGCTCGGTGCGAAGCCGGTCAACGCGGTGGACAGATCGGTGGCGAGGCTGTCGATCGACGTACTGCCACCGGCTGTCGTGACGGTCGACAGCTGGCTTTGCAGGTTGGTGAGTGCCGTATTGACCTGGCTGGACAGGCCACTCGTGCCACTATCGCCCAGTAGCGTGCCGATCTGGTCGGTAAGCTGGGTGAGCGTGGTATTGAGTGCGTCGGAGACCTGATTATCGGTGCCCAGGTTGGTCAGTTGCTGCGTGGTCTGATCAAGCAACGATGTCACCTGGCTGGTCAGTGTAGGCGTCGTGCTGCCGCCCGTGGAACCGCCGGTGCTGCCGCCCGTGCTGCCACTGCTCGATGTCGTGTTTTGCACGCAGGCCGAGTACACGTCGACCGAGGACAACACGTTGGCGCCACCATTGAGCCGCAGGCGGACCGAGTCGAACGTCTGATCGGTCTGTATCAAGACGAGCTTGCGGCTGTTGTCGCCGATCAGGCCCAGCAGGTCGAGATTGATCGCACTCGACGAGTTGGAGTCGGCCACTTGCTGTCCCTTGTCGAACAGCGTGATGTCCAGATTGCGAATGACATCCAGCGTCAACACGTTGTCCGGACGCGAGATCACGAAACCGACCCGGCGCGTGCCACTGAATTGCTGACTGTTATCGGTGACCTGGATCTGCGCGGCGCCACCGGCCACGCCGAGCGTCGTGTTCATGCGAGCCGCGTTGTCGAGGTTCGCGTCGATCACGTTGTTCGGATTCTGTACCCCGCACAAGACACACGTGCCGCTGGTGCCGGAATCGACCGTGACGTCGGTCGACGAGCTGTCGGCGTTGATGATGGGTGTGTAAGGCGCATTATCCCCGGTATTGCAGGCTGTGGCTGAAACCTGAGAACTGTTGTCGCAGACATCGCCGATGCCGTTGTTGTTCGAATCGGTCTGATCGGGGTTCGGCGTCGTCGGACAGTTGTCCTGGCTGTCGGGAACGCCGTCGCCATCGGCGTCATTGCTGTCGCCGCTGCCGCCGTTGGGCGTGCCGTCGCATTTATCGCCGATACCGTCGCCGTCCGTGTCTACCTGGTCCGGGTTCTTGGTCAACGGGCAATTGTCGCTGGCGTTGGCCACGCCGTCACCGTCCTTGTCACTGTCACAGGCATCGCCGATGCCATCGCCGTCGGTGTCTTTCTGGTCCGGATTGGCCGTGGCCGGGCAGTTATCGGACTTGTCCGGTACGCCGTCGCCATCGCTGTCGGTCTGGGAACTGTTGCTGCCGTTGCCGAGATCGACATTCTTATTGTCGCTGCAACCCACGATGAGCATCGTGCTCGTCAGTAGTATTACGCACAATAGAAGTAACTTGCTTCTCATTGCGATTTCTCCCTGAATTTTTATAAAAGCGGTCACCCCGAGCTCACCGGCGCGTACGCGCACGGATTAGAACAGCACGCTTTTCAATGCTTGGACAGGAGAAATAAGCTGGAAAGTATTCTTTTCAGATCGATATAAAAAATAAGAAAATACAAATTTTCTTTATGTATGAAGGGTTGCCCGAGGCCCGCTTTATAGCGGGCATGGTAATGTCGGCTACCTATCAGCCAAAAGTAGAATGATGGAATAGCGGCGAGGATGCCGCCCGCGCCGAAGCTGGCGATCAGGCGATCAGGCGATCAGGCGATCAGGCGATCAGGCGATCAGGCGATCAGGCGATCAGGCGGGAGAGTGCTTCGCCGGGGTCGGGTTGCCGCATGAAGGATTCGCCCACGAGGAAAGCCCCGAACCCGGCCTCGGCCAGGTGAACACGGTCATCGCGAGTGAAGATGCCGCTTTCACTGACCAGCAGGCGATTGCCGGTGATCTGCTTGCGCAGCTGCAGGCTGACGTCGAGCGTGGTATCGAAGGTATGCAGATCGCGGTTGTTGATGCCGAGGATCGTGCCCTCGGGCAGGGTCAGCGCCCGCGATAGTTCTTCGGCGTTATGTACTTCGGCCAGCACGTCCATGCCGAGCTCGAAAGCACGCCCGGCGAGCTCGTGCATGAGGTCGGTGGACAGGGCGGCCGCAATGAGCAGGATGCAGTCGGCACCCAGCGCTCGCGATTGATCGATCTGAATAGGGTCGATCATGAAATCCTTGCGCAACACCGGCAGGCCGCAGGCACCGCGAGCCCGGCCCAGAAAAGCGTCGTCGCCCTGAAAATAGTCGCGATCGGTGAGCACCGACAGACAGGCCGCGCCGCCGGCGGCATAGCGCTCGGCCAGCCAGGCTACATCGAAATCTTCGCGGATCAGACCCTTGCTCGGCGAGGCTTTCTTGATCTCGGCGATCACCGACTGCGGGCGTTTGGCTTCCAGAGCCGTGGCAAACCCACGCGGCGCGTCGGCGGTGGCGACCGCGTCGGCCAGCGCCTGGTCATCCGTGCTCGCGCGAAAGGCGGCGATTTCTTCACGCTTGCGCGCCAGAATGCGATCGAGAATGGTATGCGTGGTCTGAATGCTCATGGTCGCAATCGGGTTAGAAAACGAATCGGTCGCGCATTACGGGCCGAGGCCGGTGCAAGCGTAACGCGATCAGGCGCCTTCGGGGCGCGCCTGCGTAAACGCGGCGACCTCTGCCATCCGCCGTGCGGCGGCGCCGCTGGCAATGGTCTCGCGGGCCAGGGTGACACCGGCTGCCAGGTTCGGGCATTGCCCGCCGACATAGAGCGCTGCTCCCGCGTTGAAGGCAATGATATCCGCCGCCAGATCGAACTGGCCGGCAAAGGCTTTTTCGATCAGCGCCAGTGATTCGGCGGCGCTGCCGACACGCAAGGTGTCGAGCGAGCCGCGCTCCAGGCCGACGTCCTCGGGCGCGATCTTGTAGGTCACGACCAGACCGTCGCGCAGCTCGGCGACCTTGGTCGGCGCGTTGATCGACAGTTCGTCGAGCCCGTCCTCACCGTGCACGATCATCACATGCCGGCTGCCCAGCTTGCCGAGCACTTCCGCCAGCGGCGCACAGAGATGGCCGTTGAACACGCCCATGATCTGGTTTTTTGCACCGGCCGGGTTGGTCAGCGGCCCGAGCAGGTTGAACAGCGTGCGGATGCCGAGCTCGCGGCGCACGCCCACGGCATGCTTCATGGCGCCGTGATGGGCCGGGGCAAACATGAAACCGACGCCGAACTCGCGAATGCAGGCCGCGACTTCGTCGGCCGAGGTCTCGAGGTTCAGGCCGGCGGCTTCCAGCAGGTCGGCGCTACCGGACTTGCTCGATACCGAGCGGTTGCCGTGCTTGGCCACGTGGCCGCCGGCCGCCGCCGTTACGAACGCCGCCGCGGTGGAGACGTTGAACAGACCGGAGCCGTCGCCGCCGGTGCCGCAGGTATCGACCAGCGTTTCGGCGAGTTCGGCTTCGATGGGTACGTCGGTGGCCAGTTCACGCATGACTCCGGCGGCGGCGGCGATCTCGTCGATCGATTCGCCCTTCATCCGCAGGCCCATGAGAAACGCGCCGATCTGGGCCGGCGTCGCGCCGCCGGTCATGATCGTACGCATGGCAGCGGCCATGCGTACGGGGTCTAGATCGCGGCCGCGGGCGATATCGTCCAGTACAGCAGCGTCGATCATACGGCGTCGGTCTCGAGTTCGCCACAGCGCTTGAGGAATGTGCGCAGCATTTCGTGGCCGTGATCCGACAGGATCGATTCGGGATGGAACTGCACGCCCTCGGCGCCAGTGGGCTTGTGGATCAGCCCCATGATCTCGTCCATCTCGCCGTCTTCGGTCTCGGTCCAGGCCGTGATCTCGAAATCCGCCGGCAGGCCGTCGCGTGCCACGATCAGCGAGTGGTAGCGGGTCGCGGTGAGCGGATCGGCGAGGTTTTCGAACACGCCGCGCCCGGTATGGCGGATGCTCGAAGTCTTGCCGTGCATGACCTGGCGCGCGCGGGTCACGGTTGCGCCGAACGCCTGACCCAGCGCCTGATGGCCGAGGCAGACGCCGAAGATCGGCAGCCGATGCGCCATGCGCTGGATCAGCTCGATCGAGACGCCGGCCTCCTCGGGGCCGCAGGGTCCGGGCGAGACGACCACGCCGGCCGGCTTGAGGCGCTCGATGTCCTCGACCGTGATCTCGTCGTTGCGCACGACGTGCACCTCGGCCTCGAGCTCGCCGAGATACTGCACGAGGTTGTAGGTAAACGAATCGTAGTTGTCGAGCATCAGGATCATTTCGCTAATAACCTATTGAATTATAAGAACTAAAACTTATGATCCATCGCTTTTTATACACATTGTTATACACATCTGCCTTGGAGCGCCCTAGAAACATGCCGCCAGATCGACAGGCATAGCGTACCGAGGCGTCGCGATGATCGCTCCGCCGCCCAACTGGCGATAGGGTGAAGCAACATTCCGCCACGCTCCGAAACACCCGATCTGGCTTGTGCTGGGCTAGGCATATAAGATCGTCCGACCGGCGTCGAGACTGACGCGTCACTCTGCCTTGAACGGGACGCAAGAGCATAGCGGCCTCTTGTTCGCGGTCGCCACGTTAGCGGAAGGGTGAGGAATTTGGGTCGCACTGGCGAATTTCCTTAAACGGGAGCCGCCATGCCGGAGAGCCATCTAAACTACCGCCTCGCCGACCGGTCACGGCGGCAAGATGCAGTTCTAAACCGCAACAATATGCCGCTCCTACTGGAAGCGCCACCACAAAGCTGTGCCTGTTGATACGGTATAGGTCACGATAGTTAGCTGATCAGGTTGAGGTCTTGGCCCACCGGGGAACCCATTACACGTTCACGTTAAAAGCCCAATGTTACCCTAATCATAACGTGTGATAGGAACCTCTGTCGACGACCAGCCTCGTCCATGCGGCCAGTGCATACGGCCGCGACAGAGGTTGCGCCAATGCGGAATACGCGCGACCGATTAAGTTTCGTGTGGACTGCCTACGCCCAGTTTGTGGATTGCCAAGGCGCTGCTGAAATAACACCTAAATTTTCGTGTGCGGCTTGGCTATTCATTGCCCAGCGCCTGCCTGGAGGCGGCTGGCTCAAGGCGACATGCGGTCGTGTTGATTCTTTCGCCGCTTGGTACCTACCCGCAGCTCTTCCTCACGGTAGAGTCGATACGTGCACTTGGCGTTGAAGTCGCGTCTAATAGGGTAATGGCCGGATTGGGCTCCGGCAAATTGATGCCCAACGTCGCAACAGGATCCGGGATCAGGATCACTTTCAGGAGTGATTGTTTCCGGCTGCCTGTTGCCTGGCAGGTCCAGATGTTCTCGTCTTTGGGCGTCTTGCGATGTAGCTTGAGCTTCTGAAATCGCTTCTGTGCATGACTCCAATTCGCCGAATCGAAGTCACGGAATATCCGCGGGGAGACAAGGGCGAGACCTTCGGGCAGGATGTGAATACGGGCCTGGACTGTGTTGATCGGTACCGTGTCGTCCTCGATAGACTGTTTCAGCCACGCCACGAATCGCTCGCCGGCGTCGCTTTCAGCATCCATGCTCTCGACCTGACCGTCCGCGTGGTGTTCTCTGTTCGGTTTCTTCTTGACAGGCGAGGGCGTAGCTGTTCCAGCACTTGATTCGTCCGCCGGCCCTGGTTCATCGGCCGTTGCAGCCTCATCAACCGCTGTCGGCTGGGCCGTAATGTCGAACGGCAGTGGCAACCCGTCGACCGAGTTGTGGTCGAAGCCCGCTGTTTCAGACCCCGAATCCGGTGCCGGCGGCTCGGTCGGTGCTGTGGTCTGCGGCTTGGTTTCTGCGTCGACAGTCCGGGCCGTGGCCGCAGACGCTGAGTCGGCATCGTCTGTCTCAGTTTCAATCGGCTCGACATGTCCATCCATCGAATCCGGGCGTCGTGTAGGATCCGACCAGATCCGGCTCGCATCCATGCGCAGGCATGTCAGCTGGTGCTGCCAGTCACCGATCGTGATCTGACACATCCATACGGCACGATCCCGGTCGTTGGCGACCAACAGGCCATGCTGTTGCAGTTCATCCATCAACCGATCATTGCGCGTTGGAATGCCGGGTTGTCCTTCCTCGATTAGGTGCGTGCGGAGCTTGTCGAGCGTGGTCTTGGACACCAGCCAAAGTGTGTCGCCGTCGAGATACGCCGCAGCGCCGCGTCGGTTCATTGGCAACTCGCCGTTATCCAACAGATAGCGCAGTCCAGTAAGCAAGCGCTCGACAAGCGGTTTGGCCTTGGCTGTCGGCAGTTGCACATTCTTGCTGCCGCTGAGATTGCGCGCGACCGACAAGCCATCGGCCTTACCCACGATTTCACCGATCGCGCCGGCATCCGGCAAATCACCCTGGATCGCCGCGAGCCAGTTATGTAGCGCGCTTTGGTCGCTTGCAATCCATTGTAAGCCTTTGATCGGAATCAGATGGTGCGCCAGCAACGGCGGTATGCGCTCGTGGTGACGGTAAATACGTTTTGGATTGAACTCGATACCATACGTCGCACCGACCGGCATTGGACCGTGGACGGGCGACCAGACAGTACAACGTCCGCCTGGATCGCCATAGAGCGTGATGCACTGATCCGTGATTGGTTTGCCGAGGTCGTGGAGCAGGGCTGCGGTAACGCAGGCATAAGTCCACAGGTCCTGGACTCGAGATTGAACTTCGGGCGCTTCTCCTCGTGGCAGGATGATGCCTTGTTTCAGATCCAGGGTATGGCGCGCGACTTCAATGCCATGCTGTAGCAGGCCACCGACGCCCGCGTGATGATGGGATTCCGACGCAGGAAGACGCTGAACCAGCGCCGCGTAATTATCGAAGACCGCCTGGTACAGTGATCGCCAATGCTGGGCCGGCACGCCAGCGCGGGCGCGAATTGCTGCGATCTCGCTTTCAAACGGGGCGAGCAACTCCGATGAGGCTAGATGTTACCGCCGATGTAAAAATGACCCCCTGACGCCGACATAATTTTGCCCCCCCCCTGGG
>NZ_APNK01000029.1 GCF_000732535.1 Salinisphaera hydrothermalis C41B8
GTAGAACAACTACGCCACGTTCGCTACGCCTCGTCTTGCCGCAAAACAGCGCTTGGCGCGGACTCGCACGAAACCTCAACACGCCCTGGGCTAATGGCCGTGATCAGCGGATTCGTGCAGTCCTACGATCAGTTGTTGACCGTACGTTTTCTGCTGGGGGTGGCCGAGGGCGGCATCTGGCCGGCGATTCTGGTGATGATCGGGCACTGGTTCCCGGCCGAGGAACGGGCCCAGGCGTTTGGCGTGTGGATCATCAATATCCCGATCGCGTCCATCATCACGTCGCCGTTGTCGGGCTGGATTCTCTCGTTCTCCGATTGGCGCACGCTGTTCGTCATCGAAGGCATCTTTCCTTTTTTGATCGCCGCGCCGCTGTGGTGGTGGCTGGCGGCGGATCGTCCGTCGGACGCGCGCTGGGTCTCGCCGGAAGAGCGTGACTATATCGAGGCGGCCATCGCCGAGGAACAGCGCAACGCGCCGGAAGCGAAGGGCTATCGCGATGTGTTCAAAAGCGCGACGGTCTGGAAGCTGGTGCTGGTGTACTTCCTTATTCAGATTGGTTTCTATGGCCTGAATCTGTGGATGCCGACCCTGATTCAGACGCTTACGCAGCGCGGTTTCGCCGCCGTGGGCCTCATTGCCGCGCTGCCCTACGTCGCGGCGGGCTTCGGGCTGTGGTTCAACGGCTGGCTGGCCGATCGAAGCGGACGCTATGCGTGGCATGTGTTCGCCGCCATGCTCGTGGCCTCGGTGTCGTTGGTGGCCTCGGTGCTGGTTGGTCACGCGTTTCTGGGTGTCTCCATCCTGCTGATCTGCCTGGCCATGGGCGGGGCGCTGGCCTACGACGGGCCATTCTGGGCGGCGGCCTCGACCACCATGCCCGCCGCCGTGCTGGGCGGTGCGTTGGGATTGATCAACGCCCTCGGCAATCTCGGCGGGTTCGTCGGGCCGTATGTCGGCGGTTATCTGCAGGACGCGAGCGGCGGCAGCTTTCTGAGCACGGCCGTCTTCCTGGCCGCCATGCTGCTACTGGCCGGTCTCGTCATGTTCAGCGTGAAGGCCGATCGACGCATCGATCGGGGCGGCCACCGCGGCTGAGCACATGCGCATGCCTCGGCCTGCGTTCGGTCGGCCGGGGCGCACGCGCTATCATGGCGCGCTCATTCGAAGGCCCGACGCCGACGCCATGCCCGCGATACGTCAATCCAATCTCGTGACCTGGATCTGCGAAGGCGCCGGCCTGGCCGGCATGGCGGCGACGTTGGTGGCCTGTGCCCTGGCTTACAACGACACCTCGCAGCTGGGTTTCTGGAGCGCGGTCGCCGTCGCGTTCGCCGCCAATCTGATCTACATCACTCATGTGTTCGCCCGCCGTGCCACGGGCAACAGCGCGCTCACGTGGCGCGAACTGATTCTGGCCACGCTGGTGCCGACCGTCGCGCTTATCGTGACGGTGGTCATCGCCGGCCAGGTCGGGGGCTGGTTTCAGCTGCCATTTGCGGGGGCGGCCAATGGCCCGGAAAAACACGTGATCACGATTCCGCCCAAGCAGGGTTAGAGACTTCCCCCACGGTTATCTGCGGGAGAGTAGCTAAGCTAGGCGCTTTCGCACGCCGGTAAGTTCGGCCAGCCCAGTCGACGCAGGCTTGCGGGTGTCGTAGACCGGATGCGGGCGAAGACCGCATTGAAATTCGTTGACGAGATCCGTGGCGGTTGAGCTCGGATTAATTGCTGGCTGCACATCGCCGTACTGCACGTCCGGGCGCGATGTTCGACTTGTATCCGAAATATGATGCCCGTGGTGTGGGCTCCGTCGGCCGCAGGAGCAGGTTTTCGCGTTGAGGGGGATGAGCCGCGTTGTAATTCGACGCACAAAAAAGTTGTGTGCAACCATTAAGCTGAAAATGATTCTGTCGTTATTGATCACAGACCAATAACTTTCGGGTGCCCCAGAAGGCGCCTGTTTCAGGAGACAGATGATGTCGCATAGTCCTGCCCGGCGCGAAGAAATGGATAGCAGTCAGCGGGCGGATGTGCTCGATGCCCTGGATCGATCGCTGGCCATCATAGAATTTGCCCCGGATGGACATATTCTGGAGGCCAACGACAACTTTCTGAATTTAATGGGTTATACCCGGCAGGAGGTGGTGGGCGCGCATCATCGGCTATTCTGCACGGCCGAGGACGCAGCCGACCGCGCCTACCTGGCGTTCTGGCACAAGCTCGGCGACAAGGGCGAGTACGACAGCAACGAATACCGCCGTATTGCCAAAGATGGGCGGTCGGTGTGGCTGCGTGCCACCTATAACCCGATTCTCGGCGACGACGGTCGCGTGCGGAAGGTGGTCAAATTCGCCACGGACATTACCGAAGACAAGCTGCGCAATGCGGAGTTCGAGAGCAAGCTCGACGCGATCGACCGCTCGCAGGCGATGGCCGAGTTCGATCTCGACGGCATCGTGTTGACCGCCAACGATCATTTTCTGGCCACGATGGGGTATCCGCTCGATCAGATCGTCGGCCGTCACCATCGCATGTTTTGTGATCCGGACTACGCACGTAGCGATGCCTATGGTGAGTTCTGGGCCCGCTTGAAGAGCGGCGAGTTCATGCTCGGCGAGTATCGACGGCTGGCTCGCGACGGCAGCGAGGTCTGGATTCAGGCCAGCTACAATCCGGTGCTCGATGCCGCCGGGCAGCCGTATAAGGTGGTCAAGTTCGCCACCGATGTCACCGAGTCCCGGGCTCGCAACATCGAGTTTCAGGGCAAAGTGAATGCCATCGAGCGGTCGCAGGCGGTGGTGGAGTTCGACCTGTCCGGCAGCATTCTGGCCGCCAACGACAATTTTCTGGCGTTAATGGGCTACCGCCGGGACGAGCTGCTCGGTCAGCATCATCGGGTGCTGTGTGATCCCGCATTTGTGACCAGTGCCGCCTACCGCGATTTCTGGAACGCGCTCGCTCGCGGCAAGTTCTTCATCGACCGCTTCATGCGGATCGGGCGCCATGGGCAGAAGGTCTGGATCCAGGGATCGTACAACCCGGTGCTGGATGCCGACGGCAACCCCTATAAAGTGGTGAAATTCGCCACCGATATCACGGCGGAAGTCGAACGCGAGGCGCATATCGCCGAGCAGGCCAATGCCATGGCGGCCGCTATTCGCCAGCTGGATGGCAGCATCCGTTCGGTGGTCGACAACACCCGCGATGCCAAGGGGCAGGCGCAAACCACCCGCGGCGAGGCGGAAAGCGGCACGCGGGCGATCGGCGACTCCACCGAGGCGATGCAGGCGATTCGCAAATCCTCGGAGGACATCGCCGAAATCGTCGGTGTGATCGGCGAGATTGCCTCGCAGACCAACCTGCTGGCCTTCAATGCC
Source organism: Salinisphaera hydrothermalis C41B8 (assembly GCF_000732535.1). Lineage (GTDB taxonomy): Bacteria > Pseudomonadota > Gammaproteobacteria > Nevskiales > Salinisphaeraceae > Salinisphaera > Salinisphaera hydrothermalis. The sequence goes on from NZ_APNK01000029.1 coordinate 3,381, forward strand.
GCGATCGAGGCCGCGCGGGCCGGTGAGCATGGATTGGGGTTTTCGGTAGTGGCGGATGAAGTGCGCAAGCTGGCCGAAAAATCGGCCGACGCGACGCGCCAGATCAATCGCCTGATCGTCGAGTCGCAGCGCCGCATCGACAGCGGGGCGCAGGTCGCCGACAAGGCCCGCGAGGCCTTCGGCCGGATCAGCGAGGGCGTGGTTTCGACCACCCGCGCGGTCGAGGATATCGCCAGCGCCACCGAGTCGCAGCTCGATACCGCGCAACACGTGGTCGGGCTCATCAGCGCGCTCACCGATAGCGCCAGCGCCCGGCGCGAAGCGCAGGTGGCGGCCTCGCAATGACCACGGTGAGTCTGGCCACTCTGGTTCTGGCCGACACCGAGGTCGCGTTCGAGAGCAACGCCCTGCAGGAGGTCGTCCCGTTGCCGGAACAACTGGCCCCGGCGCCGCAGGCACCGGCCTGGTCGCTCGGCAGCTTCGTGCTGCGGGGCGTACCGGTGCCGGTGGTTGATTTCGCGCAGCTGCTGGGCCTCGGCGGCGATCGGCCGTCGGCCCGGCGCCTGGTGGCGATCGTCGCCCGCGACAACGAGTTGTTCGGTTTTGCCGTCGACGCAGTTGGCCATGTGCTACGCGTTGCGGTCGCCGACTGCCACAGCGTGACCCAGTCGCATGGTGGGTTGGTGCCGCGCATGTTCGCGCGTGACGACGGCGAGGCGGTGTATGTGCTGGACCTGGACGCGGTGTTCGCGCTCGACAATCTGCTGCGGGTGCGCCCAGCGCGCGCTGGCGGCAACGACGGGCCAAAGACGCGGGCGCTGGCTCGGGAGGCCAGCGGGGCGACGCGGGCGCTGGCCGTGCGTTGCGGCGAGCTGCGTGTGGCACTGGCGTTATCGGTGGTGCACGAAATCATTCCCCGCGGCACGGTGATCAAACCGGCCATTGGCGCGCGCGCCTATGCCGGCCATGTCGACTGGCGAGGGCGGCGCCTGGCCCTGCTTGATCTCGCCGCCCTGGTCGGCCGCCCGCGGCCATCCGCCGATGCCGCCCTGATTCTCGTGGTCGAGCTGGATTGTGGTTGGTTGGCGCTGGTGGTCGACGAGGCACTGGGCATCGTGGCCTGTGACGAGACCCGGCGACTGGCTGCCGCTGCATCGGACCGCGCCGAAAATCACGTCGCGGCGCTCATCGAGGATGCGGCGCTGGGCCAGTTGCTATTGCTCGACCACGCGCAACTCGCGGCCGATACCGAAATCGGCGCCTACGCCGCGCTCGCCCAGGGCACGCCGGCGCGCGCCAAGGCCTCGGCTGGCGACGACGCCGGTGCCGAGGAAGTCGCCTGGACACGCTTTGCCTATATGCATTTTACCGCCGCGGGGCGGTTGTCGGTGGCGGTGGACGACATCGACGCGGTGACCGCTTATCCCCAGGACACCATGCCCTGCCCGGCGGGCGGCCCATTTCAGGCACGCTTCGTACACGGCGGTCGCACGGTGATGCTGGCCGATTTACGGGCCTTGTTGTGGCGCGGTACCGCGGTGGCGGCCGAGCGGGTGCTGATCGTCACCGTCGATGCCGGGTCCGTCGGGTTTGCCGTGGACAGCGTCGAGGCGATCGCCTATATCGAGGCGCCGGCGGCTTCTTACCACGAGCACCACGCCGGACCGCGCCCCGACGGCGATGGCCTGCCGAGTTGCAAACGCCTGGTCCGACTCGGGGCCGCGGCGCGACAGCAGTTTCTGTCGGTGCTCCGGCTGCGCGATCTGGCCGCCATGCTGCTGGCCGAGCCGTCGCGGTTATCGGCCGCCGGCTAACCGAGGGTCTCGAGCCGCGATTCGAACGACCCGCCGTGCGCGCGGCGGGCCGGCAATCCTCAGGCTTCGGGCTCGTAACCGAGATTCGGGCCGAGCCATTTTTCGGCGGTTTCCACCGCCCAGCCCTTGCGATCGGCGTAGTCGCGGACCTGATCCTTGGCGACGCGGCCCACCACGAAGTAGCGCGAGTCCGGATGCGCGAAATACCAGCCGGACACGGCCGCCCCGGGCCACATCGCCCGCGATTCGGTGAGCTGGATGCCGGTGTTGTTCTCGACGTCCAGGAGTTCCCAGAGCGTGTCCTTGCCGGTGTGCTCCGGACAGGCGGGATAACCGGGCGCGGGGCGAATACCGTGGTATTTTTCGCCGATCAGTTCGGCGTTGCCGAGATCTTCGTCCGGCTGATAGCCCCAGATCGTGGTGCGCACATAGCGATGCATCCACTCGGCGAAGGATTCGGCCAGCCGATCGGCGAGGGCTTCGACCAGAATGGCGTTGTAGTCGTCGTGCTCGGCTTTGAACTGCTCGACTTTTTCCGACGAGCCGAGGCCGGCGGTGACGGCAAAGCCGCCGATCCAGTCGTCCACGCCTGAAGCAGCGGGCGCAACGAAGTCGGCGAGGCTGCGGTTCGGCACGCCCTTGCGATGCTCGGCCTGCTGGCGCAGCTGATGCACTACCGAGACCACGTCCGAGCGATCGTCGGAGAGCACCTCGATATCGTCGAAGTTGGTGGCGGTGCGTGCCGGGAACAGGCCGACCACGCCGCGCGCGGTGAGCCATTTTTCTTCGACGATCTGCTTGAGCATGGCCTGGGCGTCGTCGAACAGCTTGCGCGCTTCCTTGCCCTTGTTCGGATCGTTGAGGATGTCCGGGTAACGGCCCTTCATCTCCCAGGACAGGAAGAACGGCGTCCAGTCGATGGTGTCGATGAGCTCGTCGATCGGGAAATCGTCGAACACATACAGGCCGGACACGCCGTCGTCGGTTGCGCCCTTATAAGTTAGCGGCTGGCGCTTGGCGTAGGGCGTCTCGGCCGGCAGTTTCGGCGCGGCCGGGGCATAGTCGGACCAGTCGAGTTGCACGCGGTTGTCGCGGGCCGCCTCCAGCGTCAGGAACTTGGTCTGGCGCTTGGCGGCATGCCGCTCGCGCATCTTGTCGTAGTCTTCCTTGAGCTCGGCGACGAGCTTCTCGCGGCTGGCCTTGTTGACCATCCGCGAGGCCACCGGCACCGACCGGGAGGCGTCCTTCACCCACATCACCGCGCCGTCGTAGGCCGGGTCGATCTTGACCGCGGTATGGGCACGCGAGGTGGTGGCACCGCCGATCAGCAACGGCGTGTTCAGGCCGCGACGCTGCATTTCGGCGGCCACGTTGACCATCTCGTCCAGCGACGGAGTGATCAGGCCGGACAGGCCGATGACGTCGGCGTTGTGTTTTTCGGCGGCATCGAGGATCTCGTTCATCGGTACCATCACGCCAAGATCGATCACCTCGAAGTTGTTGCACTGGAGCACCACGCCGACGATGTTCTTGCCGATGTCGTGCACGTCGCCCTTCACGGTCGCCATGATGATGGTGCCGTTGTTGGAGCCCTTGTCGTTCTCGGCTTTCTCTTCCTCGATATAAGGCATGAGATAAGCCACGGCCTTTTTCATCACGCGCGCGGATTTGACCACCTGGGGCAGGAACATCTTGCCGGCGCCGAACAGGTCGCCGACCACATTCATGCCGTCCATCAACGGCCCTTCGATCACCTCCAGCGGCTTGTCGGCCTTCTGACGGGCTTCTTCCGTGTCTTCGGTGACGTAGGCATCGATGCCCTTGACCAAGGCATGCTCGAGGCGTTTTTCGACGGGTTGGTCGCGCCAGGCCGTGTCCTGCTTGGCTTCGGCCTTGGCGCCTTCGCCCTTGTACTGCTCGGCGATCTCCAGCAGCCGCTCCGTGGCATCGCCGCGCCGGTTGAGCACCACGTCCTCGCAGGCCTCGCGCAGCTCGTCCGGAATATCGTCGTAGACCTCGAGCTGGCCGGCGTTGACGATCGCCATGTCCAGCCCGGCCGGAATCGCGTGGTAGAGGAACACCGAGTGCATGGCGCGGCGCACGGGTTCGTTGCCGCGGAAGGAGAACGACACGTTCGACAGCCCGCCCGAGACATGACAGCCGGGGCAGGTTTCACGCACGCGCTTGGTCGCGTTGATGAAGTCGTTGGCGTAGTTGTTGTGTTCTTCGATGCCGGTGGCGATGGCGAAGATATTGAGGTCGAAGATGATGTCTTCGGGCGGGAAGTCGAGCGTTTCGGTCAGCAGCTTGTAGGCACGCTGGGCGATCTCGACCTTGCGATCTTCGGTATCGGCCTGGCCGTCTTCGTCGAAGGCCATCACCACGACGGCGGCGCCGTAGTCCAGGCACGCCTGCGCCTGTTCGAGGAATTTTTCTTCGCCTTCCTTGAGCGAGATGGAATTGACCATCCCCTTGCCCTGGATGCACTGCAGCCCGGCCTCGATGACCTCCCACTTCGAAGAGTCGACCATCACCGGCACACGCGCGATGTCCGGCTCGCCGGCCATCAGATTCAGGAACTTGCGCATGGCTTCGACCGAGTCGAGCATGCCCTCGTCCATGTTCACATCGATGATCTGGGCGCCGTTCTCCACCTGATTACGGGCGACTTCCAGCGCGGTGTCGTAATCCTCTTCCTTGATCAGCCGGCGAAACCGGGCACTGCCCGTCACGTTGGTGCGTTCGCCGATGTTGATGAAGTTGGTTGCTGAGGTCATAGGCAAAAACTTTGTTTATCCGCAGATGGACGCCGATGGCCGCAGATTCATACGGATGAAGATGAATGATTTAAGCGAGACCGGACTAGGCGTTTGTACTGCAGCCGCGTCTGCCCGAAATTAATCAGGAGCGCGCGTTCCAGCCCCGTCGCTTTCAAATAGTTCAGTACTTGTGCTTCTTCGATTGTGCTGAGTCGGTCGATCGCTTTGGTTTCAACGATGATCTCGTCGTAGCAGATGAAGTCGGCGCGATAGCGACATTCGAGTGTCTTTCCCTTGTACGCGATCGGCAGAGCCGGCTCGCGTGTAAAGGTAATGTCACGGTCACCGAATTCACGAGCCAGAGCTTCCTGATAGACCGGCTCGAGAAATCCGGTGCCGAGAATGCCGTGAACTTCCATTGCTGCGCCGATGACCTGATATGTCTGCGGATCGCGATCCGTTGTTTTATCTGTGGTCATCGGCGTTCATCTGCGGATCAAAAATCAAGCAGAAGCCGTGAATGGCTCCAGGCCCGATAGACGCATGGCACGCTGGATATCGGGTCGCTGGCGTGGGGCCTTGCCGGCGACGGCCTGGGCGATGGCACCGATGTGCTCGGGCGTGGAGCCGCAGCAGCCCCCGGCCATGTTGAGCAGGCCCGACTCGGCCCATTCGCCGATGTGTTCGGCCATTTCGTCCGGCGTCAGATCGTATTCGCCGAATTCGTTGGGCAGGCCGGCGTTCGGATAGGCATGCACGTAGCACGGCGCGATCCGCGACATTTCGGCGACGTACTGGCGCAGCGCATCCGGGCCCAGCGCGCAATTCAGGCCCACGGTCAGCGGCCGGGCGTGGGAGATGGAGTTATAGAAGGCCTCGGTCGTCTGGCCCGACAGGGTACGGCCGGAGGCATCGGTGATCGTGCCCGAAATCATCAACGGGATATCCACACCCCGCTCGCGCATCAGCTTGCGCACCGCATAGATCGCGGCCTTGGCATTGAGCGTGTCGAAGATGGTCTCCATCAGGAGGATATCGACGCCCCCTTCCAGCAGGGCTTCGGCCGCCTGGCCATAGGCACCGGCCAGCTCCATGAAATCGGTGTTGCGCTTGCCCGGGTCGTTGACGTCTGGCGAAATCGAGGCGGTCTTGTTGGTCGGGCCGATCACCCCGGCGACGTAGCGCGGGTTTTCGGCGCTATCGAATTCCTCGGCCACTTCGCGGGCGAGCTTGGCCGCCGCCACGTTCAGCTCGTGGGCCAGATCTTCCATGTGGTAGTCGGCCTGGGCGATCGTGGTCGAGGAGAAGGTATTGGTGGTGATGATGTGCGCGCCGGCCTCGGCATATTGCCGATGGATGCCCTTGATGAGCTCCGGTGAGGTCAGCGTCAGCAGGTCGTTGTTGCCCTTGAGATCGGAGGCCCAGTCGGCGAAGCGCTCGCCCCGATAGTCTTCCTCGGACGGGTCGTGATTCTGGATCATCGTGCCCATGGCCCCGTCGATCACCAGGATCCGTTCGGACAAAACGCTCTCGATGGCCTGTCGCGTGTCGCTCATGTCGCGTAATCCATACTGCCGGCGAATAGGAGCGGGAGTATATCCGCTTATCCGGATAAGCGAAAAATCGTTCAGCCCTTATGTGGCGCGGGCTTTGGCCGTGTCCAACCCCTGTGCGCCGAAAACGCTGTCTTGACGGCGATTCGGGGCCCGCCTAGCATCGAGGCCAACTCAGGTGTCGCATCCACGGATGCGGTGAAACGGGAAGTCGGTGCGCATGCTGCGGTATGCCAAGCCGACACTGCCCCCGCAACGGTAGGCCGCACGACGATTTTTCGTCGTGGTCGCTGCTCGAGCCACTGACGCGATGCGTCGGGAAGGCCAGCGCGCGGATTTAGCGATCCGTCGGCGAGTCCGGAGACCGGCCTGGGTCAGGGGAGGCCGTTGCTACCCGCGATGCGCGCTTTCGAGCCCGAGGGTTCGTCGCGCTCGTCCTGCCATGCGACGGCTGCCGATTTCGGTACGCGGACGGGCGTGCCGCCAATCGAGATAGAACACTAATGCAGCGATATGTCCGGCGGCCCGTGTTGGCTGCCACGTTAGGGGCATGGTCCGCGCTGGCGATGGCACAGCCCGCGACGACCACCGATCTCAAGAATGTCGTGGTGACTGCGACGCGCACGCCGCAGTCGGCGGCGGATACGCTGGCCGCGACCACGGTCATTACGCGTGCCGATATCGAACGCACCCAGGCCCAGAGTCTGGCCGAACTGCTGGGCGATACGCCCAGTCTGTCGATCGCCAACAACGGCGGCCCGGGCAAGGCGACCGCGATCCATCTCCGGGGTACGGACGCCAACCAGGTGCTGGTGCTGGTCGACGGCGTGCGTTGGGGCTCGGCCACCAGCGGCCAGGCTGCTATCCAGGATTTTCCGGTCTCCCAGATCCAGCGCATCGAGATCGTACGCGGCCCGCGTTCCTCGCTGTACGGCGCCGATGCGGTCGGCGGGGTGATCCAGATCTTCACCCGCAACGGCGAGGGCGCCAAAGGCCGGGGTCCGACGCCGTATTTCTCGGTCACCGGCGGCAGCTACGATACCTGGAAAGGTCAGGCCGGCGTGTCCGGCGCAACGAAGCGCCTGCATTACAACTTCAGTGTATCCGGCGACTACACGAGCGGCTTCAACGCCTGTACCGGCCGGCCGTTTTCGTCGCCCAAGGGCGGCGCGGGCTGCTATGCCAACCAGCCGGATCATGACGGTTATCACCGCGAGGACGGATCCGCCAACGTCGGCTATACCTTCGACAACGGCTGGTCGATCAACGGCCACTATCTGCGGTCCGACGGCAACACCCAGTACGACGGCAGCACCACCGACAGTTCGCATTCGGTGCAGGAAATCTATGGCCTGAGCGTGGACGCGCCGCTGACCGAATTCTGGCGCTCGAAGCTGTCGTTGTCGCGCAGCCGCGATCTGTCGAAAAATTATCTCCACGGCGACTATGTCAGCCGCTTCGATACCCGGCGCGACAGCGTGAGCTGGCAGAACGACTTCGTGCTCGCCAAGCGTCAGAGCGCCACGCTTGGCGTCGATCATCGCCAGGATGCCGTCACCAGTTCGGCCGATTACAAGCAGAACAAACGCGACAACACCGGCGTGTTCGGCGAATACCAGGGCCGCTTCGGTGCTCACGAGATCGATCTGGCCGCCCGCGGCGACGACAATCAGGCCTACGGCGAACATGCCACCGGCTCGGTCACCTACGGCTACCACCTGAACCAGACCTATACGCTGACCGCGTCCTACGGCAATGCCTTCAACGCGCCGACCTTCAACGATCTCTATTACCCGGACACGCCGGGCTACCCGCCGGCCTCGAACCCGGATCTGAAACCCGAGAAATCGCGCACGGGCGAAATCGGCATTAAGGCCACGCCTGGTTGGGGCCATTGGGCCATTCATGCCTATCAGACCGATATCGACGACGAGATCACGCTGGACGCCAACTACACGCCGCAGAACGTGAATTCGGCGCGTATCCGCGGCATCGAAGGCGAAGCGACGGCGTATCTCGGGCGCTGGCGCATCGGCGCCAATGCCGACTGGCTGAAGGCCGAAAACCGGGAGCACGGTGCGAATTTTGGTAATGATCTGGCGCGTCGGCCGGATTATTCGGCGTCGCTGCAGATCGACCGCGACCTGTTCTCGCGCTTCTCGGCGGGCGCTAGCGCCAAGCTGGTGGGCTCCAGTTACAACGATCTGGCCAATACCGACAAGCTCGGCGGCTATGCCCTGTTCGGCCTGCGCGGCGAGATGCGGGTCACCTCGGCCTGGAAAATCCAGGCCAAGCTATCGAATCTGTTCGATCGTCATTATCAGACGGTCGATTTCTACAACCAGCCGGGCCGGGCCGTGTACGTCACGGTGCGCTACTCGCCCGGCCAGATCTGATCCACGGAGCGCCCCATGAGCGAATCCAAGAGCGATGCCCGCCACAAGGCGGCGATGGAAAAACAGAAAACCAAGGTGGACGCGGCGATCGAGGCCGCCGACACCGAACGCGGCGTATTCGTATTCATCACCGGCAAGGGCAAGGGGAAATCGTCCTCGGCTTTCGGCATGGTGATGCGCGCGCTCGGCCACGGCCAGAAAGTCGGGGTGGTGCAGTTCATCAAGGGCGTGCAGCTCTCCGGCGAGGAGATCTATCTGCGCGATCACTGTCCACAGGTGACTTTCTATCAGATGGGCACGGGATTCACGTGGAACACCCAGGATCGCTCGGGCGACATCGAAGCCGCCGAGCGCACCTGGGCTCAGGTCGAGCCGATGTTGCGGGACCCGTCGTACGACCTGGTCGTGATCGACGAGCTGACCTATATGCTCGGCTACAAGTATCTGGACGAGCAGCGCGTGCTGGATGCCATCGCCAACCGGCCCGTCGAACAATCGGTAGTCGTGACCGGTCGCGGCGGCGGTTCGGGCCTGCGCGAACTGGCTGATACGGTCTCCGAAGTCGATAACGTCAAGCACGCGTTCACGGCCGGCATCAAGGCCCGCGCCGGGGTGGACTACTGATCGACACGCCGCTCGCCAACTGCTGGGCGCCGCCGGACGCCACCGCGGTCGCGCTGCCCGACGCGAGTCTGCCGCCGGGCTGGCGCGGCGAAGTCACGCCCGAGGGCGCGGTGCTGGTCGCCGATGCGGCGCGGCGAGTGTTGTCCTCGGCCTCGCTCGGCGGCGGCCTGGGGCGAGCCTCGGCCTGGTACAACGCGCATGTCCGTCACGATGCGCCGCTCGACCCGGCCGGCCCGGCTGCGGTGCTGGCGCGTCGTGCCGCCGAACGCGGCCTGGCCTGCGATACGGTCGCCATGATGACCGGGGCCGCCATGACGTCGCTACGGTTGGCGACGGCCGAGATCGAAGCCGCGCGATTCACGCTGGTGCTGACCGCCGGGCTGGCCAACGCCCGAACGGCCGGCGATACGGCCGAAATGCGCAGCTTGCGGGCATCGCCGGGGCCCGCCGGCACGATCAACGTGGCGCTGATTGCCGACGTGGCGCTGACCGATGCCGCGCTGGTCGAAACGGTGGCCACGATCGCCGAAGCCAAGGCGGCGGCGCTGCAACAGGCCGGGATCAAGAGCCCGGTCTCCGGCCGACCGGCCACCGGCACCGGCACCGACGCCACGGCGGTGTTTGCTCGCGCCGACGGCGCGCCCATCGAATATAGCGGCAAGCACACGCTCGTTGGCGAAACCATCGCTCGCCTGGTCATGACCGCGTTGGCATCGTCGATCGCCGGGGCCGAGGAGGCACGGCGTGCCGGCTAGGACAGGCTCTAAAACGCTGATGATCCAGGGCACGACCTCGGATGCCGGCAAGTCGACGCTGGTGGCTGGGCTGGCCCGCGCCTGGGCCCGGCGCGGCGTGGCGGTGGCGCCGTTCAAGCCCCAGAACATGGCGCTCAATAGCGCGGTGACCGTCGACGGCGGCGAGATCGGGCGCTCCCAGTATCTCCAGGCTCAGGCCGCCGGCATCGCGCCGACCACCGATCTCAATCCGGTGCTGTTGAAGCCGTCGAGCGACGTTGGCGCCCAGGTGATCGTGCACGGCCGGGCCGTGGCTGCGATGAACGCGGGCGATTATCACCAGTACAAGAAACAGGCGCTGGCGGCCGTGCTGGCCTCGCATGCGCGTCTGGCGGCGAGCTACGCGCGGGTTGTGGTCGAAGGTGCCGGCAGCCCGGCCGAAATCAATCTGCGCGAGGGCGATATCGCCAATATGGGTTTTGCCGAGGCGGTCGACTGCCCGGTGATTCTGGTGGCCGATATCGACAGGGGCGGCGTATTCGCCCAGCTGGTCGGTACCTTGGAGTTGCTCTCCGAATCGGAACGGGCGCGGGTGGCTGGTTTCGTCATCAATCGCTTTCGCGGCGATATCGCGCTGCTGCAGCCCGGCCTGGATTGGCTGGAGGCCCGCACCGGCAAGCCGGTGTTCGGCGTGCTTGAGTATCTGCACGGGCTGCATCTGGACGCCGAGGACGCCATCGATACGCAGCAGACCACGGCCGACGATGCCCTGATCGTCCAGGTGCCGGTCACGCCGCGCATCAGCAACCACACCGATTTCGATGCACTGCGCGCTCATCCGCGTGTCGATCTGCGGTTCGTCGGCCCGGGTGAAATACCGGAGCCGGCCGATCTGATCGTGCTGGCGGGTTCAAAAAATACGCGGGCCGACTGCGAATGGCTGAAGGCCGCCGGCTGGGGCGATCGTCTCAAGCGTCATCTGCGCTATGGCGGCAAGGTGCTCGGCATCTGTGGTGGCTATCAGATGCTCGGCCAGGAGATCGCCGATCCCGACGGCATCGAGGATTCGCCCGGCACTACGGCGGGCTTCGGCCTGTTCGATCTGGCCACCCGGCTGGACCGGGCCAAGCATCTGCAGAACGTGACCGGAGCAATGGCGGCCGGCGGCGCGGTCGCCGGCTATCGCATCCACTGTGGGGTGACCACCGGCGCCGATCGGGCGCGGCCTTTTTTGTACCTCGAAGACGGCCCGGACGGCGCGCTGTCGGCCGACGGCCAGATCGCCGGCACCTATCTGCACGGTCTGTTCGATACCGCGGCCGGCTGTGACGCCATCCTCGCCTGGGCCGGCCTGGCCGATGCCGGTTCGGGCGATCAGAGCGAGCGCCGCGAGGCCAGCCTGGAGCGGCTGGCCGACGCCGTCGAGGCGGCTATCGATCTGGAGGCGTTGCCGTGAGGCCGGCTGCGTTGATCGGGCTGCTGATGGTTCTGACCGTTTTGGCGTTCCTGGCCGAGCTCGTTTTCGGCGCGGTGCGGCTGCCCGTGGGCGGCGTGTTTGCAGCGCTGAGCCATGTCGGCACCGCGGCCGATCAGACGGCCCTCATCGTCAACCAAATCCGCCTGCCGCGGGCTATTCTCACGGCGCTGGTGGGCGCGATTCTGGCGATCTCCGGCGCGGCCATGCAGGGCCTGTTTCGTAATCCACTGGCCGACCCGTCGCTGATCGGCGTCACCGCCGGGGCCTCGGCCGGTGCCAGTCTGGCCATCGTGTTCGGCGGGGCGTTGGCCGGGTTGGCCGGTCTGTCGGCGATCGCCCTGGCGGCGTTTGCTGGCGGTGCCGCGGCTGTGCTGCTGGTGTACACACTGGCCACGCGTGCCAGCGGCACCTCGGTGGCGACCATGCTGCTGGCCGGGATCGCGATCTCGGCGCTGGCGGGCTCGCTGACCTCGCTGCTCGAGTTCTATGCCTCGAACGACATGCTGCGCCGGATCAGCCTGTGGCAGATGGGCGGGCTGGAAGGCGCGAACTGGCCGCGCGTGGCCTTGATGGGCGGCATCGCGGTGGTCGTGCTCGCCGGGCTGCCGCGGCTGGCCACGGCGCTGAATGCGCTGCTGCTGGGCGAGTCCGAGGCGCGTCATCTCGGCTTTGCCGTGGACCGGACCAAGACCGTGCTGATCACACTGGTTGCGCTCGGCGTTGGCGTCTCCGTGGCTTTGGCTGGAGCGATTGCCTTCGTCGGGCTGGTGGTGCCGCATATCGTGCGCCTGGCGATTGGCCCGGATCATCGCGCGCTGCTGCCGGCATCAGCTTTGGCCGGCGCGGTGCTGTTGCTGGCCGCCGATACCGTGGCTCGGGTCGCGGTTGCGCCCACCGAACTGCCGGTGGGTCTGCTTACGGCCCTGCTCGGCGCGCCGTTTTTCATTGTGCTGCTGCGCGGCACGCGGGATTACGCGCTGTGACGCTGCAAGCGGAAGCAATCACGGTTCGACGCGGCGAACGCGCGCTGGTGGCCGGCGTGTCGTTGCATGTCGAGCCCGGCGAGATGCTGGCCGTGATCGGGGCCAACGGCGCCGGCAAATCGACCCTGCTGCATGCCCTGGTCGGCGATCTGCCGCCTTCCGCCGGGCGCGTATCGTTCGATGGTCGGTCGCTGGCCACCTACGACCGCCTCGAGCGCGCGCGGCGTATCGCGTTTCTCGCCCAGGCCAGCCCGTTGGCGTTTCCGTTCACCGTGCGTGATGTCATCGCGCTCGGTCGCAGCCCGCACGCTACCGGCCGGATACGCGACGCCGAGATCGTGGACGCGGTGGCCACGACCACCGATATCGCGCATTTGCTGGACCGGACCTATACCCGGTTATCGGGCGGCGAAAAACAGCGCGTGCAGCTGGCCCGCGTGCTGGCGCAGGTCTGGCGGGCCGAGGATGCCGGCGACCGGCTGCTACTGCTCGACGAGCCGGTGGCGTCGCTGGATATCGGCCATCAGAGCCTGATCATGCGCGGCCTGCGCCGGGTGGCGGCCACCGGTGTGGCGATCGTGTTCGTGGCCCACGACGTTTCTCTGGCCGCGGCCCATGCCGACGGCATGCTGGCCCTGGCCGATGGCGGGCCCGTCGCCAGCGGCCCACCTTCTCAGGTCGTCACCGAGGCCACGCTGGAACGGGTTTTCGATGCCGATACCCATGTCATCGCGCATCCGGTGACCGGAACGCCCGTGGTGTTGCATGACTGATTACGATCGCCCCCATCATCTGATTCTCGGCGGCGCTCGCAGCGGCAAGAGTGCCTTCGCCGAGCGCGAGGCCCTGGCCACGTCGGGCGCCGCGGAACGCTTCATCTATATCGCCACCGCCGAGGCGCATGACGACGCCATGGCCGCGCGTATTGCCCATCATCGCGCCCATCGCGATGCCCGCTGGCAGACCGTCGAAGCGCCGCTCCAACTGGGCGCGACGCTCGTCCAGCACGACGCGCCGGATACCGTGATTCTGGTCGACTGCCTCTCGCTCTGGCTGAGCAATGCGCTGGCCGCGGATTGTTGGGAGGCCGAGCGCGCCGGGCTGATCGAGGCGTTGTCGGCCTGCCGGGGCCGTGTGCTGCTGGTGTCCAACGAAGTCGGCTCGGGCGTGGTGCCGTTGGGTGAGTTGTCGCGTGTGTTCGTGGACGAAGCCGGGCGGTTGCACCAGGCGTTGGCGGGGCTTTGTGCGCGGGTCAGTCTCGTGGTGGCCGGGCTGCCGCTGGATTTGAAGTCATCGGCGCCGTCATGAGTTGCTTTCGTTCGCAGTCGGCGGGAGATTGGGGCTTCGTGGGTGCGCGTGCCCCTTCCGTTTGTTTGTTCAAACGACAGGGGGTAGGTCGGATTAGCGCGCAGCGCGTAATCCGACGTTCAATCGGCGAGTTCCGAAACTTGGCTGTCGGATTAAGGTGCCAGCACCTAATCCGACCTACGTCACTGATTCGCTCACGGGGCGGACATGGCGCCGGTTTCGCGCTGCAACGCGAGTCACTTTCGTTTGCTTGTCCAAGCGAAAGTAACCCAAGGAAAAGACACCCTCATAGCCGCCCGCTTCGCGGGTCCACTCCGATGCTCGGTCCCGGAGGATGCGGCAAAAACTCAGTCCGCTTTGGCGGCCTCCACTGCTCGGTGCTGCGCTCAAGGGGACCCGAATACAGACACGGCCCGCGAAGGTTGGGCGTTCGCGTCTGTATTCGAGCCCGTCTGAGGCGCCGGAGACGAGCAGCGGCGACGGGTATCCGGCGCCGTTGCAGGCGCTCTTTTCTTGGTTGGCGCGTCAGCGCGAAACCAGAGTTCAACTCGCCCGGTGGTGCAACCCCATCCTCGATTCATCGTCCAACGCCGTCAATCCTGTTTTCGAACGGCGTGGATCGCTGGCCCCGAAAGGACTTTTTGCCATGACTGATATGCACTGGCTGTTCGAACAAGTCGCTGCACCCGACGAGACCGCCCGCGCGGCCGCGGTCGCACGCCAGAACGAGCTGACCAAGCCGCCGGGTTCGCTCGGCCGGCTGGAGACGATCGCCACCGATTTCGCGGCCTGGCAGGGCGACGCCAAGCCGGAGCTTGCACGCATCGGGCTGGCGGTGTTCGCCGCCGATCACGGCGTGGCGGCGCGGGGTGTGTCGGCATTTCCCCAGGCCGTGACCGCCCAGATGGTGGCCAACTTCGCGGCCGGCGGTGCCGCCGTGGCGGTACTGGCGCGCGAGGCCGGGGCCGAAATGACGGTGGTTAATCTCGGCACGGTGGCGCCGACCGACACGGTGCCCGGCGTGCTCAATCATCATCTCGGGCCGGGGACGGCCGACTTTACTCAGGCGTCGGCGATGGATCGCGCCACGCTGGCGGACGCGCTGTCGACGGGCGCCGCGCAGGTGGACGCTGGGTTGTCGCTATTCATCGGCGGCGAGATGGGCATTGCCAACACCACCAGCGCGGCGGCCGTGTTCGCCGCGCTCGCGGGCCTGGACGGGGCAGCGACCGTCGGGCGCGGAACGGGCGTGGATGATGCCGGGCTGGCCAATAAACAGGCGGCGGTCGATGCCGGGCTGGCGCGCCATGGCGCGCGCTGGCAGGACGCCCCGCCGCCGGAGGCGGCCCTGGCGGCTCTGGAATGCGTCGGCGGGTTCGAAATCGCCGCACTCACCGGTGCGTTCGTCGCCGCGGCACAGCGCGGGGTGCCGGTTCTGGTCGACGGCTTCATCAGCAGCGTGGCCGCGCTGGCCGCGGTCCGACTCAATCCCGGGGTGGCCGACTGGCTGATGTTTGGCCATCGGTCGGCCGAGGCTGGCCATGCGCGGGTGCTCGATGCCCTGGGCGCGACGCCGATTCTGGATCTCGATATGCGCCTGGGCGAGGGCAGCGGGGCGATGACGGCGGTGGCCACGATTCGCGCCGCGCTCGCGGTTCACGCGAAAATGGCGACTTTTACCGATGCGGGAGTCGCCAACAGTGCCTGATTTCGATATGACCACGACCACGGTCGACATCCTGCGCCACGCCGAATGCGAGGGCGGGTCCATTTTCCGCGGCTCGACCGACGTGCCGTTGTCCGACGAGGGCTGGGCCCGGCTGCGCCGTGTGACCGAGCCGCTCGACGGCTGGGATGCGATCGTGACGTCGCCGATGCGGCGGTGTCGGGAGTTCGCTACCGAGCTGTCGACGGCGCGTGATGTGCCGCTGACGGTCGACGAGCGCTTCCGCGAAATGCACTTCGGTGACTGGGAAGGCGTGCTGATCTCCGATGTCTGGGCGGGCCAGCCCGAGGCTGCGCGTGCCTGGTATGTCGATCCGGAAAACCATACCCCGCCCAATGCCGAGCCGCTGACCTCGACCCGTGGCCGCGTGGCCGAGGGCTGGGCCGAGTTGGTCGCCGTGAACCGGGGCGGTCATGTGCTGCTGGTGGCCCACGGCGGGGTGATCCGTAATCTGGTGTCGCATGTGCTGGACCTGCCGCTGGTGGCGACCAATCGTTTCGGCATGCCCTATGGCTGCCGGGCGCGCATCGAGATCACCCACGACGGCGAATCGGCCATGCCGCGGCTGATGGGCTATAACCTCGATCAGGCATGAGGCGCATCACCACGCCGCTGCTGCTGGCGCTGTCGTTGTTGACAACGCTGCCGGTCGGCCATCGTCTGCCGGTGCGTATCCGGGCGGTCGACCAGGGGCGTTCCGTGATCTGCTATCCGCTCGTGGGGCTGATCATCGGCGTGGTGCTGGTGGTTGCCGAGGCGCTATTTCGTGGCGCGACGCCGCTGCTGGCAGCCGCGTTGCTGTTGACCGTCTGGGTGGCGGTAACCGGTGCTCTGCATCTCGATGGGCTGGCCGATTGTGTCGACGCTGGCTTCGTCGGCCACCGCGACGCCACGCGGATTCTGACGGTGATGAAGGATCCCGCCGCCGGCCCGGTGGCGGTGGTCGCCATCGCGATCGTCCTGTTGCTGAAGTTTACGGCGCTGGCCACGTTGCTGGCGCACGGCGGCGCGCTGGTCGGTCTGTTGCTGGTCGTGCCGATGCTGGCGCGGGCCGCGACCGCGGTGCTGATGGCGACCACGGCGTATCGGCGCGAGCAGGGCATTGCCCGCGATCAGGCTGCGACCCGCCCCCGCGTTGCGATCGCGCTGGTCTCGCTGGCGGTGGTGATCGCAGCCGGCTTGGCCCTGCCACTGCGCCTCGCGGTGCTGCTGGTGTTGCTGACGGCGGTGATCGTCTGGGTATGGCGTCGTGTCTGGCAGATGCGCATCGGCGGTTATACCGGCGACGTGGCCGGTGCCTTGATCGAGTTGGTCGAAACCGCGGCGCTGGTCGCCGCCGCCTGGCCTCCACTGTGGCATTGAGCCTGGCGCTGGTGGCGGCGCTGGCCGTCGATGCCGTGCTGGGCGAGCCACGCCGGGGCCATCCGCTGGCCCTTTTCGGCCGCTGTGCCGAACGTCTCGAGGCGCGTGCGAACCGGGGCCGTCGCCGCGACGGATGGGTCGCGATGCTGTGCCTTGTTGTGCCACCGGTGTTGATTGTGGGCGCGATCGCTGCCGTTTTGCCGCCCGTCCTCGCCTGGGGTGTGGCCGCGATAATGCTGACGTTCGCCGTCGGCCGTGCCGGTCTGATCGAACACGCCGAAGCGGTTGCGCGGCCGCTGGTGGCGGGCGATCTCGAACAGGCGCGACGACGCGTGGCCTGGCTCGTCAGCCGCGATGCCACGCGCCTCGATGCCAGCGGCGTACGGGTGGCCCTGCTCGAATCCGTGCTGGAAAACGCCAGCGATGCAGTCTTTGCCTCGCTGTTCTGGTTTGTGGCCGGCGGCGTCGTCGCTGGCCCGGCGGGGGCGGCCGCGGCCGTGATCGCCCATCGTCTGGTCAATACGCTGGATGCCATGTGGGGGTATCGGACGCCGCGTTTTGCCCGGTTCGGCTGGGCCGCGGCGCGTCTGGACGACGGCCTCAATTGGCCGGCGGCCCGCTTGACCGCGGCGCTGTTCGCGCTGGTTGGCGATACGCGCGCGGCGCTGGCCTGCTGGCGGGCGCAGGCGAGCCAGTGGTCCAGCCCGAACGCCGGCCCGGTGATGGCCGCCGGCGCTGGCGCGCTCGGCATCCGGCTGGGCGGCGGCGCCTGGTATCACGGGGCCTGGTGCGAGCGTCCGATTCTGGGCGGGCGGCGCTCGCCCGATGATGTTGATGTCGTCCGGGCGCTGGCGCTGGCCGATCGCGCGCTTGCGGTACTCGTGGTGGGCGTGCTGGTCTTGGCGCGGGTGAGTGAAGCGAGTTATCCATGATTCACGGTGGGCGTCTACGGGCCGCGGCCAATCGCTATGGCATCGCCGAACCGGATTGGCTGGACCTGTCGACCGGGATCGCGCCGTGGTCCTGGCCGGTGCCGCCATTGCCGGCAGCGGTCTGGGCGCGGCTGCCGGAGGCCGACGATGGCTTGATAGCTGCCGCGGCTGATTACTACGGCGTGCCGCCCGAGCGTCTCGTGGCATTGCCGGGCAGCCAGTTCGCGATTCGTGAATTGCCGCGGCTGTTCGCGCCTTGCACGGTCGCCGTGCCCGCGATCGGTTATACCGAACACGCGGCGGCGTGGCGCGCGGCGGGGCATCGCTTGATGTGGTATGCGGATCTCGACGCGCTCGATGCGATGTGTTCCGAGCTCGATCGGGCCGTGGTGCTCGATCCGAACAACCCGACCGGCGAGCGGGCTGCGCCCGAACGACTAGGGCGATTGGCCGCCGCGCTCGGGCCGGGCCGGCTGATCGTGGACGCGGCGTTTGCCGATTGTTCGGATGGCTTGTCCTTCGACCCGCTGGACAGCGATGCCGTCGTCCTACGCTCTGTGGGCAAGTTTTTTGGTCTGGCCGGTATGCGGCTGGGGTTTGCCTTTGGCCATGCGGCGACCGTCGACACGCTTCGGCCGGCCGTGGAACCCTGGGGCGTGGCGCATCCGGCGCGCTGGATCGGCACGCGGGCGCTGGCCGATACCGACTGGCAGCGCGGGCAACGCGCCCGGATCGACGATACGGAGACCTGGCTGCGGGCTTGCCTGACGGACGCATTCCCCGGCCGGGCGATCGCAACCGGCGGCCTGTTCGTGACCGTTTTTTTTCAGGGTGAGGCCGAGGCGGGCGCCCTACATGATGCGCTGGCCCGGCGCGGCGTGCTGACCCGGCTCGGTGATAACGGTCATTGGCTGCGGTTCGGCCTGCCCGCCGAGACCCAGCGCGAGCGGCTGTCGTGTGCGTTGTGCGACATGCATGCCCATGCGGGATCGAGCGGAGCCAGTCGATGATGCGGCGCTGGGCGGGAGGCGGACCACGAGCGCTGCGCAACGCCGGCCGGCTCGGTCTGCTCGTGATGCTATGCGTGTGGGCCGGCTCGCCGGCGCTGGCCGCACCCGTCTCGGTCACCGATTTCACCGGGCATCGCGTCCGGCTCGATCATCCGGCCCGACGCATCGTCGCGCTGACGCCGCATCTGGTGGAAAACCTGTTCTCGGCGGGCCTGGGCGATCGCGTGGTCGGGGCCGTGCGATATTCGAACTATCCGCCCGCGGCCAAGAATATTCCACGCGTCGGGGGCTACAACAGCCTGAGCCTGGAAGCGATCGTCGCGCGCAAGCCGGATCTGGTGGTGGCGTGGGCCGAAGGCGGCTCGCCCGATATCATCAAGCGGTTGCGCGCCCTCGGTATTGCCGTCTATGTCGACGACCCGCGCCGGCTCGCCGGTATCGCGCGCACCATTCGCGATCTCGGGGTGCTCGGGCATACCGAGGGCACCGCCGATCGCGCGGCGACGGCGTTCGAACACCGGATCGCCGGACTCCGGAAGCGCTATGCGCATCGCCGGCCGGTGTCGTTGTTCTGGGAAGTCTGGTCCGATCCGCTGCGCACGTTATCCGATGCTGGCATGACCGGCGCGGTGATCAAGCTATGCGGCGGGCGCAACGTATTCGGCCACGCGCCGATCCTGGCGCCGCAGGTGAGCATCGAATCGGTTATTGCCCGCGACCCCCAGGCCATCGTCGCCTCGGGCGTGGCTGAAACCAAGCCGCACTGGAAAGCCTACTGGCAGCAATGGCCGACGATTCCGGCGGTGGCGCATCATCATTTCGTGGCCGTAGATCCGGATCTGATCAGCCGGCCGACGGTGCGGCTGGCCGATGGAGCGGCGGAACTCTGCCGGGGGCTGGATCGCGTTCGTAAGGATCTGAAAGCGCGATAACCGGAAGTCGGCCACGCCCGCCGGTCGATCGGGCGCATGCCCGGATGCGTCAATCCAGCGCCAGCCAGATGCCCACGCCGATGATCAGCGTGCCGGCGACGCGGTTCATCAGCCGCACGTTGGAGCGCTTGGCCAGCAGCGCGCGGGCGGCGGAGCCGCCGGTGGCATAGAGCGCCAGACAGGTCAGCTCCATGGTCAGGATCATCGATAGTAGCAGCATCAACTGCGGCGCGAGCGCTTGCTGGAAATCCAGGAATGGCGGCAGCAGGGCGATGAAGAACGCCCAGCCCTTGGGATTGGCGATGGCGGTGACCAGTCCCTGGCCGGCGAGCTGGGCTCGTGGCGGCGCTGGTGCGTCGTCGTCGATTTCGGGAATCGCCAGATTGCCACGAGAGCGCCACATCTCGATGCCGAGCCAGATCAGATACGCGCCGCCGACCCATTTGAATACTGTGAATACCGCGGGATAGCGCAACAGCACCGTGGCCACGCCGATCACCGAGGCGACCGCCACCGTGGCCACGCCCACCAGTTCGCCGATCCACATCCAGGCGGTGCGGCGCACGCCGACCGTCATCCCCAGGCTCAACGACAGCGTCATGCACAGGCCCGGCGTGAGCGATACGAGAAAGAAGGTCGGCACGAATACCGAGAGGGTAGAAAGCGTCATGGACCTGAATGCGCGCGATCGGGGGCGCTCACTATAAGACGCGCGAGCGGCTAGACCAACGCCACCTCGCTCTCATCCATAAGTCGAACAGCGCGATTGCGCTCAATTTCATTGTGTATGGTGAATCCATGCGTTTTTTTAATTGAGTGATTCATGGATTCGATCAGTTTCGCCGCGTCTCCCTATGCGCCGATCGCGCTCGGCTTTTTCGGCCTGGGCACCGGCTATCTCATTCTCGGCCCCCAGGAGTTGTTCGGCTGGCCGTCGGGCGACAAGTCGCTGGCCCGTTCCAACGGCGTCTGGGGCTTTTTCATGCCCGGCCTGTGTCAGGCGCTGGTCGGGTTCTATCTGTTCATCGGGCTGACGTGGTTTCACGTCTTCCACGAGGCGGCACTTTACGCAGCGGCGACCGCGTTCTCGGTGTTCGGTATTCACTGGCTGGCGATGGGCATCATCAAGTTCGTCGAGGGCGATGCGCGGCCCAATGGCTTCATGTCGGTCGCGTTCTTTCTGGTCTCGATTCTGGGCGCGCTATCGATGGGGCTGAATGGTGATATGCCGGTCGCTATCCTGTTTATTGGCCTGTGCGCGGTCTATTTCTTCGAGTTCTTTGCCAGCTTTGGGCTGGGCGCACCGGCCACCGAGCGCCTGTTGGGCCTGGCCCATGTCGTGACCGGGCTGTGGTTGATGTATCTGACCTATGCGGCGGTGCTGAATCTCGCCAACGGCATGCATCTCTGGTTGTAAGGCCACCCTCTGAGCATCGCGGCCCGGGCAGGCCCCGGGCCGCGATTCGACTTCAGCGTTCGCCCGCGCGTAGCAGGGTCTGAACGTGCACCGCGGCCGATGCCGCGAGGGCGTCCAGGGCATAGCCGCCTTCGAGCAGGCTGACGATGCGGCCGTCGCAGTATCGATCGGCGGCCTCGGTGATGCGCTCGGTCACCCATTGGAAATCCTCGGCCTCGAGGTTCAAGTCGGCCAACGGGTCGGCGCGATGGGCATCGAACCCGGCGGACACCAGGATCAGTTGCGGCCGTGCTTCATCGAGGGCGGGTAGCCAGTCGCGCTCGACGGCCCGACGGAATACCGAGCCGCCGACCCCCGCGCGCAGCGGTGTCTTGATCAGGCGCCCGGGCACGCTCTCGTCGTTGGTGAACGGAAACAACGGGTTCTGATAGCTCGAGCAGAACAGCACGCGGGGTTCGTGACGGAAGACGTCTTCGGTGCCGTTGCCGTGATGGACATCGAAATCGAGGATCGCGACGCGCTCGAGCCCGCCGACGGCCAGCGCATGGGCCGCCGCAATCGCGATGTTGTTAAAGAAACAGAAGCCCATGGCCCGCGCATACTCGGCGTGGTGGCCCGGCGGACGAACCGCGCAGAAGGCGTTGGCCGCATCGCCGGCAAGCACGGCATCAACCGCGGCGATCCCCGCCCCGGCGGCATGGCGCGCCGCGGCCAGCGTATGCGGCGTCAGTACCGTATCGCCGTCGATCGGCACCCGCCCGGTAGTCGGGGCGATGGCGAGCAGTTCGTCGACATAGAACTCGTCGTGGACCCGCTTGATGGCATCCAGCGGCGCTTCCGGCGCCTCGCGTCGGTCGAGTCGGTCGGCAATGCCGACGACATCCAGGCCCTGTTCGATCGCCTTGAGCCGCCCCGGCGCTTCCGGGTGTCCGCGCCCCATGTCGTGGGCGCGACACAGATCATGGCGTGAGAAATACGCCGTTGACACCCGCTAGCTCCGCTGCAACGCCACGATGCGATCGACCAGGTTCGCCTGCGCCGGATGGGCCGGATAGAGCGCGCCGTAATGGCGCTGCATCCAGTGGCCGAAGGCCTGATTGTCGGTTGCGCCCAGAAGGTCGGCCAGCGCGTTCAGGTTCTCGCCGCCACCCGACGCCGCTTCGCGCCGCAGCGCCACGCGCTGGCTGTGGGCGAACTTGTGCGCGGCGGCGAAATCGTCGTCGTTGTGCTTGCCGACGATGTAGGCCGTGGTACCCGCGGTACTGGCCGTCGTGGTGAAGTCGTGGCTGTTGTAGGCCATGGCCGGCGCGGCGACAAACCCGCCGAGGATGGCCATCGCAGCGATGGCCGAATAGCGTATGCGGATCATGCGGACGTCTCCTCGGTGTTGTTCGTATCGATTATCGGCCGCTCGAGCTTAACGGTCACCCTGCGTGCCTACCGATACAGTTCGTGCCCGCCGGCCTTGAACTCCTCGGCCTTCTCGGCCAGCCCGGCGTCGAGCGCATCCTGCGGTGTTTCGATACCGCGATCGGCCGCAAACTCCCGCACTTCCTGCGAGATACGCATGGAGCAGAACTTCGGGCCGCACATACTGCAGAAATGCGCCACCTTGGCGGAATCCTTCGGCAGCGTCTCGTCGTGGAATTCGCGCGCCTTGAGCGGGTCGAGGCCCAGGTTGAACTGGTCTTCCCAGCGGAACTCGAAGCGGGCCTTGGACAAGGCGTTGTCGCGGATCTGCGCGCCGGGATGGCCCTTGGCCAAGTCGGCCGCGTGGGCCGCGATCTTGTAGGTGACGATGCCTTCGCGCACGTCGTCCTTGTCCGGCAGGCCGAGGTGCTCCTTGGGCGTGACGTAGCAGAGCATCGCCGTGCCGTACCAGCCGATCTGGGCGGCGCCGATCGCGGAGGTGATGTGGTCGTAGCCGGGGCCGATGTCGGTGGTCAGCGGGCCGAGCGTATAGAACGGCGCCTCGTGGCAGTCCGCCAGCTCGGCGTCCATGTTCTCCTTGATGCGCTGCATTGGCACATGGCCCGGGCCTTCGATCATCACCTGGACGTCGTGCTGCCAGGCGATCTGTGTCAGCTCGCCGAGCGTGCGCAGCTCGGCCATCTGGGCTTCGTCGTTGGCATCCGCGATCGCGCCCGGGCGCAGGCCGTCGCCGAGCGAGAACGCCACGTCGTAGGCCTTCATGATCTCGCAGATCTCTTCGAAATGCGTATACAGGAAGGACTCGGTGTGATGCGCCAGACACCACTTGGCCATGATCGAGCCGCCACGAGAGACGATGCCGGTCACGCGGTTGGCGGTCATCGGCACGAAGGGCAGTCGTACGCCGGCGTGGATGGTGAAGTAATCCACCCCTTGTTCCGCTTGTTCGATGAGTGTGTCGCGGAACATCTCCCAGGTCAGGTCTTCGGCCTTGCCATCGACTTTTTCCAGCGCCTGGTAGATGGGCACTGTGCCGACCGGCACCGGCGCGTTGCGGATGATCCACTCGCGGGTTTCGTGAATATGCTTGCCGGTGGACAGGTCCATGATCGTGTCGCCGCCCCAGCGGGTGGCCCAGACCATCTTCTCCACTTCCTCGGCGATCGAGGAGGTGACCGCCGACGTGCCCATGTTGGCGTTGATCTTCACCCGGAAGTTGCGGCCGATGATCATCGGCTCGGATTCCGGATGGTTGATGTTGTTGGGGATGATCGCGCGCCCGGCGGCGATCTCGTCGCGCACGAATTCGGGCGTGACGTAGTCGGGGATGTTGGCGCCGTAGCCTTCGCCGGGATGGCGTCGCAGCAGCCGGCTGTCCTTGATCTCGTCGATGCGGGCGTTCTCGCGGATGGCGACAAATTCCATCTCGGGGGTCACGACGCCGCGCCGGGCATAGTGCATCTGCGACACGTTGGCGCCCGCCTTGGCCCGGCGCGGGGCCCGTACATCGGGAAAACGCAGATGGCCGGTCGCGGTATCGGCGGCGCGATCGCGGCCGAACTGCGAGGACAGGCCGGGGAGGGTTTCGGTATCGCCGCGTTCGTCGATCCAGGCGGCTCTAAGCGCCGGCAGGCCGTGGGTGAGGTCGATCGCGGCGTCCGGGTCGGTATACGGCCCGGAGCAGTCGTAGATCGTGATCGGCGGGTTCTTTTCCACGCCGAAGGTCGCCGGTGTGTTGGCCTGGGCGACCTCGCGCATGGGCACGCGAATATCGGGGCGCGAACCCGTGACGTAGATCCGCTGCGAATTGGGAAACGGAACACGCATCTCATCTGCCAGACGCGCGGACACAGCCAGATCCTTGGGTACAGCACTCATGGTCGAACCCCGAGAGAGAACAGTAAGAGAAGCGACTCGCAATCTAGCAAGCCGGGGTGATCAAGAAAACAGGCCGGATCGGCGCGAGTTTAGCCCTGCGCGACCAGCGCGGTGCTATTCACGCATTCGGCGCCAGCCGCTCGCATGGCCTGAATCGCGGCCTCGGTATCGCCCTCGTGCATGTCGACCCCGCGCACGCCGTCCACGATCAACGTCACCGCGAAGCCTTCGGCCAGCGCGTCCATGACGGTGAATTTCACGCAGACATCGGCCGCCAGGCCCATCACGAACAGTCGATCCGTACCCAGCCGGCGCAGGATATCGGTCAGGTCCGTCTGGTGGCGATGATCGTTGTCGTAGAACGCCGAGTAGCTGTCGATGCGCGGGTTTTCGCCCTTGCGCACCACGTAGTCGATGCGCGCGATATCCAGTGCCGAGGCAAAGCTCGCGCCGGGGCTGCCCTGTACGCAGTGCGCCGGCCACAGGATCTGTTCCAGCCCGTCCACTTCGGTAACCTGAAACGGTTTGAAGCCGGCGTGCTGGTCGACGAACGACAGATGATCGGCCGGATGCCAATCCTGGCTCGCCACGACGCTGGAGAACAGCGGCATCAGGCGGTTGGCGACCGGTACCACGGCATCGCCGTCGGCCACCGCGAGCGCGCCGCCCGGCAGGAAATCGTTCTGGATATCGACCAGCAGTAAGGTATCGGTCATGACGAACCCTCCGATTGACGGCCGTCGTTGTGACGCTGGGCGAGCCAGTCGCGCAGAGCGTCGGTCGACTCGTCCAGATAATGATCAATCAGCGCCGGGTAGTTCGGCCGGTCGGCGAAATAGGCGAACTGGGCCATGGCATATTCGCGAATCTCGCCGAGCTCGGGCGAGGTGTCCACCCGTGCTCCTTCCTCGATGACCGGCCGCAGCAATTCGATATGCGGCGCGTCGGCCTTGAAACGATGCTCGTACTCGGCCACGCCGCCGGCCCAGGCGGTCGACCACGACGCTTCATCGTAGAGCAGATCGGCCACCGGGTCTTGGTCGGCGTCGACGAAACGACGCACTTGCTGCACGCCGGGACGCGTCAGTTTGCCGGGGGTATCGCTCATCTTCATGCGATACGACCAGCGCCCGGAATCCTCGCGAATGGCGCCGAGCTTGTACACGCCGTCGAGCGCGGCATCGGGCTGGGCCGTGGTCAGGCGCGTGCCCACGCCCCAGAGCGCGATCGGTGCGCCGCGCGACTTCAGATCCGCGATCACGCGTTCGTCCAGGCTCGAACTGGCCGCGATCTTGGTATGCGGAAAACCGGCGGCATCCAGTCGGCGGCGGGCGCGCCGCGCCAGCTGCGCCAGATCACCCGAGTCCAGGCGGATACCGGCCATCTCGTACCCGTGCTCGCGCAGCTTCTCGCCGGCACGAATGGCGTTTTCGATGCCTTCCAGCGAATTGTAGGTATCGACCAGGAACACACAGTTGTTGGGCAGCGCGCGGGCATAGGCATCGAAGGCATCGATTTCATGATCGAAGGCCATGACCCAGCCGTGCGCATGCGTGCCGGAGACCGGAATGCCGAACAGCTGCCCGGCCAGCACGTTGGACGTGCCGGCACAGCCGCCGATATAAGCCGCGCGGGCCGCCGACACGCCGCCGTCGATGCCCTGGGCCTTGCGCAGGCCGAAGTCGAGCACGCGGTCGCCCTCGGCGGCGTGCGCGATGCGCGCGGCCTTGGTGGCGACCAGGGTGGGGAAGTTCATCAGATTGAGCAGCGCCGTCTCGAGCAGCTGCGCTTCGATGATCGGTCCGGTGACCCGCAGCATCGGCTGGTGCGGGAACACGGCCGTGCCCTCGGGGACGGCATCGACCCGGCCGGTGAAGCGGAAATCGCGTAAGTAGTCGAGGAAGCCCTCGGCGAACAGCGGCTCGCCGGCGTTGTCCACGAGCGTGCGGAGGTAGGTGATGTCCTCCTCGGTAAAGCGCAGGGCGCAGACATAATCGATGGCGGTCTCGATCCCGCAGGCCAGCGCGAACCCGTTGTCGAACGGCGCCTGGCGATAGAACAGATGAAAGACCGCCTCGCGCTGGCCGGTGCCATTGAACCAGTGGGCATAGGCCATGGTCAGCTGGTACAGATCGGTCAGCAGCGCGGGCGCGCGGCCGTAGAGTTTCTCGATTGCGGACATCGCGTCGTTCGTTGAGGCGACCACGCCGGCTCTTGTCCGGAGCGATCGGTTAGGCTGTGTGGCGAAAACCCGGGCGGTATGCCGCCAGACGGTCATAGCCCCGATACGTGCGGGGCCAGTTTACCGACATCCGCGGCTTCCAACATGAGGCACGAGCCGATGAGTGAATCGCGCCAGCACCAGCAGAAAACCGGGCGGACGCCATTGTCCCCCCGGCAGCGCCTGCTGATCGCGGTCGCCGCGCCGGTGTTGCGGTTGCTGGCGCGCGCGCTGCTCGGAACCTGCCGCCTTGCCAGCGTACGCGGCGTGCATCATCTGGATGCTTTGATCGAGAGCCAGCGCTCGGCGCTGCTGTGTTGCTGGCATCAACGCCTGCCGTATTGTGTCGGCTGGCTGCTGTCGGCGCGATCGCGCGGCTTGGTGCCGGGGTTTCTGGTTTCGCCGTCGCGCGACGGCGAGTTGATCGCCGCCGTGGTCGGTGGCCTCGGCGCCAGCGTAATACGGGGGTCGGCCAACCGGACCGGCGCGCGTGCGTTCCGCGATATGTATGCCACGCTCAAGGCAGGCGTATCACCGATTATTGCCGCCGACGGTCCGCATGGGCCGGCCTCTCATGCCAAACCCGGCACGCCGATGCTCGCGCAGATGACCAAGGCCCCGATGCTGCCGGTGAGTTTTGCCGCCGATCGCTACTGGCAGCTCAAATCCTGGGATCGGATGATCATCCCCAAGCCGTTCGCGCGCGTGTGGATGGTCATCGGCGAGCCGCTGGTCTGCGAACGCGGTGACACGCCGGACGCCGTCGCCACCACGCTCGGCGAACGCCTGGATGCCATCACGGCCGAGGCGGATGCACATTGCGCGGGGCGCTGATCGGGGCGCGGCTCGTGTCGTTCGGCACTCGGGCTACACTGCGCGCCATGAACTCCATGGATCGGCCTTGCCCCCGATGAACGCTCTCGATCGCCGTCAGCGCATACTCGAATGGCTGCGCCTGAAGCGCCGGGTCACCGTGGCCTGGTTGGCGGAGCAGACCGGCGCGTCACTGGAGACGATCCGGCGCGATCTCGCCGGGCTCGCCAGTGAAGGTCTGGTCGAGAAATTCCATGGCGGTGCCGCTATACCGGGCAACCCGGCCTACGAGAATGCGTTCGCGACCCGGATGTACGAACAGGTCGAAGCCAAGACGGCGGTCGCCGAGACCGCGGCGGCGCTGTTCGCGCCCGGCGACAGCCTGTTCGTCGATACCGGCACCACCACGCTGCTGTTCGCGCGGGCGCTGGCCGGCCAGCGCGGGCTGACCGTGATTACCAACTGCGTGCGGATCGCGCAGGCGCTCGGCGAGTCCGAGAATCGGGTATTCCTTATCGGCGGCGAATACGAGCCGGACGCCCAGGAGGCCGTCGGCACCTTTGCCCAGGATCAGATCGCCCGGTTCAATGCGGCGCATGTGGTGATCACCGCCGGCGCGCTGGATGTGGGCGGCGTAATGGATTTCTCGCTCGCCGAAGCCGACGTGGCGCGCGCGATGATCGCCCAGGCCGACACCGTCACCGTGCTGGCCGATGCCAGTAAGCTGGGCCGGCGAGCGTTATTCAAGGTGATGCCGTTGGCACGCATCGACCGACTCGTGGTCGATGCCGAGCCCGACGCCGAGCTGCGCGAGGCGCTCGATGAAGCGGGCGTGGCGCTCTACATCGCCGGCGCGGCGTAGCCCGAGCCCGCTCGCCCGAGGGTCGTCATTCGACGATCTTGCTCTACTGCCCTGATTCGAAAGGAATCGCCCGCCCCAGGCGTGCCCGATGGCGGGCGGCTGCGTTGCGTCTATTTCCGTGCAGCGCGTGGCGCATGAGCCGCATTTGCGCTTTTTATGTGGTTTTTATGTTTACTCGGTGACCGAATTGTGAAATAACGGTCACAAGAGCCACATTGGTTGATGAGTGATCGTGGAATCCCGGGGTGAGCGCAGCGAAGGCCTATACGATGTCGCCGTGATCGGCGGCGGCGTGGTCGGCTGTGCGGTGGCCCGGCGCTTCACGCTCGAAGGCGCCCGCGTCGTCCTGCTCGAAAAAGCGCCCGATATCCTCGCCGGCGCCAGCAAGGGCAACAGCGCGATCCTGCATACCGGTTTCGACGCGCCCGAGGGCAGTCTGGAGCTGGCCTGCATGCAGGCGGGCTATACCGAATACCGCGCGATTCACGAATCCCTGAACCTGCCGTTACTGACCACCGGCGCCATTGTGGCGGCCTGGAACGAGCACGACGAAGCCGAGCTCGATGCCATCGTGGCGCGGGCGCATGCCAACGGCGTGGACAACGTCCGGCGCATCGATCGCGCTGAAGTGCTGGCGCGTGAGCCGCAGCTCAATCCGGCGGTGCGCGGCGGCGTGCTGGTGCCCGACGAGCACGTGATCGATCCGTGGTCGGCCCCGTTGGCGTATCTCACTCAGGCCATGGCCAACGGTGCCGAGGTACGGCGCGACTGCGAGGTCACCGGCGGCGCATTCGACGGCGCGGCCTGGCAGCTCGACACTAGCCGCGGCCGGATCGCCGCGGCGCAAGTCATCAACTGTGCCGGGCTGTATGGCGATGTGGTCGAACAACGCCTGCTGGGCGAGGCGCATATGCAGATCCGGCCGCGCAAGGGCCAGTTCGTGGTCTTCGACAAGGCCGCGGCGGCGCTGGTCGATCATATTCTGTTGCCCGTCCCGCAGCCGCGCACCAAGGGCGTGGTGGTCACGCGTACGGCCTACGGTAACGTCCTGGTCGGCCCGACCGCCGAGGAGCAGGACGATCGCGAGCATGCCCGGGTCGATCACGACACCCTCGAGGCGCTGATCGCGGCCGGCGCCGAGCGTCTGCCGGCGCTGGCCGATATGCCGGTGACCGCGGTTTATGCCGGGCTGCGGCCGGCGACGGAAGACAAGGAATATCGCATTCGTCACGAGCCGGCGCGCCACTGGCTCACGCTCGGCGGCGTTCGCTCGACCGGGCTGACTGCCGCACTCGGCATTGCCGCCCACGCCTACGCGCTCTATCGCGAGTACGTCGAACACCAGCCGCTGGCATCGCCGGTGACGCCGTGGGTCCCGAACATCGCCGAGCATCGACCGCGCGACTGGCAGGCCGCCGGTTACGGCGAGATCGTCTGCCACTGTGAACTGGTGACCCGGCGCGAGATCGAGGCCGCGCTGGCTTCGTCTCTCCCGCCGGGCGATATCGGCGGCCTCAAGCGGCGTACGCGCGCCTGCATGGGGCGCTGCCAGGGTTTCTACTGCGGCGCCCGCGTGGCCCAGATCGCCGGCGATGCGCTGGCCACGCCGTTGTCGACGGGAGCGGCGCATGAGCACTGAACTCGATTGCGACGTGGCGGTGATCGGTGCCGGCCCGGCGGGCCTGGCCGCGGCCACCGCGTTGCGCCAAGCGGGCGTGAATCGCGTGCTCGTGTTTGAACGCGAGCCCGAAGCCGGCGGCATCCCGCGCCACTGCGCGCACCCCCCGTACGGCGTGCGCGAATACGGTCGGCTGATGACCGGGCCGCGTTATGCCCGACGCAACGTCGCGGCGGCCGAAGCCGCCGGGGTGGATATCCGTACGCGACATACGGTGGTCGCGCTGCATCCTGGCGGCGGACTCGATCTGGCCACGCCCGACGGCGCGCTGCGCGTCACCGCCCGGCGCGTGCTGCTGACCACCGGCGCGCGCGAGACGCCGCGCTCGGCCCGGTTGATCTCCGGCGATCGCCCGGTGGGCGTGATCAATACCGCGACTTTGCAATCGGCGCTGTATCTCGAGCATTTCAAGCCGTTCGAGGCGCCGGTGATCGTCGGTACCGAGCTGGTGAGTCTGTCGGCGGTGATGAGCTGCCGGCGGGCCGGCATTCGTCCGGTCGCGGTGATCGAGCCCAACCCGCGCCCGACGGCGCGTTGGCCTCTGACGTTGTTTCCGCGCCTGTGCGGTATTCCCGTGCACTTGAATACGACACTCGCCGGCATCGCGGGCCGCCAGCGCGTCGAAGGCGTCCAACTGGCCGGGCCCGACGGCAGCCTCTCGACGCTCGCCTGCGACGGCGTACTGCTGACCGGCCGCTTCACCAGCGAATCGAGCCTGGCGCGGCTGGCGCCGCATCTGGCGGTGGACACTGCGAGCTCGGGGCCCGTCGTGGATCAATACGGGCGCTGCAGCGATCCCGCCTACTACGCCGCCGGTAATGTTCTGAGGCCGATCGAAACCGCCGGCTGGTCATGGCGCGAAGGGCGGGCCGTGGCTGGCTTCATCGCCGCCGATCTGGCCTATGACTTACCGGGGCCCGACGAACTCGTGCCCGTGCGCGTGGCGTCGCCCGTGAAGTACTGCGTGCCGCAACGCCTGGTGCGCAGCGCGCGCCCCGGGCTGGCCGAGTTGCAGCTGCGGGTGACCGAACCGGTCCGCGGCACGCTGACGGTCTCCGATGGCACCCGGCCGTTATGGCGGGCTTCGGGGGCATTCCTGCCCGAGCGGCGCATCCGCATACCGCTCGGTGATCCGGCTTTTCTACGCGCGCCGGCGCTCGATATCGGTTTCGAGAGTCCGCCGTAGCCAGGGCGTTTTCCTTACCTAAAATTGCCAGGGGGCAACCATGACCGATCAGAGAGTTTCGAGAGGTTCTGCCGGACCGGGCGCCGACGTCGCCGAATTCGGTTATACCCAGGCCATGCGACGCGGCACGCGATCCTTTGCTTCGTTCGCGGTCGCCTTTGCTTTCGTGTCCATCGCCACCGGCATTTTTACCACCTACGGGGCGGTACTCCAGTCCTCCGGGCCGGCCGGCATCTGGACCTGGCCGGTGGCGGTGGTCGGCCAGCTGATGGTCGCGCTGCTGTTCGGTTCGCTCGCCGCGCGTATTCCGGTGACCGGCTATTCCTATCAATGGGTGTCGCGTCTGGCCAATCCGGTGCTCGGCTGGATCATGGGCTGGATCTCGTTCACCTTCCTGGCGATCGTAGTGGTCGCGGTCGACTACACCATCGCCTCCACCGTGCTGCCGGTGTTGTTGAACTACACCGGCACGCCGGGCAACGCCTGGTGGATCACCGCCGTCGTGCTGGCCGGTCAGGCGCTGCTGGTGGCGTTCTCGACCCGCTGGACCGAACGGGTGAACAATGTCGCGGTGACCGCCGAGCTGGTCGGCATGCTGTTGCTGGTGGTGCTGTTGCTGGTCGTGGGGGCGATCATGCGCGGGCTGGATTTCTCGAATCTGGTATCCACCGGATCGATCAGCCACGAGGGGTATTTCAGCTTCGGTAGCCTGCTCCATGTCGGTCCCTGGATGATGGGCACGCTGCTCGGCTCGTTCACCATCGTGGGTTTCGAGTCGGCCGCCAATCTGGCCGAAGAGACCGAGCAGCCGGCGCGGGTGGTGCCGCGAGCCATGGCGCAGGCGGTGATTGCCTCGGGTGTACTGGGCTTTGCCTTCCTGGTCGCGGTCACGCTGCTGGCGGGCGATCCGGTGGCGCTGGCCCAGTCGGCCACGCCGATCGCGGACGTGATCGCGCGCGTGCTCGGCCCGGTCGTCGGCACCGCGCTGCTGATCATGGTGGTGGTGGCCATCTTTGCTTGTGGCATGGTGATTCTCATGACCGGTGTGCGCCTGGTCTGGGCGATGTCGCGCGACGCCCGGTTCCCGGGCCATGCCTTGTGGTCGCGCATCTCGCCGCGCTTCGGCACGCCGTTGGCGGCCACCGGGCTGGTGTTCGTGCTCGGCGAACTGCTGCTGGCGATCTTTGCGTTCCAGACCGATGCGCTGTTCGCGTTGTTCTCGGCGGCCACGCTGCTGCCGTCGGTGATTTATGCGGCCACCGTGCTGCTGTATATCGTCAAGCGCCGCGATCTGCCGCCCAGCAAAGGGTTTACGCTCGGGCGCTTCGAGGTGCCGGTGATCGTGCTGGCTTCGATCTGGTTGGTCTTCGAACTGCTCATCTTCCGGGATGTCGTCTTTTTGAGCTCCTGGGTGTATGTCGCGATCATGGTGGCCATCGGCGCGGTGTATCTCGGCTGGCTGCTGGCGCGCCGCGGTGGCACGGCCGGCCTGGCCATGCCGGATATGCATTCCGTGGACGCCGAGCTGGAGGCCGATGCCGCCAAGGCCGGGGCCGGGGTATGACGCGGGTTCTCGCCATCGATCAGGGCACCTCCGGCACCAAGGCGGTCGTTGTCGACGACGACGGCCGGATCTGCGGGTTGGCCGAACAGCCGGTCACGCCCGATTATCGTGCCGAGGGCATAGTGGAGCAGGATCCGCAGGCCCTGCTGGATTCGGTACTCGCGGCCGGTCGGGCCGCTCTGGCCGAGGCCGGTGTCGACGTCGATATCGTCACGCTGGCCAACCAGGGCGAGACGGTTCTGGCCTGGGACCCGGATACCGGTGCGCCGCTGTCGAAGATGATCGTCTGGCAGGATCGACGCGCCGAGGACATCTGTCGCGAGCTGGCCGCTCACGCCGAGCGGCTGGCCGACAAGACCGGGCTGGTGCTCGATCCTTATTTCTCGGCGCCGAAGATGGCCTGGCTGCGGCGACACGTGACCCGCGAGGGCGTGGTCACGACCTCCGACAGCTGGCTGATTCATCAGCTCACGGGCGCGTTCGTCACCGACGTCACCACGGCCAGCCGATCGGCGATCTGTGGTCTGGACGATCTGGCCTGGGATCGCGAACTGCTGGACCGGTTCGGTCTGGCCGATGAACGCTTGCCGGAAATCGTGGCCTGCGACGAAATCGTGGGCCTGACCCATGCCTTCGGAGGGTCGGTGCCGGTCGGTGGCCTGGTGGTGGACCAGCAGGCCGCGCTCGTCGGCGAGAACTGCCTGGTGCCGGGCGAGGCCAAATGCACGTTCGGCACCGGCGCCTTCGTGCTCGCCAATATCGGTGAGACACCGACGCGGTCGACGCGCGGGCTGACGACATCGGCCGCCTGGCGCGTACGTGATCGCAACCAGTACTGCGTGGACGGCCAGGTCTATACCGCGGCCTCGGCCGTTCGCTGGCTCGCGGAACTGGGCTGGATCGATACGGCCGCGGACCTGGATCAAGCCGCGGCCGAAACTTCGCAGGGCGCGTTCTGCGTGCCAGCCTTCGCCGGTCTGGCCGCGCCCTGGTGGCGGCCCGAAGCGCGCGCCCGGTTCACGGGCATGAGCCTCGCCACCAAGCCGGGTCATCTGGTGCTGGCGGTACTGGAAGGCATCGCGGCTCAGGTCGCCGAGCTGACCGATCTCATCGGCACGGATGCAGGCCAACCCCTCGAGCGGTTACGGGTCGACGGCGGGCTCACCCAGTCGCAGCGGCTCATGCAGGCGGTAGCGGATCTCACCCAGATACCGCTCGACGTGTATCCGCACGCCCACGCAACGCCGATGGGCGCGGCCGCGCTGGCGCGTATGGCGCTCGACCCGCACGACGAAACACGGCTGGTCGATACCGTCATCGACTGGCAGCCGAGCGCGGTATACGAGCCGGGCTGGTCGGCCGATCGCGCCGCCGCGTTCCGCGACGACTGGCGGGCGCAAATCGGCTGATCCCGCCCGCCGCCATGGGCCTCAGGCAGCCGTTTCGCTCTCCAGGAAAGCGGCCAGATCGTTGATCGTCGGGTAGTCGAATAGATCGTTGATTTCGATGGTGTCCGGCCAGCGGGCTTCGATGCCTTCGTGGATCTGGGCTAGTTCCAGCGACGACAGGCCGATCTCGAACAGATCGTCGTCCACGCCGATTTTCTTGTCCGGGGCGACCTCGTCGCAGATCGCCTTGAGTTCATCGGCGATTCCGGCGTTGGTTGTGGCGGTCGGGGCTGCGTCGGCCGGGCGCATCAGCGCGGCCAACTCGGCGATCACGTCGTCGAACGCGCCGGCAGCGTAATCGCGGGCCAGGGCGGCGCGCTGCAGCTTGCCACTGGTGGTCTTGGGAATCTGGCGCACCGGCACGACGTGATCCACCGCCAGCCCTGTGCCCTGGTTCACACGATGCGCGACATCGCGCGCGATGGGCACGAAATCCTCGGTATGGCCGCGAAAGACGACGAAGAACACCAGTTCGTCGGCATCGGCGCCGGGCGCGCGCACGCCGGCGGCCGCGATCTTGTTCAGATCCACGCCCTCGGCGGCCTGGGCCACGGCCTCCAGGTCCTGCGGATAATGATTGGCGCCGTTGATGAAGATGATGTCCTTCGCGCGCCCGGCAATGAACAGATCGCCGTCGTGGACAAAGCCGAGGTCGCCGGTGTCCAGCCAGCCGTCGCCGACCTGCGCGGCCGCGTTGGCGTCGTCGTTGGCGTAGTAGCCGGCGGTGACGTTGGGCCCCTTGATCCAGACTCGGCCGACCGTGTCCTCGCCCAGCGCCTGGCCGTCGCCGTCGGCGATGCGCAGATCGGCACCGGCCACCGGCGAACCCAGGTCGACCAGTTCGATGGCGTTATCCGAATCGTCGAATCGGACCGGATCGCCGATGCCCAGTTCGCCGCGGGCGACGCGGATGGTCGACAGACCCGCGCCGGCGGGCGGGAAGGTCGCGGCCAGACTGGCCTCGGCCAGGCCGTAGACACAGAACATGACGTTCGGCGACAGGCCGACCGGCGCCAGGGTTTCCAGGAATTCACGTGCCAGCGGCGCGGCGATCGGCTCGGCGCCGTTGTAGATCAGGCGCACGCGCGACAGATCGATGTCCGGCAGGCCCTTGGCGCCGATCGCGCGCAGCGTGTGGCGATAGCCGAAGTTGGGCGAACACAGCAGCGTCGCGTTCTTTTCAGCCGCCTTGTCCAGCCACAGCATCGGGCGCCGGGCGAACAGATCGGTGGCCATCAGGTGATGGTTGAAGGCGTGGGTGAGCAGCGTCAGATGGAAGCCGATCAGCCCCATGTCGTGGGTCAGCGGCATCCACGACAACGCGATTTCGTGCGCGCCGAACCGCGAGCCTTCCGTGATGGCCGCGATGTTGGCCAACACGTTGGCATGCGTGAGCACCACGCCTTTCGGGTCGCCCGTCGAGCCGGAGGAAAACTGGATGAAAGCGGTCTGATCGGGCGTGATCGCGGCGCGCTCGGCGGCCTGCTCCACGGCCGGCGGCTCGTCCGATAGCGCGTTTTCGGCCAGGCGTTCGCCGGCGGCGGCTTCGTTGCTGTGCTCGAAATAGCCGAGGATGCGTTCCATGTGGCGTGCGTCGGTGACCACGCGCGGCTCGCCCATATGCGCCCAGACTTTCGCCAGCTTGGCCAGATGCGCGTCGGTCGCGCCCGCAGCGACCGGCACCGGCGTCAGGCCGCCGTAGATCGCGGCCCAGTAGAACTGCAGGAAGCGCAGGTTGTCCGGGATGTAGAGCAACAGGGCATCGCCCGGTTGCGCGCCCTCGGCCTGCAGTACCGCCAGCATGCGCAGCGCGGCGCGCTTGAGCAGCCGATAGCTCAGGCGGCGCTCGTCGTTGGCGCCGTCGATGAAGCCGATCTCGCCGTCGGTCTCGGCCGCGGCGTCGAGCGCGTCGGCCAGCGTGTTGAACGAAGTCATAACGTTGGTCATTCGCGTCGCGGGAGCGACGATTGGGTTAGCGGGCGGTCAATTGTAAATAAATTCCGTCCGCCGGCCTTAGATTGATGGCCGATTCGATCGCTGGTTCGCCCTTGCCGAGCCAGGTGGGCGTGAAGCGACGCAGGAGTATCGCCAGATGCAGGCGCATCTCGGTGGCCGCCAGATGTTCGCCCACGCAATGCCGCGGGCCGGCCGCGAACGGCATATAGGCCAGACGATGGCCGGGCTCGTTGGTGTGCGTGAAGCGGTCCGGATCGAAGCGCTCGGGCTGGTGCCAGTAGCCGGCATGACGCTGGAGGAGATAGGGGCTGATGAAAACCTGGGTGCCGGCGGCGATCGTATGCTCGCCCAGGGGCTGGTCGACGAGCGCGCGGCGCGACAATAGCCAGCCCGGCGGGTACAGCCGCAGTACTTCGGCGATCACGCGATCGGTATAAGCCAGCGTTTCACGGTCGTTGCCGCCGCTGGCGCGCAGCGTGGCCTCGTCGAGCGCGTCGACCTCGGCCTGGATCGTCGCGCAAACGTCGGGATGGGCCGCGATCAGATACCAGGCGAAGGCCAGCGCGCTGGCCGTGGTTTCGTGCCCGGCGACGATCAATGTCATCACCTCGTCAATCAGCGCCGCCCGGCTCATGGGTTGGTCATCGCGGTCGCGCGCAGTCAGGAGGTGGCCGAGGAAATCGAAGGCACGCTCGCCGTTATCGGCCAGCCGGCGTTCGATGATGTCGCCCACGGTCTTTTTCAGGCGATGGAAACGGGCCGCGAAGCGCAGATTGCGCTCGGGTTCTTCGGTGAGCAGCGCGAACGGGTTCTCGCCGTCGGCCACCAGGCGATCGTAGTCGGCGCCGAAGATGGATTTGAGCACGATCACCAGCGTCAGCTCGCTGGTGCCGGCTTCGGCCTCCACCGGTGCGCCGTCTGCCGCGGGCTGCGCCCAGCGCTCGGCGAGCGCGCGATTCTCTTCGAAGATCATGGCGTTGAAATCGGCCAGGCTGCGCGGCCGGAACGCCGGCTGCATCATGCGCCGCTGGCGGGCCCAGAAATCGCCTTCGCTGACCATGATGCCGTTGCCAAGCAGAATCTTGACCCGATCCAGGCCCATGCCCTTGGTATAACCCTGGGCGCGGCGTACGAGTATCTGCTGGGCCAGGGCCGGGTCGTTGACCACCCAGTGCGCCGGGCCGCGATCGGACGGGACGGCAAACAGATCCCCATAGTCGCGCTGCCAGGCCAGGAGCTGGTGGCGCGTGGCATCGTTGGGCGCGATCTCGAAAGGCGCCGCCGGGCCGGGCAGCGTACGCACCGTGGCATGATTTCCGGATCGTCCGGCGGGCTCAGGCATCGAAGTCATGCCGGGCGTGGCGGTCTTGCACGGTCGCGATAACCACAACAAAACATCGGAATGGCGTTAAAGAATCGTTTATGCTTGTAGTGTACATCGTTCTCGACGAAGCGCGCGAGGCGCTTTTTGCCGAACGCCCGGCGGCATGGGCGCCGGCGGCGTATCGCGCGCGTCTGGACGCCATGCGCAGCCGCGAAGCGCGGGCACGGACGATGGCCGGTCTATGGCTGCTGGAACAAGGGCTGGGGATGCTCGGGCATGCGCCGGATCATCTTGACGGCCTGGGCTTCGCCGCTGGCGGCCGGCCGCGATTCGCCGAAGGGCCCGGGTTCAGCATTTCGCACAGCGGGCAGCTGGTCGCTTGTGCGCTGGATGAAGCCGATGTGGTGGGGCTCGATGTGGAACAGCGTCGCGAGGGGATTTCGCCGCGACTGCAGCAATGGGTGGCCGCCGACGGCGATTTCTTCGACCGCTGGTGCGCCCGCGAGGCCACCGTGAAGGCCAGCGGGCACGTCGGCCTGGCCCGTATCCGTGCGGTTGTGGTCGACGACGCGATCGCCCGCCTGGACGATCGCGACTGGCATCTGACGTGGTTGTCGCTGGTGCCGGGCTATGCCGCCTGCGTGGCCGGCCCGCGTCAATCGCAGCCGGCAGCGATCGAGACGACAAACTGTGAGGCCCTGATTAACCGCGCTCGCGTCGAATGAAGTACAACCCGGTGTAGATCTTGGGGTCGACCGGCAGGCCCTCGGCCTCGCGGGCGGCCAGCCAGGCATCGACATCGTTCAGGGCGATCGCGTGCACCGTGATGTCCTCGCTGTCATCGCCGCCGCCGTCGCCGACGCGTTCCAGCTCGTAGGCGCGATAGAACCACAGGGTTTCGCCGGAAAGCCCGGCGCTCGGCGGCCCGCCGGTCATGTATTCGAGCCGGGCCGGCCGGAATCCGGTTTCCTCTTCGAGTTCGCGGGCGGCAGCCACGGCCAGAGCCTCGTCCTCCTCGCCCGCGATATCGCCGACCAGGCCGGCGGGCAGTTCCAATACCGGGCCGTTCAGCGCCGGGCGTGGCTGCTCGACCATGAGCAGTTCATCGTCTGGCGTGACGGCGACGATCACCACCGCGCCGCGGGCGTTGACTCGTTCGACAAATTCCCAGGTATCAACGCATTGCAGGCGCAAATAATCGCCTTCGTAGAGAGTATGATGATCGGCCATTGCGCGCTTCAAATGTAATCGGACGCGCTAGTTTAGAGCTTGTGCGAGACTGCGGCGAGCGTTGCGCTGGGCAGCTTTGCCGTATGTTCTGCTCCGCACGTAGCGCGCTGCCTTTGCTAAGCTTGCGCCGCGCCGGCGCGCCCGATGGAGCGGGCGGTCGCGGTTCCGATAGCAATCCTCTGGGCCCAACGCATCATGAGCAACGCACGACATCGTATTCTCATCGTCGGCGGCGGTGGCCGCGAGCACGCGCTGGCGTGGAAACTGGCCGCATCGCCGCGGGTCGATCATGTGTATGTGGCGCCCGGCAATGCGGGGACGGCCACCATGGCCGATGTCAGCAATGTCGCCATCGGGGTCGACGAGCTCGATGCGCTGCGCGATTTTGCGCTCGATAACGCCGTGAGCCTGACCGTGGTCGGGCCCGAGGCGCCGCTGGCCATCGGCATCGTCGATGTATTCGAAGCCGCTGGTCTGGCTTGTTTCGGGCCCAAACAGGCCGCGGCCGAACTCGAGGCCAGCAAGGCATTCTCGAAGGATTTTCTGGCGCGCCATGCGATCCCGACCGCGGAATACGCCACGTTTGCCGATTATGACGCCGCAGCGGCTTATATCGAGTCACGCGGCGCGCCGATCGTGATCAAGGCCGACGGTCTGGCGGCCGGCAAGGGCGTCACACTCGCGCATACCGTCGACGAGGCGCTGGCGTCGGCGCGCGACATGCTCGAGGACAATGCCTTCGGCGATGCCGGCGCGCGTATCGTGGTCGAGGAATTTCTGGTGGGTGAGGAGGCCAGCTTCATCGCCATGGTCGACGGCGAGCATATCCTGCCGCTGGCCAGCTCCCAGGACCACAAGGCCGCCTACGACGGCGATACCGGCCCGAATACCGGCGGCATGGGCGCCTATTCGCCGGCCCCGGTGGTTACCGACGATATCGCTCAGCGGGTGATGAACGAAGTCATGCGCCCGACCGTGGCCGGGCTGGCCGACGACGGTCGGCCGTTCTCCGGCTTTCTGTACGCCGGGCTGATGATCGACGAGCACGGCGCGCCGCGGGTGCTGGAATTCAACGTCCGCATGGGCGATCCGGAGACCCAGCCGATCATGATGCGGCTGGAATCGGACCTGGTGGATCTGCTTGAAGCCGCCATCGCCGGGCGGCTGGACACCGTCGAGGCGCGCTGGCGCGAGGACGTCGCGCTTGGCGTGGTCATGGCAGCGGGCGGCTATCCGGGCGCGTATGCCAAGGGCGACGTGATCGAAGGGCTCGACCGTGCCGTGGCCGAAGATGTCGAAGTCTTCCACGCCGGTACCGCGCTCGATGACGAGGGCCGGGTGGTGACCAGTGGCGGGCGCGTGTTGTGTGTTTGTGCACTCGGGCGCGACGTGTCCGAGGCCCAGGAAAAAGCCTATCGCGGCGTCGCCGGCATTCAATGGCCGAACGTCAGCTATCGCCGGGATATCGGTCATCGCGCCATCAATCGGGACAACCCCGCTCGCTAAACCTTCGGCCGCCTCGCGGTGTCGTGTGGCTTTATCTCTTCGGTCCTCATGACGACACGCCCTAAAGCATTTATCCGCAGATGACGCGGATTGCACAGATGGCGGTTAGCCGTTGCAGGCGCGAGTTCGATCGGGGCGCGAACGGCTGTACAGGCTTCGTTTCTTAAGACGCTTATCCGCAGATCGACGCAGATCCAAGCAGATGGCGGTTAATCGCTGGAGGTGTGAGTGCGATCGGGGCGCGAACTGTTGTGGACGCTTCGCTTCCCAACGAATCCTGCGAATTAGAGCTTTGTCCGACCCGGTCGCCGGTTAGTGCCCAGAATCCGCTACGCCACGAAAGCACAACCGCATCGGCGTGAATCGGTGCTGATCTGCGGACAGGTGTTTTGCCGAACGAAGCCCGAAAAGCATGATGGCGCCCCGCGTCGTCTAGGTCGAAATATCGGTCCGCTATTCGCGTCATTCGTGTTCATTGGCGGACTGGATTCGTAGCAGCAGTAGGTCGGATTAGCGCGTAGCGCGTAATCCGACGCTCAATCCGCGGGTTTGAAGGCTCGGCTGTCGGATTACGGTGCAAGCACCTAATCCGACCTACGCAACTTAAAGCATTCATCCGCAGATGACGCGGATTGCGCAGATGGCGGTTAGCCGTCACAGGCGCGCGTTCGAGCGGGGCGCGAATGGCTGTATGGGCTTCGTTCCTGATCGGCTCCGCCGACTCGCAAGCTTCATTCGACGCCGCCGCTGGTTAGCGCCTCGAGTCCGCTATGCCGCGAAAGCACAACCGCATCTGTTTGAATTTGTGTTGATCTGCGGACAGATTTTTTTGCCCAGCAGCAGTAGGTCGGATTAGCGCGTAGCGCGTAATCCGACGCTCAACCCGCGGGTTTGAAGGCTCGGCTGTCGGATTACGGTGCAAGCACCTAATCCGACCTACGCAACTGTATGGGCTTCGTTCCTTAAGACATTTATCCGCAGATAGACGCAGATTGCGCCGATGGCGGTTAGTCACCGGGGCACTAGGTGTGTAAACCCACCACATTGTTCACGTTGAGCCGCAGTCGGCTGATCGGTGGTTGATG
>NZ_APNK01000030.1 GCF_000732535.1 Salinisphaera hydrothermalis C41B8
ACGATCCCGTCCTCAACGTAACCCACGAGCTTGAGGACGGGCAGGTCAATCCATGGTGTCTAACCCGACCTACATCGGACGCCGGTCACCGTTGAACGCTCGGGCTGCGTTCCGCGAAGACAACAGTCCGCAGATCGACGCCGATGCAGTTGTGCTTTCGCGATGTAGCGGATTCGAGGCGCTACCCTGCGCTGAGTCGAACACAGCTTGTGGCTTGAATGATGCATTCGGGAACGAAGCACATAAAGCCCTCCGCGCCATGACCAAACGCATGCCCCGAAACCTAACCGCATCTGTGTCATCTGCGAAATCTGCGGATCAATGCCTCAAGGCGTCAGCACGGCGCCCCGAAGCCATTTGCGCCTTTGGCGTTCATTAGCGGACTAAAAACGCCAACACAGCCTGTCGGCCGAATCCGATGAGCGAGCCGGAAATCCGACGGCGCTGATCTAAAGATACGGCGAGAACAGCCAGAAGAACGAGTCGCGCAGGCGCGTCGGCAGGCTACGAGCCGCAAAGTCTTCGCGGGTATAAGGTTGGCTGCGGCCGATGGTGCTCACAACGTACGCGGCGAGCGTGGATACGGTCTCGACGTGGAACAGCTCCACGGCCAGCTCGAAGTTCAGACGCAGGCTGCGCGGGTCGATGTTCGGCGAGCCGATCAGGGCATAGTCGTGGTCGATGATGAACAGCTTGGTATGCGCGAACGGCCGCGGCTGGAAGTACACGTTGACGCCGCGCGTGACCAGTTCCCCGAGATCATGACGCGCCGCCCAGGCTACCGGCGGCAGATTGTTGCTCTCGGGCAGGACGATCGACACCTCGACACCGCGCAGCGCCGCGGCCTGTAGCGCCCCCACCAGCGCCGGGCCGGGCAGGAAGTACGGCGTGACGATGAGAATACGTTCGTAGGCGCTCGACACCGCGGTCACCAGGAGCGTGCTCAGGCGTTCGATGTCGTGGGTCGGGCCGTTCTCGATCGTGCGACAGGCCGCATGCCCGAGTGCCGGCAGTTCGCGCGCGCTGATCGCACTCTGCTGGCCGGTAGCAAACGCCCAGTCGGAGAGAAACACGGCTTCAATCTGGCGCACGATCGGCCCGGCCAACCGGAAATGCATATCCGCCACGCCCGAGTTGGCGGAGACGAAATGCCGATCGCCGATGTTCATGCCACCGGTAAAGGCGATCCCACCGTCGGTGACCAGAATCTTGCGATGGTTACGCAGATTGAGCCGTAACGCCGGCGGCCAAAGCCGAGGCGGCAGAAAACGCGCTACCGTCACGCCGGCCGCCTCGAGCTCGCCGACCGGACGCTTGCCCGGCCATGCATACCACTCGCCCACGCCGTCGATCAGCACGCGGACATCCACGCCGCGGTCCGCCGCACGGGACAGCGCGGCAATGAAGCGTTGCCCAACCCGATTGGTTTCGAAGATGTAGGTGGTCAGATAAACGAATTCGGTGGCTGCCTCGATCGCCTCGACCATCGGCGGATAGGCCTTGTCGCCGTTGTTGAGCACGTCCACGCGATTACCCGCCACCACCGGCCAGGCCGATAGCCGATCCCCGGCGGCGGCCAATCCCAGCCGTCGATGACCGATGAAGGCACGATAGTCGCAGAGCTCCGCGTCAGCCCCGGTGCGATGCGCGCCCAGACCGTGGCGCGAGGCCCGATCCAGCCGCCGGGCCCGGATACGCACACGATTGACGCCGAACATGTAGTACAGCAACGGGCCGAGCGGCGGGAACAGCAGAGAAATACCGATCCAGCCAAAGGCGCTGCTCGGCGTCTCGCGCGTGAGCAGGGCATGCACGGCCGCCGCAATGGCGCTGCCGGCCACGATTGCGATGGGCAACCAGAATTCGATAAGGCCGAGCACCGCTTCGGCCGACATCATCGTGTTCGCCCCCGCGAACCGCCGGCTCTATGCGTCCCTGTGGATTGCCGGCTCGTCATGCCCGTTACCCGTGTCCGTGACCTCGCCACGCCTGACCGCGGCTGCTGGCGTCGATCTTAGGGGGTCCATGCCGCACATGCATCCGTCGAAGCCCGGGGGCAAGCAACGACGGGGCGCGATGCCGCTCCCGATAGACGGATTGCGCCGCCGATAGCATGACCGCGAGCGCCGAGACTCAGCCTTCGAGGCGCGGAATCGCGGCCAGCAAGTCGCGGGTATACTCGGCCTCGGGCGCGTTGAACACCTTATCGATCGAGCCGTGTTCGACCAGATCGCCAGCGCGCATGA
Organism: Salinisphaera hydrothermalis C41B8; assembly: GCF_000732535.1. Lineage (GTDB taxonomy): Bacteria > Pseudomonadota > Gammaproteobacteria > Nevskiales > Salinisphaeraceae > Salinisphaera > Salinisphaera hydrothermalis. The sequence continues at coordinate 2,247 of NZ_APNK01000030.1, forward strand.
CCAGCGCCCGGCTGCACTGGCCGGCCACCACGCCAAGGTCATGGGTGATCAGCAATAGCGCCGTGTTGGTGCGCTCGCGCAGCTCGGCGATCACGTCGAGAATCTCATCCTGCACGGTCACGTCGAGCGCGGTGGTCGGCTCGTCGGCAATCAGCAGCTCCGGCTCGCAGGACAGGGCCATGGCGATCATCACGCGCTGACGCATGCCGCCCGAGAACTGATGCGGGTAGTACTTGATCCGGCGTGCGGCCTCGGGAATACGCACGGCCTCCATCATCTCGATGGCCGCCTTCATTGCCTCGCGTCGGCCCATGCCGCGATGCGTTCGCAGCAGCTCGATCATCTGTGTGGAGATCTTCAAGTGCGGATTGAGCGCAGTCATCGGGTCCTGAAAGATCATGGCGATGCGCGCCCCGCGCACCCGGCGCAACACGCGAGGTTTCGCGCCGACGAGCTCGATCGAAGGCTCGCCGGCTTGGGCCGATGCCAGTTTCGCCGAGCCGGACACGCGGGCGTTGCCCGCCAATAGGCCCATCAGCGCGAGCACGCTCTGGCTCTTGCCCGAGCCGGATTCGCCGACAATGCCCACAGCTTCGCCGCGATCGATGGAGAACGACAGATCGTGGACCGCGTCGACCCGGCCGGCATGGGTCTCGAAATCGATCTTCAGGTTCTGGACGTCAAGCAGCATGATCGCCCCTACCGGTCGTTCGGATCGAGGGCATCACGCAGCCCGTCGCCGATGAAGTTGAAACAGAACAGCGTCACGGCCAGGAAGATCGACGGAATGACCAACAGCCACGGCGCACGTCCCATTTCGCCCACGCCGTCGTTGATCAACGCGCCCCAGGACGTCATCGGTTCCTGCACGCCGAGGCCGAGGAAGCTCAGGAACGATTCGAACAGGATCACCTGGGGAATCGTAAGCGTGACGTAGACGACGATCAGCCCCAGCAGATTGGGCACGATATGGCGCACGATGATCGCGGTGCCCGAGGCCCCGGCCATGCGTGCCGCCTCGACGTAGGGTTGCTGCTTGATGGTCAGCGTCTGGCCGCGAACAATACGGGCCATGTCGAGCCAACTGACCGCGCCGATGGCGAGGAACATCAGAAACAGGCTCTGGCCGAAGAACACGACCATGAGAATCACCAGGAACATGAACGGCAGCGCGTAGAGAATATCCACGGTGCGCATCATGAACCCGTCGATCCGGCCGCCGATAAAGCCGGCCGTAGCGCCATAGGCCACGCCGATCAGCAGGCTGACGAAGGCCGTGACGATGCCGACCATCAACGAGATCCGGCCGCCGACCATGGTCCGCACGAACAGATCCCGGCCGACGCTGTCGGTGCCGAAGATATGGCCGTGCGCCAGTGTTGGCGCCTGCCAGATCGCATCGTAGTCCTGGCTGTAATAGTTGTTCGGGGTGAGCCACGGGCCCACGATCACCATGAGCACGACCAGCCCGAGCACCGCGATCGAGGCGATCGCCGCCTTGTTGGCCGCGAGCCGGCGCATGGCATCGCGGCCCAGGCTGTTGCCTTTAACCGCCTTTTCCATGGCTTCCTGCTGGGTCGATTTCGCCATCAGTAGGTCACCCGCGGATCGAGCCAGCCATAGATCAAATCGACCACCAGGTTGAAGGCGATCACGATCAGCCCGTAGAACAGCGTGATGCCGAGCACGAGCGTGTAGTCGCGATTGAGCGCCCCGTTGACGAAGAACCGGCCAATGCCGGGCATGCCGAAAATTTCCTCGATGACCACCGAGCCGGTCAGAATCGCCGCGGCCGCCGGCCCAAGATAGGACACCACCGGCAGAATCGCCGCCGGCAGGATGTGCACGCCGTATACCCGTGCGGTCGACAGCCCCTTGGCGCGGGCGGTACGTACGAAATTCGAGCGCAGCACCTCGATCGTCGAGGCCCGCATGATGCGCAGGATGTAAGCCGTGAACATCGCCGCCAGGGTGATCACCGGCAGGATATAGCTCTGCCAACTATCGACGCCGCCGGCCGGCAGCCAATCGTTGTAGACCGCGGCCCAGAGGATGAGCAGCGGCGCGATCACGAAGCTCGGCATCGAAATACCGCCCAGCGCGATCGCCGAGCACAGATAATCGGTGATCCGGTTCTGGCGCACCGCCGCCAGCATACCGAGCGGCACGCCGAGGACGAGCGCGAGCAGCAGCGCAAAGCCGCCGATCGTCAGCGAGACCGGAAAGCCCTCGGCGATCAGGTCGTTCACCGTCGTGTCCTTGTACTGGTACGACGGGCCGAAATCGAAGTGGGCGATGTTGAGTAGATAGCGACCGTACTGCTCGTAGATCGGCTCATCCAGATGATATTTCGCCTCCAGATTCGCCTTGACCTCGGGCGGCATCTCGCGCGCCATAGAGAACGGGCTGCCGGGCGCGGCATGCACCAGGATGAACGACAGCGTGAGCAGGATGAACAACGTCGGAATCGCGCCCAGCAGACGCTTGATCGTATAGGCCAGCATCTACAACGCTCCCTGAAACAGACGGTTGGGCGAAAGAATCAGGCGACGCATCATGAGCCGCCACCCTTCTGCCCGGCCGGCACGATATTCAGATAGCGGGTGAGATACACATCCAGCGGATTGCCGACGAAACCCTTCACATAGGGCTTGATCAGGTGGTGATTCGTGACGAACCACAGCGGCACCACCGGATTCTGCTTGAGAATCAATGCCTCGGCCTTGTGCATCACGGCAGTGCGCTGCGGCCCGTTCGGCATGTGCTCGGAGGCGGACTGCAGCCGGTCGTACTCGGCGTTGTCCCAGCCCGGCTCGTTGTTGCCGGAATGCGAATTCAGGATCGACAGGAAGGTATTCGGATCCTGGTAATCGCCAATCCAGCCGGCAAAGAACAGCGTCGTATCGATATGTCGGTGCACGGTCGACAGATAGACCTTCCATTCCTGGTTCCAGGGAATGACGTCGGCCCCCAGCACCCGCCGCCACATGGCCGACGCCACGATCGCGATCTGCTTGTTCGACTCGCTGGACGGATACAACAGCTTGACCTTGAGCGGATGATCCTTGGAATAGCCGGCCTCGTGATAGAGCTTGCGCGCCATGGCCTCGCGCTTCTTGTCCGGCCAGTTCGTCCACGGATAGGTCACGCTGTCGTAACCGTGCATGTCGCCCGGGATGTACGAAAATCCCGGCGGCTGTCCGCCGCGCAGGATCTTCTGGACGATGATGCGTCGATCCAGCGCCATGGACAGCGCCATGCGCAGTTTCGGATTGTCCTTGAACGGCGGTCGCGTGACGTTGAAGCCGAAGTAATACAGCCCCAGACCGGGCACCGCATGCATCTGCTTCGGGATGTGCTTGTGGATCGCCTCGAGCTTGGAGCTCGGCGCGCTGTAGGTGAAATCCAGCGCGCCCGACTGGTAGCGCGACAGCTCTGAATTGCTGTCGCCGATCGGGGAGTAGACGACCCGATCGATCTTCGTGTCCTTGTTATCCCGATAATAGCGATTGCGCGTGAGCACGATCTTGTTGTTGACCTGCCAACTCTTGAGTACGTACGCGCCGTCGCTCACGGCATGGGCCGGCTGGGTAAATTGGTTACCCCATTGCTTCACCGCTGGCGGATACACCGGATAACTGCTCGGATGCGCCAGCGTCTGTAGAAAGAACGGCGTGCGGTCGTGCAGCTGGATCTTGAGTGTATGCGCATCGATGGCCGTCACGCCCAGTGTGCTCGGATCCTTCTTGCCGGACGTGATCGCCGAGGCATTCACGATCGGCGAATGGATATCGGCATACGGTGAAGCCGTGGCCGGCGCGACCGCCCGCCGCAGGCTGAACACGAAATCCTGGGCGGTCACCGGCTTGCCATTGGACCAGCGCGCATCGTGGCGCAGATGGAAGATATAGGTCTTGCCGTCGTCGCTGACGTCCCAGGATTTGGCGACGCCGGGAATGACGTCACCGGTCCGCGAATAGGTAACCAGCCCCTCGTACATGTCGTAGAGCACGTTGGCTGCCGGTACCCCCGAGGCCTGGGCCGGGTCCAGCGTCTGCGGCTCGGCACCATTGCCCTTGCGCAGGGTCTTGGTGCCGTCAGGACCGATATCGGGGCTGATGCGATTGGGGAATTTATGATCTTCGCCGCTGCCGCAACCCACTAGCCCGATACAGACCAGCAGCGCAACGCTGATAATGCGAAGTCGACGCATAGCACCCCTCATCAGGCTCCGGACACCGGGCAGCCTATACCAAACAAACGACGGCGGGCCGCGACCTCGACGAAGGGGCTAGGCTTCGTCCAGTCATGCACCGCAATACGGACTACGCGCTCTTAGCAAGTTTCGCGCCGGATTTCTTGAGGTGTACCAGCAACAACGAAATGGCAGCCGGCGTCATGCCCGGAATCCGCGCGGCCTGACCGATGGTCGCCGGACGCACCTCGGACAGCTTGCCGGTCAGTTCGTTGGACAAGCCGGTGACCGCGGCGTAATCGATGTCGGCCGGCAATGGCGTGGCCTCGTGCGCCGCGGCGCGCTCGATTTCCTCGGCCTGGCGCGCGATATAGCCGGCGTACTTGGCCTGAATCTCGACCTGCTCGCCCACGGCCGCCGAGGCCTCGGCCGACAACGCGCCGGTGTTCGCCGGCCCGATCATCGCCAGCCCGGCCAGATCGGCATGCCCGATCCCGGGGCGCTTGAGCAGATCGGCCGCGGGCGTGGCTTCCTTCAATGCACTGCCGAGTAGCGCCGCCCCCTGGTCCTCGCCGAGGTCGTGCGGCTTGATCGTGATGGCGGCGAGCCGCGACTGCTCGGCGACGATCGCCTCGCGCTTGGCGGTGAACGCCGACCAGCGGGCATCGTCGACCACGCCGAGATCGCGCCCGACCGGCGTCAGCCGCTCATCGGCGTTGTCTTCGCGCAACAACAGCCGATGCTCGGCTCTGGAGGTGAACATGCGATACGGCTCGATCGTGCCGCGGGTGATCAGATCATCCACCAGCACGCCGATATAGGCTTCGTGCCGGCCCGGCCACCACGCGGGGTGGCCAGCAGCCGCGCGGGCCGCGTTGATACCGGCCAGCAGCCCCTGCGCGGCGGCTTCCTCGTAGCCGGTGGTGCCATTGATCTGGCCGGCGAAATACAGTCCGCCAATCGCTTTGGTTTCCAGGCTGTGGTTCAGGGCGCGTGGATCGAAGTAGTCGTATTCGATGGCATAGCCCGGGCGCGTGATGTGGGCGTTCTCGAAGCCCTCGATGGTGCGCACCAGCGCGAGCTGGGTCTCGAACGACAGACTGGTCGAAATCCCGTTGGGGTAGACCTCGGCCGCCGTCAGCCCCTCGGGCTCGATGAAGATCTGGTGCGAAGCCTTGTCGGCAAAGCGCACGATCTTGTCCTCGATCGACGGGCAATAACGCGGCCCGTTGGAATCGATCGCCCCGGAATAGATCGCCGACTCGTGCAGCCGCTCGCGGATGATCGCGTGCGTGCGCTCGTTGGTATAAGTGATGTGGCAGGGAATCTGGCGCGGATGCTCGGCGCGGGTGCCCATGAACGAAAACACCGGCGCCGGATCGTCGCCCGGCTGTTCGGCCAGCCGCGAATAATCGATCGACTTGGCATCGATACGCGGCGGCGTACCGGTCTTGAGCCGGCCGACCGGCAGGTCCAGCGCCCGCAGACGCTCGGCCAGTGCATTGGAGGGCGCATCGCCGGCCCGGCCGCCGCCGAAGCGCTTCTCGCCCACGTGGATCGTGCCGCCGAGGAAGGTGCCCACCGTCAACACCACCGTCGGCGCGTGGAACGCCAGTCCCATGGCCGTCATCACGCCGGCCACGTGTCCGTTGTTCACGATCAGGTCGGCCACCGACTGCTGGAACAGATGCAGGTTCGGCTGGTTTTCGACTATTTCGCGGACCGCGGCCTTGTACAAGGCGCGATCGGCTTGGGCCCGCGTGGCGCGCACGGCCGGGCCCTTGCGCGCATTGAGCCGCCGGAACTGAATGCCGCCACGGTCGGCCGCGCGCGCCATCACCCCACCGAGCGCATCGATTTCGCGTACGAGATGCCCCTTGCCGATGCCGCCGATGGCGGGATTGCAGGACATTTGCCCGATGGTTTCGATGTTGTCGGTCAGCAGCAGCGTGCGCGATCCGGCCCGGGCCGCTGCGGTCGCGGCCTCGGTGCCGGCGTGGCCGCCGCCGACCACGATGACGTCGAACTGAGTCTGGCTCTGAATCATGGCAATACGTGCCCGTTACGGGCCTGTTGTTCGTATGGGTCGGCAGGCGCGATGGCGCGCTGCACTACCGTCTCAAAGACGGTCGGCGAATCGTCGCCGGGGTTCATAAGACGCGAGATTATAACGCCTCGTTCAAGACCCCGAGACGAATCGGTCCGATTTTCAGCCATCCGCTCTGAACCGGCCGATAGGCGCGGCGCTCGCTGGCGTATCGTTCAATATTCTTTCCGCATTCCGCGGGTGGTTTACGCCCAAATACAACGATTATCCGGCCCGTACTCGCCGGGTAGCGCGACGCCCCATCAAAGCCCCTGGGCCGCAGCCTGCAGCTGCTCGACCAATGACCGCCATTGCGCCCGGTTGCGGCCGTTGATCGTCATCTGCCCGCCGTGCAACACCAGATGCAGGCGATATCGCTTGCCGTCGTCGACCGGCGCGATCAGATCGCGGGCCGTCAGCGTCTCAAGGCGCGCATCGATCGCGGGCCCGGGCCGGGCACGCTCGGCTGGCCCGAGCGTACGCTGAATCAGACGCCGCAGCACCGGCCGCGGGAACGATAATTGCAGCTGCGCATCCAGCTGCGACAACAGCCCCACCGCGCCCGTCGGTGGTTTGAAATCCTTCGGCGTATGAATACGCGCCTGAGCACGGATCGCCCCGTCACGGGTCGCCAGCTCGAACCGGCCGATCCGGAGCCGCGAGCCCGGCGGGAACAGAGCGGGCACCACATCGCGATACAGCTCGGGCGCGTTCAAGGCGCCGCCCGACCAGCCGCCGAGCTGAGTCCAGCGGCTGGGCAGCGTCGCCCATGCGAGTGCGCGCATGCCATGCTGCCGGCCATCGACAATCAACGTGCCCTGGGTGTTATCCGGCAGCACCAGCTTGTCGATACGCAACGACACCGCGGTCGTATCCGGCGACGGGCGTCGAGTCGTCAGCTTCAACCCGGTGAATCGGGTGGCCTGCCCCCGGCCGTCATCCAGAGTGACCGAATCGGCACTCAATTGACGGTTGGCCAGGTCGCCATTGGCGGCGGGGCGGGCCTGAAAATGCACGTGGCGCCAGCCCAGATGGCCGGCGGATTGGCGAACCAGCGAAAACGATGGCCAATCCAGGTCGAGCCCCTCGATACGACGCCCCATGATGCCGGATTCCAGATCACCCGAGACGGTCGCGGTCTCGACGTGGGCCACCGGCTTCTGGCGGGCGACGTCGAACGTGGCCCCGGCGAGCGAGAGGTTCGCCTGCCCCCGGCTGTCCCAGCGAATACGCGACGTGATCGTCAACGGGCCGGGCGCTGGCGAAAAGACATAGCGCGGCCAGAGCGAGGTCAAATCGGCCCGGGTCTTCACCACGGCCCATACCGGCACCAGCGACACCGGCTCGGCGCCCCAGGCCAACGGGCCGTGATCGATGCGGCTGTGGAGCGTCATCACCGGGCACGGTTTCGTGTGGCACAACGGCCCGATCGGCCGTAGCACGACGGTCGCATGCGAGACGAACCAGCCGCGATGGAAATCGCGCCGTACGACCTGAAGATAACCCGGCACCGCGAGATGGGCCACAGCGTGGTCGAAACGCCCGGCCAGCAGCCAGCCCACGCCGTAGGGGGCCCCCACACCGAGCAGCGCCAGCACCGCCGCGCCCCAGAGCAGCGTCTTGATCAACAACCGCATACCCAGCCTCCGCCTGCGGCCACACCCGCGTGCGCCGCCTGTCGCTGTCCCAGCCGTGAGCTGCCGTTGATCATGACCTTCATATTAGGGACTGTTGCCGTTTCGTGCGCGCGCCGCGTTGGAGACCGCAAATCGTGTCCGGCAAGGCGCGAGTCGCCGCGTCGTGGCGTGCCACGACCCAGACTCGCAACGCCGAAGGGCGCGATTTGCGGCCCAACCCTTCGGGACAAGCGCTGTTTTGCGGCAATACAGCGTTATAGCTCTCTCGCGTAGGCCCACTACGCCGCGTTCGCTACGCCTCGTCTTGCCGCAAAACAGCACTTGGCGCGGACGCGCACGAAACGGCAACAGTCCCTGGAGCCTATTCCAATAGGACGGCGTGGACTGCGGCGCCCGGTGAACCGAGCCGGCCGGTCTGGTATGTATTTTGGTTCTATTGAGCGTAGACCCGCACCTTCACACCCTTGCACCAAACTGGAGCATCGCCCCTTGGCCACGCACCACCCGCATGCTCGAGTTCAGAACAGGTTGATGCCATGACCGACCGTGTCCGAGGCGCCACGCCCGATGAAGCCAAACGGGAACTCTTCATCGAATGGCTCGCGCCGCTCTACGGCGACGGCGCCGCTCGCGACTGCATCGAGGCGATGACCGAATCGGCCCGCCGCCACGGCCTGCCGCGCGACACCGGCCTGGTGGTCGATCAATCGTTGAACCTGATGATCACCTACCCCGACATCGTCCAGCGACCGGGCGAAGCGCCCCTGGCCACGCTGCGCGATTTCATTGCCCAGAACATCGGCGATGCCATCACCGCCGTGCATATCCTGCCGTTCTTTCCGCACAGTTCGGACGAAGGCTTTTCGGTGATGAACTATCGCGAGGTCAATCCCGAATTCGGCGACTGGGGCGACATTGCCGCGCTCGCCGAGGACAAGCCGCTGATGTTCGATCTCGTGCTCAACCATGCTTCGCGCAAGGGCGTTTGGTTCGCCCACTACCTCGCCGATGCCGACCCGGGCCGCGATTACTTCATCGAAGTGGACCCGAGCGCGGACCTGCGCTCGGTGGTCCGGCCGCGGGCGACCCCGCTGCTGGCCGAGGTGGTCACGGCCCGGGGGACGAAACATCTCTGGGCGACTTTCTCGGACGACCAGATAGACCTCGACTTCGCCAATCCACAGGTACTGAACGAATTCGTCGACATCATCTTCGAATATGTCGCCCGCGGCGCACGCCTGCTGCGCCTCGACGCCGTGGCCTTCCTGTGGAAGGAGGTCGGCACCCCCTGCATCCATCTGTGGCAGACCCATCGGGTGATCAAGTTCTTCCGCGCGGTCCTCGAGTATTACGCGCCGGGGCTGCAGCTGATCACCGAAACCAACGTCCCGCACGCCGAGAATATTTCCTATCTCACCGATGGCGATGAAGCCCACGTCGCCTATCAGTTCGTGCTGCCGCCGCTGGCCGCTTATACCCTGCTCACCGGCGAGGCCACGCGCCTGACGGAATGGGCCTCGAGCCTGCCGCCGCTGCCGCCCGGGTGTCATTTTCTCAATTTCACCGCCAGTCACGACGGCATCGGCCTGCGCTCGGTGGAAACCATCCTGTCCGACGCCGAGCGCGATGTCCTGGTCGAGACCACGCGCGAACGCGGCGGCTTCGTCTCGACCCGCGCCATGTCGGATGGCAGCACGCGGCCCTACGAACTCAACATCACCTACTACGACCTGCTCGGCGCGCCCGCGGAACGCGACAGCACGACCCATATCGATCGATTCGTCGTCAGCCAGGCGATCGCCATGGCGCTGGCCGGCATACCGGCGCTGTATTTCCACAGCCTGGTCGGCACCCACAACGATCTGGAAGGCGTCGAGGCCTCCGGCCACAGCCGCTCCATCAACCGGCGCCGCTACGATCTCGGCGAGATCAACTATCAGCTCAGCATCGATTCGCCGCATGCCCGCGTGCTGGCGCGCCTCAAGCGGCTGCTGGTAGTCCGCGCTCGCCAGCCCGCGTTCCACCCCGACGCGGCCCAGTCGATCGTCGACCTGGGCCCGTCTTTGTTCGCCGTGCAGCGCACCACGCGCGATCAGACCCTCCTCGCCCTGCACAACGTCACCGACAAACCGGTGAAAGTGCCGGGCCACATGCTTCCGGAAGCGCGTGTACGCCGCAACGTAACGGCCGGCACCCAGATCAGCGGCGCCCAGCGCACGATCTCTCTGGCGCCTTATGAAATCGCCTGGATCAGCGACTGAACGCCGCGCGGCCGATCAACGAAACAGATAGGCCGCGATGAATCGTCGCTGCGGCCGATCGGGCTGACCGAGCCAGATGATCTTCGAGGATTTCGGGCCCATGGCCCGCTGGCCCTGATTGACCACGAGCGCGCCCACGGCCTGGTCGGACGACGGCGTCATCAGGCTCACCAGGCTCTCGCCGGAACAGTCGTGCGGCTTGCAGCCCGACAGCACGGCATAGTCGGCGCCTTCGATGGTGATGCGCGAAACCGGCGTCTCGGTGCCCATCGAACTCACCCAGCCGTGTTGTGCCTGGATCGGCGCCACCAGGTTGTCGTATTGCGTCTTGAGCGCTGGCTTGCTCTTGAGGAGCTGGCTCGGATAAAGCGCATCCGAACCGGAACCGGCGGCGAAAGCGGCCGGCATCGCAAGCACGGCTCCCACAAACAGACTGGCGGACACGAAACGGCGCATGGGCAACTCCTGATCGACACGATTCAATCCCGGGCTCAGTCGACGCCACGCCGCGATTCAACCGCGCGAGCGCCGGCTCGGCCCGGCTCAGGGCTCCAGAATACGCGAAGGTCCCGTCACCGCGGACACACTCTGGCGTCCGACACCTACCGACGCTTGCCGACCGCCTCGTCGTGATCGGCCTCGACGGCGTCGTAGAAGTGATCCAGAAAATCCGGAAACGCCGCGCGTACGCGATTCCAGGTCGGCATGAACGGCACCTCCATCGGATTCGCCAGGTATTCCTCGCCCGCATTGATGATGGATTCGACGAACACCTCGACCGTTTTCTCCTCCTTGTGCCGATCGAGCGTCAGGCCGTTGATCTGGGCATCGAAATAGAACCGTTCGACCGCATCGAGCGCGTTGCGCAGATACACCGCCTTGATGGTGCGAATAGTTTCCGGATTCATGGTCACGCCGTAAGTCGCGAGCTTGCGATACAACGCCTTGGCGATGTCCGCGCTCATCTTGGCCAGGCCGTTGTTGGCCTCGTGCGTGGAGACGTCCTGATGCTTGTGATCATAGCGATCGGCGATATCCACCTGGCAGACCGCGTTCGGGCCGTAGGTGCGATGCACTTCGGCGAGGATGCCCACCTCCAGCCCCCAGTCGCTGGGAATACGGATCGATTCGGCCACCGACGCGCTCATGGCGCACTCGCCGGACAACGGATAGCGGAAGCTGTCCATATAGTCGAGATAGTCCATATGGCCGATCACGGTGGTCAATGCGCGCAGGATCGGCGTCATGAACAGCCGCACCACCCGGCCGTTGATCGAGCCCTCGGCCACCCGTGCGTAGTAACCCTTGGCGAACTTGTAGGTAAAGTTCGGATGCACCATCGGATAGAACAGCCGCGCGAGCAGGTCGCGGCTGTAGGTACGGATATCGCAGTCGTGCATGGCGAGCACGCGCCCGCGCCCGGAGGCGAGGAAATACCCCATGCAATTCCAGACGTTCGCGCCCTTGCCCGGCCGCGCCGGCGCCAGCCCTTCGCTGTCCAGCTGGTCATAGAGCGATTGCAGGCGCGGACCGTCGTTCCAGAGCAGGCGATGGCGCGGGCCAAGGCCGCTGAAGAAATCGTGGGCATGGGCGTACTGCTCTGCGCTGGCGCCGTCCAGGCCGATGATGATCTCGGACAGATAATCGACGTCGGCCAGGGCCTCGACGATGGCCGGCAGCGCATCGCCTTCGAGTTCCGAATATAAACACGGCAGGATCAGCGACATCGGCCGCCGTCGCGAATATTTGGCGAGCTCGCTTTCCAGATCGTCGATCGGCCGCTCGTACAGACGATGCAGCGTGGTGATGATGCCGTTCTGATGAAAATCAGCCATGCCTGTCCTCCTCGTCCGATTCGCGGCTGGGCTGGGCGCGCTGCGGACTAGATTTCGTTGTTGTCGATCATCGCCTCGACGGCCGCGGCCCAGCCGGCCGGGCCGATGCCCGGCGCATGACGAATCGACCCACCCGCCGGCGCCTGATAGCTGCCGTCGGGACGAGCCACCCAGTAGCCGATGTCGGCCGCAGCCAGCATGTCGGCGTCGTTGGCAGAGTCTCCCAACGCAATCGCAAGAATCGGGCCGTGCACCGCGGCAAAGCGCTGCTTGAGCCAGTTCAGGGCATCGCCCTTGTCGGCATGGCCGAGCAGATGCACGAAGCGCCCCCCCCGGCGGGTGGTGAATCCGGCCTCCTCGACCCGCGCGGCGAAATCCCGCTCGGCAGCCTCGCTGTCCTGCCAGAGCAAGGGCTCCGATGCATCGCGGGTCCGCGCGGCAGCCGCCGCCTCGCGATCCAGACCGGTGGCCTCGACCACATCGTCGACGGTCATATCGCCGAAACCGACGTAGCGATAGCCCTGCCTCTCGCGCAAGGCAACGGCGAGCGCGCGCAGCTCGCGCCGGTCGGCGCCCAGCGTGCTCACGACCAGATCATCCGGATCCGGCGCGCCGGACGGCTCGAAATAGCCCCGCGGTACCGCGACCACCCCACCGTTCTCGGCCGCGAACGGTGCGTCGTTGCCGAGCTGGCGACGTAACACCCGGATCTCGGCGGCCGTCTTGCTGGTACACAAGCATACGGGCACCCCGCGTGCGGCCAGCGCGGCCAGCGCACCGGCCGCCGGCGACCAGTCGTAGCTGTCGTGGTCCAGCAGCGTGGCGTCGAGATCGGTAAAAACCACGGGGTGAGCACGCGATTCGGACATACGACGAAAAAATACGGAAACCATGGATTCAGTCTAGGGTCTGTTGAGGTTTCGTGGGAGTCCGCGCCAAGCGCTGCTTTGCGCCAAGGCGAGGCGCCAGCAAGTGCTGCGTAGTCGCTCTACACAAGCGCGCTGCAACGCGGTATTGCCGCCCATATTCCATTTTTGGGGAGCCCCTGTCCCAAAGGGTTGGGCTTCAAATCGCCTCAGCCGGCGTTGCAAATCTTGATCATGTCGCGCCACGACCGGCGACTCGCGCCTTGCCGGCCACGATTTGCCCGCGCCAACGCGGACTCGCACGAAACCTCAACAGACCCTAGAATCGGCGCAACAACGTCGGAATCTGCCCCATGCGCATACTCGTCATCGAGGACAACGAAGACCTCGCGGCCAACATCATCGAATTTTTGTCGGTCCGGGGACATGTGGTCGACAGCGCCACCGACGGTGTCACCGGCCTTCATCTGGCCGTGGTCCACAACTTCGACGCCATCGTGCTCGATCTCATGCTGCCCGGCATCGACGGGCTCGCGCTGTGCGATCGTCTGCGCGGCGAAGCCGACAAGCAGACCCCGATTCTGATGCTCACCGCGCGCGACACCATCGACGACAAGCTGGCCGGCTTCGCCTCCGGCGCGGACGACTACCTGATCAAGCCGTTTTCGCTGCTCGAACTGGAAGCCCGTCTGGCGGCCCTGGGCAATCGCGGGCCCCGGCGCAGTACCCACCAGCTCAAGGCCGGCGAGCTGTCGCTGAACCTCGATACCTGGCAGGCCGAACGCGAAGGCCAGCAGCTCTCGCTCACCCCCACGGCCCTGCGGTTGCTGGAGGTTCTGCTACGGGCCTCGCCGAAACTGGTTCGCCGCGCCGAACTCGAAGCCGCGATCTGGGGCGACCATCCGCCGGACTCCGAGGCGCTACGCACGCATATTCATGCGCTGCGGGCGGCAATCGACAAACCGTTCGCCAAGGCCATGCTGCAGACCGTGCCGACCATGGGATACCGGCTGATCGATCCGGATGGCTCCTAGACACAGACTGCGCCGGCTGCTTCGAACGCCCTGGGACAGCCTGCAGTTCCGCGTGGCGTTTGCACTGGCGATGTTCGTGGCGGTCGTGGTGAGCACCGTCATGCTGGCGCTGTTCACCATCAACACGCGTCTCAAGACCGATCTGCTCAACGCCATCGTGGCCAACGAGATGTCGGAACTGGTCGAGGATTATCCGACCCAGGGCGCGGACGCGATCCCGCACTCGGCCAATCTGATCGGCTATGTCGTAACGCCGGCCCAGCGCAACCAACTGCCCGAGCCACTGCGCGGGCTGGGGCCGAACGTCAAGGGCGTCACGCTGACGTACAACAACCACACCTATCGGGTGGGCACGCACGCGCTCGGCGATAATAAACAGGTGTATCTCGCCTACGACATCACGGCGATCGAGAGTCGCGAGTCGTTGTTCAAGCTGATCGCCATCGTGGCCGCGATCCTGGTTCTGATCCTGGCCGTGCCGCTGGGCGCCTGGATCGCCCGCATCAGCCTCAAGCCCATCAACGCCCTCGCCGAACATGTGGCCAACCTGCATCCCGGTGAACGCACCGCCCGGCTGGCCGAACAATTCGAGCATTACGAAGTCGGCGTGATCGCCCACGCGTTTGATCGTTTCATGAGCCGGCTGGATGAATTCGTCGAACGCGAGCGCAGCTTCACCGCAGACGCCAGCCATGAACTCCGTACGCCGCTGGCCGTGATTCAGGGCGCGGTCGAGGTCCTGCAACAGGACCCGAAGCTTGTCGAAAGCGGGCCGCTGACGCGCATCGATCGAGCCTCGCACCAGATGGCCGAGCTGATCGAGGCCTTGTTGTTCCTGGCCCGCGATGAACAGGCCGAGGCCGATGGCGCCGCGCCGTCGTGCCGGGCCGACCAGGTCGTCAGCGAAGTAGTGGATGCCTATCGCCCGCTCATGGCGCGCAAAACGGTCGAAGTCAGCGCGCTCGACCCCTGCGAGATCGGCGCGCCGCGCATCGCGCTTGTCATCGCCTTCGGCAATCTACTGCGTAACGCCTTGCGCCACGGGGGCGACGAGATCCGCGTCACCCTGGCCGATCGACGCCTGACGGTCGCCGACAACGGCGACGGTATGACCACCGAAGAACTACAGCACGCCTTCGAACGGGGTTATCGCTCGGGCCCGGGCGCCGGGCTCGGCCTTGGGCTGTATCTGGTCAAGCGCGTGGCCGACCGCTACGACTGGCGCATCCGCTTGGCCAGTCGGCCCGAGGAAGGCACCCGAATCGAACTGCAGCTCGCCTGAATCGCCGGGCGCGGCCCGTCGGTGTTTGTCGCGATCGACGCCGGATGCGGCCCGGTTTAATCTCGGCTTGATATATTGCTGACAGCGTATGCAGGCGGCGCTGGGCATCCTACGTTTTTTCCCGATCAGAACGACCCGTGAGCCAGAAGCGCGCAGCACAATCCGCAGGTTTCGGCGCGGCCGGCAAGCGCTGGCGGCGCAACAATCGCCGTCGTTTCAATCGTTTCCTGGCGCGTCTGCTGGGCACGCCGGAAGCCCGCCGTCGCCCGCTGGCACCCGATACCCGTCGCATTCTCGTAGTACGGCTCAATAAGCGGCTCGGCAATATCCTGTTTCTGACCCCGATGCTGCGCAGTCTCGCGGCAACCCTGCCCGAGGCGCGCATCGACGTGGTCATCCAGAGCCCGGCCCAGGCTCGACTGCTCCAGAGCTTGCCCGGCATCGGCCGGATCTGGATTCAGGAGAACCGCGTGTTAGCGGTGCTGCGCCTGCTGCGCAACCTGCGCGCCCAACGCTACGATCTCGTCATCGACCCCACCGGCAACTCGGCGAGCAACCGCATCGGCGTGGCCCTGGTCCGCACCCGCCAGCGCATGGGGTTCGCCAAGACCGACCAGTGGCTGCCGCTTACGCATGCATCGGGCAAAACCAAGAGTCGCCACCAGGCGTTACAGGCGGTGGAATTGTTGACCGGCTCGATCTCGGAACCGCCGGTCACCACCTTCGATACGCTGGCCGTGTTTCCCGATGCCGACGACCAGCGCGCCGCCGACGCACGCTGGCAGGCGGTGCTCGGCGCGCGGGCCCACGGCGCGCCGGTCATCGGTTTTTTCAGCCGCGCGACCGGACGCAAGGCGCTGCCGCGTCATTGGTGGCAAGCCTGGATCCTGGAAGTGCGTCGCACCGTACCGCAGGCCGTCCTGCTCGAGATATTACCGAGCGAGGATGCCGCGCCCGTGGTGCCTGAAATCGCGCATGTCGCGATCAAGCCGTTGACCGAGCTGGCCGCGCTGATGTCGCGCCTGGATCAGTTCGTTGCCGCCGACAGCGGCCCCATGCATCTGGCCGCGGCCTCGGGCACCCCTGTGATCGGCCTGTTCCGGGCGACCCTGCCGAGCGACTACGCGCCGCTGGGTCAGGACTGCGAAACCGTCGACGGCGATGGGCTCAAGCCGGAGCACGTGGCAGCCCGGCTGTCCGAGCGCCTGGCCCGGCGCGAACGCGCCCATCCACGGTTCAGCGGATTGCGCTCGTAACGTTTGCAGGGATCTCGTCGAGAATCACTCGATTCTCGGCGGCACGCTCGGCATTCGGATCGGGGACGGTCGGGACCTTGGCCAACCCGTCGATCCAATGCGGCGGCAGCCCGTGCTCGGCGGCGCCGGTCACGACGAAATCGCGATACCAGTCGAACGGCGTGAGCGCATCGTCGAGCCAGTCAGCGCGGCCACGATAGATCGCCGCGGTGGCCTGCCCCGTAGCATGGCCCGTGGTCAGCTCGAGAAAATCGTAGGCCGGCCCCTCGGCGGCATGCAACCGATCCAGTCGCGCCGGGTCCAGTTCGAACAGCACGCCGTATACCCGGTCGCCCGGATCGCCGGTTTCCACCACATTGCACTTGCCCGACCCATCATTGCCCACCAGGTGCCAGTGCAGTCGATGACCTGACAGCCAGGCCGGCCCGACCGGGGCAACGCTGGGCACGCGCCGGGCCAGACGGGCAGTACACATGTTTGAACCGTAGGCGAAGTAATACATGACGAGTGTCGATTGAGGCCAGTATCCGGCCGATGTCGTAGGATGAGGTAAACCCTACACCAAACCACACGCCGACCCGGGACCACTGTGATTGCAGCAGCCTCGCCGGCGAAAGAGATCAGGTATGGCCGAGAATACCGTCGTCATCGCTCCCGACAGCTTCAAGGGCAGCTTGTCGGCCAGCGATGTCGCCAAGGCGCTCGCCGAGGGGCTGGCTGCCCACGACAATCCGCCGCGCACCGAAATCGCGCCCATGGCGGACGGTGGTGAAGGGCTACTGGATGCGGTGGCCACCACCTGCAAGGGCCACTGGCACACCACCACGCTGGTCGGCATCCATGGCCGTTCGCTCGAGGCGCCCTGGTACGCCATGGCGGACGGGCCCGCCGTGCTCGAGTCGGCTACGGTGCTGGGGCTGCCGCTGATCGAGGCCATGGACGACGCACCGCCGCTGGCCGAACGCAGCAGCTATGCGCTCGGCACGCTGATCGCCGATGCGTTGGACTCCGGCGCCACCGATCTGGCCATTGGCCTGGGCGGCAGCGCCTGCAACGACGCCGGGCTCGGCATGCTGGCCGCACTGGGCGCGGTCCCCTATGACAACGCCGGACAGGTCATCGCACCGAGCATGAACGGCCTGCTTTCGCTGGCTCGAATCGACTTGTCCGGACTGGATTCACGCTTGGCGAATGTCCGGTTGCGCGCACTGTGCGACGTGGATAACCCGCTGCTCGGCGAAGCCGGTGCCAGCCGGATCTACGGCCCACAAAAAGGTCTGACCGACGCCGATATCGCCAAAGTCGAAGCCGCGTTCGAGCATCTGGCCGAGACCACCGGCGCGCGCGACAAGACCGAATGGCCCGGCAGCGGTGCCGCTGGCGGGCTCGGCTTTGCTCTGGCGCTCATCGGTGCCCGGCTCGAATCCGGCGCGGAAGCCGTGCTCCGGATGACCGGGTTGGCCGAGCGTATGGCCAACGCCCGCTGTGTGATCACCGGCGAAGGCCGCTCCGACCGCCAGACCCTATCCGGCAAGCTCCCGCTGGCAGTCGCCAAGGCCG
Organism: Salinisphaera hydrothermalis C41B8; assembly: GCF_000732535.1. Taxonomy (GTDB): domain Bacteria; phylum Pseudomonadota; class Gammaproteobacteria; order Nevskiales; family Salinisphaeraceae; genus Salinisphaera; species Salinisphaera hydrothermalis. Next base: position 20,259 of record NZ_APNK01000030.1, read on the forward strand.
CCCGTCCGACCCCCACACTGCTCGTCTGCGGCGACATCGCCGACGATGCACGCGACGAACTGGCCACTTATTTCGCGCGCACTTACACGCTGGTCGAGCGGGCCGGCAGCGTCGAGGCGGCGATCGCCGAACCGGCGCGCTGGCTGTTCGAGATCGGCGCCGATCTGGTGGACACCATCAACGATCTTTAGGGCCCCGCTGCCTTGGGCCCGCCGCTGGATCAAAGGCGATCCGGCCGGCCAAACCCAAGCACCCGTGAAATCTCGAGCGGCTGAGGCGGCACAGGCCGTTTCTGGGCGACATTCGTCGGGTGCTGCCCTATCATGGCCGCGCTCGCCCCATAGACCGGAGACTGGCCATGCTGCGCAGCTTTGCCATCAACCACGGCCGTATCGTCGAAGATCGTTCGCAGGACACACCGTTGGCTAAGCGGTTGTCGCATGCCCACTGGATCGACGCGCTTGAGGCCGATGAGGCCGAGCGCGCCGAACTGACCCGGTTTCTCACCGACGAACTCCCCGAAGACGAAGACGTTGAAGAAATCGAGGCCTCGGCCCGTTACTTCGTCGACCCCGACGGCATTCACGTGCATTCGCTGTTCCTGTCGCAAAGTGAGGGACGGCACGACACCGAAACCGTGGCCTTCATCCTGCAACCGGAACGCCTGATCACGCTGCGCGACGACGACCTGGCCGATTTCCGCCTGCTGCGCATGCGCGCGCGAGCCGGGCAGGTCGAGGTCGACTCGCCCGAGTCGCTTCTGGTCACGATCTTCGACCAGAAGGTGGAAAACCTGGCCGATACGGTCGAGGATATCCATCTCGATCTGGAAAAAGTCAGCCATACGGTGCTCGAGGACGAAGAGGCCGACTACGAGGGCGCCATCGACGCCCTCGCCAAGCTCGAAGACTCCTCCGGCAAGATCCGGCTTTGCCTGATGGATACCCAGCGTTCGATCTCGTTCATATTGCGGCACCTGCCGGCGCGGGCCCCCGAACGCGAAATGGCACGCGAAATCCTGTCCGACGTGGAAACGCTGATGAGCCATATCGCGTTTCTGTTCGACAAGATCAACTTCCTGATGGACTCGACCGTGAGCTTCATCAACATCGAGCAGAATCAGATCATCAAGATCTTCTCGATCGCGGCCGTCGTCTTTCTGCCGCCCACGCTCGTGGCGAGCATCTACGGCATGAACTTCCAGCACATGCCCGAACTGTCATGGCACTATGGTTACCCGATGGCGATCGGACTCATGGTCGCCGCGGGTATCGCGCCGTATCTGTACTTCAAGCACAAGAACTGGCTCTAGGGCGTGTTGAGGTTTCGTGCGAGCGCCGCGTTGGCGTCCGCAAATCGTGACCGGCAAGGCGCGAGTCGCCGCGTCGTGGCGTGGCACGACCCAGACTCGCAACGCCGCCGGGCGGGATTTGCGGCCCAACCCTTCGGGACAAGCGCTGTTTTACGGCAATCCAGCGTTATAGCTCTCTCGCGTAGGATGACTACGCCACGTTCGCTACGCCTCGTCTTGCCGCAAAACAGCGCTTGGCGCGGACCCGCACGAAACCTCAACACGCCCTAGGGATTTCGCGCTGTAGCGCGACCCCCTTTCATTTGCTTGTCCAAACGAACGGAAGCAAAGGAAAGGACACCCTACCTTGCGCCGATGCTACGCATCGGTGCCCTGCGCGGCTCCGGCCGCAAGAGGGACAGCCGCGAAACTCGCGCTGCTACGCAGCACTCAGACACACGGCTGTCTTTTTCCTCTTGCGCCCTCCACTGCTCGGCGCTGCGCTCAAGGGGACCCGAATACAGACACGGCCCGCGAAGGTTGGGCGTTCGCGCCTGTGTTCGAGCCCGTCTGAGGCGACGCCGACGCACAGCGGCGAGGAGTATCCGGCACATGCGCCGGTGCGGCCAGCCTGTCTGAGCGTCGCCAAAACGACGCGAGTTCTGACCGCATGCCGTCGTCGCGAGCATCAAAGTGACTCGCACATATCAGTGCGAAACTAAAGCCTGACTCGCCCCAGGGCTCCAAAGATCCGCGACCGAACCGGAACCGGCACGTGCACTTTGCAAGCGCCCCAGGGTCTGTTGAGGTTTGGTGCGAGCGCCGCGTTGGCGTCCGCAAATCGTGTCCGGCAAGGCGTGAGTCGCCGGCTCTGGGCGTGCCACGACCCAGACTCGCAACGCCGCCGCGCGCCCCTGGTTAATTTTCAGGGAGCGCTTGGCGCGGACTCGCACTAAGCCTCAACAGACCCTAAGCGGTTCCGTCGCAGATCCGAGCGTTCATCAGCCGCCTTCCGCGGTCGCGCCGACACCCGCGCGGCTTTCCGCTAATGCGCCACCTGCAACGCGCGATAGTTGATGTAGACCAGCCGCACCAGCGTGTATTCGAACGGCGAACCGGTCTGGTAGTAGCGGAAATTGGTCTGATCGCGCTTGTTGATGACGTACATCAGGTTATAGGCCAGACTCGCCGGCAGGTTGCCGTGGGTCTGCACCGGATCGAGCACATAGAGCAAGCCTTGATCGGCCGCCAGTCCGCCCGCGTCACGCAGGTCGGACGGGCCAAAGAACGGCAGCACCAGGTACGGCCCGGTGCCCACGCCATAATGCCCCAGGGTCTGACCGAAATCCTCGTCGCGCTCCTTGAGGCCGATATGTGTCGCCGGATCGAACAATCCGCCGATGCCGACCGTGGAATTGATCACGAACCGCGATGCGGTCACCGCCGAGCTCTTCGGCTTGAGCTGCAGCACGCTGTTGGTAAACGTCGTGATCTCGCCGATATTGGAGAAGAAGTTGGCCACGCCGGTCCGCATGAAGCCGGGCGTATAGCGATCGTAGACGTGCACCACCGGTAACAGGACGTATTCGTCGGTGAGCGCGTTGAAGCGATAGACCCGGCGGTTGAACCCCTCGATGGGGTCCGAAATCGCCAGCGGGTTGGCCGTGGTCTGACTCGCCGGCGTACCGGCGGGCGTGGAGCTGTCGATGGTTTTGGGCGGAGGCGTGGACGCACAGGCGCCAAGCATTAGGCTCAGCGCCACGACAACCAGCGCCTGCCGACCCGATCGAACGTGTCGCGAGGCATTCATTGGGTAAAGTAATCCTGAAGCGCGTGGATCGTCTTCTTGTAGCTCAGATTGCCGAGATGGCCGCCGTGCGGACGAATCCGCGCCCGGTTTCCGAAGGTCCGACGCAGAAAGCCGACTTCATCGGCATCGAGGATCGGATCGTCGGCGTTGGTGAATACGGCCATGTGCTTGTCGCTGGCCAGAAACGGCGCGATCGTGTGCATGTCGGCCTCGGATATGAGTTCCGACTTGCTTACATGTCGGCCATCACGATTCCAGTACGGCACCAGCAGCTGGTTGATGTAATCGGAAAACGACATGCGGAAAGAACGACGGAAATAGACGCCGAGCGAATCGTAGGGGCCGAGCTTGACATTTTCCGGCACGATCACGTCCGAATGCGTGATCACATCCGCGGCGAACGCCATGTTGGCCAGCGACAGGCGGAAAGCCAGGCCCACGATGGCGCCGATATCCTTCTTGTCGAACGTACCGTTCTCATAGGCCCGATACAGTACATCCTCGTTGAAACGCAGCGGTTGGCCCTGGCCTTCGCTCTGCTGGATATTACCCAGCACTTCGGCCAGGAAGTTGGGCAACGCATCGAACCCGCCCGGCAGGTTGCGCTTCAGCAACACATCCATGCGATCCACCGAATCCCAGACGTTGACCGCCGGATTGAGCAGCAGCACGTGCTGGAAACCGAACACCCCGCGCTGCTGATCGAGCTTGGCCAGAAACGCCGCTTGGGTGGCACCGAGGCTCCAACCCGTCAGCGAGTAGCCGGTGATATCGACATCGCCCGACAGATCGTCGCGCACGGCCTGCATCATGCGATACAGATCGGCCACGTCGGTTTTCATGCGCCCGGGCACCGGGTATTTGGCCGCTCCCAGCATGAACGTGACACTGGTGGGCGACGGCAGACAGGCGACGCTATAGCCGACCTGGTACAGCGCCCGCGACAGCAGCACGCACTTGCTCGACAAGGCCGAGTCGCCGGTGCCGGCGATCACGAACGCCAGCGGCGCCGGATGATCCTGAGCCGCCAACAAATACTGCAAAGGCCGCGCATAGCGCAGCGTCGGCGGCGTCTTGCGATCGACCAGCGGCTTGAGCGTGCGAATCGAGAAATTCGCTTTCTTGGGCAGCTGCGCCTTCAGGCCGTCGGGCGTACCGAGCACGGTGGCCGTCAGCGCGTTCTTGAATGGATAAGGCTTGACCTGATGATCGCCAGCAGTGGCATGTCCCGCAGAGGACGAAGCATCGGTATCGGAGTTCGCTACTGAAGGCCCGCCTTGGGTGGCACAACCGGCCAGGGCGAGCAAAAGCAGCAGACCGGCCATGACGTGCCGGTGAGAAGCTGACAACACGAGTCTCCTGAACGAGCTCTAAATTTGCTTCATCATACCGACAACCGGATTCCCCGGGTATGTCATTTCCGAGGATCACGCATGACCGACATCCTGATCATCGGCGCCGGCGTCGCGGGCATGGCCGCCGCCGAGCATTTGTCCGCCGCCGGCTATTCGCCGCGACTCGTCGACAAGGCGGCTCGGCCAGGCGGGCGCTGTGCCACGCGCCGGATCGCCGCCGATCGCGACGCCGACTGGTTCGACTATGGCGCCCAGTACTTCACGGTCCGCGATGACGGCTTCCGGGCCCTGGTGGACGCCGATCTCGAGGCCGGACGGCTCGCCCGCTGGTCGCCGGCACCTGGCTGCTCACCCCGTCGCCGGACGATCGCGAACGCTTGATCGGGCCCCGCGGGCTGAATGTCTGGGTCCGCGAGCGACTGGCAGCGGGCGGTTTCGACATCGCGACCGAACGCCGCGTCGAACGCGCCGTGGCCGACCAGAACGGCTGGCGCATCGATTACAGCAACGGCGAACACGATCGCGCCGATGTGGTGATCTTCACGCCGCCCGCGGTCCAGACCGCGGCCCTGCTCGGCCCACGGGCCGCCGATATCCCCGCTCTAGCCGACGCGGGTGCCGCGCTGGCGGCGTGCCATTCGGTTGTCGTCCGGGCGCCCGCCCTGCCCGAACGTCAGGCCATCTTCTTCAAGTCGGGACGTCTGTCCTGGGTGGCCGACAACACGCACAAGGCGGGGCGAGATGGCGACCGGCATCTATGGACGCTGCATGCTGACGCCGAATTCAGCGATGCCCATGTCGATACGCCCACCGCCGAGCTGGCGGATGAGTTGATCGCGGAATTTGCCGCCGCGACCGCCCAACGGGCCGCCGACATGGAAATCGTGCGCACGCACCGCTGGCGCTATGCCCGCCCCGGCCGCGGCGCCCCGGATGCCGACGATCTGTGCTGGACCCATACTGCCGCCGGGCTGGCGATCGCCGGCGACTGGCTCGCCGGGGGACGCGTCGAGGGCGCCTGGCTGTCCGGGCGCGAAGCCGCGCGCCATCTGATCGCGGCTTACGCGCTGGGCTGACGGTTCCGGCCCGGCGGCCGGATCGACAAGACCTAATGCAGTTTCAGGCGCGGCCGCAGCACGCTGTTCAGCCCGTCCACGATCGCCTTGAGCGTGGTCTTGAAGACGCCGTGGATCGCGCGCTGGTGCATGCGATACAACGAGACATAGAACATCTTCGCCAGCTTGCCCTCGATGAACAGGCTGCGCCCGGCGGCGCGACCGCGCATGAGACTGCCCACGGCATCGAAATGGGCCAGCGAGATCAACGAGCCGAAATCGCGGTATTTGAACGGCTTGAGCGACTTGCCCTCGATCGTGGCCATCACATTGGCGTAAACCGTACTCGCCATCTGATGCGCCGACTGGGCACGCGGCGGCACCCACTTGTTCTCGCCCATCGGGCAGGCAGCACAGTCGCCGATGGCGAAGATTCGCTCGTCGTCGATACTCACCAGCGTTTCGTCGACCTGAATCTGGTGATTGGGTCGCGTGGTCAGCCCGAGCTCGGAAAGCACCGAGGCGCCGCGCACGCCGGCCGCCCAGACCGTCAGATCGGCATCGATACGATCGCCGGCCTTGGTCAGGAACCCCGTATCGTCGGCCTGCGTGATCATGGTTTCGGTGTGGATATTCACACCCAGCTTTTCCAGCTGCTCGGCCACCGAACCGCTGATCCGCTCGGGCAACGCCGGCAAAATCCGCGGCGCGGCCTCGATCAGGTGCACATCGAGCTGCTCGCGATCGATCTTCGAATAGCCATAGGACGACAGCATATCGGTGGCCGACAACAGCTCGGCCGACAGTTCCACGCCGGTCGCCCCGCCGCCGACGATGGCAATCGACAGCTTGGTGGCATGCCCCGGACCGCCGTCGCTATGGCGCAGGAACGTATTGAGCAATGCCCGGCGGAATGTCTCGGCCTGGCGGGTACTGTCGAGAAAATAACAATGATCGGCCACGCCCGGGGTGCCGAAATCGTTCGATACGCTACCGATCGCCAGCACGAGATAATCGTAGGGCAGCTCACGCTCGGCAAGAATCTGTTCGCCGTCCTCGTCGTGGATCGGGGCCAGTTGCACCGTGCGCGCGTTGCGATCGACTCCGGTCATCGCCCCGAGCTGGTAGCGGTAGCCGTGGGTTCGCGCATGCGCCGGATACGACACTTCGTCCAGGCTCTGGTCGAGCGCGCCGGTTGCCACCTCGTGCAGCAACGGCTTCCAGATATGCGTGGGGCTGGCATCCACCAGCGTGACATCGGCCTTGCCGCGGCGGCCGAGCTTCCGCCCCAGCCGGGTGACCAGTTCCAGACCGCCGGCGCCTCCGCCGACGACCACGATTCGCGGTGTTTCAGACATAGCGATGTCGTTTCCTGACAGCCGGCCACACCCGCGGCGCACCGGCGAAACCAAGCCCGCATCACTTTCCAATGAGCGGCCGCCGGGCCGCATCATACTTTAGTCTAAGATACGTTGCCGAACCTCTCCGTTACACGCGTCTCATCGCATCAATCTCGTACGCGCCGCATGGTCGAGCGATACAGCAGCGCGGTGACGACGAAGAACACGACCGTACCGAGCACCAGCGCGGTCGGCGCGAACCCGTCACCGACGACGGCCAGCGGCGAATCCGTCCCGCTGCCCGCCACGATACCGGCGAACACCACGCCGAACAGGCTCTCGCCGACGATCATGCCGGTCGCCGTGAGCACGCCTAGGCGCTTGGCGAATTCCGCGTTCTTGCGCTGCGATGCCCAGCGATCGTAGAACCGGCCGATCACCGCGCCCACCACCACCGGCAACGTCACGCCCATCGGCAGGTAGACGCCGATGCCGATCGCCAGCGGCGGCAGCCGCATGCGGCCGGTGCGGGCCAGCAGTTCGTCGACGATCACCGCCAGCACGCCGATTGCGGCACCGAGGCCGATCATGCCCCAGTTGAGGTCGCCGCCAAGCACGCCCTTGGCCAGCGATGAAATCAGCGCCGCCTGAGGCGCCGGCAGCGCGTTGGCGGTCGCGTTCGCCGCGCCGGCAAAACCGAAGGCGGTATTGAGCAGCTCCATGACGGGCGGAATCACCAGCGAGCCAAAGGCCACGCCGAACACCAGGGCCACCTGCTGTTTCCAGGGCGTGGCGCCGACCAGTTGGCCGGTCTTGAGATCCTGCAGATTGTCGTTGGAGATGGTCGCCACGCCGAAGACCACGCCGGTGACGATCAGCGCATAAGCGACCAGAGCCTGAGTGGTCGCCGGCGGATGATCGCGCCCGAACAGGCCGACCAGCAGCAACGAAGCCGCCACGATCGACAAAATGCCGATGCCCGAGATCGGGCTGTTCGAGGAGCCGATCAGTCCCGCCATGTAACCCGACACGGCCGCGATGATAAGCCCGGCGACCACCACGAAGATCAGCGAGCCGGCGATCAGCGGCACCGCCGCCGAGGCGAGCGCGCCGCCGTCGATCAACACCCAGAACAGGATGCCGATCGGCACCAGCGTGGCCAGCGCGACCGCGCCGACGAGCCCGATCGGCATGTCGCGTTCCTCGACCGCGCGATCGCGACCGGCGCGGGCCGCCGATGAGGCCGCCATCGCCGACCGGATGCCGGCCAACACCGGGCCGATGATACGCAGCAGCGTCCAGATCGCGGCCACGCCGATCACACCCGCGCCCAGGAAACGAACGTCGGCCGAGAACACCGTACTGGCCACATGCTCGGCCGACCCGGTGACGGTGCTCATGGCGGTGAGAATCGGCAGCGCCACCCACCAGCCGATCACGAGCCCAGCCAGCATTGCCATGCCGACCGACAGCCCCACCAGATGGCCCGCCCCGAGCAGCGCGAACGACAGGCTGCCGGAAATACCCGTAGCGCCACCGGCGCCGGTCCGAAACCACAGCGAGGCTTCGCCGACTACCAGCTTCATCTGCGCGGCCAGCGCAAATGCGGCCGAAGCCAGGCCGTTGACCACGATCACCGCTAGCCCGGCAGCACTCTCGGCCGCGCCTTCGCGCGAACCGGCGCCGACCTTGAGCACCTCCGCCGCGGCCCGGCCTTCCGGATACGGCAGATCAGCGTCGACCACGAGCGCCCGACGCAGCGGTACCGAGAACATCACGCCCAGCAGGCCGCCGGTGGCACAGATCACGGCCGTGGTGACGAAATCGAAGCCCTGCCACCAGCCGATCATGACCAGGCCAGGCAATACGAAAATAATGGCCGAGAGCGTGCCGGCGGCCGAGGCCACGGTCTGGACGATGTTGTTTTCCAGAATGGTGGAATCGGCGAAGACGCGCAGCACCGCCATCGAGATCACCGCGGCGGGGATCGACGTGGCGAACGTCAGGCCAACTTTGAGGCCAAGATAGACGTTGGCCGCGGTAAAAAAGAAAGTGATGAGACCACCGAGGAGGATGCCCCGGACGGTCAGTTCGGCCACGCCCGAACCCTGACGGGTCGTACGACTCACGCTACCCCCAGAATCGTTGTTTTTCCTGCGCTATACACACGCAATGCGCCACAGTGTAGCGCGCCGCTCGACGGCTATGCCGGGTATTCAAGAATCGCGCCGCCTGTTGGGCGGGCCCGGCACGGTAGCCGGCGCTGGTCGCTGGCATTTCCGGCGGCCACACGAGCCCAGCCGGAGCGCGAACCGGGATTTACTGCACCAAAGCCAGATTGGTGGGGTGATCGATGCCCGCGACGTTCATATTGTGGATCGAGTAGGCCAGCGCGCCGCACTGGGCGAGGGTCAGGCCGGCCAGCAGACCGGCGCCGAACAGCGTTCTCCGCCGCGCGTTCCGGCTGGCGTCTTCGTCAAAAACGCCGTCGCGGGCATGGGTCTGGAATACCCGCTGTGCGGGCAAGAGCAGATTCAATACGACAACCGCCACCAGAGGCAGGTAGGCGATCGTCGATAAGAGCAACAAGCCCAATTTATCCCCCCAGCCGGCAAAATCCGGACGAATAACTAACCAGACTTCGGTGCACGAGGCAACGATACATCGTTGCAATGGCTGAATCTCCGATCGCGGTATGCTTCAATAAGTCCCGATCTCCGTAATTCGCGCTGTCATCGACGGCGCCGGAGCGGCGTTCATATCTTTTTCAAACCGGAACTTGCAATGCGCCTGATCTGTATTCTTTCGATCGCGCTTGTCGCGATGCTGGGCTCAACCGCCGCGCTGGCCAAGACTTATATCGCCGGCGTGGAGCCGTCTTTCCCGCCGTGGGCTTCGGTGGACCACGGCAAGGTGGTCGGTATTGCGCCCGATGCCGTGCGTGCGATCGCCAAGCAGCAGGGCTTCAAGGTCAAGTTCCGCTCGATGTCGTTTTCGTCGCTGATCCCCGCGCTCAAGGCCGGCAAGATCGACATGCTGGTCACCGGCCTGACCGTCACGCCCAAGCGCGCGAAGCAGATCGATTTCACCGTGCCGTGGTGGCAGATCAAGCTCGACGTGCTGGTGCCCGCCAATTCGAAGCTCACCGCGAAGACGGCGCTGTCGAACGGCCACACCATCGGCGTGCAGACCGGCACCACCAACTACGACTATCTGAAGGATCAGATCGTGGGCAAAGGCGGCAACATCAACATCAAGACCTATGAACAGGGCACCACGGCCCTGCAGGATCTGTTGATCGGCCGCATCGATGCCCAGTTCCTCGACGACGACACTGCGCACAAGTTCGTGGCCGACAACAAGGGCAAGGTGAAGATCGCCGGCCAGATCAGCCCGCAGCCGCCGCAGGTCTACGCGATCGGCGTCAAGAAGGGCAACACCGCGCTGCTGAAGAAGCTCAACGCCGGCGAAGTGGCCATCTACAAGTCCGGCGAATGGGCAAAGATCGTGCACCAGTACATGCCCAACGCCCAGGTTACCCCGGTCCCCGGCCCCATGCCGGCCGGCATCGATTCTTACAAGAAGCCGATTCCGGGTCTGGCGAACTAGCCCGCTCGTGGTCAACCGGCCGGCGGTCGCAACCTGCGATCGCCGGCTTTTTTGATTCGTACTTTGCTTGACTCGCACCGATGATCTACGAGGCCATCTGGGAGAATCTGCCCTATCTCGCCGAAGGCGCGGCGATCACGGTCGCACTGGCCGTGACGCTGCTGGCCATCGGCGTGGTGGTGGGCACCGGCCTCGGCCTGGCCCAGAGCTATGGCCATTGGGCGCTGCGTATTGGCGCAACGCTCGTTGAACGATTGTTCCGTGCTATTCCGGCGGTCGTGCTGCTGTTTCTGTTCTATTACGGCATTTCCAGCTTTTACGATATTTCCTCGTTCGCCGCGGCGGCGCTCGCGCTCGGATTACGTTCGGCGGCCTATCAATCGCAGATCGTGCGCGGCGCCATCGCCTCGGTGCCGTCCGGCCAGATGGCGGCAGCACGCGCCATCGGACTGACACGCCGCGCCGCGATCGTGCATGTCGTGCTGCCTCAGGCCATGCGGCAAGCCATCGGGCCGTGGACCAACGAGGCCCTGTCGGAACTCAAGGACACGTCTCTGGCCTACACCATCGGCGTGGTCGAGCTGATGCGCCAGGCCGACTACATCGTGTCCGCCAACTACGGCCACACACTGGCCGTGTACTCGGCGGCTGCGGCCGTCTATCTCGTACTCTCGCTCGCGGCGACCTGGGGCCTGTCGCGGCTCGATCGCCGTCTGCGCGTGCCCGGTTTCGCTCACTAGGGTTGCGTCGATGACTGGTTCCGCCACGCAGCTGATGCGGGTTTCGCATCTGACCAAACGCTTCGGCGAGCACACCGTGCTCGACGATGTCTCGCTCGATGTCACGGCCGGCGAGGTCAAGGGCATCATCGGGCCCTCCGGTGCCGGCAAGTCGACGCTCATCCGTTGTCTCAACGGGCTGGAGCCGATCGACGCGGGCGAAATCTGGCTCGACGACACCGAGTTGACCGCACGCAAGGCGGATATGGACGCGCTGCGCTCGCGCATCGGTTTCGTCTTCCAGGACTTCAACCTGTTCACGCATCTGACCGTGGCCGACAACCTCATGCTGGGGCTGCGTCGGGTGCGCGGCCTGAAACGCGCCGAGGCCGAGACCATCGCCCGGCGCGAGCTCGATCGCGTCGGCCTGGCCGAGAAATGGCGCGCCTACCCGGCCGAGCTGTCCGGCGGCCAGCAGCAACGCGTCTCGATCGCCCGGGCGCTGGCGATGCAGCCGGAACTCATGCTGTTCGACGAACCGACCTCGGCGCTCGACCCCGAGTCGGTGGGCAGCGTGCTGCGCGTGATGCGCGAGCTCGTGGCCGAAGGCATGACCATGATCATCGTCTCGCACGAGATGGCGTTCATCGAAGCGGTGGCCGACGATGTGCTGTTCATGGCCGAAGGTCGCGTGGTGGAAGAAGGTTCGGCACGCCAGATCTTTCACGAGGCACGCGAGCAGCGCACCCGCGGCTTCATCGACGGCATCGCCGCGGCGCTGGTGGGCGAGGCCGACGACCCCGGGCAGGCGCGATGAGCGACTGGTTCGCTTTTGCCTGGGCCAACCTGCCGGCGCTGCTGCACGGCACCGTTTATACGCTGGAAATCTGGGTGGTCGCCATGCTCGGCGGCTTCGTGGCCGGCTGGGTGTTGGCCGTGGGCCGGGTCTACGGCGACCCGATATCGCGCAAGCTCGCCACCGGCTATATCGAACTCATCCGGGGCACGCCGCTACTGGTGCAGATGTTCATCGTCTATCAGGGGCTGCCACAGATCGGCATCGTGTTTTCGCCGCTGGTGGCCGCGATGGTGGCCATCGGCATCAACACGGCGGCCTATCAGGCCGAGTATTTCCGCGCCGGCATTCGCTCGGTGCGCCCGGGCCAGCTGGCCGCCGGCCGAGCGATCGGACTGACATACATCCAGACCATCGGCCATATCGTGCTGCCCCAGGCCTGGCGTATTGCCCTGCCCCAGTGGTCCAACGAAGTGATCATCGAGCTGAAGTACACCTCGGTCGCCTTCGCCATCAGCGTCCCGGAGCTCATGGGCCAAGCCAAGATGATCGGCGCCGATAGTTTCAAGTATTTCCAGATCTTTCTGGTGGCCGCGATGATCTATCTGGTGCTGGTGAGCGCCGTGACGCTACTACTGGACGTCATCGAGCGGCGCTACGCGCTGCGCCAGTAACGCCTGAGGCCCGCCGGCCGCTCAGGGAACGAACACCAGGCGCGCCTCCCGGGCCGCGCCCCAGACCTTTTCGACCTCGGCCAGCGGCGCCGTCTCGATCGCGATCTTCAGCCCAGCCGTCTCTACCGCCGACAATACGCCGCCGATCGAAACCACCAGATCGGTATGCGCGACACTACCGATCCCGCTGCCCATCAACCGGATGCCGGAGCTGCGTAACAGCCCCGCCGGCAGGGCGATATCAGCCCCGGCGAGCGAGCCGATATTGACATAGCGCACTGGCGGCGACGCCGCCGGGCCGTGGCCGGTGAATGCCTGCATCAGGGCCAGGGCCGGCGGCCCCCAGAGATAATCGAGCACGACATCGACGCCGCGCGAAACGAGCTCGGCGAAACGCTCGGAGAGCGACTCGGGTCTGTCTTCCAGGGCGATGTATTCATCGGCGCCGAGGCGGCGCAGCGCGGCCTCGGCCGCGGCGTTTCGCCCGGTCGCCACGATATGGCCCGCGCCCAGATGCCGGGCGATGCGAATCGCCAGCTGTCCCGACGCGCCGGTGGCCCCCTGAATCAGCACCGTCTCGCCGTCGACGAGCGCCGCCCTGTGGTTCAATGCCGCCCAGGACGACATGCCGGGGTTGGCGATAGCCGCCGCGGTGACGTCGTCGACCCCGTCCGGCACCGCAACCATATATTCGGCACGCACCACGCTCTGTTCGGCCATGGCGCCAAACGGAGCCCGTGGAAACACGAAGTAGACCCTCCGGCCATCATCGAGCCGGCCAACACCGTCGGCGCCAGGCACGAATGGCGGCGCGCCACGGGTGTAGTGCCGCCCCGCAGACTGCGCTCGTACCAGCTGGCTAAGCGCAGCCGCGTGGACCGAGATCCGCCGCTCGCCGGCGCCCGGCGCGGGCGGGTCGAAATCGCGATAACGAGGCGGTCTTGCGAAATCCTCGACGACGGCAGCCTTCATCGACACATCCTTTAGATAAGCCTCGATATTAACCCGCTGCCAAACAGCTGATCCCCCACGGCTGTTCAACGCCCTCAATGAACAGCGGGCGGCCTTCCGGCGTTTTACCTGCTGTGTGGACAAAGAGTTAGAAGGACTGCCTGCCTCTGTTCAACCCGGCATGAAGGCATTTTCCATGCCGGGTTGATCATACAACGGCGATCAGGAACTCTTGCCGAGCCAGGACTGGACCGTCTTCGGGTGTGCTTTGATGAATTTCTTGGCCGCCGCCTCGTAGGAGGTCTTGTTCGCATCGGCCAGCATGGCGTTGATCTGGTCGATCGAGAATCGCATCCGTGACAGGAAGGCAGCGATCTCCGGCTCGTTCTTCTTCAACGACGGATTGGCGATCACGTCGACATGATCTTCCGTCCCGAGCACGTTTTTCGGATCCTTGAGATAACGCAGATTGAAGCGCTCCCACATCCAGTGCGGGCTCCAGGCCGTGACCACGATCCATTTGTGATGCTCGACCGCCCGCTTCAGGGCAGCGGTCATCGCCGGTCCGCTGGCGGTGATCAATTTCATATTGTCGAGCTGATAGGCCTTCATCGCCTTATGCGACAGCTGCATTTCGCCGGCCCCTGCCGAAATCCCCTGGATTCGGCCGTCGAGTTTCTTGGCAACCGCCGGCTTCTTCAGATCAGTGATGCTGTCGAGCTGGTCTTTGGGCACATAGTCGGGAACCGCCCAGCCGAGGCGGGCGCCCGGGTAGACCGTGCCGAGATCGTCCACCTGGTCTTTAACACGGGCCATGTAATCGGCATGCGTCTTGGGCAACCAGGCCGCCATGAACAGGCTGTTCTCGTTATGGGCCGCGCCCAGAAAGGCGACCCCGACCGACACGGCTTTCAGCTGGACCTTGGTGTCGTAGTGCGTTTCGATCAGATCGCGGGCGACGCGGCTGATCGCTTCATCCCCGGCGTAGTTATCGGTGTAGATGGTGACCGGTGCACTGCCGGCGATGGCGGTGCCGGTGGCCGTAAGCGCCACGAGCAGAGCCGTGGCGAAGCCGCAAATGCGGCGCATTGTTGTTGGCATCCGGTGATGCTCCCCTCATTCAAGCGAGGGTTCAGCATGGCCAGAGGGGGCCCCACTTGCAACTTGCCACCCGAACCGGCAGGCGCTGGCGCGAGGATCGGTGATCAGCGGGTGTAATCGCGAACCCCCTGCAGAATCCACGGCGCATCGCTTGGATCGTGATGCTCGCCATGCAACACATTGATGTTGCCGGTGCCTTCCATGACCATTGCCCGCACTCGCGTCGGGTCGGAGATATTGGCCCGGCGCATATGCGCCCGCAGATCGTCTTCGGTCACGCGGGCGACCCGCAGGTTGGCGTGCTTGATCTCGCCGCCCGGCCCCATCAACAGGATCGGCCGGTTGTCGGCCAACGTCTCGACCGCCGAGAAGCGCGAGCGCAGCTGCGAAACCATGAGTTGCAGCGCATACAGCGTGGCCACCGCCACCACGCCCTGCAGCAGCGGCGGATTCTTCGACACCACGACGCTGGCCACCAGCGAGCCGAGCGCCACCGTCACGGCGATGTCGAAGGTCGACATTTCGGCGAAACTGCGCACGCCCGACAGCCGCGCAGCGACCACGATCACGACATAGAGCGCGATCGTGCACAGCGCCACCCAGACCAGATTGGCAGGGTGGGAGATGAACCAGTCGTTGAACATGTCGATACCGTCGGTCGTCGTGATCATCGATCGCCGGCCGCGATCGAAAGCCGACAGTCTAGAAGCCATTATCCACAGGCGCGAGCGCACTCGGCCCGCCGCTCGTGGGCAGCATCGATTCGGCGAACGCCGCCGCACGCGTTAGACTGGCGCGTCGAACAACTCAACCCGACGACGCTCGAGGTAACACAATGTTGAAAGTCGGTTTCGTGGGCTGGCGTGGCATGGTCGGCTCGGTACTCATGCAGCGCATGCTTGCCGACAACGACTACGAAGGGCTGGAACCGGTCTTCTTCTCCACATCCCAGGCCGGGCAGCCCGGCCCGGATATCGGCCGCGAGGTGCCGGCGCTGGCCGATGCGAAAGACATCAACGCGCTGGCCGAGATGGACGTGATCGTGACCTGCCAGGGCGGCGACTATACCGGTGAGGTATATCAGCCACTGCGCGATTCCGGCTGGAACGGGTACTGGATCGACGCCGCCAGCAAGCTGCGCATGGCCGACGATGCCACCATCGTGCTCGACCCGGTCAATCGCGACGTGATCGACGCCGAGCTGGAAAAAGGCACCAAGACCTTCTGCGGCGGCAACTGCACGGTCAGCCTCATGCTCATGGGTCTGGGCGGCCTGTTCGAGCGCGACCTGATCGAGTGGATGTCGGCCATGACCTATCAGGCTGCTTCCGGCTCGGGCGCGCAGCACATGCGCGAGCTGCTCAACCAGATGGGCGCGCTGCATGCCGCGGTGAAGCCGCAGCTCGATACGCCGTCCTCGGCGATTCTCGACATCGATCGCGATGTCACCGCGACCATGCGCGGCGCGGATTTCCCGGTCGAGCAGTTCGGCTATCCGCTGGCCGGCTCGGCCCTGCCGTGGATCGATTCGCCGATGGAGTCCGGCCAGTCCAAGGAGGAATGGAAGGCCGGCGCCGAGTCCAACAAGATTCTCGGCCGCCAGGATCATCCGATTCCGATGGACGGCCTGTGCGTGCGCATCGGCTCCATGCGCTGTCATGCCCAGGCATTCACCATCAAGCTCAAGCGGGATATTCCGACCGCCGAGATCGAGCAGATGCTGGCCGATCACAACGAGTGGGTGAAAGTCGTACCCAACGACAAGGACGCCACGCTCGAGCATCTCACCGCGGCGGCCGTATCGGGCACGCTCACCGTGCCGGTCGGGCGTATCCGCAAGCTGGCCATGGGCGGCGAGTACCTGACCGCCTATACCGTCGGCGATCAGCTGCTCTGGGGCGCGGCCGAGCCGCTCAAGCGCATGCTGGCCATTATTCGCGGCCAAATCTGATCGGCGCGATCGCGATACCGGCCGGCCCCGGGCGGTATCGCGATCCTGAGTACCGCCGCTACGCCCAGCGTTAGCTGCGCACGCTTCGCGAGCGTATCGCGGTCGCGGCGGGTCTGACCGCTGGCGCCTCGCCCATCAGAAACGCCTCGATCTCGTCGATACGATCGCTGGCGTCGTGATATCCGATATCGATGAGCGCCCGCGCATATTCCGGTTCGAACAACAGATAGCTGTTGAGATCCGCGCTGCGGGGATCGGGCTCGCCGAGCCCACTCAGCGCCAGTCGTAAGGTCCGTGGCATACGATACGACAGCTCGTCGGCGATTTCGGCCAGATCCACCGAAGGCGACACAACCAGCGGCTCGACCACTCGCATCGGTTCGACCAGATCCGACTGGGCCGGCCGTTCGCCGGTCGCGCTTTCGTAGGTTTTCACGAAAGCGTTCATACGCATCAGGTGATCCAGGTCGGCATCCAGATGGTCGAGAAAGATGGCATTGAGAAACACGCCCATGATCTGCGCCAGCGGCGGCCGCCGCGGCATGCTCGCCTGCTCGCCCGTGCCCGGCTCGGTTTCCCGTTCCGCTAGCGTTTCGGCGGTACCGGCACAGCGCACGCCGATCGCCAGTATGCGTTCGGCGCCCAACCGGATCGCGGGCGACAAGGGATGCGTCAGGCGCATCGCGCCATCACCGAACCAGGCCGAGCGCACACCGGTCGACAGGGCGACCGGCGGGAACACTAATGGAATCGCCGCCGAGGCGCAGATATGGTCGACCGTGATTTCGGCCGGCAGGACGATCCGCCGGCTCTTGCGCCAAACCGGATGGCCGGGCGCGCCCTGCACGAAGATATACGAGATGCCCGAGTGGTAGCCGGAAGCCGTGATCGCGATCGCCGACAGATCACCGCGTTCGATCGCCCGGCCGATGCCGTCGAGCGGCAACTCGCGCACCAATAGTGCCCGCAGTGGCGCGGCATCCAGCAGCGCCGCCACACGACCGGCGCCAAGCCAGGCGCCCAGACCGAAATCGAGCCCGGCCCGAACAGCGTTGCCGAGAATCGCGCGCAGATCGGTGCGATATACCTGTTCGGCGGTCAGCGCGGACCACAGCAGAGCCAGGCGCAGCGTGCCTTCGGAAAACCGATCGCTGTAGGCGGCCACCGCCGCCCCGTTGATCGCGCCTGCCGAGGCGCCGGCGACGATCGCGAACGGTGAACGCGACGCGTAGTGGCCCACACGTTCGCCAATGCGCTTGAGCACGCCTGCCTGATACGCGCCGCGCGCCCCGCCGGCGGTCAATACCAGTCCGACCGGTCCGCACGGCCTACCGCTCGTCGTGGAATACACCATGCCCCACTCCTGCCCGAGCGGGCATCCGGGTGTAAGATGCGCGGCACGACTTGAAGGCGCCGCCCGCCAATCGTCTTCACTATCGCACGATTCCTGCATGCGATTGGCAGCGACCGCCGGCTGGGCCGGCGCGCCGCGCCCGCGCCATATATTTCCGGGCACCGATGCGCCCAAGAATCGAGGTTTGCGCATGTCCACAACCCAATCCGCCGCCACCGCGGCCGACGCCGACGCCAATACGCCGCGCTTTCTGGCCAGCGACAACACGTCGGGCATCTGTCCCGAGGCGATGGACTACATGCATCGCGCCAACGCGGCCGACGATCTGGCCTACGGCAACGATCGCTGGACGGCCGAGGCCAGCGATGCATTTCGTGATCTGTTCGAGACGGATTGCGAAGTCTTTTTCGTATTCAACGGCACGGCGGCCAACTCGCTCGTGCTGGCCTCGCTGTGCCAGTCATACCACAGCGTGATCTGTCACCAGCTGGCGCATATCGAGACCGACGAATGCGGTGGGCCGGAGTTTTTCTCCAACGGCTCCAAGCTGCTGACCGTGCCGGGCGATTCCGGCCGCGTAACGCCCGGCGGCATCGAAAAGACGGTGACCAAACGCGGCGATATTCACTACCCCCGCCCGAAGGTGGTCTCGCTGACCCAGGCCACCGAGGTCGGCACCGTCTACGATCTGGAACAGCTGCGTGCGATTCGCGACGTCGCCGATCATCACGATCTGCGCGTGCATATGGACGGGGCACGATTCGCCAACGCCTGTGCGGGGCTGGATGTATCGCCGGCCGAGCTGACCTGGCGTGCCGGCGTGGACGTGCTGTGTTTTTCCGGCACCAAGAACGGGCTGGCCTTCGGCGAAGCCGTGATCTTCTTCGACAAGCGGCTGGCGCTGGACTTCGAATATCGCTGCAAGCAGGCCGGCCAGCTGGCCTCGAAGATGCGCTACCTGGCTGCGCCCTGGCTCGGCCTGCTGGAAACCGGCGCCTGGCTGTCCAACGCCCGCCATGCCAACGCCATGGCGCGGCGCCTGGCCGACGGCGTGGCGGATCTGGCCGACGTGAACCTGATGTTCGACGTGCAAGCCAACAGCGTGTTCCTGGAAATGCCCACGCCGCTACAGAATGCCCTGCGCGCGCGCCAGTGGACGTTCTATACCTTCATCGGCGAAGGCGGCGTGCGTTTCGTGTGCAGCTGGAACACCACACCCGAACTGATCGATTCGCTGATCGCGGATATCCATCAGGCGGTCGCGGCCGCCTGACCCGGCACTCACGGGGCGGCGTTATTGCCGCCCTTCGATCGCCGCCAGCAACACGGCCATGGCGATCGCCAGGCGTCGGTCGACGCCGGCGACCGTATCCGGCGTCAGGTCGATATCCAGCTTGTAAATGAACGGGTTGAAGCGCTGATGATAGTGGGCGACCGCGCGCTGATGGCGGGTCAGCGCATAGCTCTGCGGAAAGAAATAGCCGAGCAATCCCACGAGCGGTATTTCGCCGGCGAATTCGATCAGCCGGCGCAGCAGCGACTTGCCGAGCGAATCTTCCTGTAATTCGGCCATCGGCTGGCCGGCCGGGTCGAGCATCTGCCAATGATCGCGGACGAAAGCCGATCGCAGCCCCGAGCGCCGCAAGGTGCCGATGCGCGCGTGCTGCCGACTGTCCTCGACGTCGTAGGCGCCCGAAAAATCGAGGATGCTCTCGGTTCGAATACGCAGCACTTCCTCGCGCATGTCGACGTCCGCGTACACGCGGATATCCTCTTTCAACCGGAAGCGCTTCATCTCGGCATACAGGCAGAGCCGGCCCTGCTCGTCACGAAGCTCGTAGGCACCGCCGAAAAACCGGAAGAAGCGGCTGCGCAACACATAGCGCCTGGCGTGCCACGGGTTATGAGAGGCGTCGGCCGAAGCGGCGGGCTCGGAGGATGACATACGAACTCCGGAATGAAGCATCGTCCGATTGTGCCCGAGGCGGGCGACGAACGCGGGCCGTTCGTCGCCAAACGCCACGCGGCACGAGAAACGGCCGCGTGGCATCGCGGTAGCGACTATGCGGTCAGCAACGCATCCAGCTCGCGCGGGGCATCAAGCACGATGTCGGTGGTTTCGCCGCGACTGAGGGCCCGCTTGAACACGGTGATCGCGGCGCGTACCGCCGGTTCGATCTCGGCACGATCACGCTCGGCGCGGATCGCAACCTGCTGAAAGAACTCGTCCTGCGAGATTTCAGCCGGGTTTTCGGTGGTTTGCGTGCGGCCGTCCTCGGCGGCGCGTGTCATTTCGCGCGGCAGCTGCGACGCCAGCTCGCGGACCTGCTCGGCCGGCAGATGCGCGCAGATCGTCTCGACCGTCGCATGCGCAATGGTGGCGGCCTCGTCCTGATCAGACAGATCGGCGGCCCGGGCGACTTCGCTCACGAATTCTTCGGTCTGCATGGTGTCGTGTCCGTTGGTTGGGGTATGAACTTGATCGGCCGAGTCTCGAAGCCGGGCGATCCCGAGTCCATCCGAAGGCCTACGGAGCTCGGGTTCTCCCGTAGTCCCGATCCGTCGCCGTGACCGGCGCTCGCCGGACGGCGTCAACGACGAGCCGTCATCACCAGGCTTGGATCGGCCCTCGGCCGGCTCATGCCGGCCAGCTGCATGGCCTCGACCAGTTCGTCGTTCAACACGGTCATTTCGGTCACGACTCGATCTCGGCCGCCGGCCGCCAGCGCCCACAACGGCGGGCGTCCAAGAAACACCCCGCGGGCGCCCAGCGCCAGAGCCGTCAGTACATGACGCCCCGAGCGAATGCCGCCATCGACATAGACTTCGGCTTGGTCGCCAACCGCGGCCACCACGTCGGGCAGACAATCCGCCGTCGCTGCCGCCCCGTCGAGCTGTCGGCCGCCATGATTGGACACCCAGATCGCCGCGGCGCCGGCGGCCACGCAGCGCGCGGCATCGTCGGGCCGCAGAATGCCCTTCACCACCACCGGCAGCCCGGTCCGCTCGCGCAGCCACTCGATATCGGCCGGGCCCAGATCACGCGCCTTGGCATGCTCGGGCCGGCTGCCATAGTTGGCATCGAAATTGACCTGCAGCCAGTCGTCCTCGGCGATTTGCCAGATCGTCTCGGCGTCGCCGTCGTCCTTGTTTGCCACCACCGGCGTATCGGCGGTCAGCACGATCGCCCGCGCCCCGGCCTCGACCGCGCGCTCCAGCAACGGCAACGCGGCATGGCGATCGGACGGCAGATAGGCTTGCAGCCACCAGGCCACGCCGGTCTCGGCAATGGCCTCGAAGCGCGTGCCGGCGTTGCTCGAAACCGTCAACAGGCTGCCGAGCTCGGCCACCGCTGCGGCCATCGCCCGCTCGCCTTGAGGGTCGGCCGCGCGCTGGAAGGTGCTCGGCGCCACGGCAATCGGCGTGCGTACCGGAGTGCCCAGCAACGTGGTACCGGTTTCGACTTGCGACACATCAACGAGCGCATGCGGCAATAAACGCTGGCGCTCCCACGCGGTCACGGCTTCGGCGGTCGATACCGATGCGCCGGATCCCTGACGAAAATAACGCGCGACCGCTACCGGCAGTCGTGCTTCGGCCTCGCCGGCCAGGCGCTCAAGACGATGGATACTCATGTCGATCTCCGGCACATCGAGCGGATGACGGGTTCACGGTAGCCGCTCACCCGTAGGTCGCCTCATCTTCGATGACAATCGGCCAGCACGGCCAGCCCGGTATCAACGCGCCCGGGGCCGGGATAAAGACAGCGTGCCGGGCGTGTCGTCATGAGATACAGCGCCGGCACGGATCGACAAGCGTCCGGCGCGTCGACGACGCGCCGGACGGGCGTTTTACTGATACAGATTCTTCTGGATCTTCGGCTCGTCCATATTGGACTTGTCGTACCAGTAGAAGCCGGTATCGATGGTCTTCGGCACGCTCTTGCCGTGGATGACCTTGAGCGCGGTATCGACCATGTCCTTGCCCATGCCGACCGGGTTCTGGGTGATCGAGCCGGTCAGCACACCGTTCTTGATGGCATCGATCTGGGCCTTGCCCGAGTCGAAACCGATCGCGACGATGTTCTTGCGGCCGCTTTCCTTGATGCCCAGGGCCATGCCTTCGGCCGAGGCTTCATTGGATGCGAACAGACCGTCGAGATGCGGATGCGAGGCCAGAATCGCCTTGGTGATGTCGGCCGCCTTGGACATGTCGCTGTTGCTGTACTGCGGTCGCAACATCTTGATGTTCGGCGCGTTCTTCTTCATCCAGTTCATGAACCCGTCGCGCCGGTCGGTGCCGGACACGCTGGTCTGGTCGTGGATGATCAGCCCGACCGTGCCCTTGTCGTGCAGCAGCTTGGCCATGTGCTTGGCGGCTTCCGCGCCCGCAGCCTTGTTGTTCGTGGCCACGGTCGAAACCGGCACGTCGCTCTTCACGCCGGAGTCGAAGGCGATCACGGGAATGCCTTCGCTCTTGGCCTGCATCATCATCGGCGCGGCGGCCTGGCTATCGAGCGCGGCGAAGCCAATGGCGTCCGGATGCTTGTTGAGCGCGGCGGTCAGCTGGTTCATCTGGATCGCCACGTCGGACTCGGTCGGCGGGCCTTCGAAGGTGATGCGCGCGCCTTTCTTCTGGGCTTCTTCCTCGGCCCCGTGCTTCACGGCCTGCCAGTACTGCTGGGAAAAGCCTTTCGACACGATGGCAATATAGGGCTTGCCGCTGTCGGCCAGCGCCGGCGCGGCCGCACCGGCCGACAGTGCAAGGCCAACGGCCGCCGCGAGCAGAGCGGATCGAATAGGGGTCATGGTCTCCTCCGTTTCGTTCTTATGGACGTTCGATGCGACGCCGTCGCGGCCTCAGGCCGCGGCGTTGCGTCGGAAGTTGTCGAGATAGACGGCCGCCAGGATCACCACGCCGAGGATCACGGTCTGCCATTCCTGGGGTACCGAGATGATCTGCAGACCGTTGGTGAGCACCGACATGATCAGCGCGCCGATCACCGTGCCGAGGATCGAGCCCACGCCGCCGAACAGCGACGTGCCGCCAATCACCACCGCGGCAATGGCCTTGAGCTCGTAGCCCATGCCGAGCGCCGGCTGGGCCGAATTCAGGCGCGCCGAGATCAGCACCCCGGCCAGACCGATGAACAGCCCGCCGAAGCTGTAGATCAGGATTTTCCAGCGCCGGGTATTGATGCCCGACAACGCCGTGGCGTCTTCGTTGCTGCCGATGGCATAGGTATAGCGGCCGAACACGCTTTTATTGAGAATCACCCCGGCGATGATCGCGACTGCGATCCACAACAGCACGGCGTTGGGAATATCCACCCCGGGCAGGATGTGGCCCTGGGAGAGCATGTAGTAGCTCGGCGTATCGCTGAAATAGATCGGCGCGCTACCCGAGATCACCAGCGCCAGGCCTTCGGCGACCAGCATCATCGCCAGCGTGGCGATGAACGGCGGGATCTTGAGCATGGTCACGTTGAAGCCGTTGACGAAGCCGATCAGGCCGCCGAAGGCCACGGTCAGCACCACGCCAAGCGGCACCGGCAGGCCCCAGTAGGTGATGAACACCCCGGACATCACCGCGCACAGCGACATGCCGGTACCCAGCGACAGATCGATGCCGGCCGAGATGATCACGAACGTGGTGCCGATCGCCAGCGTGCCGATGACCACGGTCGCCAACAGGATCGACATCACGTTGGAAAACGTCAGGAAGTTGGGGCTGGCGAACGAGAAGAAGGCGAAGATCAGAATCAGCCCGCCGAAGGCCAGAAACTGCTGGAACTTGCCGCGCAGGCCCGCCGGCAGGCGCCCCGCGGCGGCCGGCTTTGCTTGTTCTGCCATAGAGATATTTTCCTTGGTCGCGCTCATCGTTCGGTCCTCAGGCGATCTCGGCCGCGGGCGAAGACGACAGCGTGGCGTAGTGCATGACGGTTTCCTGGTCGGCGTCGTCGGCATCGAGCACTGAACTGGCCCCTGATTTCTGGACAGTGCGATAAGTGGCAAGCTGCTTCGCAAGAGCCATC
>NZ_APNK01000031.1 GCF_000732535.1 Salinisphaera hydrothermalis C41B8
ACCCATCAGCTTCAAGGCTTGCGGCTCGGATGAACAATCTACTGAGAGGTCACACCTAGGCCGTTCTCGTGGGTGGCGAGCGCGCTCTTGTCGAGTTTGCCGTCGACGGTATAGCTGCCGGCCTTGCGGATCGGCACCGTGATCGCCATGTCACGCAGCGCCAGCGGGTAGGCGTATTTCAGGTGGAAACGCACCGAGTACGGCCCGGTCTGTTCCACCGATTTCAGCCATTGGCCGATATGCTGCTGGGCGCGGGCGCCGTTGGCCGGGTCCATCACGAAGCGATAGGTATAGACCACGTCACGCGCGGTCATCTTCGAGCCGTCGTGGAAGTGCACGTCGTGGCGCAGTTTCACGTCCAGCGTCGTGTCGTTCTCGAAGTGGTAGGACTTCGCCAGCAACGGCTTGTAGTCGAGCGTTTTCGGATCGACCAGAAACAGATAGTCGTCGGTCAGCTGCGACAGGATGATGTAGGCGCGCTTGGTCGTATAGGTATGGTCGAGATTGCTGATCTCGGACTGGAACGCCACATCCAGCACATGGTCGTGCGTACGCTGGCCGCTGCAGCCGGAGAGCAGAGCGGCCAGGACTACGAGCATAATGGCCAGCAGGGCCGCGTATCGGTGATGGCGGATTCGAGAGCCGTACATCGATGACCTCGGACGGGGGAAAACGAAAACCCGGGGCGACCGGGCCGCGCGGCCCGGTCTTGAGCGAATCTCGGGTTAGAACATCACCTGCAGGCGGGCTTCCACGGTGTTGCCGTGATCGGGCCCCTTGTAGTCGCCGCTGCGATTGTTGGTGTACCAGAGAATGTCGTTGAGCATGATCCGGCCCCAGTCCGCCGGGTACCAGTTCACCCCGATGGTCGTGCTATGGCCATTGCCGCCCGGATAGTTGGGCTGATCGTTAAAGCTCAGTGCCTGATAGCGGGTGGCGATCTCGAAGGCGCCGTAGCCGCCGCCGGTGACCGGGTTCTTCACATGCGGGAATTTCCACACGCCGTTCTTGTGCGAATAGCCGTGGTGTTCGCCGGTCAGGAAATAGCCCGCCTCGACGCTGTAGGCGTCGTAGGCCATGTTCTCCCCGCCGGCGGAATCGCGCTGGTCGACGTGTCGATGCCCGTACTCGGCGGCGGCCGCAAACGCGCCCAGCGAGGTCGCCAGTTCGAAGCCATAGGCCTGGCTGCTCGACGGGTCACGCAACAGACGACTGCGGATGCGGACATTGTCGTTGAAGTGGCCCGCCGTGCGGATGCGTTTGTAGACCGCGCTGTCGCTGCGATCGAAGTCCTCGTAGAAGCCCCAGGCGCCCAGATGCACCATGTTCGGTCCGCGCCGCCAGGGGTTCCAGTGCACGCGTGACATATAGGTGACGTTGTCCGAGGTATCGTTGCTGCGGCCGATCGCACCGCTGGTCACCGCCAGCGAGTAGTGCCAGTTGTGGCCGTAGATCTTGCCCTTTACACCCAGGCCGTACGGTCCGCGGTCCGGTTCGACGGCGTTGTTGACGAAGTTGCGGTCCATGAACCAGGTGTTGTTAGACGAGGTCGCGCCGCTCAGGGTTCGGTCGTCGTACTTGTTGCCGAAGTAAAGTTTGACCTCGTGCCCGGCGAGCTCGAAGTCCGGCTCGATGTAGGCCGCGCGCACGCTGGCGTCGTTACCGGCCAGGTCGTATTGCAGGCGATAGTGGAGGTGATCGGCGATTTTGCCCTTGAAATCCAGACGCAGGCGCCGTGCTTCCGTGCCGCTGATATCGCGGCCGTCGCTCTTGTCGCTGTAGCGCGATCCCGACGTGGTCGAGGCATCGAACTGCAGCCGCCCGCCGATCTGAAAACTGCGCTTGCCGTCGGCGCTGACGAACTTCGGGCCGCCATCGGACAGGTCCACCGACGAATGCTGTGAGGCCGAGGCCTGTAGCAGCGCAGTCTTGTCCTGGAGCTCGCTGATCGCCTGGGTATTGCGATCGGTTTGGGCGGTGGCAGCGGGGCCGCTGGACGTGCCCGATGTGTTGGCCGCGAGCTGCGATGCGGACGGTCGGGTCGCAGCCCGCTTCGCCAGCGCCGGCTTGCTGTGCTGCGCCTGTTCCTCGGCTTCCACCTTGCTCAGCCGTTGTTGCAGCGCCTGGATCTGTTGCGATTGCTTGGCCAGTTGCGCCGCCTGCTGGCGGACCAGGTCCGCCAACGAGGCGCGGCTGGGCGGGTTGTCGGCCGCCATCGCGGTGACCGGCACCGCGGCGGCCACGATGATCCCTACGAGCGCACGCATGCGTGCGCCGTGATGATAATCACCCATGAGTCTCCTCCGAGTCGTGTTATGTCGTGCCGGGCATCGAATGGCCCGGTCGGGGTTGTCTAGTCGGCCACCGCGGCGAAATAGGACGCCGCGAAAGGCGTCATCTGCGCCGGGGTATGGGTCACGCCCGGGATGACCCAGCGTTGCCAGTTGAATGGCGTATCCAGCCGTTTCGCCAGACGTTTGGCGTACTGGAATTCATAAAGCGAGCGCGCAACGCGTGTATCGCCCTGAGCGTTGGCATAGCGGTTCTGGCGCATGATCGTGTTACGCCGCCGGTTGTCCGCGCCGCCGATCAGGATGAGTACGTGTCGGCCGAGATAGGTCTTGAGATCGGCATCGGTGATCTGCGGGACGTCGGCGATGCCGTAGGGCCAGTTCACCTGGCGATCGGGCACGGTGTACCAGCCGGCCGCGCCCACGATGATGTGGTCCACGCGGGCGTTCGGCATGAACATCGCGAATCGATGCGCGAACTGGGCGCCGGCGCCGTGGCCGTAGAGATCGTAGCTCGTACGTTCGGTGGTCTGGCGGTTATGACGAAAATCATCGAACACGCGGCCGACCAGCGTGAAGGCCCAGAGCGACTTCGGGTTGAGCGTGTCCGGCTTGGCCCGGCCAATCGCCTCGCGATGGGTGGTTGCATGAAAGACGTTGCCCAGGTTGTAGCCGTTCGAACCGCGATATGGATCGCGCTTGAACAGCGGTACCAGGACCATCAGCCCGTTCTGCTCGGCCGGACCAATCCAGCTGTCGCGATACTCGGCCGCATTGCGGCGCAGGCCGTGCAGCACGAACACTACCGGCATGTCCGGCTTGTAATTGCGCGGTTTGTAATAGAAGACGGTGACGTTCTTGTCGGTCGCCGTGTCGTGATAGACATACTGTCCGGCGCCGGCGGGCAGTTCATGTGCCGCGCCCGCGAATGCCGCGCTTGCCGCCAGCAGAAATAAAACAAATACCAGTAGTCGGGCCATTTCTCCTCCGTATCCGCCATGGATTAATTCTGTTCGGGTGTCGGCGGACGTCCCCTTTTTTGTGCCGACTAGAGTTCACCAGGGGGCGGGCGGGGACAAATCTAAAGATGCGATCAACTCATGCGCTTTTTGCATGAGTCGCGATCCACGGCTAGGCTCGCGTGATGAATATCAAGGCGCTGCGACTGTTCCGGCAGACCGTCATCCGGGGTTCGCTGGGGGCGGCGGCCGAGGCCATGAATACCAGCCAGCCGGCGGCCAGCCGTCTGATCGCCCAGCTCGAGCACGAGTTGCGGCTGACGCTGTTCGAGCGCTCCGGCCGGCGCCTGATGCTCACCGAAGACGGCCAGCAGTTCTTTCGCGAGGCCGAGCACATCGTCTCCGGGCTGGACGAGATTCCGGCCATCGCCGACACCATCCGGGACAAGGCCCGCCGCCGGTTCCGCGTGATGTCGGCGGCGCGCATCGCTCAGGGGCTGGTCGCGCCGGCACTCACCCGCATGCGCACCGAACATCCCGAGATCGCGATGCAGATCGATCTGTATTCGCGCACCGAGCTGGAAAAACGTCTGGGCGTTGGCGTTTACGACCTGGGCGTGATTTCGTTGCCGGTGTCTACCTCGCTGCTCGATATCCGATCGGTGGAATTGGTGCGCGTACGCGCCGAGGCCATGATGCACGCCGATCATCCGTTGGCAGCCAAAGAGGAAATCACCGCCCACGACCTGGCCGGCGAACCACTGTTGGGGCTCAATCCGGGCCAGATCTGGCGCGATCATGTCGACCTGTTTCTCAAGGCCGGCGGCGTGGATTCCGAGCACATCGTACAGACCAGCTCATCGCTGATTGCCTGCCAGATGGCGCGCGACGGGGCGGGCATTGCTATCTTCGACCGGCTCTGTGCGCCGGCCATCGACATGCGTGGTGCGGTGATGCGGCCGCTCGCTCCCGAGCGTTGGCTGTCGTTCGGCTATGTCTACAGCGAACGTGACGGGCCCAGCGCGGAAACCGAGCTGCTAGTCGCCACCATGCGCGACGTGGTCGAAGCCATGCGGGCACGCGGGCCCTCCTATCGAGCCTCGATCGTGCTGTCGGAGTGAAGCACGGAGCCGAATTTGGGCGTTGGTCAAAAGTGACGAAAACTCAATATTTTCAAAGCCGTCTGGGCCGGCTTCAATAAAAAAATACGTTGGTATTGCGATAAGCGTCGCAAGTGATGAACGTGAACCGGGTTTCGAGCCGAGCGTCCGCGCCTGTAATTCAGGTTTGCCCCCGGGTGATGCGACCCATGCGGTATCGTCGATGGATGCCATCAATCAATCGAGCCGGGCATTAACGCGATCGTCAAGCCGATCGACGACATCTCGTATCAGACCAATCTGCGGGTATTGAATGCTTCGGTCGAGGCCACGCGCCGGGAAGCACGGTCGGGGTTTTGCGACCGCGGCGACCAAAGTGCGTCAACTGGCCGCGCGATGTGCGACGCGGCGCATGACATCATGGCGCTGGCCGACGATAGCATTCGCACAGTCGACGCCGGGGGACAACAAGGGCGCCGGCCAGCCGGAGCCCAAGCCCGAGAGCGACCGCGCCGACATGTCGGCAGTGGGCCCGTACGCGACGTCAAGCCGTGATGACGACGATTCGTTCGAACCGGATCGGGCGGCCTGCGCCTATAGGCCGGCTTCAGCTTTCGACATTGCGCGACGGGCTCCGTAGAATCACGGATGAACAACATCGGCGCTCTTGCGAGGGGCGAGTGCGTCAGCGTGTTGCGCACCGGGCTGCTCGCAGTATTTCGGAGGCCGTGATGATTAGATCAACCGACGTGTTTACCGTGGTATGTCCCAACCCCGACTGCGGGCAGGCGATCGACCGCTCGGCCTGGTGGCTGTTGCAGCGTGAGGCGTACAGCGCCTGTCCCGCCTGCGGTGCCGATATGGCCAAAGCGATCGATGAGCAACGGATGGCACTCTGCCGCGACGGCTATGCCGATGCCGAACAGGCTCGAGAGATGCCGATCGCATCGTAACGGGCGAGTGATGCTCGATACGGTTTGAACTGTGCAGACGCGTTTGTTCCAGAGCGTGTCGCCGTGGGATACGCTTATCCGCAGATCAACGTAAATCACAGTCAATCGGTGGTGTGCTGATTCGTTGGCGCTGATGTTTTCAGTGCGCCAGGGAACGCAAAGGGCGGAAACGGTGGGTCGGGTTCGCGATGCTCTGCGGTTTCAGGGCCCCGCACGACTTTTCTCTTCGTCGGCTGCGGCGTTGATGGGTAGCAGCCATCGGCCGGTTTGGGCGGCGGACCGTAAGTCGACATGGCCGGCCGCGCCGGCGAATGCGGAATAACGTCTCTATCGGATGACGTGAATCCGCTATGCCGCGCGCGTACGCCCGTATCGGTTTCATCTGCGCCATTGGTGGATTGGTCTGTTTGCCGGACGAAGCCCGAAAAGCATGGCGGCGCCCAGCCGAGACCTCTAGGGCGTGTTGAGGTTTCGTCCGAGTCCGCGCCAAGCGCTGTTTTGCGGCAAGACGAGGCGTAGCGAACGCGGCGTAGTCTTTCTACGCGAGAGAGCTATAACGCTGTATTGCCGCAAAACAGCGCTTGTCCCTTCGGGTTGGGCCGCAAATCCCGCCCGGCGGCGTTGCAAGTCTGGGTCGTGGCACGCTACGACGCGGCGACTCGCGCCTTGCCGGTCACGATTTGCGGACGCCAACGCGGCGCTCGCACGAAACCTCAACACGCCCTGGGGCGCCGAGAGCTATAACACGCTGGCGGCGACTACGGCGTTGCCGCCGTGCTTGGCCGCTTCCTTGAGCTGCGTGATGACGGATAAAAAGGTGTATTCGGTTCGGTCGCTCCTGCCCGGCGCGACAGCGAGCAGCGCGCAGCTGGCCGACAGTAATGGAAATTCGGTCGGTCGGCCGCGTCTATCTAGGCCGACCAGAAAGCCGGCTTGACGATCGGCATCGGTATACAGCGATTGCACGCTAAAGCGAAATCCGTCGAGTACCCGTTCCGCGGTGCGGGCGACCTCATCGTAGGTTTCGTCGCGCGTCGCGACGAAGAAGTCGTCGCCGCCGATATGACCAATGAAAGCGCCCAGTACGGCGAAGTGCTTCTGCAGGATTTCCGCGAACATCCGTAGCACGCGATCGCCCAGACGGAAGCCATAGGCATCGTTGAAGACCTTGAAGTTATCCAGATCGAAATACAGCAGTGCGACACTTTGATCGGTGTTTTCCAGTTCGTTGATCAAACGTTCGATGGATGGATTGCCGGGCAATTTCGTTAGCGGGTTCTGGTCGCGGGCCAGTTCGAGGTTGCGTTCCTGGACTGCCAGAACGAGCGCCTCGGCGCTCAGCACCCCCAGATAGGCACCGTCGTCGGTAATGAGCACGCCGTCCCGGCTCGGACTCATCGCGTACTGCTCGAGAATGAGATCGATGCCGGTGTGTACATCGGCGATCGGGCAGCGCCGAAGAAAAAGCTCGAGATACTCGTCGCGCCCCTTGCGTGACAACAGCTGGCGGCCGTAGGGCGAGTAGATATATTCCTTGAGCTCCGTTTCGCGAATCATGCCCAGGGGATGACGGTTGTCATCGAGAAACGGAAAGAACGACCGCTCGGGGTGGCGGCGGAATGCGTCGAGGATATCTTCCATACGCATGCCGACATCCAGCGCGGGCGCCAAATCGAGCTGTTCGTGCACCGATTTCACGCGGTCCTGTTTCTTGCGTCGATCGGCCGCGCGTAATTCGAGTACCGCCGGATAGTCGGGTCGCAAGTCGGCCAGGTCACGGGTCGGGCGCTGAATCAGATAGCCCTGCACCAGATCGCAGCCGATCTCGCGGCAGGTATAGAACTCCGCAGCGGTTTCCACACCTTCCGCAACGACGCTGATGCCCAATGTCTTGGCCAGGCTCACGACGTGGGAAACGAACACTTTCTTGCGATGATTAGCGCCGATGTCGGAAATGAAATAACGGTCGATTTTTACGTATTCGGGGTTGGTGTCGAACAGCAGCGACAACCCCGAAAAGCCGGTGCCGAAGTCGTCGAGCGCCATGCGAATGGTGCTGTCGCGATATTTTTCCAGCACCCGGTATGACCCGGCATCGCGATTCAGATGATTGCGCTCCGATACTTCCAGCACGACCGACGACGGATGGAGGTTGTATTGCTCGAGCGCCCAGACCGTGCGTTTGGGGTTGTATGCCGCGCTGTTGAAGAGCCGGTTGTCGATATTGAAGAACAGTCGCAGGTGGCGACTGAAAGGTACTCGGCTGAATTTCTCGAAGGCCAGGCGTTTGAGCAGGGCATCGGTTTCGATCAGCAGATCGTGCGTGTGGGCGAAGTCGAGGACGGCATCGATGCTGGCGAGCCCGGTTTGATTCCAACCTCGCATGAGCGCCTCGACGCCATAGCAGCGTCCGCTGTTGATGCTTACGATCGGCTGGAAGGCGTAGTCGATGTGCTGTGCCAGACGATCCATGAAATCGTCGGGGCTCGGTGGCGTGGCAAGCTCAGACGCCAGCTCCTCAGGCGCCGACACTGCTGAAGGCACAGTCAATTGCGTATCCTCGGCTGGCGGGGCGTGCCGTCGTGATCGGCCCCGAATGAAACTAAGAAAGGGCGAAATCCCTTCGTTTACTAAACATTCATCCACAGCACTCGATACACGTTGCCCGCCGGATGTCGTCCTTGTAGACCGGTGATGACGCCCAGTCGATGCGGTCGATCATGGGTCCGGCATAAAACAGTGGGCACGCCGCCGTGTGTTCGACGCCTTCAAAATGGAAGATCGTGTTTTCGGTCTTTGATTTTTCAAAGGCTTGGCGGCCGATGGCCGCGGCGAGCACGCGATCGCATGCGTCGTATTCAAGCCGGCATCACGTGATTCGCGTGCCGGATTAATAACCGACACTAACGCCGGTATGTTGCGGTATCGTGTCGCCGCCGCGATCCGGCCAACCGACGGGCTGTTTCTGTCGCCGTCTAACGCGCTCGTTACACTAGGGCCTTCGCGGTTCGTCAGGGCATATATGAAAATCGTAGCGATCGGCGCCGGCGCCTGGGGCAAGAACATCATCCGCAACCTCGAGGAACTCGGTGCCTTGGCGGGTATCGTCGAGGGCAACAATCAGCGGCTCAATGCCTATGCCGAGGCCAACCCCGATCTCGCGGTATACGCCGACTGGCGGGCGGCGCTGGCGTCCGATTGCGAGGCCGTGGCGATCGCCACGCCCACGCCCACGCACCACGAAATCGCGCTGGCCGCGATCCGGGCGGGCAAAGACGTATTCGTCGAAAAACCGATGACCCACAGCGCGGTCGATGCGCGCGAGCTGGCCGACGCGGCCGACGCGGCCGGCCGTATTCTCATGGTCGGTCATCTGTTGATGTATCAACCGGCGATCGCCTGGATCAAGGATTACGTCGAAGCCGGCGAACTGGGCGAGCTGTTCTCGATCCGGCACGAGCGGCTCAACCTCGGCCGGGCCCGCAGCGCCGAGAACGTGATCTGGGATATCGGCGTGCACGATATGGCGATCATGCTCTATCTGACGGGCGAGGCGCCCGAACGCGTGCGCGGCACCGGGCATCGCATGCTGGGCCTGCCGGTCGAGGACGAAGTCCATGTGCATCTGGAGTTCGCCGGCGGCATCCGCGGCAACATCTATACGTCCTGGCTGTGGCCGGAAACCACGCGCCGCACGATGCTGCGGGGCTCGCACGGCATGCTCGTCTACGACGAAGTGGCCCAGACCGTCACCCATCACCGCAAATGGATCGACGCCGATCTACAGAATCACGACGAGGGCAGCGAAGTCGTCCATCGCGGCGACGGCCAGCCCTTGCGGCTCGAACTCGCCCACTTCATGGATTGCGTGAACACCCGAGCCCGTCCGCGCTCGGACGGCGCCAGCGCCGTGACGGTGATCGAAACGCTGGAGCGCATCAACGCGGCGGTCGCGGAATCCAGCCGCTACTGAGCCCGCCGGCCGGTACGTTGACCGGGTCGGCCGATGGGCCGCCGCGCGCTCAGGCGATATCGAAGGTGCCGACGACCGGCACGTGATCCGACGGCCGTTTGCGGCCGCGTTCGCCGACGTGGGCACGGCAATCGCTGCACACCTGGGCCAGCGCGTTCGACGCCAGCACATGGTCGATGCGCAGGCCCGCATTACGAGCCCAGCCGCCGTTGCGATAATCCCACCAGGTGAAGCGATGCCGGCCTTCCTTGTCGGCTTCGAAGGCCCTCCAGCAGTCGGTGAGCCCGGCATCGAGCAGGGCCTGCAACGCAGCGCGCTCGGGTGGCGAGCACAGGATGCGGCCTTCCCATTTCTCGGCGTCGTAAGTGTCTTCGGGCCGCGGGGCGACGTTGAAATCGCCGGTGAGGACGAGCTTGTCGTGCGCTTCGAGCTCGCGCGCCAGCCATTCGCGCAGGGCCTCGAACCAGGCCAGCTTGTAGTCGTAGCTCGGGTTGTCCAGATCCTTGCCGTTCGGGCAGTACACCCCGATCACACGAACATCGTCGACCGTGCCCGCGATCACTCGCTTGTGATCGTCCTCGAAGTCCGGCAGCGCGGTGACGATATCCTGGGCCGGATTCTTGGATAGCAGGGCCACGCCGTTGTAGGTCTTCTGGCCCGCGAACACGCTGTGATAACCGGCCTCGGTGAGCTCATCGGCGGGAAACTTGTCGTCCGTGAGCTTGGTTTCCTGTAGCGCCAGCACGTCGACCGGATTCTTCTCCAGCCAGGCGGTGACGTGCGGCAGACGCACGTTGAGCGAGTTCACGTTCCAGGTGGCGATTTGCATGGCGGAAGTCCCAGACTGCGGCAGCGATTGGTAGCGCCCGGCGTGGTGTAGAGTCAAGAACGACGGCACCCAGCAGCGAGCGGTCATGCCCCGTGTCTTCGACAAGTCGATCCACAAGCCGATGGCGACCGCTATTGTAATGGTTGCGGCCCTCGCTGGCTGCGGTGCCAGCCCGCCGAAGCAGTTCCGGATCGACGCCAACCATTTCACGCCGTGTGCCCACGCACCGCATTGCGTATCCTCGCAGGCCGAACCCAGCGATGCGCACTACGTGCGCCCGCTGGCCTACCACGGCTCGGCCCGGCAGGCGAAGCAAACCCTGATGGCGGTACTCAGGGGCGAGGACAACGCGAGAATCGTCTCCGCCAAGGGCCACTTCGTGCATGCCACGTTCACCACCACGCTGGGTTTCGTGGACGATGTCACTTTCATCATCCAGCCGGCCGCGGCGGTCATCGACGTGAAATCGTCTTCGCGTATCGGCTACTACGATTTCGGCGTCAATCGCGACCGGGTGGCGCGGATTCGCAAGGCGTTCGAAGCCCGGCTCGCCGCGGCACGTTAGCGCGCGCTTCAGACCTCTTGCCATAGGACGGCAACCACCAGCACTCGCGGGGCCGCCACGTCGGATGATGTTCCGTGAATGGATGCCTGATGTAACGAGGACGTCACCGGGCGGCGGATAAGGGCATGAGCGAGAGCATCGGCGTAGGTCGGCTTGGGCCGCAGGCCGTAAGCCGACATTATGGAGTGCACCGCCCCTCGCGGATCGGCCTCCACGCCCTGGCGGAATAGCGTCTCAGTCCGAGCGCCGCCGGCCGAAACGGCCGGCGGCGTGCTTTCATTCGCCGTAGGGTATCCACACGTTCTTGACCTGGCTGGCATGCCCCAGGATTTCGCGGGCATGGCCGGCGCCGAGGGCGAGCCAGTCCAGCGCCCGACCTTCGTGGGTCCAGACCGTCTTCAGATTGCTCGTCGATCGGGTTTTCATGTCGGCTACGCCGGCTGGCGGGCCAAAGTACCAGAGTGCATCGACCCCCATGTGATCGGCCAGTACCGGCGCCAGTTCCGTCGGCCGCCCGGTGACGATATTGAGCACGCCGTCCGGCAAATCGCTGGTCTCGAGCACCTGGTAGAAGTCGGTGGCGAGCAGCGGGCAACGCGCGGACGGGATCGCGACCACACGATTGCCGAGGGCGATCGCATGCAGCGCCAGGCTCACGAATGCCAGCAGCGGTGCTTCGGCCGGGCAGACGATGCCGATCACGCCCATCGGCTCGTGCAGGGCGGCGGTGAGCACCCGGCCGGGCGGGTTGTGCACGGCGCCGTCGTACTTGTCGGCCCAGGCGGCCGCGCTGAAGGCCTGCGAGATGGCTTCGTCGATCTCGGCGCCGGCCTGTTGGGCGCTGGCGCCGGATAGGCGTGCTTCGCGGGCCGCGAATTCATCGCGTCGCTGGGCCAGATTCTCGGCCATGTAGTAGAGGATCTGGGCCCGGGCATGTCCGTCCTGGCGCGCCCAGCCGGCGGCAGCACGCGCGGCTTCGACCGCGTCGCGAATATCCTTGCGATTGCCGAGCGAAACATCCGCCACATGCTGGCCGTCGGCGGCCACGATCGGCTGGCTGTAGCCGCCGTCCGGGCGTTTCTGCTTGCCGCCGATGTACAGCTTGGCCGTGCGATCGATGCCGAACGCGGCCGAGGGATCGCCGGCCGGCGCGGCGGCGCCGAGTTCGTCGCCGGTGTCGAGCGGCAGCATCGGCAGGCGCTGCTCCCAGGCCGGGCGCAGATAGGCGGCGAGTCCTTCGCGACCGCCTTCGCGGCCATAGCCGCTCTCGCGATAGCCGCCGAAACCACAGGCGGCATCGAACCGATTGGTGGTGTTGATCCAGACCACGCCGGCCTGGATCCGCGGCGCCAGTTCGAGCGCGACGTTGATGTTCTCCGACCAGACGCTGGCGGCCAGGCCGTAGGCCGTGTTGTTGGCGAGCATCACTGCTTCGTCCGGGGTGCGGAAAGTCATGGCGGTGAGGACCGGGCCGAAGATCTCGGTCTGGGCCGCGGTTGAGGCCGGGCCGACGTCGGTGAGCAGCGTCGGCGGATAGAACAGGCCGGTCTCCGGCAGCGGGCACTCGGCCTGGTGGCAGGTCGCGCCCTCGGCCACCGCCTGATCGACCAGACCGCGGATGCGTTCGAGCTGGACCGGCGCCACGATGGCGCCGATATCGATCGCCTTGTCCAGCGGATTGCCGATGCGCAGCGTGTTCATGCGTCGTCGCAGCTTGGCCAGCAGCCGTTCGGAGACAGCCTCGTGCACCAACAGGCGCGAGCCGGCACAGCACACCTCGCCCTGATTGAACCAGATGCCGTCGACGATGCCTTCCACCGCGGAATCGAGATCGGCGTCGTCGAACACGATGAAGGGCGATTTGCCGCCCAGTTCCAGGGTCAGCCGCTTGGCGCTGTCGGCGGTCTGGCGGCGGATCTCGCGGCCGACCTCGGTGGAGCCGGTGAAGGCGATCTTGTCCACATCCGGGTGCGCGACCAGGGCCGCCCCGGTCTCGCCGGCCCCGGTGACGATGTTCACCACGCCATCCGGCAGGCCCACGTTCCGGCACAGCTCGGCAAAGGCGAGCGCGGTGAGCGAGGTGAACTCGGCCGGCTTGAGCACGACCGTATTGCCGGCGGCGATCGCCGGGGCGATCTTCCAGGCCAGCATCAGGAGCGGAAAGTTCCAGGGGATGACCTGGCCGGCGACGCCGAGCGGCTCGTGGTCCGGGAATTCGGAGGCCAGGATCTGGGCCCAGCCGGCGTGGTGATAGAAGTGGCGTGCGACCAGCGGGATATCGATATCGCGGGTCTCGCGGATCGGCTTACCGTTGTCCAGCGTTTCCAGCACGGCCAGACGCCGGGCATGTTTCTGGATCTGGCGGGCAAGCGCGTACAGATAACGGGCCCGCATATGGCCGGGCGTATCGCGCCAGGCCGGAAACGCCTTGCGCGCGGCGGCCACGGCGCGGTCGACGTCGGCGGCGCTTGCGCTGGCGATCGAGGCCAGCGTCTCGCCGCTGGCCGGATCGTGGCTGTCGAAACGCGTGTCGTCGGTGGCGGGCTGCCACTGGCCGTCGATGAACAGATCGAATCGGCGATCGTGGGCGTCCAGCCAGGCGTGGGCTTCGCGGGCATCCTCGGGCGCAGGGCCGTAGTCCATCATGGCGAAGGCTTCTAGTGTGTTCATAAGATTTCTCCAGGCTTGGCCGTCGGGCTCAGGCCACGGGATGCCGGTAGTCGACCGAATAGCGGCCGCTGACGTGATGTTCCAGTTGCCGCTCGATATCGCCGAGCAGCGAGCTCGCGCCGAAGCGGAACAGGCCCGGGTCGAGCCACTCGCGGCCCAGTTCCTCGCGGATCATGGCCAGCCAGTCGAGGGCGGCCTTTGCCTTGCTGATGCCGCCGGCCGGTTTCAGGCCCACACGCATGCCGGTGCGCTCATGGTAGTCGCGGATCGAGCGCGCCATGACCAGGCCCACCGGCAGCGTCGCGTTCACGGACTCCTTGCCGGTCGAGGTCTTGATGAAATCAGCGCCGGCCATCATGCAGACTAGGCTGGCGCGGCCGACGTTACGCAGCGTGGACAGATCGCCGGTGGCGAGAATGGTCTTCATGTGCGCCTCGCCGCAGGCTTCGCGAAACGCCAAAACCTCGTCGTAGAGCGCGTCCCAGTGCCCGCCGAGCACATGGGCTCGGGTGACCACGATATCGATCTCTTGTGCGCCGGCGGCCACCGAGCGACGGATTTCGGCCACCCGCTCGGCGAACGGCGACAGCCCGGCCGGAAAACCGGTGGACACGGCCGCGACCGGGATGCCGGTGCCGGCCAGTGCCTCGACCGCGGTTTCTACATAGGCGTGGTAGACACAGACCGCCGCGACCTGCAGATCGAGCGATTGGACGCCCAGTGCCTCGATCAGATCGGCACGTACCGGGGTCTTCGCCTTGTGACAGAGCCGGCGCACGCGTTCGGCGGTGTCGTCGCCGGACAGGGTCGTCAGGTCGATGCAGGAGATGGCTTTCAGCAGCCAGGCCGCCTGCCAGACCTTTTTCACGCTGCGGCGCTTGGGCAGCGTGGCGGCACGGGCTTCCACCGCGCTCAGGTTGATGCGCACGTCGCGCACCCAGTCCAGGTCCAGCGCCATGCCGCGGTTATCGGGATGGAACTGCGGCCGGGCGGTGACGCGCGCCGTCGGTTCGTCGCCGGATTTCGGTGTTTGTTTCTTGGCAGTCTTGCTCACGATGCAGTCTCCAGCAGGGCACGGGTTTCGGCACGGCTCGGCATCGAGGGCGCCGTGCCCTGGCGGGTGACGGACAGGCCGGCCACGGCACAGCCGGTGCGCGCGGCTGCCTCCAGCGGGGCGCCGGCGGCCAGGGCGGCGACGAAGCCGCCGTTGAAGGCATCGCCGGCGCCGGTGGTATCGCGCAGTGGGCCGGCCGAGAAGGCAGCGATCCGGCCTTCGTAGGCGTCGCCGCAGACATAGACGCCTTCGCCGCCGAGGGTGATCAGGACGTTGGCGACGCCCCAATCGCGCAGGGTACGGGCGGCGCGTTGGGCGTCCTCGAGGTTATTCACCGCGTGGCCGACGAGCGCTTCGGTTTCGGTCTCGTTCGGCGTCAGGTAGTCGACCATGGCGAGGATATCGCGCGGGATCGACCGGGCCGGCGCCGGGTTGAGCACGACCGGCACACCGTTACCGGCCGCCACGGCAATGGCATGAAAACAGGTCTCGGCCGGCAGCTCCAGTTGCGAGACGAAGACTGCGGAGCCGGCAATCGTATCTGTGGCAGCGTCGATATCGGCCGGGGTCAGCCGGTCGCAGGCCCCGGGCACGATGAGGATGGCGTTCTCGCCGCGTTCGTCGTCGACGATAATCGTGGCGGTGCCGGTCGGCTGATCGGGATCCTCGCCAACGTGGCGGCGGCCGATGCCTTCTTCGGAAAAGACCTCGCGGGCCATCGCCGCGAAATGATCCTGACCGAGGCGCGTGATCAGTTCCACCGACGCACCCTGGCGGGCGGCGGCGACCGCCTGGTTGGATCCCTTGCCGCCGGGGCCCATCGCGAAATGCCGCCCGTGCAGGGTTTCGCCCCAGGCGGGCATGCGCTCGGTCCGGCATGCAAGATCGACGAAGAACGCGCCGAGAATGGTGACAAGTGGGCTCGTCATGGAGAAATACCTGGGTTGGGCACCGCCGGTGCGGCGTGCTTGCCGGGTCGGCGGTGCCGGTCATCCGTGAAGCCGGACCGCCCCGGAATCGAGGCCGGGGCGGTCTGGCGTTCAGCGTGGCCGTGGGCGGGTCAGCCCAACTCGGCCGGGTCGAAGTACACGTGAACGCTCTGCAGCTTGTCGTTGCCGACGCGAACCACGTTGACCCCCTCGAGCGGAAACGGCCGATCCTTGTGATCGTGAAACAGCGACTGCCACTCGAACGCGCCCTGGTCGCCGTCCTCGACTGCGCCGACGATATCGACGCTCAGTTTGGGGAAACGATCAACGCTGTCCTGGTAGAAGCGCCGGATCTCGTTCTTGCCGCTCAGCCGGCCCATACCGGGCACGACCATCTCGGCGTCGTCGGCATAGCATTCCATGATGTCGTCGACGTTGCGGGTGCATTCGATGCGCCAGTAGTTCTCGATCACTTTGCGTGCGGTCATGTTGTCTCCTCGATTATTGCGGTTCGCCCGGTATCCGGCCGCGCTCAGTTCTTGTAGTCCTTGATGTATTGCTGGATGGCCTTGACCGACTCCGGCGAGGAGTAGTTCTTCGAGGTCACCAGGTGGTAGGGCAGCGGCTTGTATTTCGGGACATCGGCCTTCTTGCCGGTGAACACCTGGTGCAGCATGTCGACCGCGGTTTCGCCCATGGTGATCGGGCTCTGCAGCACCGAAGCCTTGATCACGCCGGATTTGATGTAATCGATTTCACCCAGGTCAGCATCAAAGCCGACGACGGTCACCTTGTTCTCCAGATGCATGCGCTTGACCGCCTGGGCGACGCCGAGCGCGGAGCGGTCGTTGGCGCCGAAGATCACGTTGATGTTCGGGTTGCGCTCGAGCATCGTCGTGGCTTCCTTCATCGCCTTTTCCGGCAGCGAATGGCTGATCTGAATGCCGGCGAACTTCATCCCCGGATGCTTGGCCATTTCCTCCTTGAAGCCCTTCTTGCGCGCTCGGCCGGAGGTGGTCGACAGGTTGTAGTCGATGATGGCGTACTCGCCCTTGCCGTGGACCGCGTTCGCCGCGAACCTGGCCACGGCGGCTGCGGCCTTCTCGTTGGGCACACCGGTGAACGACACGGCCTTCATCGGGGTCAGGGTGGAATCGGTCGCGATGACCGGGATATTGGCGGCCATCGCTTTCTTCACCGGCGGCAACAGCGCGGTCGGGCTGTAGGGCACCAGGATGATGCCGTCGACGTGGCGGGTCACCGCGGTATAGACCATGCCGATCTGCTTGCTCACGTGCACCGATACCGAAGGCGCCTGGAAGATCGTGCGATAGCCGTACTTGGCGGCCGCCTTCTTGACGCCCTCGTATTCCTGAAGGAAGTAAGGGGTCGCGTTGGACGACGGGATGAATTCGATGGTCTTGGGCGTATCGGCTGCGACGGCCGCGGTCGACAGCAGCGCCGTGCCCGCGATGGTGAGGGCGGCGCTGGCGCTCAGAGCGAGCCGGCGGCTGGCGCGGCGGGATTGCTTGCGGTGGTACATGGTCTCCTCCTGGGATGTTTTCTTGCTTTGTTGTTCGCGGCTGGGGTTGTTTGGATTGCACCGGATGCGACGCCGCGCTCGCATGGTTGCCGGATGGGAATCAGATGGCCGCGCGTTTGCGGAACGAATCGATGAACACGGCGACAATCACCACGCAGCCGAGAATCACGGTCTGGGCGTAGCTGGATACACCGACGAGTTCGGCGCCATTGGACAGCACGCCCAGCAGCAGCACGCCGAGAATCGAGGCCCAGACGGCGCCCTGGCCGCCGAACAGGCTGCCGCCGCCGATGACCACCGCGGCGATCGAGTCGAGCTCGTAATTGGCGCCGGCCGTGGGCAGGGCCGAGTTCACATAGGCCGTGAGCAGCACGCCGCCGACCGCCGACAGCGCGCCGGAAATCACGAATACGATCACCGTGTTCAGCCGGACCGGCAGTCCCGACAGCAGGGCCGCGCGCGGGTTGCTGCCGATGGCGAAAACGCTGCGGCCGAAGCGGGTGCGTGACAGCACCACCTGGGCGATGACGGCGAGCACGATGCTCACGATCATGATGTAGGGCAGGATGCCGATGGCGGCCGTGCCGAAGTCGTTGAAGGCGGCGGGCAGCTGGTAGATCGGCTGACCACCGGTGAGCAGCAGGGCGGCGCCGCCGGCGATACTGAGTGTGCCCAGCGTGGCGATGAATGCCGGCACGCGGGTGAATGCTGTGAGTACGCCGTTGAACAGGCCGACGACCACGCCGGCCGCGATCGCCGCGATCACGCCGAGCGTGATGCTGCCGGTGGCGGTCATGACCTGGGCGCCGATGATGCCGGAAAGGCCGACCACGGACCCCTGCGACAGATCGATGCCGGCGGTCACGATCACAAACGTCTGCCCGATCGACAGCACCGCGATCACGGCGATCGAATTGAGCAGGGTGAGCATGTTGCTTTCGGTGAGAAAGAACGGCGAGATGATCGTGAACGTCACGAACAGGGCGATCAGGGCCGCGGCGACAAGCGACGAATTGAGCAGCTGAAAGATCATCGCCTGCATCGATCGGCGGCGCGGTGCGGCGTCGTGACTCGATGCGGCCGGGGAACCGGCACGGCCTTCAGCCATGTCCGAGTGGGCGGGATTGGTTACTTGTTGGGCAGTCATGTTGTATTGATCTCCTCCAAAAACGGCGGCTAGGCGTCGACGACGCTGGCATCGCCCATGGTCTGGTCCAGAAGCAGGTTCTCGTCGGCTTCGCCCCGGTTGTGCATGGCCACCAGCCGCCCTTCGCGGAACACCACGATGCGGTCGGATATGCCGAGCAACTCCGGGTTGTAATTCGATATGAAGACGATGCAGTGGCCGGAATCGGCCAGATCCCGGATGTGCTGATAGATCTCGGCCTTGGAGCCGATGTCGATGCCCTTGGTGGGGTTGTTGAGAATCAGGCAGGGCCGGTCGTAGAGAAACCAGCGGCCGAGCACGAGCTTCTGCTGATTGCCGCCGGACAGATTCCGGGCGGGCAGCGAAGGATCGCCCGGGCGTACGCCCATGTGCGCCATCTCGTGTTCGATCAGCTCGCGTTCGCGGTGGCGGCGCAGAAAGCCGCTGCGATGCACGAGCGGGCTGTCGGGGGCGGCGATCAGCGGCAGGCTGATGTTGGTGGCCGACGACAGATCCTGCAGCAGCGCTTCGGTGCGGCGGTCCTCGGGTACATAGGCGATGCCGGCCTTGAGCGCCCGGGCGGCCGAATTCAGCCGGGTTTCCTCGCCGGCCACCTGCAGACGGCCGCCGGTGGGCCGGCGCAGTCCGCCCAGCACTTCGCCGAGCAGCGCGCTGCCCGAGCCCACGGCGCCGGCGACGCCGAGGATCTCGCCGGCCTGGATCTCCAGATCGACCGGCTCGAGGCCCGGGCAAGTGATGCCGTCCAGGCGCAGGAACGCTTTCCGGCTCGCGTCCGTGCCGCCCGCCGCCGCGGGGAAGAAGTCGGTCAGCGTGCGGCCGAGCATGGCGGCCAGAACCTTCTCGTTGTCGACGTTCGCGATCTGTTCGTCCATCGTCATCTGCCCGTCGCGCAGGACGGTGACGCGGTCGGCGACGGCGAACACCTCTTCCAAATAATGCGAGACGAAGATCACCGTGTAGCCGTTGTCGCGCAGGCGGCGCATGGTGTCGAGTACCGGGCGCACCTCTTTCTGCGTGAGCGATGCCGTGGGCTCGTCGAACAGAATGATCCTGGGTGAGCGGCTCAGACACTTGAGAATCTCGACGATCTGCTGCTCGGCGACCGTGAGCTGGGCGACCGGTCGCGACAGATCCACTGCCGGAAAGCCCAGGCGTTCGCGCAGGGCATCGGCCTCGGCGGCGAGCTGGCGCAGCCGCATCAGCCCCAGGCGCGAAGGCTCGTGGCCGATGAAGATGTTGGCGTAGCCGGACAGCGTCGGGAACAGGCTCAGTTCCTGAAAGATCAGGCCGACG
Organism: Salinisphaera hydrothermalis C41B8; assembly: GCF_000732535.1. GTDB lineage: Bacteria > Pseudomonadota > Gammaproteobacteria > Nevskiales > Salinisphaeraceae > Salinisphaera > Salinisphaera hydrothermalis. The sequence goes on from NZ_APNK01000031.1 coordinate 19,328, forward strand.
CCGGCACGCGACGCCTTGGCAGGGTCGGAAAACACGACCCGTTCGCCGTTGAGACGGACCTCGCCGCTGGTGGGTTGCTGGGCGCCACCGAGCACCTTGAGCAGGGTGCTCTTGCCCGAGCCGTTCTCGCCGGCCAGGGCATGGATCGTGCCCGGTTCGATATCGACGCTGACGCCCTTGAGCGCCTGCACGGCACCGAAGCGCACCGACAGATCGCGAACGCTTAGCATGTTGTCTCCTCCGGCGCGGGATTCGAGCCCGCGCGCTTTTTCTTTAATTCTTGGTCGGCAGCTCAGCTGCCGTTGGTCTGGTGTTTCATGGCGAGCGCACCGCCTCGCGGTGGCCGGCACGATTCGCGTTCGATCAGATGTGTGGGCAGCACGATGCGTTGGCGCTCGGCCGGCGTCTCGGCATCGTTGTGGGCGAAACTCTTGAGCAGCAGCCGGGCGGCGATCGCGCCCTGTTCGACCGCCGGCCGGTCGATGACGGTCAGCGGCGGATTGAGCATCGAGGCCATGTCGAGGTCGTCGAAGCCGATCACCGACATCTCGTCGCCGATCGCCACCCGATTGGCCTGCAGCGCCTTGAGCGCGCCCATGGTCATCAGGTTGTTGGCACAGAAGACAGCCGTCGGCGGCTTGTCGAGCGCGAGCAGCTGTTCCATGGCATCGTAGCCGCTGGATTCGCGGAAATTGGCGACTCGGCGATAGGCTTCCGGCGCCTCGATGCCTGCGTTGCACAGTTCCATCAGATAGCCGTCGTAACGGCCCCGGCCCGGCGTCGTGTTGAGCGGGCCGCTGATGATGGCGACGTCGGTATGGCCCAGCTCGATCAGATGACGAACCGCGGCGCGGGCGCCGCCGACGTTGTCCACCAGCACGCTGTCGAGATCGCCGCCCGAGAGCTCGCGGTCGATGAAGACCAGCGGCAGGCCCCGTTCGAGCACCTGGAGCGGGGTGTCGTCCTGTTCGGTGGTCGGCGCGAGGATGATGCCGTCGACCCGGTTCATCGCCTCCAGCAGGACCTGTTCCTCGGTCTCGGGCGACTCATCGCTGTTGCAGACGAAAATGTTGTAGGGCGTGGACCGGAACACCGATTCCACGCCTTTGACCACCGATGCGAAATAAGGGTTGGTGATGTCGGGCACCACCATCGCGACGACGTAGTGAATCCCCGACCGCAGGCTGCGTGCCGCCATCGCCGGCCGATAGCCCAACTCCTCCACCGCGCGGCGAACCGCGGCCTCGGCGCGAATCTTCTCGCCGGCCATGTAGCGGGATACGGTGGCCGTGGACACGCCGGCCCGTATGGCCACGTCGTTGATCGTGGGCGTCATCTGCTCTTCCCGAGCTGTTTCTGTAATCGTTTACAGTTTTGATATCAGCATAATTTGAGGGTGTCAAACGGGATTGGGCGTTTGTAATCCGAAAGTCGATACTCGTCAGCGGCAAGCTGTCGGCGTTTCGAAGGCGCGCAGGGCGCGACGCCGCGGGGCGGGAATACGGTTCGGGAGACGCGCGAACCGTTGCGGCGTATGGGGTGGCGCCCGTCGCCCGGCCTGTCGTCAGACCGGGCGACGGCGCGCGGGTTGCCTGTCGGGCTTGATCAGGCCGCTTTCGGCCCGGTCAACCCGCTGTGGCGCAGCAGCGCGTCGATCGAGGGTTCGCGGCCACGGAAGGCGACGAAGCTGTCCATGGCGTCGCGGGTAGCGCCACGTTCCAGCACTTCGGTGAGGAAACGGCGCCCGGTTTCGACGTCGAACAGGTCGGTTTCCTCGAACGCCGAGAACGCATCGGCCGACAGTACTTCGGCCCATTTATAGCTGTAGTAACCGGCCGCGTAGCCGCCCGCGAAGATATGCATGAAGGCGTGTGGAAAGCGGTTGAACGCGGGGGCGGGCAACAGCGATACCTCGGCGCGCACCTGGTTGAGCGTGTCCATCACGGCGGCGCCGCGTTCCGGGTCGAAATCGCGATGGAGGCGCAGATCGAACAACGAGATCTCGACCTGGCGCAGCATCTGCCAGCCGGCCATGTGGTTGCGGGCCGCCGAGAGCTTGTCGAACAGAGACTGCGGCAGGGTCTCACGGGTCTCGTAATGCGCCGCGAACAGGTCGAGCGATTCGCGATACCAGCACCAGTTCTCCATGAACTGGCTGGGCAGCTCGACGGCGTCCCATTCCACACCGGAGATACCGGCCAGCGAGGGCCGCTCGACGCGCGTCAGCATGTGATGCAGGCCGTGGCCGAATTCATGGAACAGAGTGGTGACTTCGCCGTGCGTCAGCAGCGCCGGCTTGCCGCCCACCGGCGGCGAGAAGTTGCAGGTGAGAAACGCCAGCGGTTTCTGCACGCCGCCGTCGTCCATCACACGCCGGTTCTGGAATGGATGCATCCAGGCGCCGCCGCGCTTGCCTTCGCGGGCGTACGGGTCGAGATAGAACACGCCGCGCGAGCTGCCGTCGGCGTCGGTGATCTCGTAGACGGTGACATCCGGATGGTAGACCGGTACGTCTTCCCGTGCGTGGATGTTCACGTCGTAGAGGCGCTGGGTGACCTTGAACAGGCCGTCGATCACCGCCGGGGCCGGGAAGTAGGGCCGCAGGTCCTCGTCGGAGAAGTCGTAGCGGGCTTCCTTGAGTTTTTCGGCGTAGTAGGAGATGTCCCAGGCGGCGAGATCGTCGATGCCGTCCTCGGCCGCGAGTGCTGTCAGCGCGTCCAGTTCCTCGCGGGCCGGGGCGAAGCTGCGCTCGGCCAGATCCAGCAGGAAGGCTTCGATCTGGGCCGGCGATTCGGCCATCTTGCGGGCCAGCGAGCGCTCGGCGTAGTTGTCGAAGCCGAGCAGATTGGCCGCCTCGTGTCGCAGCGCGAGGATCTCGTCCATGATCGCCGAGTTGTCGTACTCGCCGGCATGCGGGCCGACGTCCGAGGCCCGGGTCGAGAAGGCTTCGTACACTTCCGTGCGCAGCGCGCGATCCTCGGCGTAGGTGAGTACGGCGATGAAGCTCGGCGCATCGAGCGTGATCAGCCAGCCGTCCATGTCCTTGTTGGCCGCATTCTGGGCCAGCAGGTCGAATGCGGACTGGGGCAGGCCTTCGAGCGCGGCATGATCGGTGATGTGCTTCTGCCAGATCTGGGTGGCGTCCAGCAGGTTCTGCTGGAACGCCGTGGACAGCTCCGACAGCCGCTGGGCGATCTCCTTGTAGCGGGCCTTGGCCTCGTCGGGCAGGGCCACGCCCGCCAGCTCGAAATCGCGCAGGCGGTCGGTGATCACGCGCTGACGGGTGGCATCGAGCGTTTCGAATTCGGGCGCATCGCGCAGGGCCTTCACGGCCTCGTACAGCGCCGTGTTCTGGCCGACTTCCGAAGAGAACGCCGTGAGCTTGGGTATGCAGGCCTGGTAAGCCTCGCGCCATTTGGGCGAGTCCATTACCGCATGCATGTGCGCGACCGGCGAAAACGCGCGCTCAAGACGATCCTCGGCGTCTTCCACCGGGGCAATGAGCTCGGCCCAGCTCGTGGCCGTCGCGTCGGTCGTGCAGCGCTCGACCGCGGCCTGCGCCTCGGCGATCAAAGCATCGACCGCCGGTTCCGCGTGTTCCGGGGCCAGCCGTTCGAAATCCGGCAGCTCGCCGGTCTCCAGCATCTCGAGAAGCGGATTGTCGGCGGGTTCAGTCACTGCGCTCATGGATCGTCTCGTCGGCCGTTGTCGTTAATCCGATGATGATGCGGCGCGTAGGGCCGCAATCAAGAGCCCTGCCTCGCTGGTCGGGGCTGTCGCGGCGTGCCTACAATGCTCGCATTCGATTGAATGATGGACGATAAACCATGTCCGAGTCTTGTGATCTGCTCGTGATCGGCGGTGGCTCCGGCGGTATCGCCACGGCACGCCGGGCGGCGTCCTACGGTGCGAAAGTCGTGCTCGTCGAACGGGGCCGTCTGGGTGGCACCTGCGTCAACGTCGGCTGCGTGCCCAAGAAAGTGATGTGGCATGCCGCCGAATTCGCGACCCATGCCGCTCATGCCCACAACTATGGCTTCAACGCGGTGCCCCAGGATCACGACTGGTCGAAGCTGGTGGCCAATCGCGAGACCTACATCAAGCGCCTGAACGGCATCTACGACCGCAATCTGGACAAGAGCGGCGTGGAATACGTCGCCGGTGAGGCGCATTTCGTCGATACCCGGACGGTGGAGGTCGACGGTCGGCAGATCAGCGCGACGCATGTCCTGATCGCCACCGGCGGCAAGCCGCGCTGGCCGGAGATTCCGGGCGCCGCGCTCGGGACCGATTCGGACGGGTTTTTCACCTGGACGCAGCGCCCCGAGCGCGTGGCCATCGTTGGCAGCGGTTATATCGCCTGTGAACTGGCCGGCGTGCTGAACGCGCTCGGCAGCCAGGTCACCCTGCTGCTACGCAAGGATCACGTGCTGGCTGGCTTCGACGCCATGCTCGGCGAGACGCTGATCGAGCGCATGCGCGCGGCCGGCATCGATATTCACATGAAGCGCCAGGTGGCCGAACTCACCGAAGGCGACGACGGCATCATTGCGCGCTTCGAGGACGGCAGCACGATCGGCGGTTTCGACGAACTGATCTGGGCGATCGGGCGCGTACCCAACACCGAAGCCCTTGGTGTCGAACACACCGGCCTGGAGCTGCATTCCGACGGCACGGTGCCGGTCGACGAATGGCAGGACACGCCGGTCGAGGGTATCCATGCGCTGGGTGATGTCACCGGCGCCATCGAACTTACCCCGGTGGCCATCGCGGCCGGGCGCCGTCTGGCGGATCGTCTGTTCGGCGGCATGCCGGATCGACGGCTGGACTACCACAACATTCCCACGGTGGTATTCACGCATCCGCCGATCGGCACCGTCGGGCTGTCGGAAGCCGAGGCGCGCGAGGCCTACGGTGACGACGCCGTGAAGATCTACACCAGCCATTACGTGGCGCTATACCACGGCGTGCTCGACGAAAAAACGCCGTCAGACATGAAGCTGGTCTGTGTTGGCGAGGACGAAAAGATCGTCGGCGCGCATGTCATCGGCGATGGTGCCGATGAGATGACCCAGGGCTTCGCGGTGGCGGTGAAGATGGGCGCCACCAAGCGAGACTTCGACGATACCGTGGCCATTCATCCGACCAGTGCGGAAGAATTCGTGACCATGACGTGAGCCGTCGTGGGCGTCAGCGTCTCATGCGGGCGGCGACCGTGAGCCTGCTCGGGCCGCTGCTGGCTGCCTGTTCCGGCCAGTTCTGGGTCAATACGCTGGTGCCCCGCTGGGGCTACGACCGGCATTCGGATATCGCCTACGGCGATCAGCCGCGCCAGAAACTCGATGTCTATGCGCCGGACAAGCCTGCGCCCGGGCATCCGGTGGTGGTGTTCTTCTATGGCGGCAGCTGGCAGACGGGCAACAAGGACGGCTATCGGTTTGTCGGCGAAGCGCTAGCTTCGCGCGGTATTACGGCGGTGCTGCCGGACTATCGCCTATATCCCCAGGTCAAATTTCCGACCTTTGTCGACGACGGTGCGGCGGCCGTCGCCTGGACTCGAGCCCATATCGCCGATTACGGCGGCGATGCCTGTCATCTGTTCGTGGCCGGCCATTCAGCGGGCGCGCATATCGCCGCGATGCTGGCGACCAACGCTACGTATCTAAACGACGCCGGTGCCTCGGTGCGCGATCTGTCGGGCTTTATCGGCCTGTCCGGGCCCTATGATTTCCTGCCGATCAAGGACCCGGCGCTGCAGAAGATTTTCGCGCCGAAGTCGGAATGGCCGCGCACGCAGCCGATCCATTTCGTGGACGGCAACGAGCCGCCGATGCTGTTGCTGCATGGGGGCGCCGATACCACGGTTCTGCCCAAAAATACGACGAATCTGGCAGCGAAGGTCAATGAAGACGGCGGATCGGCCAAAGTGAAAATCTATCCGGGCGTGAACCATGTCATGCTGCTTGCGCCCCTTGCTGCAGCGCTTCGCTTCAAGGGCGACGAGCTCGATCGCATTGCGGATTTCGTCAATCTGCAGGTCGCAGACAGGCCCTGTTCAGTTTGACTGATTATAATCCCGCGCTCGCGAACAGCCGAGGGACCGGATATGCGCCGAAAGGTACGCGCCGCTGCCTGTGCGGGCTTGCTGCTGCTGATAAGTTGTGGTGTTGCCAACGCAGAATCCGTTGAGTGGAAAACGTTGAGCGTGGCCGCATCGGCCTACAACTCCGTAGCTTCACAGACCACCAAGCACGACCCATCGGTCGCGGCCTGGGGTGACGTGCTCAAGCCCGGAATGCACGCGATCGCGGTCTCGCGCGATCTGATCAAAAAAGGTCTCACTCACGGCACCAAGGTCAAGATTCAGGGCCTGCCGGGGATCTACGTCGTGCGCGACAAGATGGCCGCGCGCTGGACCAACAAGATCGATATCTACATGGGCCACGATGTCGCCAAGGCGCGCGACTGGGGCATCCAGCACGATATTCGTATCCTCTATGTCGAGAACGACAACAGCTGACCCGGCCTGTGCGCGTGGTAATCTGCGTGCTCGTTACCCATCATCGAAGGAGAGGTCATGGCCGGCCAGCTGGTACTTCTGCGCCACGGACAAAGTCAGTGGAATCTGGAAAATCGTTTCACTGGATGGGTCGATGTCGACCTGAGCGATACGGGGCGTGAAGAAGCAAAGCAGGCAGGCAAGCTGCTGGCGGACGAGAATATCCGCTTCGATATTGCCTTCACCTCGGTTTTGACCCGTGCGATCAAGACGCTGTGGCTCGCGCTCGGCGAGATGGACCAGCCCTGGGTGGACGTCGAACGCCACTGGCGGCTCAACGAACGTCACTACGGCGGTCTGCAGGGCCTGGACAAGTCCGAAACCGCCGAAAAGCACGGCGACGAACAGGTTCACATCTGGCGCCGCAGCTATGATACGCCGCCGCCGGCGATGGATCTCGACGATCCGGGGCATCCGCGTCACGATCCGCGCTATGCCAAGCTCGATGCCCGCGTCCTGCCGGGTACCGAATCCCTCAAGCTCACGCTCGAACGCGTGCTGCCCTATTGGCACGATGCGATCGCGCCGCGGCTGAAAGCGGGCGACAACGTGCTCGTCGCCGCGCACGGCAACAGCCTGCGGGCGCTGGTGAAATATCTCGACGGCATCGCCGACGACGAAATCACCGGGTTGAATATCCCGACCGGTATTCCGCTGCGCTATACGCTCGATGACGAGCTCAACGTCATCGAATCGGCCTATCTCGGCGACGCCGAAGCGGCCGAAGCGGCAGCCAAGGCCGTCGCGGACCAGGCCAAGAACAAGTAATCGTCAGCGGCGGCGGGGCGGGTTGCCGTTTCGTCGCCGGTTGTTCGCGGGGTTGGCCGGAACCGGCGTTCAGGCCGTGCGGACGCCCGGCATCAGCCGGTCGGCGTCGTCGTCGAGCAGGCCGGCACTGATCAGCCAGGCGCGTGCGTCCTCGGCATCCTCGGCGAACCAGGCGCCGGCGCTGCCCAGGCGGAAGGTATAGCCCCAGGCATCCATGTCGGCGCACATCGTGGCGCGATCGACACCGTCGATGCGGTCACAGATCATGATCTGCCAGTAGCAGACCGCATTTTCCTCGTCGTAATCGCCACCTGCATCGGTATCCAGGGCCGCGCGTCGGGTCGGATCCATGCAGACGTAATGGCCCGCTTCATGCAGCGCGGAATGCAGCGGCGTATCCGGCCGTACGAGGAGGGTATCGCCCCGCAGGCCGGCTTCGGCATCGCCCCAGAAGCTGCCCGGGATCGGGGCGTCGAGCGCTACTTCGGTGACGCCGAGATCGAATTCGGCCAGCAGTCGGCGCAGCGTGTCGATGCCGATCGCGCTGACGGGCGTAACGTCAGACGTAGCCGACGGGCTTTCGCGTACAGTCTCGAAGTTGTTCACGGCACGGGGCAAAGATGAAGTGGGCGCGGCGATGCTATCTCATCGTGTTGTTGCTTGCGCTGGCGCTGGTCGCCACCGGATGCGCGTTGCATCCGGCGCAGGAGGATCGGGCGGCCGCCCGGCATCTGGTATCGGTGTACAACGTCTCGGCGTTGCTGGCTCAGGCGGCCCCGGCGGTATCGGGTTCGCTCAATCGCAATCTGCCGCACTCGGTGGCGTTGGCGCGTCGACATCGCGTTGATCGGCTGGTGAATCGAACGTTCGCCCCCTCGGCTCTGGTCGACGATACTGTCCGGCGTCTGGCACAGGCCGCGCGTCAACAAGGCCGCACTCGCGATCTCGTGCGAGCCTCCAGCGCGCTCGACCAGCCCCTGGTTCGCCGCATGATGGCGCTCGAGCGAAAGGTCGGCCAGCCAGGCTTCGCCAGCGCGTTCAAGCAGTTCCAGAACGAGCCAGCCGGCAAACAGCGCAAACGGCGCCTGCGGCTGATGGATCAACTGGTGCGGGACAGGCATCTGGCGGCCCTGCAAACGCGCTTCAACGTGACGTTGCTCGGCGCGATGATTCGTGCCCGCAATCTGGCCGTGGGGCCGGGCGCGCGGGTCGACGAAACACAAATTCAGCGTATCCTGTCGAGTACGAGGGCCGGGCTCCAACGCAAGCTGGCACAGCAGCTGCCGCTGATGTTGCTCTATGTTTATCGCGATGTGGATACCGACACGCTCGAGCGCTATGTCGCTCTCCAGCACCGATCGGCGACGGTCTGGGTTAACAAGGCGCTCGTGCGGTCCATTGGCAGGACGCTCGAAGCCGCGGGCCGGAGTATTCCGGAGAGTTTCACGACAGAGGAACAATAAGTGCCAATAATCACAGACGACGTCACCATCCGCGAAATCCTGGCTCATGTGCGCCGCATCGCCGTGGTTGGGTTGTCGCCCGATCCGAGTCGCCCCTCGTACGCGGTAGCCAAGGGCATGATGGACGCGGGTTACGAAATTATCCCGGTCAATCCGAACGCCGACCAGATTCTCGGTCTAAAAACGTTCTCTGATCTCAAGTACGTGACCGATACCATCAACATGGTCACGGTATTTCGCGATCCGAAGCATGTGCCCGCGATCGTGGAGCTTTGCATCGAGAAAGGCGTGCGCAATCTCTGGCTGCAGGAGGGCGTGGTTCATCAGGAGGCAGCACGCGAAGCGGCGGCCCGTGGTATTCATGTCGTGATGGATCGCTGCATGTACAAGGAATTCAACCGCCTGCTGGGATAAGCGCTTGCACGAATCTTGCGTCGGACGAATAAGCCTCGTGCGGCGCGGTCGTTGGGCTGGCTGCGACTGTTGTCGCCTTGCCGCTGCGCGGCGAGCCGCCCAATATGACGTCTGAAGTCCGACTCGAAAATTCCAGGAGACTCGCGATATGGCGAATCTGAGCCCGGTAGTCATGATCATCATTCTTGCCGTTTGCGTGGTCATCGCGCTGGTTATCGGCTACCTCATCGGCAGCCGCGCCGGGAGCGACTACAACGAGGCTGCGGACAAGGAAAAACAGAAGCACGACGAACTCAAGGCCGACGTGCGCGAACATTTCCAGCAGACCTCGGCCATCATGTCGCGCATGGTCGACGACTACCGCGATATGTATCAGCACATGTCCGAGGGCGCGGAGAAGCTGGCCGATCTGAACAGCGAGAAAATCGCGGCCCCGCCGTCTCCGGATCAGATCACCCGAGCCGATAGCAGTGCCAAGCTGTCGGGGCCGGGGAAGCCCGCCACGACGTCGTCCGGCGCGAGCAGCAAGCCAGCGGGCAGCGCGGGCCCAAGCGCCGCAAAGAGTGATGCGCCCAAGTCAACGGGGGGCGCCGCCACGGCGCAGCCCGCAGCTTCGAAGAGCGCCGGGTCCACGGCCGCGAGTGCCGGCGGTCCCGCGAAAAAGCCCAATGGAGCGAATGCGCCGGCATCCGGGGATAAGAAGCCGGTCGCCAGCGCCGCCGATGCCAAGGTCACCGGCGGCAAGCCGGCCGAGTCGGGCACGCAACAGCCATCACAAGCAGCCGGCGGCAAAAATCAGGCGGCTTCGAAGCCGGGTCAAGCCAAGCACGTGCCGATCGGCAGCGCCAGCAAGCGCAAGTAAAGCCGCGTCGATCCGGCCGGGCATTGCTCGGCCGGGTCAATCGGCGGTTACGAGGACAGACGCTCCGCGGCCGAGCGCTGGATCGTCTCTACCATGGAATACAGCCCGTTACGGCGATTCATGGTGATGTGCTGCTCCAGATTCAGATCGGCGAAGATCTGGTTGATATCGGTTTCGGCGATCTCGCGCGGTGTCTTGTCGGAATAGATCATCAACAGCACGCCGATCAGGCCGCGCACGATATGGGCGTCGGAGTCGCCCCGGAAATGCAGCCGTTCGTCGTCGGTATCGTCGGCGACCAGCCACACCTGGCTCATGCAGCCCCGGACGCGGGTTGCTTCGTTGCGTTCTTCGTCTTCCAGCGGTTCGAGCTTGCGGCCGAGATCAATGATGTAGCGATAGCGCTCTTCCCAGTCCGGCAGCATCTCGAAAGTGGTCTTGAGCTGTTCGACGCGGTCATCCATGGCGAGGTATCGATAACGGTGGCTATCGGCATAAGGTTGGGTCGTAAATTCGGTCAGTCAAGCGCAAGCCATGCCGGCACGACGACTCGGTAGACAGATAACGGCGTTGATTCGCCGCGTGGTCGTCGGCTTGCTGCAGGCGCCGATCCTGTTCTATCGCTACGCGATTTCGCCGCTCATCGGCCCGCGCTGTCGGTTTGCGCCCACCTGCTCTGAATATGCGCTGGTCGCGTTGTCGCGCCACGGCCCGATTCGCGGCAGCTGGCTGGCGATTCGCCGTATTCTGCGCTGCCATCCGCTCAACGAAGGCGGCTACGATCCGGTGCCGCCCCGGCGTCGGCACCGCCATCGTTAAATGCTCGGGGCTTGCGTTTCAACGGCGTTTAGTGCAACGCGACGGTTCAGGGTTTATAGTGTCGCGCCTTGCGGCATGCGGGCAGCCCGTCGAGACGTGGCGCCGTCTGTCGTGATTTCACGGGCGGTTTCCGCCGATCCGAAACCCAATCGACACATAGCCCATGAGCGGTTTCTCCGAGCACAAGCCCCTGAACCTGCCGGCCGTCGAGACCGAGATCCGGCGCTGGTGGGACGACGCCGGCGTTTTCGAGGCCAGCACGGCCGCGCGCGCCGACGGCCCGACCTTCACTTTCTACGAAGGCCCGCCCACGGCCAACGGCCGGCCGGGCATTCATCACGTGCTCGGGCGCACCATCAAGGATGCGTTCTGCCGCTACAAGACCATGCGCGGCTATCGCGTCGACAGGAAGGCCGGCTGGGACACGCACGGCCTGCCGGTCGAGATCGAAGTCGAGAAGGAGCTCGGGCTGTCCTCGCGCGAGGACATCGAGGCCTACGGCATCGACAAGTACAACGCGGCCTGCCGCGAATCGGTACTGCGCTATAAGAACCAGTGGGACGAGCTCACACGCCGGATTGGCTACTGGGTCGATCTCGATGCGCCGTACGTCACCTTTTCCAACGAATACATCGAATCGGTCTGGTGGCTGCTCAAGCAGTTGCACGAGAAGGGGCTGCTCTACAAGGGCCACAAGATTCACTGGTATTCGCCGGGCTCCGGCACGGTGTTGTCCTCGCACGAGGTAAGCCTCGGATACAAGGAAGTTCAGGACCCGTCGATCACGGTGAAGTTCTTCCTCGAGGACGAGCCGGATGTGGCGATCCTGGCCTGGACGACCACGCCGTGGACCATGCCGTCCAACGTGGCGGTGGCCGTCGGCCCCGGCATCGAATATGCCAAGGCGCGCGCCGAGGATGGCGCGGTCTATATCGTCGCCAAGGACTGCGTCGCGGCCACGCTGGGTGAGAACGCCGAAATCCTCAATATTTTTGGCGCCGATGCGCTGATCGGGCGGCGCTACAAGCCGCCGTACGACTGCTTTGCCGATCATCCCGAGGCAGATCACGCCTGGCGCGTGATCGCGGCCGATTTCATCACCACCGACGATGGCACCGGCATCGCGCACGAAGCCCCGGCCTTCGGTGCCGACGACTTCCGCGTGACCAGCGAATACGGCATGCCGGTGTTCAACCCGATCGAGCGCGACGGCCATTTCCGTGCCGATTTCCCGCTGGTCGGCGGGCTGTGGTTCAAGGATGCCGACAAGCCGATCGCGCGCGATCTGAAAGAGCGCGGCCTGTTGTTCTCGCAACAGGTCACGGTGCATAACTACCCGCACGACTGGCGCAAGGGCACGCCCTTGATGAACTACCCGGTCGAGTCCTGGTTCGTGGCGACCCAGCAGCACAAGGACAAGCTGGTCGAGTACAACAACCGGATTCATTGGCATCCGCCGCATGTGGGCACCGGCCGCTTTGGCGACTGGCTGGCCAACAACGTGGATTGGGCGCTGTCCCGGCATCGTTACTGGGGTACGCCGCTGCCGATCTGGGTGAACGACAACAACCCTGACGACATCGTCGTCATCGGTTCGATTGCCGAGCTGCGGGAATATGCGGGCGATCAGGTTGCCGATGACGACAGCCTCGATCTGCACAAGCCGCAGGTCGACCAAATCACCTGGACCGCCGCCGATGGCGGCACCATGCGGCGCGTGCCGGAAATCATCGACGTCTGGTTCGATTCCGGCGCCATGCCGTTCGCCCAGTGGCACTATCCGTTCGAAAATCAGGAGATTTTCGAGGCGAACTTCCCGGCCGATTTCATCTGCGAGGGCGTGGATCAGACCCGCGGCTGGTTCTACTCGCTGCATGCCATCGGCACGCTGATCAAGGATTCGCCGGCCTACAAGAACGTCATCGTCAACGGCCTCCTGCTCGATGCCAACGGCGAGAAGATGTCCAAATCCAAAGGCAACACGGTCGACCCGTTCGAGGCCCTGGACGAACATGGTGCCGACGTCATCCGCTGGTACATGCTGTCCAACAGCCCGCCCTGGGACAACACCAAGTACGCCGATCGCGGCCTGCGCGAGACGCGGACCAAGGTGTTCGGCACGCTGGAAAACGTCTACTCGTTCTTCGCGACCTACGCCAACATCGATGGGTTCACCGCGGATACGCCGGCCCCGGCCGTGGCCGAGCGGCCCGAGCTGGATCGCTGGATTCTGTCGCGCCTGCAATCGACCGCCGCCGAGGCCGCGGCCGCGCTCGACGACTACAATCCGACGCGGGCCGCGCGGGCGGTGGAGCGCTTCATCGACGCGCTTTCGAACTGGTATATCCGGCGCTCGCGGGCCCGCTTCTGGGCCGGCGCGCGTGCCGATGCCGGCGGCAATGCCTCGGAAGCCGAAGTGGCCGACAAGCGTGCCGCGTATCACACCACGCTGACCTGTCTGGCCGACACCGCGGCGATGATGGCGCCGATCGCACCGTTCTTCGCTGACTGGCTCTATGGGCAGGTCACCGAGTCGAGTGGCGCCCGCGCATCGGTTCATCTGGCCGATTTCCCGACGCCCGATCCGGCCATGACCGATGCCGATCTCGAACGCCGCATGGCGCTGGCGCGGGCGATCGTGGCCAACACGCTGGCCCTGCGTAACGAGGCCGGTCTGAACGTACGCCAGCCGGTCGCGCGCATTCTGGTCGTGGAAGAGCCCGGTGTGGCGCGCGCCGACGTCGAGGCCGTGGCGGCCATCGTGCGCGACGAGGTCAACGTCGATGACATCGAATACGTGGCCGGCGAGGGCGATCTGGTCAAGCGCAGCGCCAAGCCCAACTTCAAGCAGCTCGGCAAGCAGCTCGGCAAGAAGATGAAGGCGGTGGCCGCCGCGGTGGCCGAACTGGACGACGCCGCGATCGCGGCCTATCTGCGCGACAACGCGCTGACGGTAACCGCCGATGGGGAAGCGGTCGAACTGGGCGAAGGCGATCTGCTGGTGTCTGCCGAAGGCGTCGAAGGTTGGCTCGTTGGCCGCGAGGATGGCGTTACGGTGGCACTTGATAGTACACTTACCGATTCGCTGATCCAGCGTGGGCTGGCGCGCGAGGTCATCAACCGCATTCAGCGGCTGCGCAAGCAGGCCGAATTCCATGTCGCCGATCGGATTCGGGTCGAATACCGGGCCGAGGCGGCGAATCTGGTGTCGGCCATCGAAACGCATGCCGAGCTGCTGTCCCGCGAGACGCTGGCGCGGCAACTGGTAGCCAGCCAGGCGCCGAGTGGCGAGGTCGAGGCCGCCTTCGACGTCGGCGACGGTGAACTCAAGCTGGCGCTGACGCGCGAAGCCTAGTCGACAATAAGTCGCCGCTGGATGTCAGCGGCATTTGAACACGATTTGCAACGGTAACGGTCACAAGATCATGAAACAGGACATTCATCCCCAGTATCGCCCGGTGGTTTTCAAGGACATGGGCAGCGAATTCGCTTTCCTGACCCGTTCCACCATCGATTCGGATGAAACCATCGAGTGGGAAGACGGCAACACCTACCCGCTGGTGAAGCTGGAAGTGACCAGCGACACGCATCCGTTCTACACCGGCAAGCAGAACATCATGGACACCACCGGCAAGGTGGAGCGCTTCCGCAAGCGCTTCGGCATGATGGGCAAGAAGCAGTAAGACGCTTGCCTTCGCTCCGGCATGCGGCCGGGGCGATCGACCGTTTCGTGACGAGGCATCGGCCGTGTAGGCGGCCGATGCCTTCGTGTGTCTGGCCTCAGGCCGGGCCGGCACGAGCCGCGGTCAGAAAGCCGGCGATCGGCGCCTCCTCGCGACTGTCGCGTCGCACGCCCAGGTGAATCTGCTTGGCGATCCCGGACCGGCCGAGCCGCACCGGCACAATCGCCAGTGTCTCCCGATACTCATCGACCAGCCAGCGCGGCAGGGCCGCGACACCGCGTCCGGCAGCGACCAGCTGTAGCATGATGTCGGTGGATTCGAGCGTCTTGTGCTGGCGGGGCATGATGCGTCGGGGCGCGAGCAGCTCGGTGAAAATATCCAGGCGCGCCGGGTCTACCGGGTAGGACAGCAGCACTTCGTCGGCCAGCGCTTCGGCCGAGACGTATTCGCGCCCGGCTAGGCGATGCGCCTCGGCGACGACCAGCACCTGTTCGTAATCGAACACCGGTTCGAAGACGACGCCACGCTTCGTGAGCGGGTCGGGTGTGACCAGGATATCGATATCGTGGTTGAACAGCGCCGCCATGCCGCCGAAGCGAAACGCCTGGATGACGTCTATATCCACGCCGGGCCAGGCCGCCAGATAAGGCTCGACGATCTTGAGCAGCCAGCGATAGCAGGGGTGGCATTCCATGCCGATGCGCAGCGTGCCGTACTGCCCGGCGGCATAATCGGCCAGCACTGTATCCAGCCGCTCCAGCTGTGGCAGCAGGCGCTCGGCTGCGGCCAATAGATAATCGCCCGCCGGCGTGAGCCGGATACGCCGACCCTCCCGACGCCAGATCGCGGTGCCGGCCTGATCTTCCAGCTTGCGAATGGCATGGCTCAAGGCCGATTGCGTCAGATGCAGCGACTTGGCGGCCGCGGTCAGAGAGCCGTCGCGTTCGATCTGGCGCAGAATCCGTAGATGAATTCGCTCGATCATGTATGAGTGGATCTCATGTATTGATGCAAAGATACCAATATTAGTCATCGTTGAGTCGTCCTAAGCTCTCGATCGATCGCCGTTAGGCGCGTTCGATAACGCAGGACAGGAGCGACCATCCATGACGACATCCCATAATCTTGGCTTTCCCCGCATCGGCGAACGCCGCGAGCTGAAAAAAGCCACCGAAGCCTACTGGGCCGGCGATCTCGATCGCGCCGGGCTCGAGGCCGCCGGCGCCGAGATCCGGCGCGCGAACTGGGAAAAACAGCGCGCCGCCGGTATCGATCTGATCCCGTCCAACGATTTTTCCTTCTACGATCAGGTTCTGGACATGACCTGCCTGGTCGGCAACGTGCCGGCGCGCTTCGACTGGGACGGCGAGCACGCCGATCTGGATCTCGCCTTCGACATGGCCCGCGGCACGGACGAAGCCATCGCCTGCGAGATGACCAAGTGGTTCGATACCAACTACCACTATCTCGTGCCCGAGTTCACGCAGAACACCACGTTCAAGCTCGCCGGGGCCAAGGTGTTCGAGGAATTCGCCGAGGCGAAGGCCGAGGGCCTGACCACCAAACCGGTGCTTGTCGGTCCGGCGACCTATCTCACCCTCGGCAAGGTCACCGATGGTTCCGGTCTGGACAAGTTCGCGCTCGCCGATCAGCTGATTCCGGTTTATATCGAGATCCTGGATCAGTTGGCCGCGGCCGGTGCCGAGTGGGTGCAGATCGACGAGCCCGTGTTCTCGCTGGACTTGAACGATGCCCAACGCGCGGTGATCGACAAGACTTATGCCGCGCTGTCGCGGGTCGGCGACCTCAAGATCATGGTCACGAACTACTTCGGCGAGCTGCGCGACAATCTCGAGCTGTTCACCCAGCTGCCGGTGAGTGCCTTGCATATCGACGGCGTGCGCGGCGCGGGCGAGATCGAGGCCGTAGCGGCGCGCCTGCCCGGCGACACCGCACTCTCGCTCGGCATGGTTGATGGCCGTAATATCTGGAAGACCGATCTGGCCGCGGCGAAGACGGTATTGGCGCAGGTCCGCGATACCCTCGGCGCCGACCGGCTCATGGTCGGCCCGGCCTGTTCATTGCTGCACAGCCCGGTGACGCTGCGCAACGAGACCAGGCTCGATCAGCGACTCGTCGCCTGGCTCGCGTTCGCCGAAGAGAAGCTCGACGAAATCGTGGCGCTGGCGCGGGCGGTCGACGGCGAGGTCGATTCGGCCCTGTTCGAGGCCAACGCCCAGGCGATGACGGATCGGCGCGAGTCCTCGCTCATCCACGACGATTTCGTCGCCAAGCGCGTGGCGGGGCTCACGGCCACCGATTACCAGCGGAACTCTGTCTACGCCGAGCGCGCACGCCAGCAGCGGGCCAAACTGAAGCTGCCGATGTTCCCGACCACCACCATCGGCTCTTTCCCGCAGACCCGTGACGTGCGCAAGGCGCGCGCCGCCCACAAGAAAGGCGATCTGTCGGATGCCGACTACGATGCCTTCCTGAAGCAGCAGATTGACGAAGCCATCGCCATGCAGGAAGACATGGGCTTCGACATGCTGGTGCACGGCGAGTTCGAGCGTAACGACATGGTCGAGTATTTCGGCGAGCAATTGGCCGGCTATGTGTTTACCAAGCTCGGCTGGGTGCAGAGCTACGGCTCGCGCTATGTGAAGCCGCCGATCATCTATGGCGACGTGTCGCGGCCCAAGCCGATGACGGTCAAGTGGTCGAAATATGCCCAGTCGCGGACCGCCAAGCCGATGAAGGGCATGCTGACCGGCCCGGTCACCATGGTCCAGTGGGCCTTCGTGCGTGACGACCAGCCGCGATCCGAAACCGTGAAACAGGTCGCCCTCGCTATCCGCGATGAGATCGTCGATCTCGAAGCGGCCGGGCTGGCGGCCATCCAGTGCGACGAGGCGGCTTTCCGCGAAGGCCTGCCACTGCGCCGGGCCGACTGGGACGAATATCTCGACTGGGCCGCGGCCTCGTTCCGGCTCGCGGCCGGCGGCGTGCGCGACGATACCCAGGTGCACACCCATATGTGCTACTCGGAGTTCAACGACATCATCGAGTCGATCGCCGCAATGGACGCCGACTGCATCTCCATCGAGACGTCCCGTTCCCAGATGGAACTGCTCGATGCGTTCGTGAAATTCGCCTACCCGAACGAGATCGGCCCCGGCGTTTACGACATCCACAGCCCACGCGTGCCGAGCACCGACGAAATGGTCGCGCTGCTGGAAAAAGCCGTCGCCGTACTGCCGGCCGAAAAACTCTGGGTGAATCCGGACTGCGGTCTCAAGACCCGTGGCTGGGCCGAGGTCAAGCCGGCGTTGGAAAACATGGTCGAGGCCGCCCAGCGGATGCGAGCCCGGATCGTCGAGCCGGCTTGATGTAAAAGGCAGCCGGGGCCGTCCCGGCTGCCTTCGATCATTGAACCCCAGATTCGCACGGTCGTGGCGACTGTGCTAAATAAAGATAGCGATCGCCGTCCATGGTTCTTGTGCCGTGGTTGGTCGATCGACAAATATAAAAGTTCGGGCCGCTTTGGGGGCGGTTCAGCATGTTGCAGGGAGTTCGAACATGCATAACCGGGTCGGTGTTGCGACGGTGTTGACCGTCTGGGGGTTCGCGCTGCTGCTGGTCAGCGCCTGGGCATCGATTGCTCTGGCATCGGAAGCTGACGATGTGGCGGCGTTCCGCGATTTTCAGTTGGATAGCCACTATCTGCATCGCTGGATGGCGGTCAAGCGAGAAGCCACCGCCAAGGGCGTGCGGATGCAGGTCTTGCCGCTTCAGAGCGGCGGCAGTGCGGCGTCGGGCAATGACTCCCTGAGCGCGCTCACCGCCCATCTGGATGCCGAGCCCGGCGTGCATGCGATTCTGGCCCATCATGGCATGACGGCGCGCGATTTCGTGCTCGGCTCGCTGGTGCTGGTTACCGCGCGCATGGCCTTGTATCCCGGCGCGGGGGGCGACGCGCAGGCCGGCGTGAGCCGCCACAACCTCGATTTCGTCCGTGCGCACAAAGCCGAAGTCGATCGCTTTATTCAGCAGGATATGCGCGCCCAGGCGGCGATGAATCACTGAGCCGGCTCATGCGAACCTCGGGATGGGATGTCGCGCGCTCTTTCGCTGCGGCCTGTGGGCTGTGGATGGTCGCCATGCTCGTGGGAGGCGGGGTCGCCTCGGCGGCCGATACGATCACCCTGGCTCAGCTCGACCGCAACGAAGGCGGGCACCCGAACCAAGAGTCCATCCCCGGCTATACCGATCTGGCGAGGGAAATCCCGCGCGATTTTCCGGTGCCGACATATGCCCATGATCTGGCCGCGAGCAACTTCATGCCGGTGGCACGCTTGCAGGGGGTGACCGCCGCCCAAGCGGCTGCGTTCTATCCACCCGTACTCGAGCGGCAGGGATGGACGATTCGCAGACAGACAGTCCAGCCTGGTTTTTTCGGCCTCGTGGCGTGTCCGAAAACCGGCCGTTGCGTGAATCTTACCGCTGCTTCGCCGAATGGCCCGGTCAAGCCGATCGGCCTGAAACTGGTGTTTTTCACGCGTAGCGCGTTGCCATGAACAGTGGCGCGGCGGATTCGGTCGGCGCCGGCTTGATGGCGAGCCTATTGTGGATTGGGCTGGCCGCCGCGGCGGCCAGCGACATCAATCAGGCGCCGCCGGTGCGCTATCCAAGCCTGCCGGCCGCCGCGGCTGCGGTCGCCGATTTCGTGCCCGCCGGCTGGCGGATCGAGCGCCAGGCACGCGGCGATCTCAACGGCGACGGTCGTGTCGATCGTGCGCTGATCCTGCACGACGACGATCCGGCGCTGCGTGTACGCATGCCGTTCGACGACAGTCCGCCGGTCGATACCAATCCGCGCATGCTCGTGGTTCTATTCGCCCGGACGGATGGTGGCTTTCGTTGCGTGCTCGTCAATCACACGCTCATTCCGCGGGTCGAGAACGATCGCGACAACGATCCGATCGATGGCGTCGTGGCCAGCGATTTCGCGATTGCCGATGGCACGCTGCAGATCGCCCTCGGCGGTTTCGGCGCGGAAATCTTCCAGCCGGCCTTCACGTTTCGCTGGATCGCCGGCGCATTTCGTCTGATCGCCTACCAGAGCATGGCGGTACATCGCATGGATGGCAGCACGCGCGAAGTACACGTCGACTATACGACCCGTCGCGTTGAACTTCGACACGGCACTGTGTCCGATGACAAGGACACGGTGCGGCACCGTCGCTTGCCTCCGGGGCCGTTGCCGACTCTCCAGGCCATTGGGGATGGCTTCGGGTTCGATCCACTGGCGGAGGACAACGATGCGACCCACTAGTCATCGAGTGATCGGCGGGGCGATGTGGCTGTGCTTGTTGCCGGGCATCGCCTCGGCCTGGAACTGGGCGGATGACGACAGCCGGATCGCGCAGAAACCCCAGTTCGCCCAGTCCAGGGCGGTTTGTCGGCGGCTGAAGGATCTCGAACCGCCGGCCGCCGACCGGCCCGACGCCAAGACGCGCAAGGCGCTGGCCGGTTGTGATGCCGCCGCCTTGTATTACGGCATCGGCGAGCCGCGCCAGCCCGAGCGCGCACGCCAGTGCGCCCTGGTGCATGCCGCGGGCGCGGACGACGATGCCGGCGACCAGCCGTTCGCCGGCATCAGCCTGTTGATGATGATCTATGCCAACGGCATGGGCGCGCGTCGTGATCTGAATCTCGCCACGGCGTTGGCCTGTCGTGTTCACGGCGCGCCGGCCGAGCTGGATGGCCGCGTCCTGCATCTGCAGAAACTGGCGGCCGAACACTGGCAGGGCCACGACTTCGATTACTGCGACGACATTACCAGCGGTTTTGCCGGCGGCCTCTGCGCCGCCCGCGATGCGTCCATCGAGAGCGCGAAACGCGAGCTGCGGATCGAGCGGCTTGCCACGACGATGTCGCCGGCCGCGCGCTCGGCGTTTTCGACTCTGCGCCATGCCGAGCAAACCTATGCCAGAACCATTGGCGACAACGAAGTCGATTTGAGCGGCACGGCGCGTGCCGCTTTCGAGATCGAGCAGGAACAGCACCTGCGTCAGGTCTTCGAGCACCTGCTGGATCGTCTTGAAAAGAAACGGTGGCCGACTGACAAGGCCGCTGACTACGCGGCGGCGGACAAGCAGCTCAACGCGGTTTATGCCCGCATCATGGCCATGCATGCCGCACCGGACGAACGCGGGCCCTATGGTTCGGCCGACAGTCTGCCGTGGACGACCGTCACCCATGCCGGCATCCGCAAGACCGAACGCGCCTGGCTGCACTATCGCGAGGCCTGGGTCGCATTTGCGGCCCAGCGCTACCCGGGGCTGCCGGCCGATGCGCTACGCGCCGTGCTTACACGCCAGCGCATCGACGAATTGACGCCGTTCCTTCCCAAGCCCAAACCCAAGCCGGCCCGACCGGCGGTCACGTTCCATGCGTTGCCGGCGGATGCGGCGTCCGTGCTGGCGGCGGCCGGGGCATCGTCACCGGCGGCGATGCCGGGGCGACGCCGCTCTTTCAGGTGATTTTCGATCCGAACGCGCCGTCTGATGCCGAGCTGTGGCGGCATCTGCACGCCGATCACCCCGGTGCCGTCGTGCGCTGGCTGCCGGTGGCCTATTTCAATGCCGACAGCGGCCCCATGGCTGCGACGATGCTGGCCGCTGCCGATCCCGCCGCCGCGTTGGACGCCAATTTTCGGGTTCATCGCACTTTACCGGGAAACGCGGCTTTGATTTTGAGGAAGAAGTAGTCGGCGTTACG
>NZ_APNK01000032.1 GCF_000732535.1 Salinisphaera hydrothermalis C41B8
TGAACCAGGCAGCTTGCCACTTAAAAATCGCTGTGGGCTGTCCAGCTCACGGGGTCCACTTCACACGGCGGTGAGCCGGCCTTCGCACATCACGGCGATGCGATGCGACATGCGCAGCACTTCCGGCAGCTCCGACGAGATCATGATGATCGACTTGCCCTCGGCCACCAGATCGTTCATCAGCCGATAGATCTCTTCCTTGGCGCCCACGTCGATGCCGCGCGTCGGCTCGTCGAAGATCAGGATGTCGCAGCCCTTGAGCAGCCACTTGGCGATGACGACCTTTTGCTGGTTGCCGCCGGACAGATTTTTCACCGGCTGGCGGATGGACGGCGTCTTGATGCGCAGCGACTCGACCAACTGCTTCGATCGCTCCGCCATCTGCCGGTCGCGCACCATGCCGCCGGCCGAGAACAGATCGGTGACGGTGCCGAGCGTGATGTTGAACTTCACGTCCTGATCGAGCAGCAACCCGAGCCGCTTGCGGTCCTCCGACAGATAACCAATCCGGCGCTTGGCCGCATCGGACGGCCCGGTGATACGGATGGTTTGGCCGCGTAGGGTGATCGTGCCCGACTCGATCCGATCCGCGCCGATCAACGCCCGGGCGACCTCAGTCCGCCCCGCGCCCATCAGCCCGGCAAAGCCGAGGATTTCGCCTTCGCGCAGGTCGAAGGAAACATCCTTGAGCAATCCCTTCGTCGAGAGCCCGTCCACCCGCAGCAGTTCGGCCCGATCGGAGCGCACGTGCTGGGGGCGATGCTCCCCCGAGACCGAGCGCCCGACCATCATCGCGATGATCTCGTCCATATCGGTGGTCGCGATCTCGCGTACGCCCACGTTGGCGCCGTCGCGGATCACCGACACCCGGTTCGCGGTCACCTTGAGCTCTTCCATGCGGTGCGAGATATAGATCACGCCCATATCCGGCGTCATGAAATGCCGGATCAGCTCATGCAGCAGCGCGACCTCGTTGTCGTTCAAGGCCGCGGTCGGCTCGTCCATGATCAGGACTTTCGGCTTTTGCATCAGCGCCTTGGCGATCTCGACCATCTGCTGATGCGCGACCGAAAGATCGCCCACGGTCTGGCGTGCATGAAGCGGCAGTTTGAGCTCGTCGAGATGCGCCTGGGCGCGACGATTGAGCGCGCGATGATCCAGCCAGCCCCAGCGCCGCGGCTCGCGGCCGATGAACAGGTTCTGGGCCACGGTGAGATGCGGGATCAGGTTGAATTCCTGATGGATGATGGCAATGCCGCGGGCCTGGGCATCCGCCGGCCCGGTCAGCTCGAGTGTTTCGCCCTCAAGCACGATCTCGCCGGCATCGGCCTGGTGGATACCGCTAAGCAGCTTCATCAACGTCGATTTGCCGGCGCCGTTCTCGCCGGCCAGCGCCAGCACTTCACCGGGATACAATTCCAGGTCGACACCGGAAAGCGCCTGAACGCCCGGGAAGCCCTTACTCACGCCGCGCATCGACAGCAGCGGCTGATTCCGGCTTGGGTCTTCCGCGGTCGATGGCGCCATGTTTCCTCCGTGCCTGATAACAGCTCGCCTGCCACGATCGGCCGTGGCAGAAAGACGGCCTGTCGTTGTCATGCGTTCGAAGCGCCACCGGCAGGCTCGGCGGACTCGATCGTTGGCTTCGATTGAAGCAAACGTCCAATGGCCTGACCTTTATACGTTAGTGGCAGGCGGGTATGGCCGATCCGCCCGAGCGCGGCGACCGGCGACGCGACAAAACGAGCGAGTCCGCGTGCCGACAAGCCGGCTCACTCTACTCGGAGAAAAACACCCCGAGGACGTGATCCAGATGTTTCTCCATCGCCGCACGGGCCTCGGCTTCGTCACCGGCCTCGATCGCGGCGACGATGCGTTCGTGATCGCCCTGCGAACGGTTCCACATCTGGTTTTCCATGTAATAGGCCTGCAGTCGGCGGAACATCACGCCGTACTGATGGCCGAGCAGATGCTTGATCAACAAGGCATAGGCGGCGTTGTTCGAGGCCTCGGCAATACGGATATGCAGCAGACGGTCGCCGACGAAACGATTCCCACCGGGCGCGCGGTTGTCCTCGATGTTACGCGCCAGGGCTTCGCGCAACGCGGCCAGATCATCGGCATCGGCGTTGACCGCAGCGAGCGCGGCGGTCTCCGGCTCGATATGACGACGCGCCTGCAGCAGCGCGAACGGCGGGATTTCTTCGTCGAGATTGAGCTCGATCTCGCTGGCGAACTCCGGATCGATGCGCCAGAGCTCGCTCCGGGCCGCGGCCTGCATCACCGGCTCGCTCGAACCATGGGCCGCATCGAGCACGACCACACCGTGGCCGACGCGGACTTCCACGTCGCCCACCACTTCCAGTGCGATCAAGGCCTCGCGCACCGAGGCCCGGCTCACGCCGAGCTGTTGCGACAGCTCGCGCTCGGGCGGCAATTTGGTGCCGGGCGGGAACTCCCCTTCACGGATCAGGCGCTGCAGCTGGTCCGCAATCTGGCGATACAGGCGGGTTTGGCGGACGGTGGCGATCGGCACGGTAATTCACCCGAATGAGACGAAAGTTCGAGGCCTGGCGACCCGCAATGGATTGCCAGCGTCATGTTGCCACACTACTCTCGGACCAATGGCCTGACCAATAGTCCAAGAATCGCCATGAACACGAGAGCCCGCTCATGAGGCTGCAGAACAAGACCGCGCTCATCACCGCTGCCGGCCAGGGCATCGGCCGGGCGACGGCGGAACGCTTTTTAGCCGAAGGCGCCCGGGTGATCGCCACCGATATCGACACCGCGCCGCTGGCCGATCTGTCCGGCGTGGAAGTCCATGCGCTGGATGTGACCGACCCGGCCGCGATCGAGGCACTGCGCGATGAACTGCCCGCGCTCGACGTGCTGTTCAACTGCGCGGGCATGGTGCCGGCGGGCTCGGTGCTCGGCTGCGAGCGCGAGGTCTGGCAACGCGCCTTCGATCTCAACGTGACCTCGATGTTCGACATGATCCGGGCGTTTCTACCCGGCATGCGCGCGGCCGGCGGCAGCATCGTCAACATGGCCTCGCTGGCTTCGAGCATGAAGGGCGTGCCCAACCGCTGTGCCTACGGCGCCAGCAAGGCCGCCGTGATCGGGCTGACCAAGTCGATCGCGGCCGATTACATGGCCGACGGCATCCGCTGCAACGCGATCTGCCCCGGCACGGTCGATTCTCCTTCCCTGCGCCAGCGCATCGCCGACCAGGCCGCCGAACAAGGCCGGACCGAGGCCGAGGTGATGGCCGACTTCATTGCCCGCCAGCCCATGGGCCGGCTGGGCCGACCGGACGAGATCGCGGCCCTGGCGACGTTTCTCGCCTCGGACGAATCCGCATTCATCACCGGCACTGCCCAGCTCATCGACGGCGGCTGGGCGAACTAGCCCATTTTTTATTCGACTCCAAGGAGCGCTTAGTGAAATTGCTCAGATACGGCCCGCGCGGCCATGAAAAACCAGGCGCGGTCGATGCCGACGGCACGATCCGCGATCTGTCGTCCCTCGTCGACGACATCGCCGGCGATACGCTCACGCCCGACGCGCTCGACCGCCTGCGCGGTCAGGATCTGTCTACCCTGCCCGCGGTCGATACCGATGTCCGTATCGGCCCCTGCGTGGGCAACGTCGGCAAGTTCATCTGCATTGGCCTGAACTATTCCGATCACGCGGCCGAGACCGGCGCCGAAGTCCCGCCCGAGCCGGTGATCTTCAACAAGTGGACGAGCGCGATCTGCGGGCCGAACGACGACGTCGAGATCCCGCGCGATTCGAAAAAGACCGACTGGGAAGTCGAGCTCGGCGTGATCATCGGCCGCGGCGGGCGCTATATCGAGCCCGAGGCCGCCATGGATCACGTCGCCGGCTACTGCGTGGTCAACGACGTCTCCGAACGTGAATTCCAGCTCGAGCGCAGCGGCACCTGGGACAAGGGCAAGGGCTGCGACACCTTCGGCCCGATCGGCCCCTGGCTGGTCACCCGCGACGAGATCGCCGACCCGCAGCAGCTCGACATGTGGCTGTCGGTGGATGGCAAGACCTACCAGAACGGCAACACCTCGACCATGGTCTACGAGGTCGCCTATCTGGTGTCGTATCTGTCGCGCTTCATGAGCCTGCAGCCCGGCGACATCATCTCCACCGGCACCCCGCCCGGCGTGGGCGCCGGCCAATCGCCGCAGGTCTTCCTGCGCGCCGGCCAACATATCCGGCTCGGCATCGAAGGCCTCGGCGAACAATCCCAGCATACGGTGAACGCATGACTCAGATTACCGACGTACGCGTCATCGACGTACGCTTCCCCACCTCCGAGCAGCTCGACGGCTCGGACGCCATGAATCCGGACCCGGATTATTCCGCGGCCTACTGCATTCTCGAGACCGATACGCCGGAGCTGGAAGGCCACGGCCTGACCTTCACCATCGGCCGTGGCAACGAACTGGCCTGTGCCGCGATCGAATCCATGCGCCATCTCGTGATCGGCCTCGATCTGGCCGATATCGCCGCCGACATGGGCGCGTTCTGGCGCCGCGTGACCGGCGACAGCCAGCTGCGCTGGATCGGCCCCGAGAAAGGCGCGATCCATCTGGGGACCGCGGCCATAGTCAACGCGGCCTGGGATCTCTGGGCCAAGTCCGAGGGCAAGCCGGTGTGGCGACTGGTGGCCGAGATGTCGCCGGAAGACATCGTGCGCTGCATCGATTTCCGCTACATGACCGACTGCATCACCAAGAACGAAGCGCTCGAACTGCTGCGCGAGCGCGCCCAGGGCAAAGACGAGCGGATCGCCGAACTCGAGGCCCGCGGCTATCCTTGCTACACGACGTCCGCCGGCTGGCTCGGCTACAGCGAGGACAAGCTGCGCCGGCTGTGCCAGGAAGCGGTCGATGAAGGCTACAACCATGTCAAGCTGAAATGCGGCGGCGACCTGGAAGACGACAAGCGCCGCGTGACCATCGCCCGCGAAGTGATCGGCGAAGATCGCGAGCTGATGATCGACGCCAACCAGATGTGGGAAGTCGATGAGGCGATCGACTGGGTCAACGAACTGGCATTCGCCCGGCCCTGGTTCATCGAGGAGCCGACCAGCCCGGACGACGTCGAAGCGCATCGTGCGATCAAGCAGGGCGTCGCCCCGGTGAAGGTCGCGACCGGCGAGATGTGCCAGAACCGCGTGATCTTCAAGCAGTTCATGATGCGCGAGGCGATCGACGTGGTGCAGCTCGATGCCTGCCGGCTCGGCGGCGTCAACGAAGTGCTGGCCGTGTTGCTGATGGCCGCCAAGTACGAACTGCCGGTCTGCCCGCATGCCGGCGGCGTCGGCCTGTGCGAGTACGTCCAGCATGTATCCATGATCGATTTCGTCTGTTTCTCGGGCACCACCGAAGGCCGCGTGACCGAATACGTCGATCACCTGCACGAGCATTTCGTCGACCCCTGCGTGGTCAAGAATGCCGCCTACCAGGTGCCGACTGCGCCGGGGTATTCTGGCGAGATGAAGGCCGAATCCCTCGAGCGCTATCGCTTCACCGGTTGAGGCAACGCCATGCTCATCGACGCGCATCAGCACTTCTGGCGCTATGACCCGGCCCGGCTCGACTGGATCGAGTCGGGTATGGACGTGTTGATGCACGACTGGCTGCCGGTCGATCTGGCCGAGGCCATGGCCGAGACCGGTATCGAGGCCACGATCGCGGTCCAGGCCACCGGCGACGAAGCCGAAACCGCCTTCCTGATGGAACAGGCGGCGGCCGAAGACTGGGTCGCCGGCGTGGTCGGCTGGGTCGATCTCACCACGCCCGACGCCGATGATCACGTCGGGCATTGGCAGGCCACCGGCCCGCTGGTTGGCCTGCGGCATCAGATCGAGGGCGATCCGGCGCGGCTCGACGATACTCGTTTCGATGCCGGTGTCGCCGCGGTCCAGAATCGCGGTCTGATCTACGAGGTGCTCGTCAATCGGACCCAGCTGGACGCAGCCGTAGCCTTCTGCGGCCGCCACGACCGGCATACGCTGGTGCTCGATCATCTGGCCAAGCCCGCGATCACGGGCGACGACGCACACTTCACGGCCTGGCAGGACGCCATGCGCGAACTGGCGGCCATGCCACACGTCGTGGCCAAGGTGTCCGGACTGGCGACCGAGGCGCAGTCGTCGTTCGACGAACCGCCGGATATCGACGGCATCCATCGGCATCTGGACACCGCCCTCGAACTGTTCGGCGAGGATCGCCTGATCTTCGGCTCCGACTGGCCGGTCTGCCAGCTGGCGATCGGCTATGGCGACTGGTTCGCGCTCATCGACGCCTGGGCCCGGGCTCAGGGCGGTGAATTTCATCGCAAGCTGCTCGGTGCCAACGCCATCGCCACTTATCAGCTGACCCTCTGAAGGACAACGCGTGGACCTGGAACTCAGCGACAAGATCGTGATCGTCACCGGCGGCCTGGCCGGCATCGGCGGTGCCATCAGCCGGCGGCTGGCCCTGGAAGGCGCGATACCGGTCATGCTCGATCGCGGCAACGATCCGGGCTACGTCGACGAACTGCAGGCCATCCAGCCCCGCGCGCGGCATATCGCCGTCGACCTGACCGACGAAGCCGCCTGCCGAAACGCCGTGGCCGACATCGCCGCCGGCGGTGATATTTACGGACTGGTCAACAACGCCGGCGCCAACGACGGCGTCGGGCTGGACGCGGGCATCGCGGCCTTCAAACAATCGCTGGAACGCAACCTGCTGCACTACTACCTGATGGCGCATCTCTGCGAGGCCCATCTGAAGACCAACCAGGGCGCGATCGTGAACATCGCCTCGAAAACCGCGCTGACAGGCCAGGGCGGCACCAGCGGCTACTGTGCCGCCAAAGGCGCGACCCTCGCGCTCACCCGCGAATGGGCCGTATCACTGGCCGCGCACAACGTGCGCGTGAACGCGGTGGTGCCGGCCGAGGTCGCCACGCCCATGTACGAACGCTGGCTGAGCAGCTTCGACGACCCGGCCGCCGCCCGCGCACACATCACGGCCCGTATCCCGCTCGGGCATCGCATGACCCGACCGGAAGAGATCGCCGATACCGCGGTCTTCCTGCTGTCGCCACGCGCGGCGCATACGACCGGCCAATGGGCCGTGGTCGACGGCGGCTATACCCATCTGGATCGGGCGGCGACCTAGATACCATCTAAGACCGACCCGCTTATCGCAGCGCCGCAATAGCGATATCTTGGAAACGAAAGTGTTCCGGGACGCCACGGCATGAGCATCACCCATTTCCTGTTTCCCGACCCGGGCGGCCAGGGCTGGCTGCAGATCGGCGAGCTGGCGCTGGCGTTCGTGCTGTCATCGCTGATCGGGCTGGAACGCGAATTCCGCATGAAAAGTGCGGGGTTGCGCACGCATACCCTCGTGGGCGTAGGTGCGGCGCTGATCGTGCTGGTCTCGAAATACGGCTTTGGCGATGTCGCCGGCGATGCGCATGTCTCGTTCGACCCGTCGCGCGTCGCCGCCCAGATCGTGTCCGGCATCGGCTTCATCGGCGGCGGCCTGATCTTCGTGCGCGGGGATGCGGTACGCGGACTGACCACGGCGGCTGTGGTCTGGCTGACGGCCGCGGTCGGCATGGCCTGTGCCGCCGGTCTGCCGGTCCTCGCCATGCTGGCCACCGCCGGACACTTCATCGTGGCGTACGTCTATACCCCCTTCAATCGATACGTCCTCACCCGCCATCACGTGGTGAATCTGACCTACCGGCCTCGGGAGGATGTCATGCACCGGGTGTTCCGGCGCTGCACCGAGCAGAAGTTCATGATCGAGGATATGTCGATGCCGGACCCGGTCGACCGGGCGGAAACGGCCCGTGCCACACTCCACATCGCCGGTCGCCAGCCTACGGAACATCTGTTCGTCAGCCTCGGCGAAATCGAGGGTGTCACCTCGGTGCGTATTGAAAAGGAAGAATAACGATCCATCGGGCGACGGCGACGAGCATCGACTCGGCGCGCCACGCGCTCTCGTGGCCAGGCCGTACTGATTCGCCGCCCGGGGCCCGCCGGCCACGCCCGGATGCGGCGCCCCAATTAACGCCGAAGCCTCGCGACAGGACAGGGTCAACCGTTCGTCGGCGTGGCGCGAATCAATCTAAATCTTTGCCCGGGATGGCCGATATGGCGCGCGCTGTTCGTCATCACTCCGCCGAGGCATTGGATCATCATGGGCTGGCTGAAATCGCTCCAGGTTCGCTACACGGTTTTCGCCGTGGCGTTTTTCGTCGTTATTACCGGGGTGACCGTGGCGGTCATCGAGAGCTACGTCGCCCCCGAACTGCGACGGCAGTCGGAAGCGAACGTGGCCGAACAGGTCGGCAATATTGCGGACACGATCCAGAAAAGGCTGGCAAGCGTGAACGCGCAGATGCGTACGATCACGCAAACAGTGGCCGGCCTGCCCAACGATCAGATCCAAACGATTCTGCCGTCGCTGGTCGATCAGTACGGCGATACCAGTATTTCCGGCGGCGGCATCTGGCCCCTGCCTTACAAGCGCGACCCGGCCCGCGAGCGCGACAGCACGTTCTTTGCCCGTAATGACAGCGGCAAACTGACGCTCAATACGTACTGGAACACCCCGGATTCGAAGAAGTATTTCGAGCAGTCCTGGTTCAAGCACGGCATGGCCGCGCCGCAAGGCGAATGTGCCTGGGCCACCGCGTACAAGGACGACGCCAGCCCCGAGCCGCGCACCAATTGCGCGATGAGCATCTTCCGCAACGGCCAGCGCTGGGGCGTGGCCACCATCGACGTCACGCTGGGCTTTTTCAACGGCCTGGTCGCCCGGATGGAAAAACAGATCCACGGCCAGATCCTGATCGTCGAGCACGACGGCACGATCGTGAGCAACAGCACGCGAATCAAGGGCCCGATCGTGCTCGACAAGCTTTCCGCGCTGGCCGATCGTTCGCCGATGGCGGCCGCGGTGGCCAAGGCCCTCGGTTCGTCGGACGCCCAGGCCGCGCAGCCCGCCAAGGTGCATTTCGATGCCGATGGCGACGACCAGACGCTGTTCCTGCGCCCGATCAAGAATACGCCGTGGGTCCTGGCCAGCGCGGTGCCCACCCGGCTGTTGATGGCCAAAAGCAACGAAGTGCTGTCGCGCCTGGGCTGGACCCAGATTCCGCTCGCGTTGTTGTTCCTGGCCCTCGTGGTTCTGGGGCTGCGTCAGATCATGAAACGCGTGGGCCGACTGCAGCGTGGCATCGACGAGCTGGCGGCCGGCGACGCCGATCTGACTCAGCGCCTCCCAGAGAACGGCGGCCGCGAATTCGAGGCGGTATCGGCGAGCTTCAACCGCTTCGTCGAACGCCTGCAGTCGATGCTGCAACAGATCTCCGCGGCCAGCGGCGAACTCTCCGGCGCCGCCCGGCAGATCGCCGACGGCAATATGGATCTGTCGAGCCGGACCGAAAACCAGGCGAGCGCGGTGCAAGAAACCGCCAGCTCCATGGAAGAGCTCACTACCACGGTCGCCCATAACGCCGAACGCGCCCAGCAGGGCAACGAGGTCGCCGCCGAAACCTCGGCCCGAGCCGGTCAGGCGCACACCGTGGTCGGCGAGGTGGTCAGTACGATGGACGAAATCAATCAATCGTCGCAGCAGATCGTGGATATCCTCACCACGATCGACGGCATCGCCTTCCAGACCAATATTCTGGCGCTCAACGCTTCAGTCGAGGCCGCCCGCGCCGGCGAGCACGGCCGGGGCTTCTCAGTGGTCGCCGCGGAAGTCCGGGCGCTGGCCAAACGCTCTGGCGATGCCGCGACCGAGATCCGGGAACTGATCGAAAACTCCAACGAAAAAGTCGGCCGCGGCGCGGAGCTGGCCGGGCATGCCGGCGAGCACATGCAGGGCGTGGTCGACGACATCCGGCGCGTCACCCAGTTCATGGAGGAAATCCGTAACGCCAGCGAAGAACAGCGGCGCGGCATCGAACAGGTCAATCAGGCCGTCACCGACCTGGATTCCAACACGCAGCAGAACAGCGCGCTGGTCGAACAGGCAGCAGCCGCGGCCCAATCGATGCATGAACAGACGGATATGCTCCAGCGCCTGGTCTCGGGCTTCCGGCTGGAGCGCGGCGAGGCGGCGTCGCCGGCAGCGGCTGCGTCAGAACCGTCCGAAGCCGCCGCGGACCGTGGTTTGTATCCGGCCCCTGGTTGAGCCGCGTCGAACACATCGGACGTTGCACTGCCCGCGGCATCACGAGCCATGCCCGGTGCCGTCTCACAACGACGGCACCGGGCTCGCGGCTGACGCCGACCGCAGTACGACGGCGGACAGCTGGGCCGGGCCTCGCTACCATGCGGCTCTTGCCACTCGATCGTCGAGGCTGTCATGGAAAACAAACCGCCTGTTCCCCCGTTCACGCGGGACACCGCCCTCGAGAAAGTACGCCTCGCCGAGGACGCCTGGAACACGCGCGATCCGGACCGGGTCGCGCTTGCCTATACGCCGGACAGCCAATGGCGTAATCGCGCCGAATTTCTGAGCGGCCGCGACGAGATCCGTGCGTTTCTCACCCGCAAGTGGCGACGCGAGCTCGAGTACCGACTGATCAAGGAACTCTGGGCCTTCGGCGAGAACCGCATCGCCGTGCGTTTTGCCTACGAGTATCACGACGACTCGGGCCAGTGGTATCGCGCCTACGGCAACGAGAACTGGCAGTTCGACGAACACGGCCTGATGGCTCGGCGCCTCGCCAGCATCAACGATCTGCCGATCACCGAATCCGAGCGGCTGTATTTCTGGCCCCAGGGCCGGCGCCCGAACGACCATCCGGGCCTGAGCGATCTCGGCTTGTAGCGCTGCGCATTCATCCGACCGTCATCGGGCTCTCCCACGATGACGGGTGCCACGTCACACATCGAGGCCACGCATGTCTTTCCAGGTCATCGCCGGCACGTTCCATATCCAGGGCTATTCGCCCGACGGGGATTCGATCCGTTTTGCGGCCAACCGCGCGGACGCCTGGGGGGTACTGGCCGGCCGCAAGGCCAGCCCGAACGCGCGCGGGCACGTCCAGCTTCGTCTCGAAGCGGTCGATACGCTGGAAACCCACTACGCCGGCCATCACCAGCCGTTGCAATACGCCGAGAAGGCCGCGCACGAACTGTTCGCGGCACTCGGCATCCATAACGTATCTTGGGATGCCGACCACTACGAAGTCACGAGTGCGGACGACAACGTGCCCGGCTTCATTTTGGCCCGGACAACCGGCGCCTATGGCCGCCCGGTGTCATTCGCGCTGTCGGCAGACGCCGGCAAAGCGCTCGGGCTGACCGACGGCGAGCCGCACTTCCTCACGGCCGACGAACTGGCCACCACGGCCAATGCCGAGTTGCTCAATGAAGGCCTGGCCTACCCAACGTTCTATACCGGCTTGTTCCACGACCTGCGCGAACGTTTCGCCGAGCAGACCCGGGCCGCCCGCAACGCCGAACGCGGACTGTGGCCATCGGACCGCACCAATACGGGCGTCACGGTCGACGATCTCGCCTCGATTACCAAAGACGCCGTGATCCTACCGAAGCTGTTCCGCCGACTGGTCGACTATCTCGGCACCGGCGGCTCGATCGCGGGGTTCACCGATTATCTGGCCAACAATCCGGACCGCGTCATGGTGCTGCCGCAGGCGCACTTCACGCATCTGGACAATCTGATCGCAGTCGACGGCCACAGCATCCGGCTGACCGAGAAACCCGAGAACCTGGTGTTCTCCGAATAACCGGCCGTGAGGCAACGAATCAGTGCAACAGCTGATCCAGCTCGCTCGGCAAATCCAGGGCGACAGCCTCTGATTCGCCGTCGCTGAGCGCTTTGTCCAGCGTTCGGATCACGCTGGCCACGAGCTGTTGCGTGTCCTGGCTGGGCAGTTCGGTACGAAAAGCCACCTTGCCGTAGAACTCGTCCAGCGAGATCGGAACGTAGGACGTATCCGCCCGGTCGCCGCCAGCCCGGATCGCATCCGCGATTTCGTCGGGCAGCTGCTCGGCCATGCGCGCCGTCTGGTCCTTGGGCAGCTGTTCGCACAGCGAATCCAGCGTAATCAGCGTGCACTGATGTACGACATCCGGAGCGAGCTGCGGGCAGTCCTCGTAGACGTGGGCAATGAATCGATCGGTTTGCATGGGAATCCTCGGGGTTTGCTGGCAAGCAAGTGTTGCAACCCAGCATGAGGGTCGTAACGCGGCTCGGATATCGCGACAAACCCTGAGTTTGCAGGCTGGTTAACGTGGACCGCGGTTAGAATATTTCGCATGCCCCTGCCCCATGACGACGCTCGATCCCGGCGCTGGCCGCTCGCCCTCACAGTCCTGATGGGGACCATCGCCGTGGTCCTGAACGCGACCGTGGTCAATGTCGCCATTCCGCCGATCATGGTGGACTTCGGCCTGAATCAGGCCGGTGCGCAATGGATTTCCACCGGATTCCTGGCGGCCATGACGGCCGCGATGCTCGCCAGCGCGCGGGTGATCGAACGTCTCGGCCAACGCGGCACCTTTGCAACGACACTTTCGGTGTTTCTGGTCGCCTGTGTGATCGCGGCGGCCAGTCCGAACGCCGCAGTGCTGATTGCCGCCCGCGTCATCCAGGGCGCCACGGCCGGCATCATCCAGCCGCTGGCCCTGGTCGTGATTTTCCAGAGCTTCGACGATGCCGAACGCGGCCGCGCGCTCGGGCTCTACGGCATGGGCGTCGTGCTCGCCCCGGCCCTCGGGCCCACGGTAGGCGGTTTTCTCATTGACTGGCTGTCGTGGCGGGCCGTCTTTTTACCGTCGATTCCCTTCTGCCTGCTTGGGCTCGCCGGCGGCTGGCGCGTGCTGCCGAAGCATCGCAGCGACCAGCGCGAACCGTTCGACTGGATCGGCTTCGGGCTGCTGTGCATGGCGCTGGTGCTGCTGCTTACCGGGCTGACCGAACTCTCGGCATACGCCACGCTGCGCGGCAGCCTGGTGACGGCGATCGGTATCGGATTCGGCATCGCCTTCGTGATCCGGCTAGTCACCTCGCCGCATCCCCTGATTCGCCTTGCGGTATTCGCTTATCCGCGCTTCGTACTGGCCAGCGGCATCGCTGCCCTCTACGGCGCCGGCCTGTATGCCTCGACCTATCTGGTGCCGCTACTCGCCCAGAGCGTACAGCGCTTCTCGCCGAGTACGACCGGGCTGGTGATGATGCCGGCCGGCCTGACGCTGCTCGCAATCTTTCCGATCGGCGGCCGGCTAGCCGATCGCTTCGCCGCGCACTGGCTCAATATCGTCGGCTGCAGCGGTTTCGCCCTGGGCACGCTGGGGCTGGCCCTGACTGATTCGTCCACGCCGTTCTGGCTGCTCGCCATGCTGGTCGCCTGCGGCCGCATGGCGCTCGGCATCATGATGCCCGCACTCAACATCGGCGGGCTGCGCGGCCTGCCGACCGACCTCACCCAACAAGGCTCGAGCGTGATCAGCTTCTCACGCCAGCTCGGCGGCACGCTCGGGGTGAATCTGCTCGCCCTACTGCTGGAGATCCGAGCGGCGCACTATCTGGGCGGCGAAGTCGATCTGCGCTCGCTCTATCAGGGCCATGCGCCGTCGACGCATACGCTGACCGGAATCACCCGAGCCTTCCACGACACCTTCGCCGTATTCGGCGCCCTGTTCTTCGTCGGTGTGGCACTCGCCGTCGGCATGGCGGTCCTGCATGCGCGTGAACAGCGCACCCTCGCCGCGGCCGGCTGTGCTGAAGAGACCTCGTGACCGCTGGGACCGATCGCATTGGGCTAAGATAGGCTCAACATTCACGCTCATCGTCCGGACAACGCCGTTTCATGCCCAAAAACCGACGCGTGACCATTGCCGACGTTGCCGCCCGGGTCGGCATGACGAATATCACGGTCTCGCGTGCGCTCAACCGACCGGAAATGGTCAAGGCTGAAACGCGCTCGAAGATCGAAGCGGCTGCCAGCGAACTGGGCTATGTCCCGAACGCTTTTGCGCGCGGTTTGAAGCACAGCGAAAGCCGGCTGATCGGCTTCGTCACCGCCAGCGTGGATAATCCGTTCTACGCGGAGATGATCAAGGCGGTCTCTCGCCACGCGAAGCAGCACAATTACGCCATCCTGTTGTTCGACACCGACGGCGAGGCCTGGCTGGAAGCCAACGCGATCGAAACGCTGCTGAGCTATCAGGCCGCGGGCATCATCCTGTCGCCGATCTCCGACGAACCGGATTATCGCCCGGACTATATCGACCGGCTGCACAACAGCGATGTGGCCGTGGTCCAGCTCGACCGCACGCTCTACAACGCCGATTTCAGTTCGGTGGTGCTGGATAACGTCTGGGCCGGACAATGCGTAGCCGCCCATCTGCTCAACCGTGTATTCGCCGAGACGCGGGTTTCGGCCGAGGCGCCCGCGCGCCTGCTGATAGCAGCCGGCCCGGAGCAGTCCATCATCTCGCGCGAACGCCTGGCCGGGGTCCAGACCACGCTCGCCGAAACCGACCGGGGCGTGGCGGTCGACGTACTCTGGGGCGATTACACGCTGGAGCCGGCGCGCGACGACGTGGGCGCTTATATCGAGACGTACGGCATGCCGGGGGCCATCTTCGGCATGAACCAGCTCATTACGCTCGGCGCGCTGCAGGCGATGAAAGCCCACGGCATCGCGCCCGACACGCTCAGCGTGATCAGTATCGACCGCCTGCCCTATCTGGATATCTTCGATATCCGCGTGCCCTGCGTGGTACACGATGGCTTCCATGCCGGCCAGCGTGCGCTCGAGCTGCTGCTCGAACGCATCGCCGATCCGGAGCTGCCGCAACAGACGATCACCGTCCGCGGCGAGCTGATCGAATAACGCGCGACCGGCAGAAGACGCCGGCCGCGCGCATCAACCTGTTCGATCAGGGAATCAGCAACACCTTGATCGACTCGGCCGCGGTGGCCATGCGAAAGCCTTCCTCGTAGTCGGCCATCGGCATCTCATGGGTGACGATGCCATCGGTGGTCACGAGCTTGCGCGACATCAGGTCGATGGCCACGGGGAAGGTCCGCGGCGACAGATGCGCCCCGCGCACGTCGAGCTCCTTGCGATCACCGATGATGGACCAGTCGACCGACGTCTCCTTGCCGAAGACGCTGAATTCCACAAACCGGCCGAGCTTGCGGATGATATCCAACCCCTGGCGCACGCCGGTCGGCGAGCCGGTGGCCTCGATATACACATCGCAACCATAGCCGCCGGTGAGCTCGCGTACCCGGGCGCCGACATCGTCGCGCGACGGGTTGAGGGTGACATCCGCGCCGAACCGCTCGGACAGCGCCAGGCGTTCGTCGATCATGTCGATCACGATCAGCTTTTTCGGCGTTTTCAGGTGGGCGACCTGGGCCATGGCCAGACCGATCGGCCCGGCGCCGGCGATGACCACCGTGTCGTCGAGCTGGATATCGCCGCGGTTGACGGCATGAATACCACAGGCCAACGGCTCGATGAACGCGGCCTCGGCGCGCGACAGGCCTTCCGGAATCCGGTGCAGCCGGCCCTTGGCGGGCACCCGCATGTATTCGGCCATGCCGCCGTCGGCGACCTCGCGCTGGAAGCCGAAGATGTTGTGCACCTCGCACATCCAGTAATGGCCCGAATCGCAGTACATGCACTCGCCACAGGGCACGATCTGCTCGGCAATCGCCCGGTCGCCGATCGCCAGCCCGGTCCGCTCGCCGGCACCCTCGCCCAGTTCGACCACTTCGCCGAAGAACTCGTGCCCGGCCACCACCGGCGCCTTGACCCACGACGGCTGGGATTCGTTGCCCCAGAACATGGCCGCGCCGCCGCGGCATTTCACGTCGCTGGCACAGATGCCGCAGGCGCCGATCTTCAGGATGACTTCGCCCGGTCCCGCGCTCGGCCGCGCCACGGCCTCAAAGCGATAATCCTCGGGCCCGTGACAGACGATGGCCTGCATCGTCTCGGCGGTCTGGCTCATGGTAATACTCCCTTGCCGCGTCGCGGCGTTGTTCGAAAATCGATCAGGCGTCGCGACCGCGGCCGATATAGACCGCAAGCAGGATGATGCCGCCCTTGATGACGTCCTGGAGATAGGACGACACGCCCATCAGGTTGAGACCGTTGTTGAGCATGGCCAGCAGCATGGCGCCGACCAGCGTGCCCAGTACCACGCCGCGCCCGCCGGAGATCGCCGCGCCGCCGAGCACGACGGCCGCGATCGCATCCAGCTCGAAGCCTTCGCCGATACTCGGCTGGCCGCTCATCAGACGGGCCGTGATGACGAGCCCGGCGATCGCCGCGGTCAAGCCGCTGATGCTGTAAACCAGCATCTTGGTGCGCGGCACGCGGATACCGGTCAGCCGCGTAGCTTCCTCGTTACCGCCGACGGCATACACATAGCGACCGAACGGCGTGTGATGCAGCACCACATAACCGGCGGCATAGACCAGCAACATGATCAGGATCGGCACCTGGATGCCGGCCAGGCTGCCGCGGCCGAACCAGGCGAACCACGACGGCAGCCCGGAGATCGGATAACCGCCGGTATACAGCAATGCCAGGCCATGGGCCGCGCCCATGGTCGCGAGCGTCACGATAATCGGCGGCATGCGACCAAAGGCCACGCAGAAGCCGTTGAAGGCGCCGAACAGACTGCCCACGCACAACCCGGCGGCGATCGCGACCGGCGCCGGCCAGCCGGCGGCCATGAGCCCGGCCATGAGGGTGCCGGACAGCGCCATCACCGGGCCCACCGACAGATCGATACCGCCGGTGAAGATGGCAAAGCTCATGCCCACCGCGATGATCCCGATCACCGAGCCCTGGCGAGCCACGTTCTCGATATTCGACACATCGAGAAACCGGTCGTTGACCAGGCTCATGATGATGAACACGGCGATGAACCCCAGCAGCGGGAAGAACATCGGCGAATGCAGCATGCGCGTGGCGCGCGAGCGTCGTTGACGACGCGGCGCGGCCACCGCAGCGGGTTGCGTGGAGTCGCTCATCGGGCGTCCTCGGTCACAGGTTGGGAAACGTCGTCACGCCGGGGCTCGGTGACCGCGTGGCGCATGATGGTGTCGGCCTCGATCTCGCCGTCGGCCAGCTCGGCCACGATGCGGCCATGGCTGAATACCAGCACGCGATCGCACAGCCCGGTGATCTCGGGCAGCTCGGAAGAAATCATGATGATGGCGATGCCCTGGCTAGCCAGCCGCTTCATCAGGGCATAGATCTCGGATTTCGCGCCGACGTCGATGCCGCGCGTCGGCTCGTCGAAAATCAGAATACGACAGCCACGATCCAGCCAGCGGGCGATCACCACTTTCTGCTGGTTGCCGCCGGACAGGGACTGCACCGGCGTCTCGGCGCTCGGCGCCTTGACCCGGACCTGATCCATCGCGGCGTCGACGGTGTCGGCCTCGCGCGAGCGGCTCAGAAACGGCGCCGGACGATAGAACTGTTTGAGATGATTCAACGTGATGTTGTCGCCGCAGGAAAACGGCAGGATCAGCCCCTGACGCTTGCGATCCTCGGGTAGCAGCCCGATCCCGGCGTCCAGTGCATCGGCCGGCGAACGAAAACGGACTTCGCGGCCATCGAGCCGGATCTTCGCCACCCGGGTGGGATAGGCCCCGATCAGAGCCATCGCCAGCTCGCTGCGGCCGGAGCCAACCAGGCCGGCAAAGCCGAGAATCTCGCCTTTCGCCAGTGTCAGCGAATCGGTGTGCGTGGCGTGCTTCATGCCGATCTCGGCTTCGAGCAGAATCGGCGCGTTGGTGTTGCGGGGTTCGCGCGGCGGGAAGATGTTGTCGACCTTGCGGCCGATCATCATCTCCACCAGCGCGTCGTGGTCGGTCTCGGTAACCGCGCAGCTATCCACATACGTGCCGTCACGCAACACGGTGATGCGGTCGCAGACCTGGAAGATCTCTTCCAGATGATGCGAGATGAACACCATCGCCACGCCGCCCTCGCGCAGCCGTCGCATGATCTTGAACAGCCGCTCGACCTCGGTCGGCGTCAGCGGCGCGGTCGGCTCGTCGAGCACCAGCACACGGGCGTTGAGCGACAGCGCCTTGGCGATTTCGACGAACTGCTGGTCGGCCACGCTCAGCCGATGGACCTGGATCTCCGGATCGATATCGATATCCAGGCGATCGAACAGTTCATAAGCCTCCGCCATCATGCGCGCACGCTGGATCAGGCCGAGCCGATTGCGTGGTTCGCGGCCGAGAAAGATATTGTCGACCACCGACAGCCAGGGCACGAGGCTGAATTCCTGGAACACGATGCCCACGCCGGCGGCACAGGCATCCCGATAACTGGAAAAATGCCGGGCCTCGCCGTTGAGGCGAATGGTGCCTTCGTCGGGCTGATAGATCCCGCAAAGGATCTTCATCAGCGTCGACTTGCCGGCGCCGTTCTCGCCCAGCAGCGCGTGGATCTCGCCGGCCTCGACGGTCAGGCTGACATCGTCGAGCGCCTTGACGCCCGGAAAGCCCTTGCTCACATGTTCCAGCGACAGCACGGCGGTCATGGCTCAACTCCTCCAACAGGCGAAGCGCGCCGGCCTGTCACCGGCGCGCGCTCGCAATACGACGCCCGCGCCTAGCTGCCCCAGTGGAAGCTGGCGGCAGTCTTCGGCGTCACCGGGGTGACGTCGACCGGGATCGTGTCCGGGCTCTTCTCGCCGCGATACTTCTTCAGCGCCAGATGCAACGCTTTCACCACCTCGACGTCCGGATGCTGGGCCACATCGACCACGATCGGCGTGTTCGCCTTCTGCATGGCCTTGATCACCTCGGGATTGCCGTCGATGGTCGCCAGCTTCACGTGATTGTCGGAGGAATTCAGCGCCACCAGCGCACCCAGCGTGCCGCCGTCGTTAACGCTGAACAGCCCGTCCAGATCCGGATGCGACTGCAGCATGTTCTCGGTCACGTTCATGGCCGTATCGCGTTCCTGATGACCGTTCTGCTCGTCGACGATCTGGATGCCCTTGGCTTCGCCCAGCGCCTTCTTGCACCCCTTCACGCGCTGCAGGATCGGGGTCACCGGAATGCCGTTGAGAATGGCGACCTTGCCCTTGCCGTCGAGGCTCTTGGCCAGGTACTGACAGGCGAGATAACCCGCCTTGAAGTTCTTCGAACCGACGAAGCCCGAGACCGGGCCATCCGCCTGGGCATCGACCGCCACTACCGGGATACCGGCGTTATGCGCCGACACCACGGCCGACTGCACGCCCACGGTGTCGGTCGGGTTGAGCAACAGAATATCCACGCCGCGCTGGATCATGTCCTCGACGTCGCTGGTCTGCTTGGAAATATCGTGATGCGCGTCGGTCACGATGAGCTTGGCACCCATCTTGTCGACCTGCTTCTGCAGCGCTTTCTGCATGGTCACGAAGTAGGGATTGTTCAATTCCTGGAACGACATGCCGATCACGAGCTGGTCGTTCGGTTTTTTATGATCACTGGCCGCAGCGGCCGGGAGTGCAACCGCCGCAATGGGCAATAAGGCGAGCGCGAGCCCGCGGCGCACGCTACGCAGATTGATACTTGGCATCGTCATTTCTCCTCCGTGGGTGCGTTGCCGGCGCTGCACTTGATTGGATGATGCAACGATCCGAAACGCGGCATTGATGTTAACGTTGTCATTTCACGCTAGTTCGTCTGCCCGGATCGGAACAATTAGCCTTTTGGCTACAACGACTAAAGTCGGAAATCGATAACGAGCAAGGCGGGCCGGAACGCGGCACAGTAGTCGCCCGACCGCCTCCCGGGCCCGCACGGCCCGGCCACTCTAGACTGAGGAGACCCCATGAGCGCGCACTATCTCGGCATCGACGTCGGCTCCGGCAGCGTCCGGGCCGGCGTTTTCGACGGCTACGGCCGCTGTCTGGCCCAGGCCGCCCATCCGATCTCCCAGTTCCGGCCGGAGGCAAACTTCGTCGAACAATCCAGCGACGAGATCTGGGACGCCTGCGTCGCGGCCGTACGCGATTCGATCGAAGCCGCGGGAATCCCGGCCGACAGCGTGCGCGCCATCGGCTTCGATGCCACCTGCTCGCTGGTCGCGCTCGGTGCTGACGGCCGGCCGGTCTCGGTCTCGCCCACCGACGACGACACTCAGAACATCGTCATGTGGATGGATCATCGCGCCACGGCCGAAGCCGCGGAAATCACCGCTACGGG
The DNA here is from genome assembly GCF_000732535.1 of Salinisphaera hydrothermalis C41B8. Classification (GTDB taxonomy): domain Bacteria; phylum Pseudomonadota; class Gammaproteobacteria; order Nevskiales; family Salinisphaeraceae; genus Salinisphaera; species Salinisphaera hydrothermalis. The sequence goes on from NZ_APNK01000032.1 coordinate 20,259, forward strand.
ACACGACGCGCTGCGGTACATCGGCGGCCAGGTCAGCCCGGAGCTGGAACTGCCCAAACTGCTGTGGCTGGCCCGAAACCGGCCCGATCAGTACGAACGTGCCGCGATCTATCTCGATCTGGCCGATTACATGGTCGCGCGCGCGGTCGGCGAACTCGGCGGCGAGGCGACACCCGGCAAGAGCACCTGCACGCAAGTCTGCAAATGGCTGTACCTCGCCCACGAGGGCCGCTGGCCGACCGATCTGCTGAACCGGCTCGGATTGGAATCCCTGCTCGATAAGCCGCGCATGGCCGGCCCCATCCGCGAACCGGGCGCCCCGGCCGGACGTCTGGCTCCGGACGTCGCCGAAGCGTTCGGGCTGAGCGGCGAGATCACCGTCGCCACAGGCCTGATCGATGCCCATGCCGGCGCGCTCGGCATGCTCGGCGACGACCCGGAGGCCAGCCTGGCGGTGATCGCCGGCACCTCGACCTGTCATATCGCTTTTTCGCGGGAACCCTGCTTCGTCCCCGGCGTCTGGGGCCCGTACTGGGGCGCGGTGCTGCCCGACGGCTGGATCAATGAAGGCGGCCAGAGCGCAGTCGGCGCGTTGATCGATCACGTGATTCGCGACAGCGCAGCCTATGCCGACCTCATGGCCGAGGCCAAAGCCCAGGGCGTGAGCCATTTCGATGTGCTCAACGCCCGGCTGGACGCGATGGAAGCCGAACGCGGCGCCGCCACGCTGACGCGCGACGTCCATGTGCTCGACTACCACCACGGCAATCGATCGCCGCTAGCGGATGCCTCGCTCACCGGCATCGTCACCGGCCTGACGCTGGATACGGGCATCGACGATCTCGCCGTGCGGTATCTGGCCACGCTGCAGGCCGTGTCCTACGGCACACGGCATATCGTCGAAGCGCTCAACGCCAACGGCCACCAGGTCACGCGACTGCGCCTGTGCGGCGGGATACTCAAGAACGAACGCTGGCTGGCCGAGATGGCCGATGCCACCGACCTTCCGATCGAACTACCGACGGAACCGGAAACCGTGCTCCTCGGCAGCGCCATGCTGGCCGTCGCCGCCTGTGGCGACCAACCGGATCTGCGCAGCGCGGCCGCCGCCATGAGCGGTACCGATCGCGTGATCGAACCGCGCGGCGAACGCCGTGTGTTTCACGACGCCAAATACCGTGTCTATCGCACGATGCACGCACACCAGATGGCCTATCGCGAGATCATGGGTGGCGGCCGCTGAGTAATCGACCGGTCAGACCGCGATGTCTTCCCGCCGTATAGCACGCACCGCCGCGCGGCTTATCGGCGGGAACATGGCCAAACCCGCCGTCATCGGCCCGAGCCGCCCGAGGAACATCAGCGCGATAACGACACATTTGCCGGCCTCGCTGAGCCCCGCTGTGACGCCGAGGCTCAGGCCCACGGTGCCGATGGCGGATGCCGCCTCGAACATCAAGGGCAGCAAGGCATGGCCATCCACCAGTAGGAGCGCGAAGATGCCGACCACCAGGCAGCCGATATACATGCCGACCGCGGCCACTGCCATGGTAAGCCGGCGCGGTTGAATGCTGCGGCCGAGGAGGATGATTTCGGTTCGCCCCGCGAGCGCGGCGCGCACCGCGCCGTAAAACACGGCCACGGTGGTCGACTTGATTCCGCCGCCAGTACCCGACGGCGAGGCGCCCATGATCATCGCCACAATCAACAGCATGATCGAGGCATGGCCGAGCGTATTGATCGGCACCGTATCGAAACCGACCGTCGTCATCGCGGTCATGACCTGAAAAAACGATGCTAACAGGCGCTCGCCGGGCGGCAACTGATCAAGCGTGGGATCGGTGAGGAACAACGCCAGCGTGCCGATCACGGTCAGCACCGCGGTCACCCGCAGGATCAAACGCGACGTCAGCGAAACGCGGCGCCGCCCGAGCACCAGCCAGCGCCAGCCGTCGCTCATCACGATGAAGCCGATCGCGCCGAGATAACTCAGTACCGCAATCGTGAGATTGACGGTTACGTCATCCCGAAAACCTTCCAACCCGTTGCTGAACAGGCTGAATCCGGCGGTGCAGAAGGCCGAAATCGAATGAAAGATGCCGTTCCAGAGCGGCGCCGGCACGCCATCGGCCGCGAATGCGTGGGCGAGCACGGCCGCCCCGATCGTTTCGATAACCACCGTAAAGATCACGACACCGCGAATGAACTGCGCCACGTCCGCGCCGCGTGGCAACGCAAAGGTTTGCTGGGCCACGTTGGAGTGCAGCGAATCCAGACGCTGGCGCAGCGCGAGCATGACGAACGAACCGAGCGTCATGTAGCCGATTCCACCGAGCTGAATCAGCGCGGCGATGACCAATTCGCCGAAAAAATTGTAGCTGTCGGCCACGCCGATGGTTGACAGCCCAGTGGTCGAAACCGCCGAGGTGGCCACGAACAGACTGTCGAGCATGCCCACATGCGGCCTGGCATGCGCCCAAGGCAGACAGAGCAGGCCGAAGCCAACCAGGATATACAGCGCATAACCCCACACGACCAGCGTCACCGGCCGTCTGGACAGAATCAGCGCGCGACATACCGATAACAAGCGGCGCATCGGCAAGATCCGCAAAGCGGTAAGTCTAGGGCCTGTTGAGGTTTCGCGCGAGCACGGCGTCACGCCACTGGGGCAGGTTTCGGGCTACCGCCGTCGTAACGGCCTGAGCAAGCCGCGCAGATCGTTGTGATCGATCTGGTACATCAGCGCCAGCAGTCGCCCCAACTCGCCGGCCGGAAAACCCTGGCGGGCGAACCAGGCCAGATAGCCGCCGGGCAGATCGGCGATCACGCGCCCTTCGTACTTGCCGAACGGCATGGTTCGCGTGACCAGTTTCTCCAGGTCCTGTGAATCCACGGACAGCCTCGATCAACAGCGCCCGGACGAGCCCGGGCGCCGATCATGCTATCGCAAGCCGCGACGCTATCGCTCACCCGCCCTCGCGCTGGGCCAGCATGCGGTTCGAATCGGCGATCGCCTGCTGTTCGGCCGCGGTATCGATCCCCGAGGCCAGAATCCAGTACAGACCGCCGGCCACGACCAGCCCGACCAGGAACGAGATGTCGGCCCCGCCCAGCCAGCGCGTGACCGGGCCGGTATAGAACGAGATGGCGAAAAACGGAATCATCGCCACGAAGCCGACGGCGTAGGCGAGCATCCCGCGCCAGGACCACTGCCCGTAGATCCCGCGCGGATTGAAGATCTCGGTGATGGCATAGCGGCCGTGGCGCACGACATAAAAGTCGATCAGGTTCACGGCCGTCCACGGCACCAGGAAGTACAACATCAGGATCACGAAGTTGTTGAAGCTGCCCAGATACGCATCGGGGATGACCAGCGCGACCGCCGTCGCCAGCGCCCCGAACAGCACGATGCCGATGACCCGCACGCTGATGGTCGGGCGTACCGGCCGATAGGCATCGATGGTACTGATGCCGGTGAGCATGGCGCCGTACATATTCACGGCCATCACGCTGATCAGCGCCGGCACCGAAGCCAGTACCGCGAAGGTGCCAAACCCGGGCAGGATGTCGTTGCCGACCGACCTTAGGCTCGCAATCACCTCCGGATGCGGCAGGGCCGCGGACAGGAACGCCCCCAGTGACATCAGCCAGATCGCCGAGCCGCCGGCGCCCAGATAGGTCCAGCTGATCACGCCGCGCGAGGAGACGTTGCTCGGCAGATAACGCGAATAATCCGAGACATAAACCGCATAACTGATCTGGTAACCGGCCGCGGCCGAGAACTGGACGAGGAACACCGCCCAGCCGGCGCCCGATTGGTGAACCGCCGCATGGCCGTGCATGACGATCGCGCCGATGGTCAGCACCGCGAACACGGCAATCAGGATCGGCGTGAGCCAGCGCTGCACGAAATGCAGCAGATCGTGGCCCACCACGGCGATACCGATCGCCAGCAGCACCAGCAGCGGATACCAGAACAACGGCCCGCCGGGCAGCACGAGCCGCAACGCCTCGGTGGCCAGAATGACGTTGAATACGTTGAACCCGCAGTACACGAAGATGGTGGCCGCGAACGGCAGGATCGCCCCGCGCGAGCCGAACTGGGCGCGCGATTGAATCATCTGCGGCAGGCCGAGGCGCGGGCCCTGGTTGGCATGAAACGCCATGAAAAACGTCCCGAAGGCCGCACCGAGGACAACCGCCAGCACGCTCCACCACACGCCCAGCCCCATCGAGGGCCCGACGAAGCCGGTGACCATGGTCGTGAGCACGAAGTTGCCCGTGAACCAGAATGGCCCCTGGTGCCAGACTTTACCGTGACGCTCGGCCTTGGGCACATAATCGATCGAGCGCACCTCGACCACGCCGCGACGGTCGCTGGCCGTCCCATCGACATTCATTGTCGAACTCATTATCTCCCCCTTGTCGTTGACAGGTGATGCAAGCCGTCCGATCGGCTCAGTTGCGATAAGTCACGCCCGGCAGGACGCAGAGCATTTCATAGAGCAGGTTGGCGCCCAGCAGGGCGGTGTTGCCGCTGGGATCGTAGGGCGGCGCCACTTCGACCAGATCGCCCCCGACCAGGTCCAGGCCACGACAGCCACGCACGATCTCCAGCGCCTGCGGCGGCGTCAGGCCGCCGATTTCGGCGGTGCCGGTGCCCGGCGCGAAACCGGGGTCCAGGCTGTCGATATCGAAACTGAGATAGACCGGCCCGCCGCCAACCTGCTCGCGAACCTCGGCCATCAGCGGCGTCAGGCTCTGGTGCCAGCACTGCTCGGCCGGCACCACGCGGGCGCCCTGTTGCCGGGCCCAGTCAAAATCGTCGGCGGCATAGCCCGTGCCGCGCAGCCCGATCTGGACCATGCGCCGGGTATCGATCAGCCCTTCCTCGATCGCGCGCCGGAACGGCGTGCCGTGGGCGATTTCCTCGCCGAACATCTGCTCGTTGGTATCGGCATGAGCATCGACATGGATCAGCCCGACCGGGCCGTGCCGGCCCGCCATGGCCCGCAGGATCGGCCAGGTCAGCGTGTGGTCGCCGCCCAGCGTCAGCGGGCGACAGCCGGCGGTGACGATGTCGGTGTGAAACGCCTCGATGATTCCGATGCTCTTCTTCAGGTCGAAGGTGTTGATCGGCACATCGCCGATATCGGCCACCTGGAGCGAATCAAACGGTGCCGCACCGGTGGCCATGTTGTAGGGCCGGAGCATGCGCGATTCGTCGCGGATCTGGCGCGGGCCGAGCCGCGTGCCGGGCCGGTTGGACGTGCCGATATCCATCGGAATGCCGACGAATGCCGCATCCAGCCCGGCCGCGTCCCGCTGGCTGGGCAAGCGCATCATCGTCGCCGGCCCGCCGAAACGCGGCATCGTATTGCCACCAAGAGGCTGATTGAGATCACGATTTGCCATAGTGCGGGTTCGGTTGGGATTTACCCACACCGTGGCAAGAATCGGGCCGAGTTATAAGGCATTGAATATCAATGCTCTTGTTAGCACGCGATTCATAAACGAATGATTGACGGCCCGTTTTAATTCATAATGGATTCAACCGATTCATATTCGATTCAGCCGCGATGCCTTCGCCCGACAACCTGCAGGCACTGGAACTGGATGCCGTGCTGGCCCATTCCCACGACCACGTCGTCATTGCCGACCAGCACGGCCGCATCCTGAAAGCCAGCGAGAGCTGTGCCGGCGTCTACGGCCTGCCTTTGCAGGAATTCATCGGCGCCTCGACCTACGACCTCGAACACAACGGCGTGCTGTCGCCCTCGATCACCGTGCGTGTGCTGGAACAGCGCCGCGCCTGCCATGTGATGCAGGCCACGCTGACCGGCCGCTCGGTTATGGCCAGCGCCTATCCGGTATGGGACGGCGATCGGCTGGTGCGCGTGGTCAGCCTGTCCAAGGACATGACCGATATCCGCAGCCTGCAGCGCGAGTACGAACTGCTGCACCGGCAGCTCATTGCGCGTGAAGCCGCGCCCGCGACCGCCCTGGACCCCGACGCCGACATTCCCACCTGCAATCCACGCATGCGCGAAATCGTGTCGTTGCTGGAGCGGGTGGCACCTACCGACGCGAGCGTGGTGCTGCTGGGCGAGACGGGGGTGGGGAAAACTCGCATCGCGGGGCTTTTGCACCGACTCAGCCAGCGGTCGAACGGGCCGTTCGTGGAAGCCAACTGCGGCGCGATTCCGGACACGCTGTTCGAGTCGGAAATGTTCGGCTATGTCGCCGGCGCCTTCAGCGGAGCCGCGCGCAATGGCAAACCCGGCTTGGCCGAGCGCGCCCATGGCGGCACCCTGTTTCTCGACGAAATCGCCGAGCTGTCGGCCCAGGCCCAGACCAAACTGTTGCGCGTGCTCCAGGATCGCCGCGTGACACGACTGGGCAGCACGGACGTGCGCACAGCCGATTTTCGGCTGATCGCGGCCACCAATCGCGATCTCGAAGCGCAGGTCGCCGAGGGCCGTTTCCGCCTGGATCTCTATCACCGCATCAACGTCGTGCCGGTCACGATCCCCGCGCTCGCGGAGCGAGCCGAAGATATTCCGCTGTTCATCCAGCGCATGCTCCATCAGCTGAATACGCGCTACGGTCAGGACAAAACACTCGCGCCGGAGACATGGTCTTATCTGCTTGGGCGAAGCTGGCCGGGCAATCTGCGCGAACTCGAGAATTATCTGGAACGGCTCTATGTGCTCGCTGCCGGGCCCACCATCAGCCCCGGCCCCACAACCGGCGCCGCCCTGGACGCCGAAGCGGGACAAAAGACTGACCGCGAGGCGGCGCCCCGCCCGTTGCACACCCTGCGCGAAGCCGTCGAAACCGCAGAACGCGAATGCCTGCAAGCGGCGTTAAGCCGCTGTCGCAGCACCTATGAGATGGCCCACATGCTGGGCAGCAGCCAACCCACGGTTTTTCGCAAGCTCAGAAAATACGGCCTCGCTATCGATACGGACCCAGCCGCCTGAGTCCAAATCCGCGGATCGCTTTCTTCAAGCAACAGCGACGGAAAAGCCCGACAGGCCCAAACATTGACCGCTTTCAATCCCCCAATTAACGCCAATAGCGCAAATAGCGGACTGGGCTCACCACCTTTGCGATGCCGAGGCGCCGCACGACATCCCGCTTCGTTCCACAAGGCATTCATCCGCAGATCAACGCAGATTGACGCAGATGGCGGTTGGTCATTGGAGGCGTGGGCTCGATCGTGGCGCGAACCACCGTCAATGCGTCGTTCCCGAAGCAAACCTTCAAGTCAGGCGTTTCGGTCGACGCCGTCGCCGATTAGCGCCTCGAATCCGCTACGGCACGAAAGCGGAGCCGCATCGGCGTCAATCTGCGTTGATCGGTGAATATTTTTCTTCAATGAACGAAGCCGGAGAAAACAAGACTAGCGAGGTCGACATCCCGGTCCGTCATTAGTGGCGTTTATCTGCGGATGGTTTTCTCCGGCGAACGAAGCGCGAGCTGTATCTAGAACGTCGCCCACTCGTCGACCTCGTCCACGGTCTCGGACGCGGGCCTGGCTGCCACGGATCTTGGCTGAGGCTTGGGCTCGGTCTTGGGTTGGGTTTTCGTTGAGGCCTCGGGCTCCGGTCTTGCAGCGGTCGCGGGTGCGTCCGACGGTTCGGCGGCGGTCTGGGGCGGCTGCTCGGCCGAGACGCTTTCGGGCGCCGGCGCGGCGTGCTCGTCGCCCAGGCGAAAGCCCGCCATCTTGGCGAGCAACGCCTGAGCGCGGTTTTCCAGTTCCTGGCTGGCCGCCGCGGACTGCTCGACGAGCGCTGCATTCTCCTGGGTGCTCGCATCCATGTCGGCGATCGCGCGATTGACCTGCTCGATACCCCCGGCCTGCTCGCGGCTCGCCGAGGCAATCTCGGCGATCAGTTCGCTGACCTTGTGGATGCTCGTGTTGATGGTTTCGAGCGCTTCGCCGCAGCGGGTCACCTGCTTGGAGCCGTCCGCCACCTTGGTCGCGCTGTCGCTCACCAGGGTCTTGATATCGTCCACCGCGCTGGCGCTGCGATTGGCCAGATTACGCACCTCGTTCGCCACTACGGCGAACCCTCGCCCCTGCTCGCCGGCACGGGCCGCCTCGACCGACGCATTGAGCGCCAGCAGATTGGTCTGAAAGGCAATCTCCTCGATCAGGCCAACGATATCGGTGATCCGGCGACTGGATTGGTCGATTTCGCCCATGGCCGTAACCGCGGCCTTGGCCACGACACTGCCGTCGTCGGCACGCGTTTTCACGTCGCGTGCGAGTGTCTCGGCCTCGACCGCGTTGTCGGCGTTCTGTTTGACGGTGGAGGTCATCTGCTCCATCGAGGCGGCCGTTTCCTCGAGGCTGGCCGCCTGACGCTGGGTACGCGCGTTCAGTTCTTCGCTGCCGCTGGCGATCTGGGCGGCATTCGCCTCGACCGATTCCGAACTGAGCCGAACGTCGCCCACCGTATCGACCAGGCGCTGCTGCATGCCGCTCAACGCCGAGAGCATGGCGCCGAATTCGTCGCGCCGCTTGTCCGAGATCTCGTTATCGAGATGGCCCTGGCCGATCGACTCGGCCAGCTGCCGCGCCTGCGTCAGCGGCCGGGTGATCAACCGAACCAATATGAATGCGACCAGCAGACCGGCCACCAGCGCGCCGGCGCAGGTGCCGGCAATCAGCAACGTCAGCCACTGGGCGGTTTTCTCGCTCGATGCATGCAGGTGCTTGGCCGAGGCAATTTCGCTATCACGCAGGCTGTAGAGCGAATGGGCTGCGGCGGTCAACGGTAGTGAAAGCTGGGCGTCATAGAACGCGTTGGCGAGATACGCCTTGCCCATTCCGAGGACCTTGATGAACTTATCGAGCTTCGGATCGAGCTTGTCGAAGGTCTGCTGGACCTTGTCGGCCTGGGCCCGCTCTGCGGCGTTCGAGACACGCGCGGGATAGTAGTCCTTCCAGTTGCTCCTCAGCGTTTGCCGCGCGCTTTTCAGCTCGTCGGCCAAGGCCTGCATATCCCCCGACTGCGCCGCGTGCAGACGCCCCCGAATATTCTGCAGCATGGTGGCGTAGGTCTGGCTGGTATCGCCCAGGGCCGCTACGCCCTGCATATTGGTGGCATACAGTTTGCCGTTGTAAGCGTTGAGTTCATTAACGGCATACAACGACAACGCACAGAGCACAGCCCAGGCCAGAATGGTGGATCCGAATGCCAGGGTGATCTTGGCTTTCACACTCGACAGAAATCGCACGGCTTCCCCCTTCTTGCGCAACGCACGCCATCGCCCTTGCCGGCGACCTCGCAGATAAGGCCACTATCGGCCGATGGCGCTGTTTCTTGAGTGCACGCTCTGCGCAACGACGGGCCAAGGGGGCGGGCCCGACGATTCAGCGCGCGGCTGCCTTCGGGCGTCATGCTGACGGCAAACAGAAGGCGGGAGAATCGTTGATGACTACGACCATTCACCGAGGTGCCAGGATCACGGCGGTGCTGGCGCTCGCGGCTGTTGTCGTCATTCCGAATGCGAGCCGCGCCTCGAGTGGCGCTACATAGGGCCTGTCGCCAAGCCGCCGACGGGATACTTCGGGCCGAACATACGACCGTCGACCCCTGGGGCTCGGCTCATTACGGGTTGGCCCGCCTGGTCGGCACGGTGCCCGGGGAACACGCGCCACGTCAGGTGCTGTGCGTGTACGACAAGCGCTCGCACGCCGTCGAAATCGGATCGCCCATGCCGATTACATCCGCAAGACGAGCCGAGAGGCCTTGACTTCAAACAGGCCCCGGATCGAACGGGCACGCGCCGATAAGCCGCCCGGCCGTCGTTACACACACAACAGTCCACACGACAGCGTTCCGGCACAGGCAATCACCGGATTGCCCCCAGGGCGTGTCGTCACGAGAGACGCCACCGCATGACGTAGGCCGGGCAAAATTAAAGAGCCGGTCGCTGGACAGCGGCCGGCTCTTCAAGCGCCGTGTGATGGGGCGGCCATATACCGCCCGCTATCATCAGCTCTGGCGCAGCGTCGCGATTTCGCGGCCGATCTTCACCGCCTCTTCGCGGCTCGGCGCGTTGCGTTCGGGATGCTGCGGCGAGGTGCCGTTATCGAAACGCACCTCGACTTCCCAGCCCGTGTGCCCTTCGCGGCCCATGATTTCGTAGCCGCGCTCGGCATCGCGCTCGAGCGACTGCCAGTCCGTCAGGTTCTGCTTCATGACATCTACCGTGGTGTTGGAATAACGCCGGCGAGGCTAACAAACCTGCGCCGCCGGCGACTCCGTAATCACACGGTCCTCGAACGCGGCCACGACGTCGCTCAGGCGTTGCTCGACGCGGCCCAGAGGTTGATGTCCTCGTCGGTGGCGTAGGTGTCGATCTCGTCGAGCTCGGCATCGGTAAACGACAGGTTATCCACGACCCGGGCACAATCCACCACCTGCTCGGGGCGCGAAGCGCCGATCAACGCCGAGGTAATACGCTCGTCGCGCAGCACCCAGGCGATCGCCAGCTGCGCCAGCGTCTGGCCACGGCGTTGGGCAATCTCGTTGAGTTTGTTGAGATGGGAGATCGCCCGATCCGACAGCATGTCAGGGTCCAGCGATTTACCCTGCGTGGCACGCGAGCCCTCGGGGATACCGCCGAGATATTTCGACGTCAGCATGCCCTGGGCCAGCGGCGTGAATGCGATCGCGCCCATGCCGATCTCGGCCAGCATATCGGTAAGCCCGTCGCGTTCCACCCAACGGTTGAGCATATTGTAGCTCGGCTGATGAATCAGACAGGGCGTGCCCATATCCGCGAGCAGAGCGGCCGCTTCCCGGGTGCGCTGCGCGTTGTAGGACGAGATGCCGACATAGAGCGCCTTGCCCTGCTTCACCAGCGTATCCAGCGCGCCCATGGTTTCTTCCAGCGGCGTATCGGGATCGACGCGATGCGAATAGAAGATATCCACATAGTCCAGGCCAAGCCGCTTGAGCGACTGATCGCAGGAGGCGATCAGATACTTGCGGCTGCCCCAGTTGCCGTAGGGCCCGGGCCACATGTCGTAGCCGGCCTTGGACGAAATCACCAGCTGATCGCGATAGCCGGCGAAATCGGTCTTCAGGATCTTGCCGAAGGCCTCTTCAGCCGAGCCCGGTGGCGGGCCGTAGTTGTTGGCCAGATCGAAATGGGTGATGCCGTGATCGAAGGCGGTCCGACAGATCGCGCGCTTGGTTTCGTGCGGCGTGTCCTCACCGAAGTTGTGCCACAGCCCGAGCGAGACCACCGGCAGCTTGAGACCGGACCGCCCGCAACGGCGATAGACCATGGACTCGTAGCGGTCCTCCGACGGGGTATACGACATCGCTTGTTCTCCTCTTCGCAAAACACGCTTGGACCGCCGACCAACGCGGGCGCCAGACCACGCCTGGCACACGTTGGGACCGGTCCCGTGACGCTTTAAATGATGGGTCGGCTGACTGTAGCACCGACGGCCCCGGGCCGGGTTACACCTGCAACCGGGCCGCCCGGCGCGTGCGTCGTGGTCGGCCCCGGGCCCAAAACGAAAAAGCCGACGCCCCCGTTCAAGGGGGCGTCGGCTTTTTTTCGACGAAACGATCCGATCAGATCGCGGACCGCCGACGATAGGCAGCAAAACCGATCGCCGCCAACGCCAGACCGAACAGTCCGAAAGTGCCCGGCTCCGGCACATCAGCGGTGCTGGGATCGGCCAAGTACTTCAGCGTTGCCTTAACCGTCGCACCGTAGCAAGGACCGCTGTTCAGACCGAAATAGCCCAGGTTGAATACCGCATCGGAAAGACTGACCTGGATCAGGCCGTCGTTATTCGGGCCGAACGTAAAGTTCAGCGGGCTATCCCAATGCACGACGCCCTCTTGGGCAAAATTGAAGAAGCCAGTAAAGAGCCCGTAGGTTTGTCCGTCGACCGTGCCCTGACCGCTCGTCGGCGACGTGAAGCCGAATTGCACGCTGATCGGATGAGACCCGCTGCCCTGATACAGGCTGCTTTGGTCGGTCCAGATATCGAACAGACCGAAGGTTTTGGACTGCCCGACATTCAGGTCATAGCTGAACGGGTTCGCCGCATGATCCTGCGTATGCACGACCAGCCCGGAACCGGAGGTATGCGCATCGACCGTATACGACGATGTGATCATCGTTGCGTTCGCCGCGGCGGACACTACAAGCAGGAAGACGGCCAGCGCTCCCAATTTAACCGCATTCATTATTAGCCCCTCGTTGATTGCAGCGTAAAAACACAATTAAGAAACGCCACGTCACGGATAGAGCAATCGGCATGCCACAATCAATAAAACTAGAGCGCCAACCATTGCCATACGGTGTTCGCGTCAAATAACCTGCCTATAACTCCAATCAAATCAAGCCTGTCTTGCCAGCAGCCGGGCCACGAATAATTCGAGGGCTATGGTCGAGGGCTATGGTCGCTCAGGCCCTGACAGACCAGTGGCTCTCATCTTTGTAAGAAGGTCTGACAGCGGGGCGGCCGCGCTCTGCCGCACGGCCGCAGATCTTGAACAACGGGATGCGTTCATTCGATCCGCGCCATGAGTCCGAAACTATATAAAGACACAGGGGAATTCCCTAGCTTCCGTGGCGGGACGGCTGTTCTCTTTCGAGCGACTGACCCGCTGTCAGAGAAACCGACAGCCCCGGTACCGGCGGGCGATCCACAGTCGCGTGAACGTGCCGATATTGTCAGGGTGTCGACATGCTAGGCATCGTCATTATCAACATCATCGTGGTCAGTCTGGTCGTGGGCATCCATTACGAGTTCCTCTATCGCATGACCGCGCTACTGCCACGCTTACCCGTGCGGCATCGCTTCCGGATCGTGCTCGGGGTATTCGGCGCGCTGACGGCGCATGCGATCGAGGTCTGGATATTCGCGATCGCCTACTACGGCATGCTGCACTGGGCGGGCATCGGCCATTTCATCGGGCACTTCAACGGCTCGCTGCTCGACTGTGCCTATTTTTCGTTTACCACCTACACCACGTTGGGTTTCGGCGATATCCAGCCCGTGGCCGGCGTACGCTATCTCACCGGCATCGAATCGCTCACCGGACTCTTGCTGATTACGTGGTCGGCCTCGTTTCTATATCTCGAAATGCAGCGCTACTGGACGCGCAAGGATGTGACGGGCGGCTAAAGTCGGGCGGTCGTCGCCGGGCACTGCTCGACATGCCTTGCTGCGGTCGCACGAACGCCGGGCCACCGGAAACCGGCTGGAAATTTTCCGCCAATACACATAGCGTGCGTCTCGGAGTCATCCCGCCACACCACGGCACGAACCGATTCGACCCATGAGTGACAACGACCTCATTGAAGCCAGCCCTTGCAAACTGCGTAACGGCAACTGGGGCTGCAAGACACAGCAGCCAGTGCAAGTGGGCGACACGGTGCGCATCGTCACGCGCGCCAACAAGCAATGGCGCGCCGAGATCACCCAGATCGTCTGGACCGACGATCAAACCTGTATCTGCGAAACCGCCAGTGAAAACAGCAAGTCGCCCAGGGCGTCCTCCGACCAGCCTGCGGCACCCAGCAAACCGCAGCAACAAGGCCGCCAGCAGGCCCGGCCCGTAGCGGTTGTCGACGACACGCCAGCCCCGCCTCGCACCGACGCCATCCCAACCGACGAGCTCGACGCCATGGCCGATGCGGCGGCCCAGCAGGACGACGAGTACGACGACCTCATGAGCGCGATGCAAGCGTTCGAACGCGACCCGCAGTAAAAAACAACAAGCAGTCGCTGCCGCACGCGGGGAGACGGCCGTACGCCATATTACGTGCGGCGCGCTCAGTCAGGCCGCCCGTTGTCGTACAGCGGGCGATCGACGCGCTTCTGCAGCGTCCGTCGATACGCGAGCGTCCAGAGCACGAGCAAGCCCATCGTGCCGTAGCCGACCACCGGCTGGACGATCAGATAGTCGTGAATGCTGACGGAAAAGACCAGCACACAGGCTACGGCTGTCGACAGCAAAAGCCCCACGCCCCAGGTGAGCGTCATGACGGTCATCGCACGGCGAAAATAGGGTTGATCGCGGAGCGCCTCGAATTCGGCGGCTTCGGCCGGCGAGCTGCGCGCGATACCCGCCCGCGCCAAGTAATAAATCACCGGGCGCCGGATCACGACCGAGCCCAGAAATACCAGCCCGATCAGCGCTGTGACCAGATTTTCACGCAGCTGAAGAAAGCGGGCCGAGCCCGAGCCGATCATTGCGAGCAAAGAAAGCGCGATACCGGCCAGCACCATGACGGAAACGGCATCCAGCTGGCGACGACGGATGAATTCCACGATCGCCCACAGCATGGGCGGGACGGACGACGCCATCAGCGCGACCACGTCGCCCGAGCCAGGCGCCACGCGGTCGTAGATCAACAGCGGCAACACACAGTTGATCACGAGCTCCAAGGCAAGACGCATGCCCTGCGGACCCAACCTGTCGATGAACCGAGCCATAAGCACGTCCCAGGACTTCGTGCCGAACCAAAGAACCGCCGCTCCAGATTAACGCCGAAAGCCGGGCAAGGCACCATCTCGTCACGAGCCGCCCGACGCCAGGCCCTGCCCGGCCCGCTCGCCACCGGCCTCTATTCCGATCGGCGCCAGCCCAGCGCCCGACGCGGCGCCGAAATTCAATACATCATAAAAACATAGAGCTACCGCCAAATCCCGGATTATGGCGCCTAAAGTCTTATATCTCCGCCCCGATTTCCCCACCGAAACGGCCTACACTCGACAAGTCATAATAATAAAAAGGGAGATGACGTCATGGGGACCCTGTCTCGAGCCGCTCGGCCGGCTTCGTTGCTCTTGATCAGCCTGACCCTGGCCGCGGGGCTCAACGCCTGCTCGGACCACAACCACAACAATGTGTCCAGCGGCAGCTCGGCATCGCCGATCAGCTCGCCCGACGGCAAGCTACAGGCCACGATACGGACCACCACGGACGGCGTACCGCATATCGTGGCCAGCAATCTGGAATCCGGCGCGTTCGGCGAAGGCTATGTTCAGGCACGCGATAACGTCTGCATCATCGCCGATTCCATTCTGCGTGCCACCGGGCGACGCGCCGAGTTCTACGGCCCCGGGCCGAACAGCATCAACATCATCACGGACTTCAGCTATCGGGCGTTGGGGCTGCTGGACAAGGCACAACAACGCTTCGCCTCGTTATCGCCCGAGTCGCAGGCCATGCTGCGTGGCTTCGCCGCCGGCTACAACAAGTATGTGAGTGATACCGCACCCGGCGATCTGCCCGGCAAATGCGCGAATCAACCCTGGGTGCAGGCGATCACCCCGCAGCAGCTGTATGCGTATTACCAGCTGATCGCGCTGTATGCGAGCGGCGACCAGTTTGCGACCGGCGTCACGTTTTCGGCCGCGCCGCCGGGCGTGGATCCGAGCCCCACGCCCGCCACGCCGACCGTCGCCCGCAATCGCATCAGCATGCCGGACTTCGCCCGCATTGCGCGCACCGGCACGCCCAAATCGCTGGGCCTGAGCAGCAACTACACCGATCGTGGCATGGCCAGCAACGGCTGGGGCATCGGCGGCGATATGACCGAAAACGGCCGCGGCGCGCTGCTCGCCAACCCCCATTTCCCGTACACCGGCAATCGACGCCTGTACCAGAGCCAGCTCACCATTCCGGGGTATTACAACGTCAACGGCGCGGCCCTGATCGGCTTCGTGGTGCCGCTGATCGGCTTCAACCAGGACGTGGCCTGGACCCATACCGTCTCGACGGCCAATCACTTCACGGTCTATCAGTTGCAGCTAGCGGCCGGCGACAACATGACCTACATGAAGGACGGTCAGCCGCAGTCGATCACGTCCAAGACGTTTCAAATTCAGGTGGCTAACGGAACGCCGACACCCACGACGTTGCAAAAGACATTTTATTACTCGGAATACGGCCCGATGATCGCGGCCAATCTGGTCAACAGCGCCCTGCCGGCCTGGGGCGACAGCCTCGGCGGACAGCCAGTGGCCTTCACCTACCGAGACGCGAACGCCGATACCGCCAGCCAGACCGTCGATCAATGGCTGGGCATGGGGCGGGCGCATAATCTCGCCGAGTTCAAAAAACCGTTCCAGGCCTGTGGCAGCGTGCTGTGGGTCAACACCATGTATGCGGACACCAGCGGCCAGGCGTTCTATATCGACGGCACCTCGGTCCCCAACCTGTCCAGCGCCGCGCTGACCGCCTACGCCCAACGCATCGCCAACAATCCGCTCGCTGCCGGGCTGGCACGCGCCGGCGTGCCCCTGCTCGACGGCAGCACCTCGCGCGACGATTGGGTGACGGGCAACTGCAACGGGCGCGTGCCTTATAACGGCATGCCCAAGCTTGAACGCCGCGATTTCGTGCAGAACTCCAACGACAGCTACTGGGCGACCAACCCGGCGGATTTCCTGACGGGGTACTCGCCGCTGTACGGGCCGACCGAAACTCAGCTCAGCCCGCGTACGCATATGGGCCTGAAGATGCTCGAGCATCCGACCGACGCCGGCCTGTCGAACGTCAAACCCGCGGGCGACGACGGCAAGTTCACCGGCAAGGAGATCATCAACGCGCTGTATTCCAACCGCGCCTACTACGCGGAAATGCTGCTGCCGACGCTGCTCGATCGTTGCCAGGCGGCCGGCAATGAAGCGATCCCGACCACCGGCGGCAACAGCCGCTCGATCGCGGCCGGCTGTAGTGCGCTCGCCAGCTGGAACGGCGTCTACAACACCGACAGCACCGGCGCCCAGGTCTTCCGCGTGTTCATTGCCGCTTACAATCCGAGCTACCCGGACCAATTCACGGTCGCGTTCGACCCGACCCAACCGGCCACGACGCCGAATACGCCGAAACCGGCCACGGCCGACCCCGCGAACGACCCGATGCTGCAGGCGCTGGCCACCGGTCTCGACAAACTCGACCAGGGCGGTATTGCCTACGACACGCCACTGGGCCAGGTACAGTACGAACAGCAGTCGGCCGGTGTACCGCCGGGCGGTACGGCCGCGCCCAGCGGCGACCCGATCCCCTGGCCCGGCAACCAGAACTTCGAGGGCGGCTTCGATATCGTATCCGTGGCCACGCAATCGGTTGACGACGGCACACGCTTCCCGCGCGTCGCCCCGGCCTCGACCATTGCCGATACCGGCTCACTCTCGGCCACCTCGGGCCAGGGCTGGCTCATCGGCTACGGCACCAGCTGGCATTTCGGCCTGAACTTCACCGCCAACGGCCCCGAAGCCTATGGCCTGGTGAGCTACAGCCAGTCGGACGACCCGTCCTCGCCGCACTTCAGCGATCAGGACGAGCGGTTCTCGAACAAGAACTATCGCAAGCTGCTGTATTCCGACAGCGACATCAAAGCGGATCCGAACCTGACCACGCAGACCATCAACGGTCAGGTTCCCGCCAACAACAGCTGACACCGCAATGCGGGATCGAAAAGCTCGGCGCCGGCCACTGCGCCGGGCTTTTCATTAACGAACCACGCCCTCGCCGCCAGCTGCCTCACGACCCGCCGGGCGAATCCGTTCCGGCCCGGCCACGATTGATCCGGGGCATCGTCGCGCAAGACTCTCGCCGGATCGCGCCGTATCCCAGACCTCAGCGGTAGCACTTCATCCGTAATAGCCGTAGGCGCCGAGATCGCGTCCGGTGGCCGCCGCCATACGACGGTTTTCCGGGCTAAAATGGCCGAGGATCGAGCGAGCCAGCGACTCGCCCAGCTCGATCTCGGAAGCACGCCCCGTGAGCCGGGCCGGTAGCGTGAATTGCAACCGGCCATGGCGAGACTTGAACAAAAGAAGCGGCCGCATGCCCCAGCGATTCGCCCGACGAGAACGGGCGTTGGCCGGCGTGGGCGACAGCCCGTCCGCCGCATGCTGCACATCCAGCACGTCGCGCATTTCGCCGATGAAACCAGGGAAATCGGCGCCGATCATCTCGATCGGCATCACGCTGACGTTCTCGGCGCCGACCGTTTCGGCGAAACAGTCGTAGAGCTGCCCGTAATCCATGCCGAAGAACTGATGTTCCAGTTCGTTCGGCGAGCGATCGAGCAATCGCTGCACACGCCGCTCGAAGTCGCGCTGCGAGGCATAGGGGATCTTGCGCGACAGCTGCACATAGCTCGCGGCCAGCAACTTATCCTGGCGCCGCGTCATCATCAGAAAACGCACGCGCTCGAAGCCGACCCGGTGCGCCGACTCACGCAGCCCCGACAGATTGGCGCATAGCTGGGCTGCCGAGAATGCCGGCGGCATGGCGCGAATACCAAAATGATTCACCCGCGTGACCGCCTCGTCGGAAATCAGCAGGGCGCGCGGACGCGGCCCATTGAACGACGCCAGATTCTTGTATTGGCGCAGAAACGAGTCGCCATGCCGGCCCCAGAACGCCCCCGACTTCTGGAAGGCATCGGAGAAGCGGCGCACCCCGAAGCGATTGCGCGCGAACAGATAGGCCGCTTTCTTCGCGTTGGCCGCGCCCGGCATGACGTAGTGGCCCCCCATGAGCTGCGGAAAGATGCTGCCATGCAAATACGAGCTGGCCGCCTTGGGCAGTCCGACATGCACGATCAGTGTCCGAGGCGTCGATGTATCGGCCACGGCCACCGGACGGGCGACGCGACTGGATGGATAAACCGACGCATCTACAACGCCAGCCTGCGCGAAATCGCCTGCCATATTGTTGCCCTCTATGCCCAAATACCCTCGATCCACCTCAAACCTAGCAGCCAAGCCATTCATTTTCTGTAAGAACGCCGTCGCGGCTCAGGCTCCGCCGGCGACCGAAAAGCGCGAACCGGACGCCAACATTGACTCTCACGCGACGATCAGCCCGCGCCATGGCGCCCGCACCAGCCCGTGTTCGTGCCCGACTTCGCCTAGGCCAACCGCGGCGAAGGCGAAGTGCGCGTCTGGGTACGCAGCGACGCGCGAATTAGACGCGACAAACCCACGGACCGGCGCAGGTCGTTCAGGGCTGACCTGCGCCAGGCCCGCTCGCAAGATCAACGAGTTATCGGCCAACACGCGGGCGCCGCGCGTGCACATCGAACCGCGCCTGAGCCGTTGCGGCGGCTACGGCGCCTCCATGCCACGCTCCAATCGTGCTTCTCATCCCCGAACAAAGCGCGGGTCGAGAAGCGCGTGTATCAAACGCGACGCCCGGCAATCGGCGTCTATCTCGGATAAATTGAGATCTCATACCGCCGCATCCGATAGCCAGCCAGTGCATGCGGCAGGCTCCCACTCGACATCGTGATGCAAATGAACAGGCACAAGGACGAATTGGCGGCCACTTACCGGCAGTACATCAGCTGCCTCAACGATAGAACATTCGCCAGCCTGGGGCGCTTTGTCGATCCTGTCGTTGTACATAATGGCCGGCCGCTCGGCCTCGACGGTTACCGTCAGATGCTGGAAAGCGACGTGCGCGCCATTCCAGACCTGCAGTTCGATATTCAACTCCTCACCGTCGACCCGCCCTATGTAGGCAGCCGGCTAGGCTTCGACTGCACGCCGACAGGCGAACTCTTCGGCCTCCCGGTCAACGGCCGGCGCATCCAGTTCACCGAAAACGTGTTCTACGAATTCTCTGTTTCGCGGATCAAAACAGTATGGTCGGTCATCGACGAGGCGGCGATCCGAAGACAGATCGGGGAATAGATCGATAGCAGCTCGGCTGAGCCCCTTCGCGCCGAGTGAAAAAGTTACGGGCAACCCGCTGACCATCGAGGATGAACCGTGTCCTGCCCAGAATGTCGCGCCCCGCGAATTCCGGCGAAAAGGCCTCTATGTTGCAGTTTGAGGCTGAATCCACCCCGATAGAGGCAAAAGGCAAGACCCGAACATCCCTCTAGGATTTTCAAGTTTTCAGCTCATAATCGCGCTCTTGGGTGA
>NZ_APNK01000033.1 GCF_000732535.1 Salinisphaera hydrothermalis C41B8
GGGGTCAATTTTCAATCGGCGTTTCAAGACCAAAAGGGGTCACTTTTCAGTCGGCGTTGACAACGATGCCGAGGCAAGCCAGCGCGGCGTCGATCTGGTCCGGACCGGGCGAGCGCATGCTCTCATGAAAGGCAATCTGCATACGGATGCGTTCATGCGGCCTATCGTGGCGCGTGGCGGCGGTCTGCGGACGGCGCGCCGGATGAGCCATGTGTTCGTGCTGGATACGCCAGCCTATTCGCGCCTTTTGCTGATCACCGACGCAGCGATCAATATCGCGCCGGATTTGTCGGCCAAGCGCGACATTACGCAAAACGCGATCGATCTGGCCCGCGCGATCGGCATCGATACGCCGCGGGCGGCGATCGTCTGTGCGGTGGAGACCGTGACACCGGCGCTGCCATCGACCTGCGACGCGGCCGCGCTGTGCAAGATGGCCGATCGCAATCAGATCGAGGGCGGGCTGTTGGACGGACCGCTCGCGTTCGATAACGCGGTCTCGCCGGACGCGGTCCGCGCAAAGGGGATCGTCTCGGCGGTCGCAGGGCAGGCCGACATTCTGGTGGTGCCGGATCTGGAAGCTGGCAACATGCTGGCCAAGCAGATCGAGTATCTCGCGGGTGCACATCTTGCCGGCGTGGTGGTCGGCGCGCGCGTGCCGATCATGCTGACCAGCCGGGCCGACAGCGCGCTGGCAAGGCTTGCTTCTTGTGCGGTCGCCGCGCTGTATCGGCAATGGCAACTCGGGCGCACTGGGATCGAATAACCGGTCGGGCGGCGCACTGCGTCGGGCGGGGTCCGCTCTGGCGCGAGCTTTGCCGTTGGCGTTTTCCGCCCGCGTCGATCCAAGACGCCGGGTTGTGATCAGGATCAAAGCCCCCGGCCGTCGGCGACCTAGACTTTTGCGAAGCCTTCCCGCAAGGCGGGTATTCCGTCTTCCCCCCGGGGCCGAATGGCCCTCATCGCAGGAGTGGATCATGTTGACCAAGACACAAGCCGCCAAACTGGATGAAAGCGTGCTGCGCTCGCGTTACGACAACTTCATTGGTGGTGAATGGCGGGCACCCGCCAAGGGCCGCTATTTCGCGGATACGAGTCCGATCGACGCGAGTACGCTGTGTGAATTCGCGCGTTCTGATGAGGAGGACGTCGAACATGCGCTGGACGCCGCACACGCCGCCAAGGCGGGCTGGGCACACAAGTCGCCGACCCAGCGCGCGGAGATTCTCAACCGCATCGCCGATCGCATTACCGAGAATCTCGAACTGCTGGCGCGGGTCGAAACAAGAGACAACGGCAAACCCATTCGCGAAACGCTGAACGCCGATGTGCCGCTGGCGGCCGATCATTTCCGTTACTTTGCCAGTTGCATCCGGGCGGAAGAAGGCAGCATCGGCGAGATCGACCGTGACACCATCGCCTATCACTTCAAGGAACCGATGGGCGTAGTCGGCCAGATCATTCCCTGGAACTTCCCGCTATTGATGGCGGCCTGGAAAATGGCGCCGGCGCTGGCAGCCGGCAACTGCGTGGTCATCAAGCCGGCCTCGGATACGCCGATGAGCCTTGCGGTGTTGATGGATCTGATCGGCGACCTGTTGCCCGACGGCGTGCTCAACGTCGTGTTCGGGCACGGCTCGGAAGTGGGCGGCCCGCTGGCGCGCAGCCCGCGTATCGCGAAGATCGCGTTCACCGGTGAAACGACCACCGGTCGCCAGATCATGCAGTACGCCGCCGAAACCATCATCCCGCAGACCATGGAGCTTGGCGGCAAGTCGCCGAACATCTTCTTTGCGGACGTGATGGACGCCGACGACGAGTTTCTCGACAAGGCGCTCGAAGGCTTCGCGCTGTTCGCGTTCAACAAGGGCGAAGTCTGTACCTGTCCGTCACGCGCGCTGGTCCACGAGTCGATCTTCGATGAATTCATGGAGCGCGCGGTCGCGCGCGTCGCCGCCATTCGCGTCGGCGACCCGCTGGACCCCGAGACCCAGATGGGGCCGCAATGTTCGTCGGGCCAGCTCGAGAAGATCCTCAACTACATCGATGTCGGCAAGCAGGAAGGCGCGGACTGCCGGACCGGCGGACAGCGTGCCGAGGTGGCCGAGGCGCTCGCCAACGGCTATTACGTCGAGCCGACCGTGTTCGTCGGTCACAACAAGATGCGCATCTTCCAGGAAGAGATCTTCGGGCCGGTGCTGTCGGTGACCAAGTTCAAGGACATGGACGACGCGATCAAGATCGGCAACGACACGCTTTACGGCCTCGGCGCGGGTGTCTGGTCGCGCAACGTCAATAACACCTATCGCGTCGGGCGTGCGATCCAGGCCGGTCGCGTATGGACCAACTGTTATCACGTCTACCCGGCGCATGCGGCGTTCGGCGGCTACAAACAATCGGGATTCGGCCGCGAGACGCACAAGATGATTCTGGATCATTATCAGCAGACGAAGAATCTGCTCGTGAGTTACAGCACCAAGTCGATGGGCTTTTTCTAACAGCGACACCGGACGTTCCGGCGGCGGGCTGAACCCGGGCCGGGGCGCTGTAGAACGGCCGTTCCGGCTTGGCAACGGCCGTCCACCATGAGAAGGAAGCAACAATGACGATTGAAGGTAAGGTCGCGCTGGTTACCGGCGGGGCGCGGGGTATCGGGTTGGGGATCGCCCGGCGGCTGGCGGCCGACGGCGCCAGCATCGCACTGGTGGATGTCAACAACGACAAGCTCGGCGCCGCGGCCGAGGCGATCGACGCCATCGGGCGACCGGTCACCACGTTCGTGGCGGATGTCGCCGATCGCGACCAGGTTTATGCCGCCGTCGATCACGCCGAACGTGAACTCGGCGGGTTCGACATCATGGTCAACAACGCCGGGATCGCCCAGGTGAACCCCATCCTCGAGGTGACGCCGGAAGAGGTCGATCGCATCGTCGGGATCAATATCGAGGGCGTGCTCTGGGGCATCCAGGCCGCGGCGAAGAAATTCCAGGCGCGCGAACAGAAGGGCAAGATCATCAATGCCTCGTCGATTGCCGGGCACGAGGGCTTTGCGATGCTCGGCGTGTATTCGGCGACCAAGTTCGCGGTCCGGGCGCTGACCCAGGCCGCCGCCCGCGAGCTCGCGGCTTCGGGTATTACGGTGAATGCCTATTGCCCCGGTGTCGTCGGCACCGACATGTGGGTCGAAATCGACGAACGCTTTGCCGCGCTCACTGGGGCGAAGAAGGGCGAGACTTACGACAAATACGTGGGCGGTATCGCCCTGGGCCGGGCCGAGACGCCGGAGGATGTCGCCGCGTTCGTATCGTATCTTGCCGGCCCCGATTCCGATTACATGAGCGGCCAGGCCGTAATGATCGACGGCGGCATGATCTATCGCTGAGACGGCGTGAGCGGATAAAGCAAACATCGCCCGCCCGTGGCTTCTGGCGCCACGGGCGGCGAGGAACGAGCCATGCCGGATCGGCTGATCTTTACACCGCAAGCAAGCGAACTCGTCCGCCGGCTGGCCGAAAGGCATGGACCTCTGATCTTCCATTTGTCGGGCGGCTGCTGCGAAGGCGGCGCCCCGATGTGTTTTCGCCAGGCTGATTTCCGCCCGGGCAGCCGCGATGTCCTGCTCGGCAGGGTCGAGGGCTTCCCCTTCTACATCGGCCGGGAGCAGTTCGACTATTGGGCATCGTCCGAGCTCACGATCGACGTGACGACCGGCGGCGGCGACAGTTTCTCCCTCGGGCGTGTCGTCATGAGAGACGCCGCCGCATGAGGCCCGCCCATCGTGTCAGGCAAGGCGCATGCCGCCGAGCGTGGCGGGCCCACGGTCAAGGGATGCAACGCCGCCTGGCGCGGTGGGCGGGCCTCACCCGCAGGGCCCGTGGCCGTGAGGCGGCAATCCGGCGTTATCGTTCGCTCACGTGGCCGGGCCACGCGACGCTCACGATGCCTTGCCTTGCCACCTCACGGGCGCGGGTGCGGCGGTGTATCTCATGACGATACGCCCCAGGGCGGCTGATGGTGTGCGATTCATCGTACGCTCACGGTTGTTCACGGATGCCGAAATCGCCGAACTGACGGCCAAGGAGTTGTCTCCGCCCCGTAAGGAGTTGTCTCCGCCCCGTTAGGTGCCCGAGGACGTTCGGGCGCCAGACGTGTCATGGCCGGGCGGCCCTGCCAGCTGACTGCACGGTCATTGTCCGCTCGGTGATAACACACCGGTAATACGTGCACCGGTGTGCCCACCAACTCAACCGATTTGACCAGGATCAAGGCGCCGCGCGCCACGCGCGGCATGATCGACCCTAATTTGTGTATGAGCCAGACAGGTCACGTGATGATCCGAATCGCGGTGTTGAAGGAAAGAGAGTCGGGCGAGCGGCGTGTTGCCATGGTGCCGGCGGTGATCGAGCGGCTCACCCGGATCGAATGCGCGGTGACCATCGAGGCCGGAGCGGGCGCGGCCATGGGTATCGCCGATGATGCCTTCGTCGGTGCCACGATGGTCGATGATGTCGCGACGCTCGTAGCCGATGCCGACATCGTGCTCGCCGTGCAGCCGCCGAATCCCGAAACCCTGGCAGCCATGCGCGAGGGCGCGTTGCTGGTCTGCTTCACCCAGACGGCCGATATGCCCGCCATGTCGGATCGACTCGCCGCTCGCCAGATCACCTGCCTCGCGATGGAACGGGTGCCGCGTATCAGCCGTGCCCAGGCCATCGACGCGCTCTCCAGTCAGGCGGCGCTGGCCGGTTACTACGCGCCGCTGCTCGGAGCCACGCATCTCGGCCGTATTTTGCCGCGCATGACCACGGCCGCAGGCTCGTTGCGCCCGGCCGCGGTGCTGGTGATGGGCCTCGGCGTGGCCGGTCTGCAGGCCATCGCCACCGCGCGTCGTCTCGGCGCCGTGGTGGAAGGCTACGACGTACGTCCCGAGACCCGCGACGAAGCCGCCTCGCTCGGGGCCCGCTTCGTGGAGACCGGCGTCGATGCACGCGGTGAGGGCGGATATGCCCGCGAACTGACGCCGGAAGAAAAGCAGACCGTCGCCGCGGCGGTGACCCGACATCTCCAGGCGGCCGACCTGGTGATCACGACCGCGGCCGTGCCCGGTCGCCCGGCGCCGGAACTGATCAGTGCCGAGCAGGCGGCCGGCATGAAGGCGGGTGCCGTGATCGTCGATCTCGCGGCCGACAGTGGCGGCAACTGTGCATTGAGCCAGCCGGGCGAAACCGTGCACAGCGGCGGCATTACCGTGATCGCCCCGCTCAACGTGCCGTCTCGGCTGGCCGAGCATGCCAGCGAGCTGTATGCCCGCAATATTCTGAACCTGCTCGAACTACTGATCGTCGACGGTGAACTCGCGCCCGACTGGAACGACGAGGTGCTCGCTGCCATGCGCCTCGGCCCTGTCGACGAGCCCGCGGGGCAGCGCGACAACACCGCCATCGCCTGAGCCGGATTCCAACTCGAGATCATCATGGACGCACAACTCGCAATCGGCGGCGTGATCGCGCTGTATATCTTTCTGCTGGCGGTTTTCACCGGGTACGAGGTGATCTCGCGCGTACCGGCGATTCTGCATACGCCGCTCATGTCCGGTTCCAACTTCGTTCACGGGATCGTGGTGGTCGGCTCGTTGTATGCGCTACTGGATGCGACTTCGATCCTCGGCGTGGTGGTCGGTTTTTTCGGCGTGCTGCTGGGCGCGGCCAACGTGGCGGGTGCATACGTCGTGACCGAGCGCATGCTGCAGATGTTCAAGCCCAGCGACCGCAAGCCGCGTTGAGGAGATCGACATGAGTGTTCAGTTATTCATCGAACTCGCGGGCCTGGTGGCCGCGTTCCTGTTGATCTACGGCCTCAAGCGGATGTCGTCGCCGGTGACCGCGCATGGCGGCATCCTGTTGGCGGGTATCGGCATGCTGGTGGTGATCCTTGCGAGCTGGGTCCACGTGCTGGATGTACCGCCGGCGGCGCAATCGGGCCTTGCCATTAAAATCGTGCTGGCGATTGTGGCCCTCGCGCTGGGCCTGGGCTGGGCCGCCTGGACCGGCCGGCGCGTGGCGATCACGGCCATGCCGCAGATGGTCGCGCTCTACAACGGCATGGGTGGCGGCGCTGCGGCCGCGATTGCAGCCGCGGAACTGATCGGCGGCACGAGCATGGGTGGGGTGCACTGGGTGGTGACGCTGCTCGGTGCATCGATTGGCTCGATCTCGTTGTCGGGGTCGGTCGTGGCCTGGGCCAAGCTCGATGGTCGTCTCGGGACGCCGTGGCGGGTACGTGGCCAGCACTGGCTCAACGGCGGTGTACTGGCGGCCCTGGTGGCGTTCGGGGCCGGGGTGCTGGCGACGCAGTCCGGGGCGGGGATGGCGGTGCTGGCGATCCTGTTCTTTGTCGCGGCGCTCGGTCTCGGCGTGCTGGCCACGCTGCCGATCGGCGGCGCCGATATGCCGGTGGTGATTTCCTTGTACAACGCCTTCACCGGACTGGCCGTGGGGCTGGACGGGTTCGTGATCGGCAACCCGGTGTTGATGATCGCGGGCATGGTGGTCGGCTCGGCCGGCACACTGCTGACGTTGTTGATGGCACGGGCGATGAACCGCTCGGTCAGCAACGTGTTGTTCAGCAACTTCGGCGAGATCGACACGACGTCGGCGGGGACGATCAGCGGCCGCCTCAAACCCGCCGAGGCCAGCGATGCCGCGATCGCGATGCGTTACGCGGGCAAGGTGATCATCGCACCCGGTTACGGTCTGGCGGCGGCTCAGGCGCAGCAGAAGCTGTACGAATTCGTGAAGTTGTTGCAGGCCGCGGGCGTGGAAGTGAAGTTCGCCATTCACCCGGTGGCCGGCCGCATGCCGGGCCATATGGATGTGCTGCTGGCCGAGGCCGGCGTGCCCTACGATCTGTTGTACGAACTTGACGAAATCAACGAAGAGTTCGCCGATACCGATATCGCGCTGGTGATCGGGGCCAACGACGTGGTCAACCCGTCGGCGCGTACCGAGAAATCGTCGCCGATCTACGGCATGCCGATTCTGAATGTCGATCGCGCGCATCAGATCTATGTGATCAAGCGTGGTCAGGGCAAGGGCTATGCCGGGGTCGAGAACGCGCTGTTCTATGCCGACAACTGCAACATGGTGTACGGCGACGCCCAGGCGGTGTTGGCACAAATGGTTCAAGCGATCAAGGCGTTGGGCGAGGCGGCGCCGCAGGAGCAGGCGGCCTGATCGGGGCCGCCCGGCGGTGCCGGACGACCATGGGCGATTCAGGCGTTTTCGACGACTTCGACGGTCGGTTCCAGGCGAACGTCGGCGGTCAGCGAATTGGTGACCAGGCAACCGTCTTCGGCCTTGTCCAGGCATTGCTCGGCGAGGCGTTCGCGCGCGGCCTCATGAATCAGCAGATGCGGCTTCACGACCACGCGCGAGAAGTGATTACGACCATCGTGGCGTTCGAGCACGGCCTCGACGTCGCAGGTGAGACTGTCCCATTCCAATTTCGAGGCCCGGGCGACGGCGCGGAACGTGAGTACGAAGCAGCTGGCCACCGAGGCGACCAGCAGGGTTTCCGGCGACCAGTACCCCTCGGGGCCGTCGAATTCCGGCGGCGGCGTGGTGACGAGTTCGGGCAGGTGAGCCGCATCGAGATGGACTTCGCCTTCGGCGGTCCCGTGCGCATGAACGGTGTAGTGATGAGGCAGCGACTGCATGGGAAGCTCCGGTCTGAAGGAGCATTGAAGATAAGACGTGGACTGGGGGCGCTCATTGACGTGCGTCAAGGCCGTGCACAAGCCGGGCGCTGCGCATTTCGCCGCCTCCGGGCCGATGGGGTGCGCCGTGTCGAGTCGGAGGCGCCATGAGTGTTCTGGTCATCAACGCCGGTTCGTCGTCGCTCAAGATCGCACTGTTTTCTGAAGACGCGTCCGGGGCTGGGTTGCGCCGCAGTCTGCGCGCATTCGTGGATTACCACGACGCGCCGACCCGACTCTGCTTGTGGTCCGATGACGATCGCCTGCTCGACGAGCAGACGTTACCCGATGGACCCGAGCGCCTGACCGCGGCGCTGGCACGTGTACTGAGCGAATGCGATCGCTGCCTGGCGGGCGATCCCCTGGTGGCCGTGGGCCATCGCGTGGTCCACGGCGGCGCGGATTTTGCGGCGCCTGTGCGAATCGATGCCGCCCATTTGTATGCGCTCGAAGCGCTGACGCCGCTTGCCCCGCAGCATCAGCCGCACAATCTGGCCGGCGTGCATGTGATCGAGCAGTTGCGCCCCGGGGTCGCTCAGGTCGCTTGTTTCGATACGGCGTTTCATCGGAGCCAGCCACGACTGGCGCAGCGTTTTGCCTTGCCGCGGGATAGCTTCGATGCCGGGCTGCGTCGCTACGGGTTCCATGGCCTGTCGTATGAATACGTGGCGGGGCGGCTGGCCAAGCTGGATCCTGCCGCCGCCGGTGGGCGGGTGGTGGTGGCCCATCTGGGTCACGGTGCGAGCCTGTGCGCGCTATCGAACGGGCGCAGCATCGCGACCTCGATGGGCTTCAGTACGCTGGATGGGCTCATGATGGGGACGCGCTGCGGCGCGCTGGACCCGGGCGTATTGCTGTATTGGTTGCAGCAGGCGGGGCGTACGGTTGCTGAGGTAGCGGACACGCTCTATAACCGATCGGGGCTGCTGGGTGTATCGGGCCTGAGCGACGACATGCGCGTGCTGCTTGCGAGCGATACGCCGGCGGCTGCCGAGGCGGTTGCGTTGTTCGTTTATCGCTGCGTGCAGGAGATCGGCGCCATGGTCGCCGTACTGGGTGGACTCGATGCGCTGGTTTTCACCGGCGGTATTGGCGAGCACGCAGCACCGATTCGAGAGCGTATTGTCGAGGCCGTGGCCTGGTTGGGGCTGGTCTTGGATACCGATGCCAACGCGGTCGATGCGCGATGCATCAGCACCGTCGAAAGCCGCGCCCGTGCCTGGGTAATCCCCACCGACGAAGAGCTACAGATCGCGATGCATTGCCGGCGGCTCGGGTGAGCGTCGACGACGGGGGCGAGGTCCCCGTGTGGCGTCACGCGCTTGCCGGCGATTCCAGCGACTCGAACAGTGCCCGCAATTCGCTGCACGCGCCGGATGTGGTCAAGGCGTCATCGCGTTCGTCTGGCGCCAGCGGCCGATAGCGAGCCAGCTGCTGATCCAGAATCCGTTCGTTTGCATCCGATGCATCGGAGTCGCCGCGGGCCCGCAGCCGGCGACGCGCCATTTCGGGCGAGACATCCATGTCGAGAATATGAAATGGGCAACCGGCGTGATGAGCGACCGCGCGTGCCGCGTCGCGCAGATCGGTGTCCAGGAACGCGGCATCGAGGATCACCGGCCAGCCTTCGGAGAGCGCGATCTCGGCGAGTTCGAACAGGCGATCGTAGGTCGCGGTCGAACTTTGATCGCTGTACATGCCCCGGCCGAAGGCACCGGCCCGCTGATGGTTCAAGGGCGGCAAACCGTGTAGTCGCTTGCGTTCGATATCCGACCGAATGCGGACGTAGCCGAAGTGTTCGGCGACGCGCTCCGCGGCCCAGCTCTTACCGGAACCCGATATTCCGTGCGTGATGACCAGCCGCGGTCGCTCGATCGAAAGCGCCCGGGCCGTATCCAGATAGTGGGGTTTATTGCCCCCGGCGGGTTGGGCCGCACCGCCGAGCAGCGCGACCTTCGCTCGAACCAGCGCGCGATGCACGAGATACAGACGCAGCACGGCCAGACCAGCGTAATCGCCGGTGATTTCGAGGTAGTGATTGAGAAATCGATGCGCCGGCTCGACCAGACCGTGGGCATACAGATCCATCAAGGTAAAGGCCATGTCGTCCATCACGTCGATCCAGCGCAGCGCGGCATCGAATTCCACGCAATCGAAGGCTTCCCAGTAGCCGGTGCGATAGATCAGATTGGCGAGGTGCATGTCGCCGTGACACTCGCGCACGAATCCCGCCGCGCGGCGTTGCTCGAAGCTTAGCGCCGCACGCGCGAGTCGCTCTCGCATCCATCTATCCAGCGGCGTGAAGATCGAGCTTTCGGTTGGATCGATCAGCACGCGATATTCGTCGAGATTGGCTTTAGCCGTCGCGATCACGGCCTCGGCGCTGCCATAGTCGGGCCGGGGCGGCGGCGACGGCGCGTGATCGTGGTAGCGCGCAATCGTTGCCGCAAGGCCGTCGACCGATTCGATCGTGATTCGCCCATCGCGGGCGCAGACGTCGCCCTGGGCCTCGGGTGCGAAGCGGGCCATGCGCACGGCATATTCGATCACGGGGCCGCTGTCGGCGAAGCTGGGCCCATCCGGTCCGGCGTGAACCGCGACGCAGTCCAGGTAGATATCCGGCGCGTATCGGCGGTTCAGCCGGATTTCGGCTTCGCAGCATGTACGTCGGCGTTCGAGGGTTCCGTAGTCGACGAACGGGAGTCGCACCGCTTTCTTGATTTTGTATACATAGTCGCCGGCGAGCAGCAGGATCGAGATATGCGTTTCGATCCGGCGCACGCTGTCCACGGCATGCGGGTAGCGGTTCGGGTGCTGAAGTGCGTCGATCAATCGGCGTTGCGCATCCAGCGGATGGGCACAGGAATTGGGGTTATCCACGGTCATGGTGCGCGAGTCTCCAGGGCGATCGTCAGTTCTAGGCGAGTTAGGAAGTCCGGAGAACGGCGGCGCCCTCGAGACGGCCGTCGCGCAGATCGTCGAGCGCATCGTTGGCGCGTGCCAGCTCGTAGGTCGTGACCCGCGTACGGACAGGGATGCGCCCCGCCAAGTCGAGGAACGCCTCGCCGTCGCGACGCGTGAGGTTCGCGACCGAGCGCAGCGTCCGTTCCTGCCACAGCAGCCGATAAGCAAAGCTCGGTATATCGCTCATGTGAATGCCGGCGCAGACGACGGTGGCGCCCTTGTTGGTGGCCGCCAGCGCGGCGGGCACGAGCGCGCCGACCGGGGCGAAGATAATCGCGGCGTCCAGCGGCTCGGGCGGGGACTGGTCCGAATCGCCGGCCCATACCGCGCCCATAGCGCGCGCGAATGCCTGACCCGTGGTATCGCCCGGGCGAGTAAAAGCATAGACCGTCTGCTGATGGAAGTCCGCCACCTGAATCGCGATATGAGCGGCGGCCCCGAAACCGTACAGCCCGAGTCGGCTTGCCTCGCGCACCATGTGCCAGGCGCGGTAGCCGATCAGACCGGCACAGAGCAGGGGCGCGGCTTCCTCGTCGCTGAACTCGGCAGGGATCGGAAAGCAGAAAGCGGCGTCGGCGACCGCATAATCGGCATAGCCACCATTGAGCTGATAACCGGTAAAGCGGGCTCGGTCGCATAGATTCTCGCGGCCGCTGCGACAGAACGCGCATTCGCCACAGGTCCAGCCCAGCCAGGGTACGCCGACGCGTTCACCCACGCGCGTCTCAGGTATGCCGTAGCCGACCGCCGCCACGGTGCCGACGATTTCATGCCCGGGAATGAGGGCCGCTCTCGGGTCGGGGAGCTCACCGTCGACGACGTGCAGATCGGTACGGCAGACCCCGCAGGCGTGCACGCGAATCAGCAGTTCGCCGGCGCCCGGTTCGGGGCGAACGCGGTCGAGATCCAAGCGAAGCGGCCGGCCCGGCTCATCGAGCGCCATGGCGCGCATGTCCTCACCTCTCCAACGGCTCGAACGAAAACGCTCACGACATCCGGATGACCATGCGCCCGTCGACTTTTCCGGCTTCGAGTTCGGCGAACACGTCGTTGACGCGATCGAGCCGGGTCTCGTGAATATGGGGACGAACCTGGCCGTCGGCGGCGAACGCGATCGCTTCTTCCATATCCTTGCGCGTACCGACGATCGAGCCGCGGATGGTCAGGCGCTTGAGTACCACGTCGAAGATCGGCGTCTTGAAGTCGCCCGGCGGCAGGCCGTTCAGTGCGATGGTGCCGCGGCGGCGCACCAGCGACAGCGCCTGATTGAATGCGGGCACCGATACCGCAGTGACCAGCACGCCGTGCGCGCCGCCGCGTGTTTCATCGATAACTTGTTCAACCGCGGTGTCCTCGGCCGCGTTGATGGCGACGTCCGCGCCCAGATCGTGCGCCAGCGCCAGCTTGTCCGGCATAACATCCAGGGCCGCGACGTGCAGGCCCATCGCCTTGGCGTACTGGATGGCGACATGGCCCAGGCCGCCCACGCCGGAGATCGCCACCCATTCTCCGGGTTTGGTTTCGGTCTCCTTGAGCCCCTTGTAGGTGGTGATGCCGGCACAAAGAATGGGTGCGATCGACATGAAATCGACCTTGTCCGGCAACCGGGCGACATAGTCGGCATGACCGATCGCGTATTCGGCGAAGCTGCCGTTCACCGTATAGCCGCTCATGTTCTGCGACTCGCACAGCGTTTCCCAGCCCGTGATGCAGTGTTCGCAGCGGCCGCAGGCATCGTGCAGCCAGGCGATGCCGACCGCGTCGCCTTCCTTGAGATGGGTGACGCCGGCGCCGACCCGGGCCACGATTCCAGCGCCTTCATGGCCGGGGACGAAGGGCGGGGTTGGCTTGACTGGCCAGTCGCCGTTCGCTGCATGTAAGTCGGTATGACAAATGCCGCTGGCCATGATCTTCACCAGCACCTCGTTGGGCCCCGGGGCCGGCACCGGGATCTCGTCGAAACTCAACGGTTGCCCAAAGCCTCGTACTACGGCGGCATTCATCATCTGCGTCACGGCGTGATCCTCAACAAGCGGATGGTTCATGACGACGTTATCGCCGACCTGGAGAACACTTCTTGATCGAGGTCAAACCTGCAGCCGCGGATAGTTGGGCTATCGGCGTGATCCACCCGGCGCCAATCAAGGCGGGCGCCGTTTATTCGCGACGGTTTCGCCGCAAAGAGCCATGTCGGGCTGTCGGCCTTGAGCCAGACGAGCCGACGCCGGCCGGCACGCAGCCGGCCGGGGGCTCAGCCCAGTCCGATGATGATCAGCGCGAGGATGCCAGCCAGTGGCCAGACCCACTCGTGATTCGCGCGCACGCAGGCCCAGGAAAACCGCTGCGTATCGCCGCTGCGCCATGGGGTCAGCCGCGGGAAGAAATCCGGAACATGAGCGGCATGCTCATCGACGGCGGGACCGAACAGCTTGCGCAACTTGCCGTATTCGCGACGGTATTTACGCGGCATGTAATGTTTGAAAAATACATAGAGCGCGACGATGCCTGCCATCCAGATCGCCAGGCCGCGGTAGTCGTATGGATTGCCGGCGGCGATGAACAATCCGGTCATGACCAGCGCGGACCCGACATACGCCGGATTGCGCGTATGAGCGTATGGCCCGGTCGTGATGACGTTCTGATTCTTGCGCAGATGACCGAAAGTCCAGATACGCAATGCCAGCCCCGAAAGGACGACGACGCAGCCCAGTGCATAACTCGGGGCCCAGGGGGCGGCAAACAACAAGAGGCCGAGCGCGGCGGCATAGGCGAGCAGCAGCCGCGGCGTGATGCGGCGTGAGCGCAGCCGCGTCAGCAGATCCGCGTTCTGGATGGAGTGTTCGTCCGGGTAGATTCGCGGCGCTTCACCGCCCGCCGGGCGGCCGTCTAGCGGTGGGGTCGTATCGCGGTTCGCGTCGACCATGATAGGGCTCCCGAGTCTTGGGTACCGCTATGTTGACGCCTCGAATGTACGCCTTGCGTTCCGGAGTCGTTTCAATTTCGTTATCAACTCGGCACGAGCTCGAAGCCGAGGATGTATTCGCTCGAACCGGCGCAGTAGGGGCGGGTGCCGGTATGCGGAGCCGAGCTGCCGTAACGTTTCCGAGCCTCTTCCACGAACAAAAATAGGGCAGTCGCTCAGCCCTGGCTACATCTATGAAAACAGGCTCTAAGCATATCGAGGGCTTGGGTTGGCGACAGGGCCTGTTTCCGGCACCCCGAGATAGAACAGAACAAGCGCAGCGAATGCGACGGCCGTGAGAAAGAAGAAGCCGGCACTGTAACCGGCCATATCCACCACCCAGCCCGCGACCAGGTTGCTGAGCGAGGCGCCCGCGCCGATCGCGGTAGCGATCACGCCTTGGGTGACGTTGTAGCGCCCGGTCCCACGTGTGAGATCGGCGATGATGAGAATGTTCAGCACGCCGAAAATGCCGTTGGCGATACCGTCGAGCACCTGAACCGATACGAGGAATGTGGGGGAGGTCCCGACCGCGAACAGCACCCCGCGCAAAGGCAGGCAGGCCAGGGCGATCAGAAACACCGGGCGCCGCCCCCAGCTGACCGCGAACCGTCCGGACCAGGCTGCCATCGGTATCATCACGAGCTGCGCCACGATGACGCAGGCCGACATGTACAAGGAGGCGCCGTGGCCAGCGCCGACCGCGAGGTGCTGGCCGATCAGCGGCAGCATGGCCGCGTTGGCGAAGTGGAACAAGACGACGGCGGACGCATAGAGCAGGATCCGGCGATCGCGAAACAGTACGGCCAGCGAGCCGGGTGCCTCGACGCCGCTCGTATCGTCGCTCGTGCCGCGCGCCCGGCGATGGTCGATGTCCCGCTCGCGGATGGCGTACACCGCGACGATGCAGACCAGCGCGGTGGCCGCGGCCAGGTAGAAGATGCCCACGCGGGCAACGTAATACGCCACCAGACCGGCCGACACGGCAGCGAATAGATTGCCGGCGTGATTGAAGACTTGATTGCGGCCTTGCCGGGCGGAAAGCCGGTCATAGCCGACGAGGCCGAGCGTCAGAGCGGCAATCATCGGTGTCAGGAAGGCGCCGGCGGCACCCATGAGCACCTGGGCGCCGACGATCGAAACCGGGCTGTCGCACTGCGCGATGATCAGGCTGCCCATGGCAATGCAGAAGACCGCGACCGCCATGAGGTGCCGCTTCCAGGTGACACGGTCGATCAACGCGCCCGCTGGCGTTTGCACCAGCAGCGTGGCAGCGCCCGCGATCGCGACCGCCAGCCCGATCATGCCGGGTTCCCAGTGCAGCGAACTCAGCAGATAGATGGATAGAAAAGGCGCGATGCCGCCCTGCACATCGGCGAGCAGGAAATTGCTCCAGTCGAGTGCCATCAGGCTGCGCGGGGCGGGCGATCCGTCTGACGTCATCGAGGCTCCGGCTTGCTCGCCCCGGGACGGTGCGCCAGCGGCCGGATTATAGCGCGGTGGCCATGTCGCCCCGGCGATCGAGCGTCGGGGCGACGACAGGCATTACGCCAGCTGGGTCAGCCAGCCATGCTTGTCCTCGGCGCGGCCGTACTGGATGTCGAGCAATGCCTTACGTAGTTGCTGGGCCACCGGACCATTGCTGCGCTCGGGATCGCCGATTGTATCCTTTTCGGTGACGAGCGCGCCGATCGTGGTGATCACGGCGGCCGTGCCACAGGCGAATACCTCGGTAATCGTGCCGCTGTTCACCCCGTCGCGCCATTCGTCGACGCTGATTGGACGTTCTTCGGGCTTCAGGCCGATTTCTTCAGCAAGCTTGAGCACCGAGTCGCGCGTGACGCCTTCCAGGATCGTGCCGGTCAAGGCCGGGGTGACCAGGCGGCCGTCGGCGTAAACGAAGAACAGGTTCATGCCGCCCAGTTCCTCGACCCATTTGTTCTCGGCGGCATCGAGGAAGGCGACCTGTTCACAGCCGTTGTCGATGGCCTCCTGCTGGGCGACCAGCGAGGCGGCATAGTTGCCGCCACACTTAGCGGCGCCCGTGCCGCCCGGCGCGGCGCGGTTGTAGTGCGACGACAGCCAGATCGAGATCGGTTTGCCCGCGCCCTTGAAATACGACGCGGCCGGGGAGGCGATCACGTAGTAATCGACTTCCGCTGCCGGCTTGACGCCGAGGAAACGGCCGTTCGCAATCATGAACGGCCGAATGTAGAGGCTGCATTCCTCGGTCTCGTCACGCGGTGTCGGCACCCAGACGGCGTCCTGTGCGACCAGCGTGCGGATCGACTCGACGAATGTGTCGTCGTCGAGCTCGGGCAGCGCCAGCCGGCGTGCCGATTGACGAAAACGAGCCGCGTTGCGGGTGGGGCGAAAACTCCAAACCGAGCCGTCGGCGTGGCGATACGCCTTCAGACCTTCGAAGATTTCCTGCGCGTAATGCAGCACCGGCGAGGCCGGATCCATCGTCAACGGCCCGTAGGGGCGCAGCTCGGCGCCGTGCCAGCCGTCGGTCTTGGTCCACCGGACATGCGCCATGTGGTCGGTGAAGTACTGCCCGAAACCCGGATTATCCAGAATCTCCTGGCGTACGTTGGTGGCGACCGGCGTCGTCGTCGGGCGGATGCAAAACTCGGGCGTGGACACAGCGTTCGTCTCCGTGGCGTGAAACCGGCGGCCCCCCGGGGGCCAGCCGCGCATGATAAACGATGAATTCAGCGACAGTCTGCCGCGCTTGGACCGCGCGATCCATGACCGGTCGGGGAACCGCTCTAGTCGCTGCAGGATGCAGCAGTATGCCTGATCCGTGTTGGGCTCCGATACCGGGGCGCAGCGGGTGAAGGTGCGGCCTCAGTAAAAAACGATCAAATAAGTATTGAACTGTAAACCGTCGCCCCTAATTACAGAGACAGCAACGAGGGGCGCTCCTGACGGCGCCGCATTCGAAAGAAAAAATGGAGGTCATCATGGCAATTCAGCGCTATCAACCGTCGAGCCTGTTGCAACAGTTCAACGACGAGATCAACCGCATGTTTCTGGGCGAAACCGATGCCGTGCCGGCTGTCGCCGGTGGCAGCTGGCGCCCGGCGATCGATATCCACGAAAGTGATCAGGCCTATCTGATCGAGGCCGAAGTGCCGGGTATCGAACCCAAGGATATTGAAATCACGCTACGCAATGGCGTGCTGACCATGAGCGGTGAACGGGTTTACCAGCACGACACCCTCGAACATGCCGACAAGTCGGCCGAGAACAGCCAGACGAACGGGCGAAGCCGTGAGCCGGCTCGTCTGGTGGAGCGTCGATACGGACGGTTCGTGCGTCGCTTTACGTTACCGGACACGGCCGACGAGGATGCGATCGAAGCGCGAGCCGAAAACGGCGTGTTGAAAGTGACGGTACCGAAAAAGCCGCAGACTCAGCCTCGCCGCATCGAGGTGGTGTCGGATCAATAAGCGTCCATCCGCGAATTGGCGGAGCTCCGGCTCCGCTTTTTTTTTGGCTCTTCGCATAATTAGAGCCTATTCCAATAGGAGGGCGTGGTCTGCGCTGGTCTGAGCGTGTGCCCGGCTAGGCGCGGCCGACGCCGCGTGGTCATTCCACGTCAGGAGGCCGCAACGCCGCCGGGTGCGCGCGCAGACCCGCCCTTCGGGGCGCCCGCTCGGGCCGCAGGGCGGTGTCAGGGACTCCTTGTGTGGCGCCACCACACCGCGTCGCCCCTTCCTAACCCTGCCGCCCGAGCGGGCGCCGCAGCCTACGCCGTCCTATTGGAATAGGCTCTTAGCGGGGCCGATGCAAAACCGGCCCATGGCCACAGCTGGATGGCTAGATGGGCTGCGGTGTCACGGTGCATGGAATACGCCAAGTCCTAATGCGCCGCGTCTGTATTCCCGTGCCGTTGTGCGGCGACGCCTCGACGTGAACCGGCGAAGCCGGCGCCGTGCCGGGTACTCTTCTCTTGGTTACATCTGCCGAGCAAGCAAGAGAAGTGACTCGCGCTGCAGCGCGAAACCAAGGGTTGGCGAAAACGCGAGGGGGTTTCCGAGTCCTGGGTCGGCGATGCTGGCCCAGTGCATGGCTTGGTTGTATCGACCTATGCCTGAACCTCCGGGCCTCGCCGGAATCATGGCCCGCTAATCCGCGATGAACCTTTTTTTTGCGCGGTAATTGCCCCTCAATGCGGCTCCGATAGGATCTGTAGCGTCACCGGCACCACGCCCTGGCGCCGCATCTTGAGCCGTTTTGCGGCTGCTGCCGACAGATCGATAACGCGGCCGTGGACGAACGGCCCGCGATCGTTGATTCGTACGGTGACATGCCGGTGGTTGTCCAGATTGACCACCCGGACCCAGCTGCCCATCGGCAGGCTGCGATGAGCAGCGGTCAGGGCATGCGGGTTATAGGTTTCACCGCTGGCGGTGGTACGCCCGTCGAAACGTGCGGCGTAATAGCCCGCTTCACCGCGTTGGTAGACCCCGGCGCCGGGCCCGATTCGGGTGGAGGCGCATCCGCCAAGAGCGATCGCAAGCATCAGTGCCGCCACCATGGCAGACGGATTCGAGCGGCGCGTCATCAATCGAGGCATGGCGTGGATCGGATTGGCCGTAAGCGAGTAGGGCGGTCGGATCGCGAATAGCCGTATCGAGCTTAACGGCCCGGCCTGAATCGTGGCCGAACCCGACCGTAAGACCGGAAGCGCTAGGGCGTATTGAGGTTTCGTGCGAGTCCGCGCCAAGCGCTGTTTTGCGGCAAGACGAGGCGTAGCGAGCGCGGCGTAGTCGTTCTACGCGAGAGAGCTATAACGCTGTATTGCCGCAAAACAGCGCTTGTCCCGAAGGGTTGGGCCGCAAATCCCGCCCGGCGGCGTTGCGAGTCTGGGCCGTGGCCCGCCACGACGCGGCGACTCGCGCCTTGCCGGACACGATTTGCGGACGCCAACGCGGCGCTCGCACGAAACCTCAACACGCCCTAGGTGAACTCATGTATTGAGAGGTCGCGGCCTTGATCTCTAGCCTCGGCGCGGCTTATTGCGCAGCCCAACGATGGGCCGCGGTGAACGCGGCTCGAATGGCTGTGCCCGGCGGCCATAAGCCGCCATCGCAGGACGATTGCGTGTAGGACGGGGTTGCACGAACGACAGGCCGTTCGCCAAGGCGTGATCCGCCGGCCGCCTCCACAAGTGATCGTCCATCGAACGTTGATCGGCAGCCGCGCCGACCGCGGCGCCGCAGACCATCGAAGGATCATTATGCGAAACGACGACTACATCACCCGTACGGAACACCCGGAAGCACGTTATCGGCGGCGCGACCCGGTGGTCCATGCCGGTCCCGCCAACCGCTGGAACGGGCCGCTCGACGAAGGGGCGCTATCGGCGTTCGAGCGTGACGGCTTTCTCTGGTTCGAGGGGTTTTTTTCCCAGGATCGGATGGCGCCGTTCTTCGACGAACTGGCCGATATGAGCCGTGACGAAGAGTTGCTGCATTCGGATGGTGTGATCCGCGACCCCAAATCCGGCGCCGTACGTTCGGTGTTCGACATGCACCGCATCTCACCGCGTTTCGATGAGCTCACGCGGGATGCCCGGATTCTCGGCATGGTCCAGCAACTGCTGGGCGGCGATGTGTACATCCATCAGTCCCGGATCAACGATAAATACGGCTTTCAGGGCGCCGGCTTCGACTGGCATTCGGATTTCGAGACCTGGCACGCCGAGGACGGGATGCCGCGCATGCGTGCGATCAGCGCCTCGATCATGCTCACCGACAACAACGAGTTCAACGGCCCGTTGATGCTCATTCCCGGCTCGCATCATGAGTTCGTGCCCTGCCAGGGCACGACACCCGAGGAAAATTGGAAGAGCTCGCTCAAGGCACAGGAAGCCGGCGTGCCGAGTCAGCAGAATCTGCAGGCACTGGTCAATCGCGGCGGCATCACCGCGCCCAAGGGGCCGGCGGGTTCGTTGCTGTTGTTCGAATGCAACGTGTTGCATGCATCGAACTCGAATATGTCGCCGTGGCCGCGTTCCAATCTGTTCTTTGTTTACAACAGCGTCTGCAACGCGCTCGAGCAGCCGTTCGCGGCCGAAAACACACGGCCGTCGTTCCTGGCCAACCGCGAGACGCCGCAGCCGCTCGAACTGCACGATCCGTACGCGGCTATGCGTTGAGGGCCGCATCGACCGCATAGGGAACCGTTGCCAGCTGTCCAGTCCCGCCAACAACTGGTTTGGCGGGACCGGATAGCTAGAGGCCGGCACTCAAAAGGTGCCGGCTTTTTCATGCCTGGCGTTCGCGGCGGCGGCGCCAGCGCATGCGATCCATGACGAGATAGATCGCTGGCGTGGTGTAGATGGTCAGCAGCTGCGACACGATGAGCCCGCCGATGATGGTGATGCCCAGGGGCCGGCGCAGTTCGGAGCCGGGCCCGGAGGCGATCAGCAACGGCACTGCGCCCAGCACCGCCGCCATGGTGGTCATGGTGATCGGCCGGAAACGCTCGCGAGCGGCTTCGAAGATCGCTTTTTCCGGCGTCCAGCCGCGCGTGCGCTCGCCCTCGAGCGCGAAGTCCACCAGCATGATCCCGTTTTTCTTGACGATGCCGATCAACAGCACGATGCCGATCACCGGCATCAGCGATAGCTCGGTGCCGGTGAGATACAGCGCCAGCAACGCGCCGAGCCCGGCCGAGGGGAGGGTGGAGATGATCGTCAGGGGGTGGATCAGGCTCTCGTAGAGGATGCCGAGGACCAGATAGACCGATACCAGGGCTGCCACGATCAGCAACAGCTCGTGGCCGGCGCTGGCGGGATTGCTGCTGTCGCCGAGGTCGATATGAATATCCGACGGCGGGTGCAACGACGCCATGGCCTGCTGGATAGCGTCATGGGCCGCGCCCATGGCTGTGCCCGGTGCGAGGTTGTAGCTGAATGTCACCGACGGGAACTGGCCGTCGTGATGGACCGACAACGGCGCGGTGCCGATGCTGGTGGTGGTCACGGCCGAGAGCGGAATCTGGCGACCGTCGTCGGCGGTGACATAAATATGCGAGATATCCGCGATCTTGCGCTGCATACCCGGCACAACGCCGAGTACCACTTTGTACTGGTTGCTCTGGGTATGAATGGTCGATATCTGGCGCTGGGCGAAGGCATCGTGCAGCGCGGTATCGATGGCCGTCGCGCTGACATGTAGGCGAGCGGCGGCGGTCCGGTCGATATGCACATTGACCTGCGGCCCGCCTTCGTCCTGATCGGAACTGACGTCGGCAAGCTGTGGCATCTGGCGCAGCTTGGCGAGCACCTTGGATGTCCAATCGGACAACAAGGGCAGGTCCGGGCTCCATAACGTGAACTGATACGCGCCCTTGTCGCTGTGATGCACGCCCGTCGGCAGCGCCTGAATCGCGCTCAGAAACGTGCGCGCGTCCTTGACCTGGGCCAGTTTGGGACGCAGCCGGGCGATCACCTGTTGCGCGGTGGCCGTACGTTCGTCGGTGGGCTTGAGCGCCACAAACAGCCGCGCCTCGTTGCTGCCGCCACGGCCGGAAGAACCGACCGCATCGCCGACATGGGCTACGGCCGGATCGGCAAGCACGATATCGCGCACCCGTTTCTCGATCGCGTTCATCCGGGCGAACGAGGCGTCGGGCGCGCCCTGGGTCATGCCGATCAACAGGTCGGCATCGCCCTGGGGGATGAAGCTCTTGGGCAGATGCATGAACAGCCCGCCCATGAGCACCAGGGCCAGAAACGTCACGCCGATCATCAGCCAGCGCTGGTTGATCACATGCTTCAGGCTGCCGGTGTAGGCCGCGTTGAGGCGTACGAACAGCGGCTCCATGATCCGGTCGAGCCGGGTTTCGCCGGACTTCGGCGCACGCCGGATGAAACGACTGCAGATCATCGGTGTGACGGTCAGCGAGACCACGGCCGACACCGCGATGGCGAATACTAGCGTCAGCGAGAATTCGCGTAGCAGCCGGCCCGGAATGCCGCCCATGAGGACCAGCGGGCTGAACGCGGCGATCAGCGAAATACTGATCGAGACGACGGTGAAGCCGATCTGCCGAGCGCCGACGAACGCCGCGCGCAGCGGTCGCATACCGGCCTCCAGATTACGGTAGACGTTCTCGATCATCACGATCGCGTCGTCGACTACAAAGCCCACCGAAATGGTCAGCGCCATGAGTGACAGATTGTCGAGCGAGAAGCCGCACAGCCACATCAGAATCGCCGTGCCGGCCAGCGACAGGGGGACGGTGACGCCGGCGGCTATGGTCGGCACCCCGCGGCGCAGGAACAGCATCACCACCAGCATGACCAGCGCGATACTCGCCATGAGCGTGAATTGCAGATCGTTGACGCTGTCGTGGATGGTGACCGTGCGGTCGGAGAAGGTGGTGATGTTCACCCCGCTGGGGATCCAGCGATCGAGCGTCGGCAACATGTGCTTGATGCGCTCGACGGTGGCGACCACGTTGGCGCCGGAGGACTGGTGCACGATCAACAGCACCGCCGGCTTGCCGTCATAGGTACCGGTCTGGAGCCGATCGAGGGTGCCGGTGCTCACCCGGGCGACGTCGGACAGCGAGACGATCGTGCCGTCGTTCTTCTTGATCGGGATCCGGCGATATTCTTCGGGCGAGGTGAGCGAATCGTTGCTGCTGATGCCGAGCATACGGTTCGGCCCGTCGAAGCTGCCGAGCGGGCTGGCGACATTGGCGTTGATAATCGCCTGGCGCACGACGTCCAGCCCCACGCCCATATCCGCCAGCTGGCCCGGGTGCATGTCGACCCGGATCGCGGGCTGCTCGGCGCCGGTCACCGAGACATCCGATACCCCCTCGACCTGGGCAATGCGCTGGGCGATGACGGTGTCGGCGACATCGTAGAGGTCGCTCGGCGGCATCGTCTTCGACGTCAGCGCCAGGATCAGGATCGGAAACGCCGACGGATTGATCTTGCGCAGATGTGGGCTCTCGGGCAGATTGCCCGGCAGGTCGGCCTGGGCCGCATTGATGGCGGCCTGTACGTCCTGGGCCGCACCATCGACGCTGCGCGACAGCTCGAACTGCACCATGATATTGGTCGAACCGAGCGTGCTGGTCGAGGCCAGAGCCGTGACGCCCGGGATAGCGCCCAGACGCCGTTCGAGCGGTGCGGCGACGGTAGCGGCCACGGTCTCCGGACTGGCGCCGGGCAGGCTGGCCGACACGGTGATGATCGGCAGATCCACCGACGGCAGACTCGCTACCGGCAGAAACAGATAGCTCACCGTGCCGAGCAGCAGCAGCCCTACCGCCAGCAGGCAGGTGCCGATCGGGTTGCGAATGAACGGGGCAGAAATGTTCATCGGCAGATCGGGGCGATCAGCGCTGGCGGGGCGCGAGGCCCGGGCCGCGCTCGGCGTTGGCGCCCAGATAGCGCCCGAGCCGCGAGCGTTCGGTACGCGCCTTGACTCGGTCCATCGCCAGGTAGATGACCGGCGTGGTGTAGAGCGTCATCACCTGCGACAACAACAGCCCACCGATGATGGTCACGCCGAGCGGCACGCGCAGCTCCGAGCCGACGTTGTGCGACAGCGCCAGCGGTAGGGCGCCCAGCAGGGCGGCGAGCGTGGTCATCATGATCGGCCGGAACCGGCGCAGCGCCGCCTCGAAGATGGCGTCGTCCGGCGCCAGCCCGCGGTCGCGTTCCGCATCGAGGGCGAAGTCGATCATCATGATCGCGTTCTTCTTGACGATGCCCATCAACAGAATGATGCCGATGAGTGCGACCACCGACAGATCGTAGCCGAATGCCAGCAGGGCGAGCAGTGCGCCGACGCCGGCCGAAGGCAGCGTGGTGAGAATCGTGAACGGATGGATGAAGCTCTCATAGAGCACGCCCAGCACGATATAGATCACGATCACCGCGGCGAGGATCAGCCACGGCTCGACCGACAGCGACTTGGCAAACTCGGCGGCGCTGCCGACGAAGGTGCCCTGGATGGCCGACGGCATGCCGATCGACTGCTCGGTGCTCTGGATAGCGTTGATGGCCTGGCCGAGCGACACGCCGGGGGCGAGATCGAAGTTCAGCGTGGCCGCCGGAAACTGTTCCTGGTGCTGAATCGCGAGCGGCGCGGTGGTGAGTTGCGTGCTGGCGACCGAGCGCAGAGGGATTTGCGTGCCGTCGCTCGCCGGCACATACAGATTCGACAGAACCGACGGGTCGGTCTGATAGCGCGGCGCGGCTTCCAGCACCACGCGATACTGGTTCGCCTGACCGTAGATAGTCGAGATCTGGCGCTGGCCGAAGGCGTCGTAGAGCGTGTCGTCGACCGATTGCATGGTCACGCCGAGCCGGCCGGCGGCGCTGCGATCGA
This sequence comes from Salinisphaera hydrothermalis C41B8, assembly GCF_000732535.1. Classification (GTDB taxonomy): domain Bacteria; phylum Pseudomonadota; class Gammaproteobacteria; order Nevskiales; family Salinisphaeraceae; genus Salinisphaera; species Salinisphaera hydrothermalis. Next base: position 24,047 of record NZ_APNK01000033.1, read on the forward strand.
CGTCGATCTTCACACGCGGCCCGGTATTGTCGATATCGGAAGACACATTGCGCACCTCCGGCACGTTGCCGAGCGCATGCGTGAGCCGGTTCGACCATTGCGTCAGGCGATCGGAATCGCTGTCGGTCAGCACGTACTGATACTGCGTCGGGCCGTTGGTGGTGGCGATCTGGATGCTCTGCACTGCCTTGAACACCACGTTCACGCCGGGGATGTTGGCCACGCGCTGTTTCAGGTCGGCCATGGTGGTATCGAGATCGTGGCTGCGCTCGCCGCGCGGCTTCAGCACGATCGACATGCTGCCGACGTTGGGCGTGGCGTTGGTCGCACTCACACCCACGGTGGAGGTGACCGCGGCCACGTCGGGATCGCGCTTGACCGCTGCATCGACCTGCGACTGCACGCGCTTCATAGCGTCGAACGATACGGCGTCGTCGGCCCGCGTCTGGGCGGTCAGCAGCCCGGTGTCTTCCTGCGGCAGAAAGCCCTTGGGTACGACGATATACAGCAGGATGGTCAACGCCAGCGTGGCGACCGTGACCCAGAGCGTGGCGGCTCGATGGGCCAGCACCCAGCGCAGGCTGTGTTCATAGCCGCGGGTCAGGCGCGTGACCGCGCGATCCGCGGCCCGCGAGAAACGCCCGGGTGCGCGTTGTTTCGTCGACAGTAGACGGGCGCACATCATCGGCGTGAGCGTGAGCGACACGATCGCCGACACCACGACCGACACCGACAGCGTGAGCGCGAACTCTCGGAACAGCCGGCCGACGATACCGGGCATCAGCAGCAGCGGAATGAATACCGCAATCAACGACAGCGTCAGCGAGATGACCGTGAAGCCGATTTCGCCCGCGCCCTTGTAAGCCGCGGTCATTGGCCGTTCGCCGGCTTCGAGATGACGCACGATGTTCTCGATCATCACGATCGCGTCGTCCACCACGAAGCCGGTGGCGATGGTCAATGCCATCAGCGAGAGGTTGTCGAGCGAGAACCCGGCTGCCCACATCACCCCGAAGGTCGCGATCAGCGACAGCGGCAGGGCAACGCCGGCGATCAGCGTGGCGCTGAGGCTACGCAGGAACAGCAACACGACCAGTACCACCAGCATCACGCTGATCACGAGCGTGAACTGCACGTCGCGCACCGAGGCGCGGATGGTGCCAGTGCGGTCGGACACGATCTGCATGTTCACGCCGCTGGGCATGGCCGAGCGCAGCTCCGGGAGCTTGGCCTTCAGGGCGTCGACGGTGGCCACGATGTTGGCGCCGGGTTGACGTTGCACGTCGAGTACCACGGCCGGCTTGCCGTTGAAATGCGCGGCCACTTTATTGTCTTCCACGCCGGAGACGATATGCGCCACATCGTCCAGGCGGACCGGGGCGCCGTTCTTGTAGGCGACGACAACGTTGCGATACGCCGCGGCGTCGGCGAGCTGGTCGTTGGCGCCGATGGTGTAGGCCTTCACCGCGCCCGATAGCGACCCTTTAGACTGGTTCGTATTGGCCGCGGAGATGGCGCTGCGCAGTGTCTCCAGCCCCAGCCCGTAGGACGCCAGCTGCGGCAGATCGGCCTGGATGCGTACCGCCGGGCGGATGCCGCCCTCGACCGTTACATGGCCCACACCGCCCACCTCGCTCAGCCGCTGCGCAAGCAGGGTGTCGGCGACGTCGCTCAGGCGCTGGATTGGCAGATTCTTCGAGGTCAGGGCGAGGGTAAGGATTGGTGTGTCCGCCGGATTGACCTTCGAGTAGCTGGGCGGATAGGGCAGATTGTTCGGCAGGTTACCGTTGGCTTCGTTGATCGCGTCCTGCACGTCCTGGGCCGCGGCATCGATATCGCGCCCGAGCACGAACTGCAGCGTGATCTGGCTGCGGCCCATGGAACTGGTCGACGTCATGTCGGACAGCCCCTGGATCTGGCCGAGCTGGTGCTCCAGGGGCGCGGTGATCAGGCGTGCGACAGTGTCGGCACTCGCGCCGGGCAGGCGGGTGCTGACCTGGATGGTCGGAAAGTCCACCTGCGGCAGCGACGAGATCGGCAGAAATCGATAGCCGAGAATGCCCGATAACAAGACGGCGAGCGCCAGCAGCGAGGTGGCGATCGGCCGGCTGATGAAAGCGTCGGAGACGCGCATTACGGCTGGGCCGGCTGCTTCGACTGCCCGGCACCGTCGGTGCCGTTATGGGTGCCATCGGGTGTACTCGCGGCATTGCCGTCGGATTCGCCCGCGTGCCCGACCGACTGCGAGGCCTTGGCGCTGTCCGCCGGCGCCGATTGCGCGTTTGACTGGTCGACCTTGACCTTGGCGCCGTCGGACAGCTGGCCGAAACCGGCCGTGATGACCGTTTCGCCCGGTTTGACGCCTTTGGCGATCACGGCCTCGGTTTCATTCTGCTGCGCCACGGTGATCGCACGCATGGTGGCCTTGCCGTGATCGATACCGTAGACGAACGCCCCGTTCGGCCCTTGTTGCACGGCGGCTACCGGCACCACTGTCGCGTTGGACAGCGTGCCCACCTGAAGACGTACGTTGACGAACTGGCCGGGCCAGAGTTGTTCGTTCGCGTTCGGCAGGACTGCCTTGAGCTTGATCGTGCCGGTGGTGGTGTCGACCTGGTTGTTGATGACTTCCAGATGGCCGGTATCCAGCACCTTGTTGCCGTCCGGGCCGACGACACGAACCGTCAGCGGCCCCTTGGCGTCGGCCGCACGGATACGCGCGACGTCTTCCGAGGGCAGGGTGAATACCACGGCAATGGGTTGCAGCTGTGTGAGCACCACGATATCGGTGCTGCTGGCGCTGACGATATTGCCTTCGTCGACCTGGCGAATGCCGGTGCGTCCGGTGATCGGCGCGACCACCGAGGTATAGCCCAGTGTCGCCTGCGCGCTATCCACCGCCGCCTTGTCGGAATCCACCTGGGCCTCGTCCTGGCGTACGGTCGCACGGGCCTGGTCGGCCTGCTGTTTGGAAACGTAATTGGTGGTCGCCAGCTTGGCGTAGCGTTTTAGATCGAGCCGGGCGTTGGCGAGCGCGGCGCGGTCCTTGGCCAGTGTTGCCTTGGCCTGTTCGAGATCGGCCTTGTAGGTGGTCGGATCGATCTTGGCGAGCACGTCGCCTTTCTTCACCTTCTGACCTTCCTTGAAATTCAGGCTCAGGAGCTTGCCGCCGACCTGCGGCTGGACGGTCACCGTCTGATAGGCCTGGACCGTGCCCACGCCGTCGAGAATCACCGGCATATCGCGTGTGACCGCCTCGGCGGTGAGCACGGGGACCGCATGTTCGCCCGCGCCGGCCCGTCGTCCCGACTTGCGATGGTGCGCCGACATGGCGAACCAGATCAGTGCTGCGAACGCGGCCAGCAGGATCAGGCCGGTGAGAATACGTCGTCTAGTCATCGTCCATCATTCCTCGCGCCAGCCGCGTGCGCTCAAAGGCTTGGCATGTCGGTGTAGCCTTTCGACTGGCGCGCCTGGGTTTCGTCCCAGCCCCCGCCGAGGGCTTGATACAGGCTGACGGCCGCCTTCAGTCGGGCTTCGCGTGCCTGGGCCAGCGAATCCCGGGCGTTGAATAGCGTCTGCTCGGTGTTGAGTACCGTCGTGACATCAGTGATGCCTTGCTTGAGCCGGGCGCGCGAGATATCGAGGGCGCGCTGCGCCAGCTTCACCGCCTGCCGTTGGCGTTTTTCCTGCTCGGTGGTCTGGCGGATGGCAGTCAGGGCGTTGTCGACATCCTCGAAGGCACTGAGCACATCGCCCTGATAATTCGCCAGCAGCTCGTCGTATCGTCCGCGGCTCACCGCAAGCTGGCCCCGCAGCTGGCCGCCCTCGAACAGCGGCTGGGTGATGTTGCCAGCCAGCGAATAGAATTCGTTGAGCGGATTGAACAGGCTGTGTAACGCAGCGTTCTGCCATCCGCCCTGGGCGGTGAGGTCGAACGTCGGGAACAAGGCCGCTTTGGCGTTGGATACGTCATAGCGCGCCGCGGCGAGCTGGGCCCGTGCCTGGGCAATGTCGGGTCGGCGGGTGAGTAGCGTCGAGGGCAGGCCCGCCTTGATCGAAGGCACGGCGATTTTGGACGGATCGGTAATCTTGAGGTCCAGATCCGCCGGGGCCACGCCTAGCAGTACGGCCAGCGCGTTGATGTTCTGCTGCAGCTGCTCGCGGATCGGCGGGATCGCGGCCAGCTGTGTCGCGACCTGGGTCTTTTGCTGGGCCACGTCGAGCGCGGTGCCGATGCCAACCTGCAGCTGTGCTTGTAACGCCTTGAGCAGATCACGCGCGATACCGAGATTCTGCTGCGCGATATGCAGACGCTCCTTGAGCATCACGATCGTGAAGTAGGTCGTTGCCACGTTCGATTCGACGGTCAGCGCGACCGTGGCCGCATCGTATCGATTCGCCAGCGCCGACTGCTTGGCCGAGGCCAACGCGCTGCGGTTCTTGCCCCAGAAATCCAGCTCGTAGCTGGCGCTCAGTTCGGCCTGATAGTCGTTGCTCGTCGTTGCACCCGACGACCCCACGTTGATCGAACCGCCCTGACCGTTGGGAATGTTGTAGGACTTCGAATTCGAGCCCGCACCGCGATAGCTGTGGGTCGCCGAACCCTGGGCGCTGAGGGTCGGGAACAGCGCCGCGCCCGAGACGCGGATCTGAGCATCGGCCTGGGCGATCCGGGCGGCTGCGGCCGCGATGTCGTAGTTGTTTCGGCGTGCCTCGTGGACGAGGGTGTCGAGCTCCGGCGAGCTGAAATTCCGCCACCAGGTGGGGGATGGCCATACTGATGCGTTACTCGAATCCGCGCCCCGGTAATGCGTGGGTGTGACGGATTTCGGCGCCTTCACGTTCGGTGCAAGCATACAGCCGGTCAGCGCGAGCATAACCACGCCGAGCGCGGGCATGCGAGCACAGCGACAGCCGGTACGCAGGCCGCCGGGACGTGGAGTGCGACGACGCGGGCCGCGTGGAAGAACAGTCATGGTGCGGATATTACAGCGCCCGGATATGTCAGGGGGTTATCGGCAGAGCGCGGATTTGTCGCAAGATTTGTGCAATACCGTGCCTGACATCATTTGATACAAATCGAACATGGGCTGCCGATCGGGCGTCGTGGGTATTGGCCCCTCCGTCAGCCGCTTATCGCTCCGGCGTACGTCGATGTCGAATATGGGCGCGGCGGTTCGTCCAAAGTCATCAGCTTTCGTCTTTGTTCAGCTGGAAGAGTCTCGCGTGGCGTCGTCGTTACCCGATGTACGGGCTGTATCCGATAGCACGCCCCCGCCGAGCACCTTGTACAGGGTTACGAGGTTAGTGTCGCGCGACAGGCGTTTGGAGATCATGGTTTGTTCGGCGCTGTAGTAGGACTGCTGGGCTTCGTAGACATCGAGTGAACTCGCGGTTCCGATACCCTGCTGGGCTCGGGTTCGCCGGTACGATCCACGCCGCGCATCCACCAGTTCGCGCTGCGCCGCCAGCTGTTCCCCGATGGTGGCGCGGGTGGCCAACGCGTTGGCGACCTCCTCGAAGGCGGTCTGGATCGTCTGCTGATAATCGGCCAGATCGATCAGCTTCTGGGTCTTGTTCTCGTTCAGAGTGGCGCGGTTCGAGCCGAAGTCGAAGATCGGCAGCGAAATGGTCGGCCCTACGCTCCAGGTGCGATTGTCCGACGAGACGAGATGGGTCAGGCCCTCGGTGGCATAACCGGCGCTCGCGGTAAGACTCACGGTGGGGAAGAAAGCGGCACGCGCGGCACCGATGTCGGCATTGTCGGCTTTCAGGGTATGTTCGACGGCCAGCACGTCGGGTCGGTTACGAAGCACGCGTGAGGGTACACCCGACGGCAGGGTGGTGAGCACCGCGTTGTCCGGCAGGACGTCTGCGGGCAGATCGGCTTTCGGTATGGTGGTGCCCGCCACCAGGTTGAGCGCATTGCGATCCTGGGCCACGGTCGCGGTGTAGCTCGCGACATCCTCGCGTGCCGAGGCGACGCTGGCACGAGCGTCATCCACATCGCTGCCGGTGTTGAGCCCCAGACGATGACGGCCCATGACTTTCTGATAATAATCGCGTTGACTGGTCAGGGTTTTGGCCGCGAGCTCAAGCAATGCCTTGTCCGCGGCCAGCGTGAGCCAATCATTGGCGGTTTCCGCAATCAGGCTGATCTGCGTGCTTCGCCGTGTGGCCGCCGACGACAGCAGAGACTGAAACGCGGCCTGCTTGTTGTTGCGCAATTGGCCGAAGAAATCGAGCTCGTAGCTGGTGAAGCCAAGCGACAGGCTCGATGATTTGCTTATGTCGTCGCTGCTGCTCGCCGACGTGCTGCTGGACTCGTCAGAGGATTTCTCGATCGTCGCGCTTCCGGTGGCGTCGATCGAGGGAAATAGCGCCGCGCCTTCCAGATGGTATTCGGCTCGGGCTTTTTCGATATCCAGTGCCGCCTGGCGCAGATCCTGGCTGTTGTTCAAGGCGAGCTGCACGGTGCGGCGAAGCCTGGGATCAACGAAAAACTGGTGCCAGCCGAGCTTGCGTACAGGGATGGCGTTCGCGTGCGTGGCCGTGGCCGGCGCTGCGTCGGGCCATTGATCGGGAATGGCCGGTTTTGGGCGATGGAAGTCCGGTGCCAGATTGAAGCAGCCGGTCAACGCCGCGAGCAGCGGCAGTACGGTCACGAAACGCAGGCGCCTCATCATTCGGCCCTCGGCTGTTCAATCGCATGTCGACGCTTCCAGCCGGCGCGGACCACCACAAAAAAGATGGGTACGAAGAAAATGCCCAGAACAGTGGCGGTGACCATGCCGCCGAACACACCGGTACCCACCGAATTGCGCGCTGCCGCACCGGCGCCGGTACTGATGACGAGCGGGAAGACGCCCAGCCCGAATGCCAGCGAGGTCATGAGAATCGGCCGCAGGCGCAACCGCACGGCGCGCAGGGTGGCATCCAGAATCGACAGGCCGCCTCGTTCGAGCTCGCTAGCGTATTCGACGATCAGGATCGCGTTCTTGGCCGACAACCCGACCGTTGTCAGCAGCCCGACCTGGAAATAGACATCGCCGGCCATGCCGCGCAGCAGTGTGGCGCCGACTGCCCCCAGCACCCCGAGCGGTACCACCAGCATCACGGCCAGCGGGATGGACCAGCTTTCATACAGAGCGGCGAGACAAAGAAACACAAACAGCACCGAGACGCCATAGAGCAGCGGCGCCTGGTTCCCGGATAGTTTTTCCTGATAGGAAATGCCGCTCCACTCGTAGCCGATGCCGGCGGGCAGTTTCGACACAAGTTTGGCGACCTCCGTCATGGCCTGGCTGGAGCTTATCCCGGCCGCCGGTTCGCCGTTGATCTCGAACGCCGAGTCGCCGTTGTAGCGCTGGATCGATTGGGGGCCGTAAGTCCAATGGGTGCTCGCGAACGCCGAGAAGGGCACCATCTGGTCGTCGCTGTTGCGCACGTACCAGCTCCCGATATTGCCGGGCAGCATGCGATACGGTGCTGCAGCCTGCATGTAGACTTTCTTGACGCGCCCGTCGTGAATGAAGTCGTCGATGTAGGTGCCGCCGAACGCAGCCGACAGCGTGCTGTTGACGTCCGACAGGTCCAGGTCGAGCGCACTGGCCTTGGCGTCGTTGATATCGACCTCAAGTTGGGTCGCCGAATCCTCGCCGTTGTTGCGGACCTGGGCGAGTTTGTTGTCTGCCCGCGCCAGTTTGAGGAATTTGTCGCGTGCAGCGGTGAGTTTGGCGCGGCCTACACCGCCGACATCCTCCAGTTCCAGGTCAAAACCTGATGAGCTGCCAAGACCATGGATCGCCGGCGGGCTCTCGACGAAGACTCGGGCATCACGCAGACTCGACAGATTCCGTGTAGCCTTGGCGGCAATGGCCTCGGCCGAGGTCACGCTGCCGGTGCGTTGCCCCCAGGGCTTGAGCTTGATGAAGGCGATGCCCGAATTCTGGCCGCTGCCGCCATGCGAGAATCCAGCGATCGCCATTACTGATTTAACGTTGGGCTGCTTCTCGAAATAGGTCTCCACCTGTGAGATCGAATCGCGCGTGCGCTGCATCGTCGCACCCGAAGGCAGTTGCACCTCGGCCATCAGCACGCCCTGGTCCTCGGTCGGCAGGAACTCGCTCGAAAGCTGCGTATACAGCAGGGCCACACCCGCGCAAATCACTACGAATAGCAGCATGATCCAGCCGCGATGGCGGGCCAGGTAGCGAACGCTGCGCGTATAGCCATCGGTAAAACGCGCCAGACCCCGATTGAAGGGACCGAACAGTCCGCGTTCGCGGTCGTGTCGAGCCGGTTTTAGCAGGCTGGCGCAGAGCGCGGGTGACAGCGTCAGCGCCACCAGTACGGACAACACCATGGCCGCAACGAGCGTGACCGAGAACTGACGATAGATCGCGCCCGTGGAACCGCCGAAGAAAGCCATGGGCACGAATACCGCGGACAGCACCAACGCCACCCCGATCAGGGCACCGCTGATTTCGCTCATTGCTTGGCGCGTGGCATCGCGTGGTGATAAGCCCTGTTCCTCCATGACGCGCTCGACGTTTTCGACCACCACGATGGCGTCGTCCACGAGCAGGCCGATTGCGAGCACCATGCCGAACATGGTGAGGGTGTTGATCGAATAATCCATGTACGACAACACGCCGAAAGTGCCCATCAGCACCACCGGCACGGCCAGCGTGGGGATCAACGTGGCACGCGGGCTCTGCAGGAACAGGAACATGATGGCGACGACCAGGGCGATTGCCTCGAACAGCGTCTTGACTACTTCCTCGATGGAGACCTTCACGAACGGTGTCGTGTCGTACGCGACCTCGGCCTTCAACCCTTTCGGGAAGAAGGGCTCCATAGCATTGAGCTTCGCTTTGACGCGCTTGGCCACCGCCATGGCATTGGCGCCTGAGGCCAGCTCGATACCGAGACCGGCCGCAGGCCTGCCGTTGAAGGTCGAATTGACCGAATAATCTTCGCTGCCGAGTTGCACTTTGGCGACATCGCCGAGATGTACCTCCGAGCCATCCGCTTCGGATTTCACGATGATGTTGCGGAATTGTTTGGCCGAGGTGAGCCGACTGCGCGCCTGGAGAGTGGCATCCAGCTGCTGCTTCGGCACCGCCGGGAGGCCGCCGATCGAGCCTGCGGCGACGTTGGTATTCTGCGATTCCACCGCCTCGCTGACGTCGGACGGCATCAGCTTGAATTTGTCCAGCTTCTTCGGATTCAGCCAGATCCGCATGGCGTATTCGGATCCCAGCGTCTTGGTATTGCCGACACCATTAAGCCGTGAAATGGGATCGGCGAGGGAGCTAGCGATGTAGTCGCCGATATCGGCCTGACTCATCGAGCCGTCGTCCGAATACAAGGCGACCACCATAGCGATGTCGCTAGATGTCTGGGTGACTGTGATGCCCTGTTCCTGCACCGAGCTGGGCAACCGGGATTCCGCCGATTGCAGCTTGTTCTGCACCTGCACCTGCGCAATGTCTGGATCGGTGCCGGATTCGAAGGTGAGCTGGATCTGCGCCGAGCCCTGCGAGGTCGAGGACGAGGTCATGTACAGCAGATTATTCAGACCGGTCATCTGCTGTTCGATCACCTGGGTGACCGACTGTTCGACGGTCTTTGCCGAGGCGCCGGTATAGGTCGCGTTGATCGAGATGCTCGGCGGTGCGATGGTCGGATATTGTTCGAGCGGCAGCGTTTCGATCGAGATGATGCCGCCGAGCACGACCACGATGGCGATCACCCATGCAAAAATGGGCCGGTCGATGAAGAAATTGACCATCTTCAGCCGCCCGTAGCGCTCGTCGATGCGTTGTCGTGATCCTGCTTGTCGGTTCCGACGCCTGTGTCGGCGCTGGATGTCGCTGTGTCGTCGTTGCTCTTTAGCGCTTTGCCCTCGGCGTCGACGGCGACGGTCTTCACCGTGTCCCCGGCGTTGACCTTGCCCAGCCCCTGAACGATTACCCGATCGCCGGCCGCTAGGCCCTGGGTCACCCGCCAGCGATTGCCGGCTGCCGCTGCGATTTGCAGCGAACGGGAGATCACCTTGTCTTTTGCGTTGACGACCAGGCAATGCGCGTTGCCGCTATCGTCCCGGGTGACCGCCTGCTGCGGGACCAGCAGCGCTTTGGTCGCTACGCCCTGCGGCAGTGTCGCGTTCACGTACATGCCGGGCAGCAGATCGTGGTTCGGATTCTGCACGATGGCCCGCAGGGTGACCGTGCCGCTGGTTTCGTCGACCGAAGCCCCGGCGAACTCGAGGCGCCCGTCGAGCTTTATGCCCGGATTGCCGGCTGGCGAAATCTCCACTTTGACCTTGTTGTCGTCGGTGGTCGCGAGCTTGCCCTGACGAAGCGCCTGTTTCAGATCCAGAAACCGGGTATCGGTCTGCTTGATATCGACGTAGATCGGATCGAGCTGGCGAATGGTTGCCAGCGCCGTGTCCTGGGCATCGGTGACCAGGGCGCCAGGAGTGTAGGTCGAGGCGCTGATCACGCCGGAAATCGGCGCCTTGATCCGGGTATAGTCGAGATTGATGCGGGCCGTTTCGAGAGCGGCCTTGTCGGCCTGAACGGTGGCACGGTCCTGGGCCAGCGTAGCGACGGCGTCATCCTTGTCCTGTTCGCTCACCGCGTCGATCTTGGCCGCCTTGATATAGCGTTCGGCCTTGGGACGGGCTGACTGGACGGCGGCCCGGGCTTCGGCGAGATCCGCGTTGGCCGAATCATAGGCGGCTTGATATTTCGCCGGATCGAGCTGGTAGAGCGCCTGGCCTTTGTGGACTTCGCTGCCTTCTTTGAACAGCCGCTTTTCGATGATGCCTTCCACCTGGGGGCGTACATCCGATGTCATGTAGGCTGCGGCGCGACCGGGCAGGGTGGTCTTGATGGTGTAGCGTTGCCGCTTGAGCGTGTACACCCCGACAGTGGTCGGCTGACTGGTCTGAGACGCGTTGGTTTGTGTCGAACATGCGCTGAACAGCGTGGCAGCCGCGGCCATCGCCGCCAGGAACAGCCCGCGACTGTATTTATTCACATTCATGCCCGCCCATTGGCCTCAACATTAATCGGGTGCATCATGCACGCGGAATGTGGAGGAATTTTGGAGCGTGGGCGCACCTGGGGGACAGTTGCTATGGCCCGACGCTGCGCTGGCCGGCGCCATCGTCGTGCTTACTCGGGCAAGGCTTCACCGGCGAACCGACAGTCTTGAGGTGAGTCGAGTACGGCAGCGGAGTTATATCGATAGCGCCTAATGCGCCGCGTTTGCGCGTGCATGTGCAGCACTCGTGGACTACAGGACGCCCGGCGGATTGGCTCGTGCTGCCCCTTTGCCCCAGCAGGTAAGCCGCGGTGCCTTGATGCCGAATGGATCCGGGGTACGAGCCACGTTCTTGTGGATGATATCGTCCACCGTGGCCGGTTCGTATAGAACGCCGGTGCCGGTGCGAAAAATGACCGCGCCCATGTCGGCCAGACAGGTGGGCTCGGAAGCTGCCCGGGCGCAGCCAGAAAATTCGTGCGTTGGGAGCGCTACGGCATGAAACTCTTCCAGCGCGAACGAGATCACGTAGCGTGAACCGCCGTCGGCGCGCGGTTGTTGCTATGGCGTTCGGAGCGGCCGACCCGCTTTTACGGAGTCTTCTGCATCACGGGCTCTAGCGGAACATCCGCCTCACCGGCGTGTGGCACAAACGCCCGATGGCTTCGTCAATATATGAAGGACTGGAGCGCTTCTGCCATGCGTGGCGTTCTTATAAAGCGGTGCACCAGTAGTCTGGCTACTCCCGATGCGTTGCCGGACCTGGCGCGCCCGCCAGGATTATTCGCCGGCGATGCCGGCTCACCTTTTCGGGCCCGTGCCGCTTCGCGGCCCGGTTCGGATGCGCTTGTGCGCATCCGTCGAACCTGGCTTGTTATCTGTCGCAGGTTCGAATGGGCATTGTTCGGTCTTGAAAACAACCGCTTGTATAGCGGGGTTTCTCGAATATGGCGCGCCCGGCAGGATTATTCGCCGGCGATGCCGGCTCACCCTTTCGGGCCCGTGCCGCGCGGCGGCCCGGTTCGGATGCGCTTGTGCGCATCCGTCGAACCTGGCTTGTTATCTGTCGCAGGTTCGAATGGGCATTGTTCGGTCTTGAAAACACTCGCTCGTATAGCGGGGTTTCTCGAATATGGCGCGCCCGGCAGGATTCGAACCTGCGACACTCGGCTTCGAAGGCCGATGCTCTATCCAGCTGAGCTACGGGCGCTGAAGAACGCTCATTGTAGAAGATAAGTTCGCTTGGTCCAGTCCTCTCCTGCGCCTGATCAACGCCTCGGCTATCTGCCACCGCTGTACGCAAGACCGTGGCCGGCGTCAATGCGGTCGCCGCGCGCGTTCGCGTCGTGCCGCTTCCAGCCGCCGGCAATCGTCAGCGAACGAATTATCGCTACCGGCGCAACGCCTTGCTACGCCGCGCTTGTCGGTCGATCAGTTGCCGGCAACGGAAATAGGGTCGCCGCGGATTGATTGTGGGTTGTCGGGCGTCTGCACCATCGTGGATGATCCGAGAACATCTGGTTCGGGCGGTCCGGTATGAGTTTGCACGGTATCCTGCTGTTGGCATTCGCGACTTTCGTATTCGTGATGACGCCGGGGCCCGGTGTATTTGCGCTGATATCCCGTTCGCTCCAGGGCGGCGCCATGGCAGGGCTCGCGTTAACGATCGGTCTGATGACGGCCGACATTCTCTATCTCAGCGCGGCGCTGGCGGGTTTGGCCTTTATCGCACGCGATTTCCATACGCTGTTTCTTGCCGTCCGGTTGATCGGCGGGGTCTATTTGATAGCGCTCGGGATTCGCGCTTGGCGCAGCCCGGCTACGCCGATGGGCGAGGTCGGGCGTGTCAGACGTTCCCCCAGCCGAGACCTGCTCGCCGGTTTTCTGACGTCGGCATCCAACCCGAAGGTCATCCTGTTCTATCTCGGCCTGCTTCCCAACTTCGTCGATATGCAAGCCATGACGGCCGCCCGTTTTCTGGGCACGGCAGCTGTGGTCGCGTTCACTCTGGCCGCAGGCGCGTTGATTTATATCGTGCTGTGCGCCAGAGCGCGGCGCCTGTTCGCGTCGACTCGTGCCGTGCGATATCTCAACCGCACATCGGCTGTGGTCCTGGTCGTCGCCGGTGTGTTGGTGGCATCCGGCGCCGGGCAGAACTCCTCTTCAGTGTGATGGCCGCGCATTTCAGCGCGACGAATCGGGCGAATATGACACCGACCGGGCCGGCGAGGCGCATTCGGATGCAAAGAGCGACGAAATGTGGTGAGCAAGGCCGTTCGCTTGGGGCTCAATCGGTCACGTACGGTTGGCGCAAGTCACCGGTGCACGATCGGATAATCCTTGGTGCATCGGTCCTACGTGCCGCGTTCAAAGGAGCAGCATATGACGCGTCGATATCTCGGGATCGCATTGCTTGCCGTCGCGCCTATCTTGCCGGGTCTGGCCTCGGCCAACGCTTTTGATCACCTGAAACAGAGTGCTTCGAGCCTGATGAATAGCTCGGGCATGACACAGAATCAGAACGCCGTCGGTTCGGCGACGCTGCTGCGCGAGCTCGGCAGCGGGTCGTTCAACTTGGCAAGCCCACAGAACGTGGCGGGAGTGCTTGGCTATTGCGAAAAGCACGGCTACGCACAGAGCGCCACGCAACAAGTGAAGAACAGTCTTCTGAGCAAAATCGGCGGGCGGACCTCGGCGGAAAAGAGCGCCGGCTTTCAGCAGGGCCTTTCGGGTGTGCTCGAGAGCGGGCAGGGCAATCGGTTCAATCTGACGGGCCTGGAGGATCGAATCGGCAGCCGCGTGTGTGGTGCGATTGCCCACCGGGCCCTTTCTTCGTTTCTCGGGCAATGACGGCCGCCCCGCATGATATGAGCGCTCCGGTGGTACTCATTACCGGGGCCAGTCGCGGCATCGGGGCGGCGACGGCTCGCCGGGCCGCCGCCGCGGGCTATCGCGTGGCGGTCAACTATCGCCGTGACGAGGCGGCAGCGTGGGGCGTTGTCGATGCGGTACGTCGCGCCGGCGCCCAGGCTGTCGCCATTCAGGGAGATGTGTCCGACGAAGCGGATGTGCGCCGGATATTCGAAGGCGTTGACTTAGCGTTCGGACGACTGACGGCTCTGGTCAATAATGCGGGTGTTCTGGAGACGCAGGCGCGGGTCGATGGCACGGATGCCGAGAGGCTGCAGCGTATTCTGGCGACCAACGTGATCGGATCGTTTCTTTGTGCCCGCGAAGCGATCCGTCGCATGTCCACCCGCTATGGCGGGAGCGGCGGGGCCATCGTCAATGTGTCGTCGGCAGCATCGCGTCTTGGCGCGGCGGGCGAGTATGTCGACTATGCGGCATCTAAGGGCGCGATCGACACCATGACGATCGGGCTAGCTCAGGAAGTGGCCGGCGAAGGTATTCGGGTGAACGCCGTACGCCCGGCGTTTATCTACACTGAGATGCATGCCAGTGGTGGCGAGCCGGGCCGTGTGGATCGAATCAAGACTGGCTTGCCTATGCGGCGCGGCGGTCAACCCGAGGAAGTCGCCAATGCGATCGTATGGTTGTTGTCGGACGAAGCCTCCTATGCCACAGGCACGTTCGTGGAAATGGCGGGCGGGAAATAAATGAGCAGGCCCGAGCACGCGAGGACGGTGACCGATCACTCAGAACGGCCAGCGCGGCATCCATGGCATGACCAATAGTGTGGCCCCCGCCATCAAGGCCGTCGCGACAGGGCGGCGGTAGTCGAAGAGTTTGAGCGCCGTACCGAAGGAACGTTTCAGCCTGGCGCCTTCGAGGTCGATGCTGAAGCATTCATCGAGTAGCAGATGGATTAGCATGCCGAGCGCGACGGCGAGTCCATCGCTCCAGGCCAAGCGAGCGGGTTGGGCGAAACAGCGGAAGCTGATGGCGACGGTCGAGAATGTGACGGCCGCAACAGCAAGCAGCGAATGCCAACTGGCGCGATGTCTCGTAAGTGCACGGAACACGACGGCTACGACGTCGCGAATCCCTACATAAAGCGCCAATGCCAGGCATGTTGCGCCCAGAGCAGAGAGTATGGGTCGTGCCAGGGCGAGGGCGGCCAGGGCGGCCGTAATGGCTAGCACAGTAAAAATCAGACGGGTCGAGTGCGATTTATCCGCGTCGATGTCCGGCATGATGCCGCCGAGTGCGACCAGAACGACAAGCGCTGGCGTCTGGCTTAGTGACCAGACACCCGCGGAGAGGCCAGAGGCTGCAAACGCTGCGCCCACCGAGGCCGCTACGCCGATGTGTGTCGTGAAGTTCGCCAAGACAGAATGGGTGGTGTACAAACGTTCAGTTTATGGAGATGAAAAACCTTTCGCAATAATCGGTTAGGGATAAGCTGCGCAGGCGGTGCAGGTGATGGCGACCGCCGGGCGGTGAATGGCATGACTACGGTTGTAGCCGGATACTCGCGCTATCCGAGTGCACGGTCGGCAGGTCGTAGACTGCGAAAGCCCAGTAATGACAAGGGCTGCGAGTTTTTCTTCAAAAAAACCGTTGACACGTATCGACGAAGGTCTAGAATGCGCATCTCTCGCAAGGCAGCG
>NZ_APNK01000034.1 GCF_000732535.1 Salinisphaera hydrothermalis C41B8
ATTCCAGCCGGATACGCCGCCTAATTCAAACTCCCGCGTACACCACTTTCGAGCATATCTCCCACGCGCATGGCCCCCATGATCACGATCATGGGGGCGGACACGACCACGATCATGGCCTGGGCGGGCATCACCACCACGGCAGCGGTAAGGTGCTCGTCTTCTCGCTGTGCTTCACGTTCGGCTTCGCGATCGTGGAAGTCGTGGGCGGGTGGCTGTCGGGCTCGCTGGCGCTGCTCTCCGATGCCGGCCATATGTTCACCGACACCTCGTCGCTGGCGATCGGCGCGTTCGCGGCCTGGTTGTCGCGCCGCCCGGCTTCGAAGTCGCATTCCTTCGGGCTGCAACGGGCCGAGGTGCTCGGCGCGCTCGTCAACGCGGTGATGATGATCGGCGTGGTCGTCGCCATTGCCATCTCCGCGATCCATCGTTTCTTCCAGCCCGAGCCGGTCGTTGGCGGGATGGTCATGATCATCGCCGGCATCGGCCTGCTGGTGAACATCCTCATCGGCTATATCCTGCTGCGTGGCGAGCAGACCATGAACGTGCGCGGCGCGCTGCTGCACGTGCTGGGTGATCTCATGGGCTCGGTCGCCGCGCTGGTCGCCGGCTTCGTCATCATGTTCACCGGCTGGACGCCGATCGACCCGTTGTTGTCGCTCTTCGTCTGTGTGCTGATCTGTCTATCGGCGATTCCGCTGCTACGCGAAGTCGTACGGGTGCTCATGGAAGGCGTGCCCAAGGGCGTGGATGCCGCCGGCGTCAGTCGCGCCCTGGCCGACGTGGAAGGCGTGCGTTCGGTGCACGACCTGCATATCTGGAGCTTGTCCTCCAGCCAGCGCGCACTGGCCGCCCACATCGAGATCGCCCGACTGGCGGACTGGGACACCATCCTGCCGCGTCTGCAGACGCTGCTCGCCGATCGTTATGCGATCACGCATACCACGCTCCAGCCCGAGGATCGCGAGACGGCGCGCGCCTGCGCCGTGGATATCGATTGCGGCATGGCGACGTGATGCGTTTCGTGTCAACGCTGAGTCACCGGGCGGGCCGCTGCTGACGACGCCGGCGCTAGGGCGTGTTGAGGTCTCGTGCGAGTGTCGCGTTGGAGCCCGCAAATCGTGTCCGGCAAGGCGCGAGTCGCCGCGTCGTGGCGTGCCACGCCCCAGACTCGCAACGCCGCCGGGCGCGATTTGCGGCCCAACCCTTCGGGCCAAGCGCTGTTTTGCGGCAATCCAGCGTTATAGCTCTCTCGCGTAAATGACTACGCCACGTTCGCTACGCCTCGTCTTGCCGCAAAACAGCGCTTGGCGCGGACTCTCACGAAACCTCAACACGCCCTAGTGTTATCGCGATGGGAATTCGGCTCAAGCGCATATACGATCCGGCCGAAGCCGACGACGGCTATCGCGTGCTGGTCGATCGGCTGTGGCCACGCGGTGTGGCCAAGGCTGATGCCCGGCTCGACGCCTGGCATCGGGCGCTGGCGCCTTCAAAAGCGTTGCGTGAATGGTTTGGTCACGATCGCGAGCGCTGGCCGGATTTTCGCAGCGCCTACGCCCGTGAGCTGGCCGACTCCGATCCCGGTTTACTCGCCGAGCTGCGTGAGCACGCCGGCCACGAGGGCTTGACCCTGCTTTACGCCGCCCGCGATACCGAGTGCAACAACGCCGTGGTCCTCAAGCAGGTTCTGGAGCAAACCCCATGACGCAGACCGAGGCCGATGCCCTGGCCGAACGCGTGCGGGCCGCTTGTATCGAAGCCGCACGCCAGGGCTATGAAGAGGCCGCTATCGCCGGCTTATGCGGCGAAGGCGCCTTGGAAGCCGCGCTCGGCGCGCTGGAACGGCTCGATCTGAAGCCGCTGACGCACTCAACAGGTGACGGGCTGAACGATCCGCTCGCGTAGTACGGCGGCCGAGCGGGCCAGGGCTGCGCGCTCGTCGGCATTGAGCGTGAGTTCGATCACACGTTCGATGCCGGCACGCCCGACCACGCACGGCACGCTCAGATACAGATCGTCGATGCCGTAAGCGCCGTCGAGATGGGTCGATACGGTCAGAATGGCGTGGTCGTCGTTCAGAATGGCGGCACAGATGCGATCCAGCGACAAGGCGATGGCATAGCTGGTATGCCCCTTGGCCGCGATGACCTCATAGGCGCCGTTGCGGGTGGCGCGGGCAATCTCTTCGCACTGCGCTGCCGGCAGTTCGATGGGCGCGCCGGCGACGTGCGCATGGCTCCAGGCCACCAGTTCGCTGTCGCCGTGTTCGCCGATGACGTGGGCATGGACATGCCGGGCATCCACGGCGAGCGCTTCGCCGAGCGCCCAGCGCAGCCGGGCGCTGTCGAGAACCGTGCCCGAGCCAATCACCCGGCTCGCCGGGCGCCGCGCATGGCGTGCGGCGACCTGGGCTAGGGTGTCGACCGGGTTGGTGGCGATCAGTAATACCGTCTCCGGATCCATGTAGCGCTCGGCCTCGGTGACGATCGTGGCCATGATGTCGGCATTGCGCTCGAGCAGCGCCTCGCGGGTCTGGCCCGGCTTCTGCGCCGCGCCGGCCGTGATGATCACGATCGCGGCGCCGGCGCAGTCGGCGTAGTTACCGGCACGCACCCGCGAACCGCCGGCCAGGGCCTGGCCGTGCTGCATGTCGAGGGCCTCACCTCGAGCGCGCTGGGCGTCGATGTCGACGAGCACGATATCCGGCGCGCGTTCGCGCAGATACAGCGTATACGCCGTATCGGCGCCCACCGCGCCGGCGCCGATGATGACGATACGGGGCGTGCGGGAAACGGTCATGGCAATTCGCGGGCGTTGAGCAGTGCCCGCAGACTAAATCATGGGGCTCGACGGGCCTTGATGCATATCAACCGACGCGGGCGCGATTGAACGGCGCACCGGCTCGGAAACGCCGAACAAGCGCGGGTAAACGCTTCGTGCCCCCGAGACTGGCGGTCCTTGGTTTCGCGCTGCAGCGCGAGTCACTTCTCTTGCTTGCTCGGCAGAAGTAACCAAGAGAAGAGCACCCGGCACGGCGCCGGCTTCGCCGGTTCACGTCGAGGCGTGGTGCCGGCGGGATGAGCTCGCGTACATTGATCGCTCGAATTTTCGATGACCCACGAAAAAGCCCGGCCGAAGCCGGGCTTTTTGCGTCCTCTCGTGCGACTGCCGTATCAGGCCGACTTGTTCTGGTAGTAGTCCATCAGGATCTCGGCGACCTCGGGACGCGAGAATTCCGGCGGCGGGGCGATGCCCTGGCCGAGCATCTCGCGCACCTTGGTGCCCGAGAGGATCACGAAGTCTTCCTTGGTGTGATCCGGCGCGTCGGACATCATCACGACCTTGCCGAGCTTCTTCGAGAAAGCCGTATGGTCGGCCTTGAAGATTTCGATTTCCAGGGCGTCGGCCGGTACTTTTTCGTCGAAGATGCTCTGCGCGTCGAAGGCGCCGTAGAAGTCGCCTACGCCGGCATGGTCGCGGCCGACGATGAGATACGAACAGCCGGCATTCTGGCGGAACACGGCATGCAGCACGGCCTCTCTAGGTCCGGCATACATCATGTCGAAGCCGTAGCCGGTGATCATCACCGAGTTCGCCGGGAAATAATGTTCGACCATCTTGCGGATCGCGGCATCGCGCACCCGTGCCGGCACGTCGCCGGGCTTGAGCTTGCCCAGCAGCATGTGCACCAGCACGCCGTCTGCGCCGGTGGCATCCAGCGCCATCTTGCACAGTTCCTCGTGCGCGCGATGCATCGGGTTGCGGGTCTGGAAAGCCACGACCTTGTCCCAGCCGCGCTCGGCGAATTCGTCGCGGATCGACTGTGCCGTGCGGAAAGTATCCGGGAAGTCGTGTTCGAAGTACGAGAAGTTCAGCACCTGGATCGGGCCGTGCACGATGTAGCGGCCCAGCCCCTTGAAGGTGGCCACGCCCGGATGCGCCTCATCGTCGGTGCCGAAGATATTGACCACCATCTCGGTCATCTCGTCTTCCGAGATCTCCTCGATGCCTTCGACATCCTGCACCGCGATGGCCGGATGGCCGTCCACGTTCGGGTCGTTGAGCGCGATACGCGCTGCGCCGCGGATGGGTTCCGGATCGGACACGATGTTGACGATCGGGATCGGCCAGAACAGGCCGTCGGCGGTGCGCATGTCGCGCGCGACCGATAGCGCGTCGGCCTTGTTCATGTAGCCGGTCAGCGGATTGAAGTAGCCGGCGCCGAGCATCACCGCGTTGGCGGCGGCCGCCGAGCTGACGGTGAGCTGCGGCAGTTCGCGCGCTTCCTGCACGAGTTGGCCGCGCGCGGCGTCATCGGCCACGTACAGCGGATTGAGGTGCGTCGAACCGTGGGGCTTGATCATGAACATTCATCCCGCGTTGCCGGATCGCGGCGAAGCCGATGCCGGACGGCGTCTTTATGACAGCGCGTTATAGCCGCGAATCGTGTTAAAGCGCTGGAGTCTAACGACGGGCCGACAGATTGGGCAACCCGGCGGTCGGGTCTAACGTCATGCCAAAAGGTTAGATGCCCGCGACAAGCGGGCGACGGACCTCAGGAGTCCTTCTTGCGATTGCTGGTGTCGTTTTCGCAGTTGGCAGCCTGGCACTCGCCGTAGAGCACAAGCGTGTGCTTGGACAGGTCGAAGCCGGACTTCTGGGCCAGATCGCGCTGGCGCTGCTGCATTTCGTCGTCGAAGAATTCCTCGATCTTGCCGCATTTCACGCAGATCAGATGATCGTGCGGGCCCTGCTCGAGCTCGAACAGAGCATGGCCGTCCTCGAAGTGGTGACGAATCACCAGTCCGGCGTCCTCGAACTGCGACAGCACGCGATAGATCGTGGCCAGCCCGATATCTTCTTCGTTGTCGAGCAGCTTGCGATAGACGTCCTCGGCCGACAGATGGTCCTGTCGGTTCTGCTGCAGGACCTCCAGAATTTTCAGGCGCGGCAGCGTGGCCTTCAGGCCCGCCTTGCGCAGATCGCTGGTTTCCATACTCGACACCTCGAAAACGCTCACGAGACGTGGCGCAAGGCCGCGCCGGCGGCTGACGAATCAGCGGCGCGGGTGGCTGTCAGCGCCGATCGTAGCTCAACGCCTCGCCGATACAGCCTTGGCTAAGTTTACCGTCATGATACGCCCGTTGACCAGATACGAAAGTCGTCATTACCCGGGCATTGAAGGTATGGCCGGTAAACGGCGTCCAGCCGCATTTGGCCAGCACCGGCTCGTCGTCGACCACCGTGCGTGCATTCGGATCGACCAGAACCACGTCCGCCCAGTAGCCCTCGCGCAGATAACCACGCTCGGCGATATCGAAACGATCGGCCACGTTATGGGCCATCTTCTGCACCAGCTGTTCCATGCTGAAATGCCCGGCCGAGACCTGATCGACCAGCGAGATCAACGCATGCTGGACCAGCGGCAGCCCGGCCGGCGCGGAGAAATAAGGATTGTCCTTATCGGTTCGGATGTGTGGCGCATGATCGGTTGCCAGGATATCGATCGTGTCGTTGGCGACCGCTTTCAACAGGGCGGCGCGGTCTTCGGCGGTCTTGATCGCCGGATTGCACTTGATCAGCGTGCCGAGGCGCTCGTAGTCGTCCTGGGTGAAGAACAGATGATGCACGCAGGCCTCGGCCGTGATCTGCTTGCCCGCCATCGGCCCCGACGTGAACAGATCCAGTTCCTCGGCGGTGGTGATGTGCAGGATGTGCAGCCGGGCGTCGTGGCGCGTGGCCAGGTCAATCGCCTTCTTCGACGAGGCCATGCAGGCCTCGCGCGAGCGGATCACCGGGTGCTGGCTCATCGGCACGTCCTCGCCGAAGCGCTCACGGGCCTTGGCCGCGTTCGCTTCGATCATGGGCGTGTCCTCGCAGTGCGTGAGGATGGTCAGCGGCGAGTGCTCGAAGATCGCTTCGAGGGCCGATTCGTCATCGACCAGCATCTTGCCGGTAGAGGCGCCCATGAAGATCTTGATGCCGGCCGCGCGCGTGATGTCGACCGACTTGATCGCCTCGATGTTGTCGTTGGTCGCGCCCAGATAGAAGCCGTAGTTGGCCGCGCAGCGCCCGCGGGCCATCTCCAGCTTGGCCACGAGGGCTTCATTGTCGATGGTCGGCGGCTTCACGTTCGGCATGTCCATGAAGCTGGTGATGCCGCCGGCCACGGCCGCGCGCGACTCGCTGGCCAGATCGGCCTTGTCGGTCAGGCCCGGCTCGCGGAAATGCACCTGGTCGTCGATCATGCCCGGCAAGAGATAGCAGCCCGAGCCGTCGATGACCTCGGCGTTCGGCGGCGCGGCGATCTCGCCGTCGATGCGCGCGATACGCCCGTCTGAAATCAGCAGATCGGCGATGAAGCGTTCACCCTCGTTCACGAGGGTCGCGTTGGTGATCAGGGTATCGGTCATGGTCACACCCGTGCGATGAGTAGAGTGACAGTATCAGGTCCGCGGCGCATGGCTGCGCGTGGCGATCGCGCCCTTGCCCACGCCCTCGTAGGCGCGGACTTCGACCAGATGGCCCGGGTAGCGCGCGGCGAGTTCGCCGGCAATGTGATCGGCGATGTTCTCCACCGTCGGCGGGCCGTCGAGCAGCACACAGCGTTCGGCCGCGATATCGAGCGCGAATTCGCCCTGTGGTGCGGTATAGCCAAAGCCCAATCGTTCGGCGTCGGCGGCCGTGGTCAGATCGGCGCGATGGCCGATGAACACGCCCTGCCAGGCTTGAGCCCAGGCGAGGGCGATATCGGTCCGGTCCACGCCGTCGAGTGCGATCGCCAGCCGGCAGCGATGGCCGTGCGCCAGGCGCTGGCAGTTGCCGTCGTGGGCCGCCAGGCCATGGGTGTAATCGTAGACGGGGCCGGCTATGGCTTCCGGGCGCAGATTGATCTTCAGGGCATCGACATTGGCCGGCAATTTCGGCCCGACGCGTTCTTCGAGCCAGCGGGCGAGCGCGCGTGGCTGGATTTCGGTGGCATCGAATATCGTGGTGGCGCTGGCCGGGCCGGCATAGCGATAGCGATCGCCCGACGTCGTGGTGAAATCGAGCCGGCCGGCGTCGACGTCAATTTCCAGTCCGGGGGCGAGCGCGGGCACCAACAGGCGGTGATCCACCAGCGCATCGATTTCGGCCTTGAGCAGCTTCTTGGCCGGGCCGAAATCGAACAGCATGCCGTCGTCACCGCGGCGCCCGGTGAGCGTGGCGTCGACCAGCCAGGTCGCCCCGCGCAGACCGGCTTCGGCGTCGAGCACGCCACAATCGATATGCGTGACGTGTTCGACGAACAGTTGCAGCGAGTCGTCGCCCGGGTTCACGACACCTCGGGCAGGGCGATGCCGCGTTCGGGCAGCATGATCGGAATGCCGTCGTCGATGCGATAGCCCGTGGCGCGGTCCCGGGTGACCAGCAGCGCGGCCACGCGCTCGCTCACGGCGCTGCCGTCGGCATATTCCGCGCTGCCGTCGTCGATGGCGGCATTGAGCGCATCGATCTCGGTCGATTCCGCCAGCGACAGCGACAGACCCGTGACCGGGCAGACCAGAATCTCGAGCAGTTGCTTGTCCATGAGGCAGGGCCGATGTGGCTAGACTGGGGCATAGTCTAGGGTCTGTCGCCGTTTCGTGCGAGTCCGCCCGGTCGTCACATGCTGAGCTTGAGCCCCACCACGGCAACCACGACACCGCCGATCCAGGCCAGACGCGCCGGATGCGCCGAGTCGCCCCAGAACAGGATGCCGATGGCGGTACTGCCGACGGTACCGAGGCCGGTGAATACGCCGTAGGCCACCGCCATCGGCAGGCTGTTCATCGCGATATGCAGGCAGGCGAGCCCGCCGGAGAACGCCAGGCCGGTTACGAGCGCGCCCGACGCGCGATGGCCATGGCTGATGCGGGCGAATCCGACCACACCGACGATTTCACAGGCACCGGCCGCCAGGAGCCACAACCAGGCCATGTCAGCTCGCTCCCGGTTGGGCGCTGGTCCGCTTGAGCCCGATAATGCAGACCAGCAGCAGGGTGAGGAAGCCGTAGGTCGCCGGGTGCAGCGCCGTGCCGAGAACCGTGGCCTCCAGGATGACGGTGCCGACGGAGCCGAGCCCGATGAACAGGACGTAGACCGTGGTCGCCGGCAGATCGCGCGTGGCCCCCAGCGCCAGGGCGACGCTCGCCACGGCACAGGCCGCCGTGGCGAGCCATGCCCATGGCGAGGCGGCCAGCTTCAATCCGGCAATCCAGCCGATTTCGGTGCCGGCGCCCAGCGCCAGCCAGATCCATGCCCGCATGATTCAACTTAATGCTAACGATCGGTCGTTAGTTTATCAGGAGAGCGCGGCTCGGGGTCAATAGCGGCAGGACGGACGGGCGCGAATGCGTTTATCCAGCGTCGCGGCGTGCTTTGTGTAGACTGATGTCCAGCATCTTTGCGCCGTTTCGGGTGGTTGCCCGGGTCGTTCGGCGCGGTTTCCAAATGCATATCAACCGGCTTCAGGGCCAGGCCATGAGCACTCCGCCTGCATCGCAACCCACCGTCGAGCGCGTCTACGACATCGCGTTGTCGTTGTTTGCCCGCCACGGCTACGACGGCATGAGCCTGTCGCAGCTGGCCAGCGAGGTCGGTATCCAGAAGCCGTCGCTGTACAACCACATCGACAGCAAACAAGCGTTGTTCATGGCGTTGGTCGAACGCGTCGAGGGCGCGTTGTTCGATGCGCTCGACGCGAGCCTTGCCCGCCATGCCGGGGCCGATGTCCATACCCGGCTGTTCGAGCTGGTTTGCGATATGTCGCGCTTCATCCTGGTCGAGGCGCAGGGTGTGTTCTACAAGCGCTATCTGTTGTTTCCGCCCGAGCCCTTGGCGGCCGATGTGCGGGCGGTTACCGGTCGCGGCGAAGCGCGTATCAATGCGGCGTTGCACGAAATCTATATCCAGGGGCAGCGCGAGGAAGTCTGGCCCGATCTGGGCGAGCGTGGCTTTCTCGACGCGTTTTATTGCCTGATGGACGGGCTGTTCAGCGAGCGCTTCATGTACTCGGTGGATGAATACGATCGGCGCGTCGCCTCGATCTGGCCGATTTTCTGGTCCGGACTGACGGCCGCTCGAGACTGATTCCCGCTTGCCAGCCTGTCGTGTGCCCAATCCACACGGTGCTTTACCCCAGAAATATTACAATATAACATTGCATTTCTTTGGGGTTATCGGGGAGCGTTATGTCCGAACGAAGCACGGTATCGATGGGGTCGATACTGGTATTGAATGCAATGTTATTACCTTCGGTATCGATGGCCGAAGCCACGACCACGCATCAATCGGCGATCGCACCACCGGCGCCGGCCCAGGTCGCGAGCCCGTCTCATACGTCGATGAACAGGGCGCCGGCGGCTCGGCTGGATGAGGTTTCGGTCACCGGCGTGCCGATTCCCGGCAATCCGTTGTCGCAGGCGCCAGACGTGGATGTTGTGACGTCCAACGACATCGAGGCCAAGGGCGCGGCCAACCTCGGTCAGGCGCTCGACGATCTGGCCGGCGTGGATTCCATCAGTACCGGCAACACGGTCGGCAAGCCGGTGATCCGCGGGCTGTCGGGCGAGCGCGTGAAGATTTTGTCGAACGGCGTGGGCGTATCGAACCAGTCGTTCGGGGTGCGGCACATGCCGGTGACCGATCCGTTCCTGCTTGATCGGGTGGAAGTCGTACGCGGCGCGTCGAGCGTGCTCTATGGCTCGAGCGCGCTGGGCGGCGCGATCAATCTGCTGCCGCCGAAAATCGCCTACGACAAGACCGCCCAAGGCGAGGTCATGGGACGTTACGACAGCAACAACCGCGAGTGGGACACGGGCATCAAGGCGACCGGCGGTAACGGTCGGTTCGGCTATGCCTTCGGCCTGATCCGGCGCGACGGCGGCGATATCCATACGCGGGACGAGCCGACCTATTTCCCGGGCCCCAAAGCGGCCGCCCACCCGGATGCTCCGGCTTATACCGGCCGGCTCAAATACACCGACTTCAATCAGGTCAACGGCGATGTCGCGGTGGGCATGCACGACGACACGCTCGGCGACTGGACCCTGCGCTACACGCGCTGGAACGACGAGCACAACTTTCTACTGCCGCCGCCGGGCGGCATCAAACCGCCGAGCGCGGGCGCCGAAGGCGTCGGTCAATACATCGACGATCGCCAGGTGCAACTCGACGGCCGGTTCAACGCCGGCGGGATCACCTGGGAACCCAAGCTGATGTGGCAGAACAACCGGCGCCGCTCGAACGCTGCCGGCTACCCGCGCGATCTCGGCTTCGACGGCGATATCGATCTGCAGTTTAACCAGTACACCGCGCGCCTGGTGGGCCAGAACGGCCCGGCGTTTGGGCTGGACGGCGGCAAGATCGGCCTCGAATACGTCAACAAGCAACAGGTCTCGCGCGGACACACCCAGCTCTCGCCGGGCGGCGAGGTGAACAACGCGGCCGTATTCGCCTTTCAGGAAAAGGATATCGGCAAGCTGACGCTGCAGGCTGGTGTGCGCTACGACTACCACGATGTCGAAGCATTGGCCGACAAGACCGCCAATCCGTCGGCCTCGGTCCGTGATGCCCATAAACAGACCTATAACGTCGTCACTGGGTCGCTGGGGGCGGTCTATGCGTTCACCGATCATCTGTCGCTGGCGGCCAATGTCGGCCGCGGCTTCCGCGCGCCGACACTGTTCGAACTCTATGTCGCCGGCCAGCACGGCGGG
The DNA here is from genome assembly GCF_000732535.1 of Salinisphaera hydrothermalis C41B8. Lineage (GTDB taxonomy): Bacteria > Pseudomonadota > Gammaproteobacteria > Nevskiales > Salinisphaeraceae > Salinisphaera > Salinisphaera hydrothermalis. Next base: position 10,743 of record NZ_APNK01000034.1, read on the forward strand.
GTCGCGGCCTATCAACGCGGCAACCCCGATCTCGATCCGGAAAAATCCATCGATACCTCGTTGTCGCTGCGCTGGCATTCGGACCGGCTACAGGCCAAGGCCACGGTCTATCGCAACCTGATCAACGACTACATCTATCTGCGCGATACCGGCCAGACGATCGATGGCCTGCCGGTGCTGGACCATGAGCAGACCAATGCCGAGCTGTACGGCGCCGAGGCCTCGATCAAGGCCGATGTAACGTCGTGGCTGTCGGTGCATGCGGCCGGCGAGGTCGTGCGCGGCCGGCGGCGTGACAATCACGAAGCGCTGCCGTTGATTCCGGCCGACAACGTTCGTCTCGGTGCCCGTTTCACGCCGCACGGTAACGACTGGCCGCGCCAGACGTATGCCTCGGTCGACGTGCGCTACTACGACAGCCACAAGGCTGCCCCCGGCGACCCCTTCTCGCAGTTCGACAACGCGCCGTTCGGCCGTGCGTCGACCTCGGGCTACGGCCTGGTCGATGTGGGCGCCGGCATCGCGCCGAAGATCCATGGCCAGGAAGTGCGTATCGACCTGCGTATCAACAACCTGTTCGACAAGGCGTATCGCGGTTTTCTGGACACTTACAAAGGCTATGCGTTGTCACCTGGGCGCGATATTCGTCTGACCACACGGATTCCCTTCGATCTGTGAGGCTTGAGCCGTTGTCGTCGCTTGGCCGACGGGGGGCAAACGATGCCCGAGCAGTAAACCTGTGGTCGCCGGACCGGGAAGGCACGGGCGGTATCGCCGGCCGACCCGGCCCGGTGCCTGGCCGACTTGGCCTAGGGCGTGTCGAGGTTTCGTGCGAGCGCCGCGTTGGCGTCCGCAAATCGTGTCCGGCAAGGCGCGAGTCGCCGCGTCGTGGCGTGCCACGACCCAGACTCGCAACGCCGCCGGGCGCCCCTGGTTAATTTTTTATGGGCGGCCCAACCCTTCGGGACAAGCGCTGTTTTGCGGCAATCCAGCGTTGTTGCTCTCTCGCGTAGGTCCACTACGCCGCGTTCGCTACGCCTCGTCTTGCCGCAAAACAGCGCTTGTCGCGGACTCGCACGAAACCCCAACACGCCCTAGTCCAAATGTTATAAAGCCAAATTTGATATGCTATATCATACGATTTCTGGCGTAGCTGCGGGAGATGTCATGTCAGCTTACGAGGGGCTCATCGCGGTGCTCGTGCTGGGTCTGTCCATCGTCATGGGTCTGGAAATCGTCAGGCCGTACCGTAAGCGCGGCGGCATTCGCTGGCCGAACATTCTTCTCGGCGCGATCAGTCACGTCATTGAAAAACTGGTGCTGCCGGTCGGGCTCGGCGCGATCGCCATGCATTGGCCATACGGGTTGCTGCATGCGTTGACGCTGCCGGCGGCCGGAGCCGTAGTCGCCGGGGTGCTGCTGCTCGATGCGGTCAAATACGGTCAGCACGTTCTGTTCCACAAGGTTTATTTCTTCTGGCGTTTCCATCGTGTGCATCACAGCGATCATGCGATCGATGCGAGCACCGCGCTGCGCATGCACCCCGGCCAGGCCCTGGTCGGGATGGGGGTCTCGCTGTCGGCTGTGCTCGCTCTCGGCCTGCCGATGCTGTCGGTCCTGATCTTCGCGCTGTTGCACGAGATCGTGCTGCTGTTCACGCACGCCAATCTCGGTATCAGCCGGAATATCGATCGTATGCTGCGATGCGTCGTGGTGTCGCCGCGCATGCACTGGATTCACCATTCCTCGGAGGCGCCGCGCGAGCACGATCACAACTACGGCATCTGTTTTCCGTTCTGGGATTGGCTGTTTGGCACTTATATCGCCGAATCCCGGGCCGGCGAGGATGGTTTCGCCTTCGGCGTGGATGGTCAGCCGGTCAGGGTGGAACGTCTGGGGGATCTGTTGTGGTTGCCGGTGAGTTGGCGCCAGCCCATGGTCTCGAACCGGTCTGGCCCGACGGACGGACGCGACCGGAGCGCTCGTGGGGCCGAGGGCGGACCCAACGGGCCGGACCGGCGTTAATCGCATGCTCCGGTCACGCCGTACTTCGGGTTTCTGCGTTTCCGTGGCGGCCGCTGTCGGTCTGTCTGCAGCGATAGTGATGTCGGCGCCAGCGCACGCCGAACTATCGAGCGGCGATCTATGCACTGTCGCGGCATCGCCACAGAACGCCAGGACGATATCTCGACTCGTCTATTCGGGCGTCGATCGGCGCGTGGCCGACTTCGCGATCGGTAGCGGACTGCTCTCCGGCATGTTCCGGACCGGCAATGACACCTCGATATCGGCTGCGCGGATTCTGGATATTGCCCAGGCGATGACGCATGCCTTCTACGCCGATCCGAAACGCGGTCGCTCAATCCAGTCTAGACGAGCCGAAATGAAAAACGACTGTCTTCAAGTCATGAAAAGCATCGTCAGGTGAATGACGCCGGGACTGGATCACAGGTGCTGTGGATAACGGTTCGCCGGTTGACCGGCGTATTGGCAGGTGGCCCGGCCGCTGTTTTGTGAGGATGGATCGGCGCGCCGAGTCGATGCGCTTTGCAAATGTCCGATAAGCGGGAGGCCGTTCGATGTCTTCGCGGTCAATTTGACAGAGCAATGAAACAAAACAATCGGCCATTCGATCAATGTTTCCGTCGGTTGACCGGGGCACGGGCGCCCCGGCCCGAAGTCACGGCTGCTATCGCCGGGGTTAAAAGCCGATGCAACGGCCGTCTGATACAGCGGGTGAGCGTCTTGCTGGCATCGCTCGCCTGTACGACGGTGGCCCTGGCCGGGCCGATGCTGCCGCGCCCCCCAATTCATCCACAGGCTTGGCAACGGATTACGGTACGAGCCGGGGATACACTGTCCGGGTTGCTGCAACGCCGCGGAATCGATGCCGATGCCGTGCTGCGAGCCCGAGGCATCGGGCCATATCGGTCCGATCTGAATCATATCCAGCCGGGCCAGACGCTCGAACTGGATCAGGCATCCAGCGGCCAGTTGCTACAACTGCGCTACCCGCTCGGCACGTTGCGTACGTTGATCGTTCAGCCGGGCCAGGGCCCGGGTTTACGGGCGTCTATCGACCAGCTCCCCGCGACCCGGCGCCAGGTATTGCTAAGTGGGCGCATACACCACTCCTTGTCGCAGTCGTTGTCGGGGGCCGGCGCGCCGCCATCGGTTATTCGTCAAGTCATCAAGATCTATCACTCGCGCGTGCATCTGAAGCACGATATTCGGCCCGGCGGCCGCTTCAGTCTCCTGTATCGGGTTGTCGATCACGACGGTAGACGCATCAAGGTAGGGCCGGTCGAAGCGGTATCTCTGACGACGGCCGGACACCAGTGGGGCGCGTACCGGGCCATCGGCGCCGACCAGAAAGCCCATTACTACAATGCCAAAGGTCAGTCGTACGAGCCGACGATTTCCCGGCACCCGGTGGACTACACGCGCATCAGCTCGGGCTTCAGCCTGCATCGGATGGATCCGGCCGTTCATTTCGTCCATCCCCATTACGGGGTAGACATGGCGGCGCCGTTGGGCACGCCGGTCCATGCGGCCGGCGCAGGCCGGATCACGTTCGTCGGTTGGGAGCGGGGCTATGGCCGTCTCGTCAAGATGCAGAATATGGATGGCTATGCGACCCGGTACGCGCATCTTCATAGCTTCGCCAAGGGACTGCACGTCGGCGAGCGGGTCGCGCGCGGTCAGTTGCTGGGTACCGTCGGGAATACCGGCTGGTCCACCGGGCCGCATTTGCTGTTCGAAATTCGCAAGAACGGCGTGCCGCATAACCCGATGACTATGGCGTTACCGCATGCCAGGTCGCTCAAGGGCTCGCGCCTGGCGCAATTCCAAACCCGCGTCGCACGGCTACACCAACTGCTGAACACTCCTGCCAGCGGCCCGGATCACCGTCAAAGCTGGGTCTCATCGCCGATATGCAGCGATTGGCTGAAGCTGGCCGCGCGGCTGACCCGGAACCCGGCCGGGCGTAGTCAGCAGGCGGCTCTCGATCGATTATCCTGCATTGGACACAATGGCGGAGTCGCACAACCCCAGATACTGGCGTCGGAAAGCTGACCCCGGTAGCGGGCGAGTTTTGGCGACTTCGATGGCCCAAACAGGGCATGGCGCTGCCGAAACTGGGAGCTTGGGTTCGCCGATTTCACGGGTACGCCGAGAGCGGTTGACCCTTCGACACGCGGACTCTGCAGGCGCCATACGGTGGCATCGGTCGTAACGACACGCCGGGGAAGGGGCTAGGTGCCCGGTTTGGTGGGCCCGGCGAGAGCATGCGGGAGCCGCCATGAATGCGTCGTCAGCCAGGCCAGTGCGTACACCGCGAAGCTGGCGCCAGCGATCGCCGAGGAGGCCGGGAGGTCGATGTAATAGGAAGCGATGATGCCGCTCCAGGTTTCGGCCAGTGCCAGCCCCACGGTCAGTGCGAGCCCGCTGGCGACCCGCTTCGTCCAGGCCTGGGCGGCAGCCGCCGGGCCGATGAAGATGGCAAAGCTCAGCAGTGCGCCGATCACCGGCACCGCCACCGCGGCCATGGCCGCCAGCAGCAACAGAAACAGCAGGCCGACCCGGGCGACCGGAATGCCGCGGGCGCGTGCCGCGCCGGGGTTAAGGCTGGCAAAACGCAGCGGCCGGAACAGGATCGTCAGCGCCGCGAGCACGGCCAGCGAAACGCCGGCGGTGGTCGCGAGCTGCACGCCGTTTACACCGTACAGACTGCCGAACAGGATGCCGATCGCCGCATTGGCGTTCGCGCTGTACAGATTCACGAACAGAATCCCGAGCCCCAGCGAGAACATCAGAATCATGCCGACCGAGACATCGCGCTCGCCGAGCTCGCTGCCGCCCATATGCATGACCGCCGCAGCGCCGAAGACGAACACAAAAAGGCCCAGCATCGGGTCGACGCCGAGCAGCGAGGCACCGGCCGCCCCCGCGAAGCCGACGTTGGCCAGCGCATGCGACGCGAATGCCTGTCGGCGCAGCACCACGAAATAGCCGATCGCCGACCCGGCGATAGCGACACAGGTGCCGGCGGCGAAGGCATGGCGCATGAACGCCATATCCAGAAACGCCGGCCAGATCATGCCCGTCGCCGCAGCGGCGCCTCGGCCGGCGCGGCGCAATCGCAGTCCGCCCGGGCGCAGTTTGCGCTCGGCGCGTCGTCGCGTGTTACGAACAGCCGGCCACGATCGCGGACCACGCGCATGGGTACTCCATAGAGCTGCGTCAGCCCGGCGTCGGTTACCACCTCGTCGATGGGGCCGATACGCCCGCTACCGCCGGCCAGATACAGTACCCGGTCGGCCACCGCGGCGATCGGGTTCACGTCGTGGGTGGAAAACAGCACAGCGATACCGAGTTCGGCGCGCAGCCGGTCGGCGAGCGCGACCACCTGGTTCTGGGCCCCGGGGTCGAGCTGGGCCAGCGGTTCATCCATGAACAGCAGCCGCGGCGAATTGACCAACGCCTGGGCGATCACCAGCCGCTGGCGCTGGCCCCCCGACAGACTGTTCAGGCGGCGCTCGGCCAATGCCGTCGCGTCGACCAGCGCCAATGTAGTATCCACGGCGCGCGCGGCTTCGCGCCAGCGCCAGACAGGTCCCCAGCGATGGCTCTGATAGGCGGCGGCGACGAATTCCCGGCCGCTGAATTGGCCGTCGTGGGTCAGGCGTGCGCTCTGCGGCACATAGGCCACCTGGCAGCGGGCCGCATGCGGCTCGCTGCCGAGCACCTGGATGTGGCCCGCGCTCGGCCGCACGAGGCCCAGCAAAGTTTCGAACAGCGTGGTCTTGCCACAGCCGTTCGACCCGGCCAGCGCGGTGAAGCTGGCCGGCGCGAGGTCGAAATCCAGTCCGGCGAAGGCGGGCTCGCGGCTCTTGCCGGCCGTCAGCCCTCGCGCCCAGACGACGCTATCATTCGGGGTCGTAGCGCTCATGAGGACTTCGCGCTGCCCTTGTCGAGCGCTTGTTTGATCGCCTTGAGCTGTTTGATCTGCCATTGCGCATAATTCTCGCCGTGCAGCGGGATGGCGCTCACGCCCACCGTGGGCACGCCACTGTCGCGCGCGGTCTGGACTTCCTGGTCGGTCAGCCGGTTGTGCACTTGGACGTTATAGATCAACAGGTCGACCTTGTGCTGTTGGAGCGCCTGGATAAAGGTTTTGACCTGCTGAGCGCTGGGCTGGCTGTTCTCCTCCGACGCGTACTGGATATCGCGATAAAGCTCGTGATAGCCAAGCAGCGCCAGCATGTAGTTATAGACCGGAACGGTCGCGGTCACGGTCAGGTTCGGATGTGCGGCGATCAACTTCTGGAGTGCCCCATAGACCCCCAGCATCTGGGCCTGGAATCGCACCAGACCCTGGCGGTAAGCGGCGGTATGCGCGGGGTCGATCCGCGCCAGTGCGCCGGCGACCTGGCTGGCGGTCGCGAGCATCGCCTGCGGCGAATAGAACAGATGCTCGTTCTTGTCCGAGCTCACGATGCCCGAGGCCGCATCGGCGGCGCGGATGACCACGCGTTTCGGGTTCGACGTGCCGGAGAGCAGCGGCTCCATCCAGCCGTCGAAGCCCAACCCGTTCATCACCACCAGATTGGCGTTGGCGAGCTGGCGGCCGATACGCGGGCTGGCCTCGAACTGATGTGGATTCACGCTCGGGCTGTCGAGTAGCGATACCACCTTCACGTGCGAGCCGCCGATCGTCTCGACCACGCTGCCGTAGCTGCTTTCCGCGGCCACCACGCGGACCGGGCTGGCTGCGCTGGCGGCCATCGCGAACGCCCCCGTCGCCCATACTGTCAATATCGCGCCCAGCGCCCGCAGACCAATCCTCAAGTGCATGATCGTTCCGAACGAATTTTATGTGATGTTATAAAGTAACATATACGAGAAAGAAATCCCATTGTTCCCGTGGCCTGCAAAGGAGGGCTCGCCGAACGAGCCGAATGAGCCGAACGCCGCTGATGCGCCGCCCTCCGTTTCGTATAGGCCCTCAGCCCGTAGCGATTGATCGTGTGTTTTGGATCGGGTGGGTTAAGCTGGTGTCTTTATTGAGGGAATCGACGAGAGAGCGACCGATGCCGCGTTGGCTAGGCTACGGACTGTTGTTGGGTATTGTCCTGGTAAGCCCTGCTTGCTGGGCGGCGGGGGCGACACTCGAGTCGGTCCACCTGAGCACCCACGGCTCGACCACTACGGTCCGTTTCGATTTCCAGCACCTGCCAAAGTACCGCTACTTCGCCCTCGGCCATCCGCCGCGGGCGGTCATCGATTTCGACGGCGCCCGCGCGGACGGCGTGCCGAGTCCCGCGGGCGGTGGCGTCGGCAACATACGTTTGGCCCGGCATGCCGACGGCACCTTGCGCGCGGTGCTGGATCTGTCCGCCGGGGCGGAGCTGAGCGGTGTTCATGCTGACGGCCACGATCTGGTCGCCACGATCGAGGGCGGCACGTCGGGGACGAATACAGCAAGCCATGGCGCGCAGGAAACCGGGGATTCGCCGCTCCCCGCCAAGCGCGAGAAGCGCTCGGCGCCGCCGGCCACGGCCGCGCGGGACGATGATCCCAAGGCACTGTATCGGGCCGCGGCCGAAACCGGCCCGGTCGTCGTGGTGATCGATCCCGGGCATGGCGGGCATGATTCCGGTACGCGTGCGGCCAGTGGGCTGATGGAAAAGACCGTGGTGCTCGGCATCGCCAAGGCGCTCTACGCCAAGCTGAAGGCGACCCCGAACATCCACCCCGTGCTCACGCGCGACAGCGATACGTTCGTCACGCTGCCCGGACGCGTCAAGATCGCCCAGAAGCATCACGCCAACCTGTTCATCTCGATTCACCAGAACGCCTATCCAAACGACCACAGCGTCGACGGCGGTACTTGCTACGTGCTCTCGCAACACGGCGCCTCCGATGCCAAGGCGGCTCAGCTGGCGCATTTCGAGAACTCCGCCGATCGCAACGTGGCCGGTGTGCATTTCTCCGACACCGATCACACGCTCAACGCCGTGCTCACCGATCTATATCAGAATGCCTCGATCGACGACGCCGACGATCTGGCCCACGACATCATCGGTCAGTTCGCGAAGGTGGAGCCGATCTATCGGCATACGCCGCCACGGGCGAATTTCGCCGTGCTGCGCGATCCGATGATTCCGTCGGTATTGTGCGAAACCGCGTTTCTGTCGAACCCGAAGCAGGCGCGCAAGCTGGCGACCTCGCATTTCCGGGATCAACTGGCCGGTGCCATCTACCAGGGCATCATGACCTATTTCCGTAAGCACCCGCCGGAACGCATGCAGCCGGTCGGCGGCTCGATCTATACGGTCAAGAGCGGCGACACGCTCTCGGAGATCGCCAGTCGCGAGAACGTCTCGGAAAACGTGCTGATGGACATCAACCATCTGCATACCAAGACGCTCAAGGTCGGGCAGAAACTGGAGCTGCCGGGCGGCAGCTAGGCAGGTCGCAGGCGCCGGGAATTGTCCCGGTGCCATGCCTCAAAAGCGTGGCGCGCTCACACGGCCACCGCGGGCAGCGGCGTCCAGCGGCCCTCGGCCCGGTGGCTGGCCAGCATGGCCTCGACGAAGGCCATGCCTTCGCAGCCGGTAGTGGCATCCGGTAGCAACGCAACCGCCGCGTCGTCGCCGCGCAGCATCGCCGCGAAATCGCGATAGAGCTGGGCGAACGCTTCCAGATATCCCTCCGGATGGCCCGCCGGAATACGGCTCGCCCGCTGGTCGGCAGCGCCTGCGGGGCCGGGCCCACCGCGATCCAGTCGCCGCGCGGGTTCGCCCAGCGGCGAGAACAGCAGCGAATCCGGCGATTCCTGATCGAACTGAAGCCCGGCCTTCGTGCCGTAGAGGGCCAGCTGCAGGCGATTGTTGTTGCCCGGCGACACCTGACTGACCGAGAGCCGCCCGCGGGCGCCACCGGCGAAGCGCAGCATGGCCTGGGCATAGTCGTCGAGCCGGCGGCCGGGCACGAAGGTATGCAGGTCCGCGCTTAACTCGGTCGCGGTGCATCCCGCGACATAGGTGGCGAGCTGGTAGGCATGGGTGCCGATATCGCCGAGGGCCCCGGCCGGACCGGCCTGCGCCGGATCGCCGCGCCAGCCTTCGTCACCGGGCTCGCTCAGCCAGTCCTGGGCATAGTCGACCTGAACGATACGCAGTTCGCCGAGCGCGCCCGAGGCCACCAGATCGCGTGCGCGGCGCACCGCGGGATAGCCCGAATAGTTGTGCGTCAGCATGACCGCTACGCCGTGTCGTGCAGCCAGATCGCGCAGCGACCGGGCATCGGCCAGCGAGGTCGCCATCGGTTTTTCGCAGATCACATGGATGCCGGCTTCGACGAAGGCGCGGGCCACCGGCACATGCAGATGATTAGGCGTGACGATCGAGACGACCTGAATACCGTCGTCGCGTGCCGCCTCGGCGCGCGCCATGCGCGCGTAATCGGCATACACCCGCGTCGGGTCGAGGGCCAGAGCGTCGCCGGTCTCGCGGTTGCGGTCCGGGCGCGATGAAAAACAGCCTGCCCGCAGCGTGTACTCGCCGTCCAGGCGTTGCACCATGCGATGCACGCGGCCCATAAAGCCCGCGCTTCCCAGGCTGCCGCCGACCATGCCGATTCGAATCGGTTTGTTCATGTCAGATGCCCAGTCCCAGCAGTTCGTGGCGCTGCGCATCGGTCAGCGCCGCGCCGGCGAAATCGTCGAACGCACGGTCGGCCACGCGAATCAGGTGCCGGCGGATGAAATCGACGCCTTCGGCGGCCCCGTCCTCCGGGTGCTTGAGCGCGCATTCCCACTCCAGAACCGCCCAGCCGTCATAATCGTATTGCGCGAGCTTGGAGAAGATCGCGCCGAAATCGATCTGACCGTCGCCGAGCGAGCGGAATCGCCCGGCGCGCTCCACCCAACCGGCATAGCCGCCGTATACGCCCTGACTGGCGGAGGGTCGGAATTCGGCGTCCTTGACGTGAAAAGCGCGGATGCGGTCGTGGTAACGATCGATGAAGCCCAGATAATCCATCTGCTGAAGCAGCATGTGGCTGGGATCGTAGAGCAGGTTGGCGCGCGGGTGATCATCGACCGCGGCGAGAAAACGTTCGAAGGTCGCGCCGTCGAACAGATCTTCGCCCGGATGCAGTTCGAAACAGACATCCACGCCGTGCCGATCGCAGATATCGAGCAACGGCCGCCAGCGCCGGCCCAGTTCGTCGAAGGCCGCCTCGATCAGCCCGGGCGGTCGCTGCGGAAACGGGTAGAGATACGGCCAGGCCAGCGCGCCGGAAAAAGCGGGAAGGGTACGCAGCCCGAGATGGGCTGATGCGCGTGCCGCGGCCTCGATCTGTCGTTCGGCCCAGGCCTGGCGCTCCGCCGGCTGGCCGCGCACGGCGGCCGGTGCGAACGCATCGACGAGTGCATCGTAGGCTGGGTGTACCGCCACCAGCTTGCCTTGCAAATGCGCGGACAGATCGGTCACGACCAGGCCGTGTCGGTCGAGCGTAGCCCGGATGTCGTCGCAATACGCCGGGCTTTCGGCGGCCGTGTCCAGATCGAACAATCGCGTATCGCCGCTCGGAATCTGGACGCCACGATAACCGTGGCCCGCGGCCCATTCGGCGATATGGTCCAGCGTGTCGAACGGTGCTTCGTCGCCGGCGAACTGGGCGAGAAAAAGCGCGGGCCCCTGCATTGTTTTCATTGTGGTCGGCTCCTCCTAGGGCGTGTTGCCGTTTCGTGCGAGTCCGCGCCAAGCGCTGTTTTGCGGCAAAGCGAGGCGTAGCGAACGTGGCGTAGTCGTTCTACGCGAGAGAGCTACAACGCTGTATTGCCGCAAAACAGCGCTTGTCCCTTCGGGTTGGGCCGCAAATCGCGCCCTGCGGCGTTGCGAGTCTGGGTCGTGGCACGCCACGACGCGGCGACTCGCGCCTTGCCGGACACGATTTGCGGACGCCAACGCGGCGCTCGCACGAAACGGCAACACGCCCTAAAGCGACGCGATCAGAATCGCATGGTGTTGGCCCCCGAGGCTATTGCGGACCGGGCGTTGCGCGGCGGGCGCTTATTGACGCGTTGCGCAGGCCGCGCAGAGGCCGTCCACTTCAATGGTCTGGTGGTCGACCACGAAACCGCTCTGCTTCGCCTCGCTGGCGATCGCGTCGTCGATGTCGGTGCTCTGGATCTCGGCGGCACGGCCGCATTCGCGGCAGATGAAGAATTTCGGCGGGTTGCGATCGTGGTTTACCGCGCAGCCGATGAACGCATTCTGCGATTCGATCTTGTGGACCAGTCCGGCATCCAGCAGAAAGTCGAGGGCCCGATAGACGGTGGGCGGCGCGGCATTGCCGCGTTCGTTGTTGATCTGAGCGAGGACGTCGTAGGCCTTGGTTGGCTGATGATTGGCCCAGATCAGCTCCAACACGCGTCGGCGAATCGCGGTGAGCCGGAGCCCGCGTTCGGCGCAGACGGCTTCGGCCCGGGCCAGGGCATCGGCGATACAGGCCTGGTGATCGTGGCGCCCGTGGCTGAAGGCGACGTTGTGTGCCGGCTGGGTCATGACGAATCCGACGCGGGAGATGAAAGGCTATTGTCGCTCGAACCGGCGTGGCTGGCGAGCGATGCGACCGACAGGTGTGTGCCAGCATAGGGGCACATCGACTCTGCGCGACCGGCTAAATGGCGGTAAAATCGAGGTTTGACAAGAGCATGGGCCGATCGGCGCCAGGGCCGGTCGATGGGGCGTACGGACGCCGACGCGAACGCACGAGCGGACGCGCACGAAACATCAACACGTCCTGGACGTCGCGAACACCACACGGGAGCGCAGCGCATGCGGCATTCGTCGATTCTCTCCATTCTGATGCTGGCCGGCCTGAGCGGCGTGCTGGCCGGTTGCGGGCAATCGCAACCGGCGGCCGACTGTGGCCAGCTGCGTATCCACGATGCCTGGGTGGCGCCCGCGCATGCCGGTTCGCGCGAGATGCTCGGCTACTTCACATTGCATAACGATGGCTCCGATCCGGTGACGGTCAACGGGGTGTCGAGCGACGCCTTCGACCGGGCGGTGTTCCAGAACAAGGCCGCCGCGGCCCAGTCGTCCAACGATGCCGACGGCGGCGCCCAACCGCTGGCGCCGTTCACCGTGGCCGGCGGCGCGGATATGCAGTTCAAGCCTGGCGAGCGTGAAGTCGCGCTGTATTCGCCGACCAAGGCGTATCAGGTAGGCGACAAGATCAAGCTAAGCCTGGTCTGCGGCAGCCAGCACGCCCGGCTGGCCACGAGCGCCGTCGTGCGCGATCGTCATGGCGATCTGCCCGCCGCCAGCGACGACGAGGACGCCGCCGATCGCGAGCAGGTGATCCAGGACGGGCGTGACGGCGGCGGCGCCGGGGCGACCGACGATTCCAAGACCGCGAACTGATCGCGACGGACGGCAGAGATGGCACTGGCCTTTACCAAGATGCACGGGCTCGGCAACGATTTTGTTGTGCTCGACGCCACGCGGGCGCCGATTGCCCTCGACGAAGCGAGCGCGCGGCATATTGCCGATCGGCGCTTCGGCATCGGTTGCGATCAGATCCTGATCGTGGAGCCGCCGCGTAGCGCCGAGGCCGATTTTGCCTATCGCATTCTCAACGCCGACGGCAGCGAATCCGGCCAATGCGGCAACGGCGCGCGTTGCTTCGTACGCTACGTACGCGAAGCCGGGCTTACCGACAAGCGCCGCATCGTGGTGGATATCCGCGACGGGCAGATGACGCTGGAAGCGCTGGACGACGACACCTTCGCCGTCGCGCTCGGCGTGCCGCAGTTCGCGCCCGCGCGTATTCCCTTGCTGGGCTTCGAACAGGCCGCGACCTATCGGCTGGATGACGTGGCCGGTCAATCGGTGACGTTCTCCGCGGTGTCGTTGGGCAACCCGCATGCCGTGATTCGCGTGCCGGATGTGGCCACGGCCGAGGTCGAGGGCATCGGCCCGGCGCTCGAGCGTCACCCGGCTTTTCCCGAGCGTGTGAACGTCGGATTCTGCGAAATCGTGGCGCGCGATCACGTTCGCCTGCGGGTGTTCGAGCGGGGCGCCGGGGAAACGCTGGCCTGCGGCAGCGGGGCGGCCGCGGCGGTGGTAACCGGCATCGCCGCCGGCGATCTCGATGCCGATGTCCGGGTGGATCTACCCGGCGGCACGGCGCGTATACACTGGGAAAGCGCCGATGCGCCAGCCGTGTTGATCGGCCCGGCCGAGCGCGTGTTCGAGGGTAAACTGGTATCGTCAGATCAGGGGTAATGCCCTGAACCGCCGTGGCCATGCCTGGCGCATTTATTGCCTGATCGGTCACCGCTTACGATAAAGACGCCTGCCATGAACGAAGCCGAAAAACAGCCCGTATCGATCGATCTCGACGAGGCCGAGGTCGCCGCCTATCTCGCGGCGCACCCGGATTTTCTGCGTCGGCATCCCGAGGCGTTCGAGGCCATGGACGTGCCGCATGCCTCGGGCAGCGCGATTTCCCTGATCGAGCGCCAGGTCGGCGTGCTGCGCGAGACCAACGCCCGCATCCAGTCGCGCTTCGACGAATTGCTGGCCACCGCCAAGAGCAACGAAGAGCGCGTGATCCAGCTCAATCGTGTGGCGCGGATCATGGCCGGTGCGACGGCGGCGGACCCGATGATCGACGCGCTGACCCAGTGCCTGCACGATCATCTGGCGGTCGACCGTGTTTATGTCGGGATTCAGGGCTCGCTGCCGGCGGACATCGAGCGGATCCATAAGCTGGAGGACGGCGCCGATGCCAGCCGCGCGCTGACCAATGTGTTCCGGCGCGGCAAGCCGATCTGCGGCGAACTGAGTGCGACCCAGTCCCGGGCGCTGTTCACCACCGACGACGATGCGCTGATGACCAGCGCGGCGCTGATTCCGCTGGGCAAGAACGGCGTGCATGGCGCGATCGTACTGGCCAGCCGCGACCCCAAGCGTTTTACGCCCGATATGGGCACGCTATTCGTGGAGCTGTTCGGCGATCTGCTCACCGCCACGCTGCGCCGCTTGCTCGGCGCCGAACTGCTGCCCTGAACGGTCATCTGCTGTGGCTGCGGCCCAAGATGTCGACACCGCGAAACGCGAGACGCTGGATCGGTCGATCACCGATTATCTCGACCATCTGACCCACATCCGGCGGGCGTCGTCGCATACCGTCGCCGGCTATGCGCGCGATCTGGCGGCGGCGGCGGATGTGCTCGCTGGGCGCGGCATCGGCGACTGGAACCGTGTCACGCCGGCCGATATGCGCGAGCTGCTGGCGGCCCGTCACCGCGGCGGCGCCAAGCCGACCAGCCTGGCGCGGCTGGCCTCGGCCGTACGCAGCTTTTATGTCTGGCGCATGCGGCAAGGCCTGTCCGAGAGCAACCCGGCGGCCGACGTGCGGGCGCCCAAGAAGCCGGCGCGCCTGCCGGAAACCATCGACGTGGACGATCTGGCCGCCATGCTGGATGTCGTGCCCGCCGATACGCTCGAGATGCGCGATCATGCGCTGCTGGAAATGTTCTATACCGCCGGTATTCGTCTGGCCGAGGCGGTGGGGCTGGACGTGACCGATCTCGATCTCGCGGCCGGCGAGGCGCGGGTGCTCGGCAAGGGCAATCGCCAGCGGACCGTGCCGGTGGGCTCGCGTGCGACGGCGGCGCTCGAGCGTTGGCTCGCCGAGCGCTCGAATCTGGCCGCGCCGGGGGAAACGGCGTTGTTCGTCTCGCAGCGCGGTACGCGGCTGTCGCGCTCCAGCGTGGCCGCGCGCATGGAACGTTGGGCGATCAGCCACGGCCTGCCGGTGCATCTGCATCCGCACAAACTGCGGCATTCCTTCGCCACCCACATGCTCGAATCCTCGGCCGACCTGCGCGCGGTGCAGGAGCTATTGGGCCACGCCAATATCTCCACCACGCAGATCTATACCCATCTGGATTTCTCGCATCTGGCCCGGGTCTACGACGCGGCCCATCCACGGGCCCGCAGCGAAGCCGAGAGCGAGTCCGAGGACCCGCGTTAGGAGACCCCTTGTTTTAAAGCGGCGCCCACCGCGACTTTCGGCTGGGTGACCATGTCGGATTACGCTTCGCTAATCCGACCTACACGACCGGATGCATTGTTCGATGGGGAAGTCGCTGGACGGGAAGGACGGCAGAGCACAAGCATCGATGTAGGTCGGCTTAGGCCGCAGGCCGTAAGCCGACAGGGCCGACCGCACCGCCTCTCGCGGATTAGCGTCGATGTCGAATTGCGCTTCGCTTACCGAACCTGCACGAATCGTCCGTCTTCAAGCCCTGAAACGGGCTCTTAGCCGACACGGCGTGCCGGCTCGTCCACCGCGGCCGCGGCGTCGTGTTCCGCCGCGGAAGACTGTCGGTACTCCCGCGGCGTCATGCCCGTGAGCCGCCGGAAATGGCGATTGAAGTTCGAGAGATTGCTGTAGCCGGCCATGAAGCACACGTCGGCGACCGCATAGCGCGGATCGAGCAGCAGCCGGCAGGCATGATCGATGCGCAACCGGCGTACGAAGGCGATGAAGGTATCGCCCGTGGCCTGCTTGAAGAAGCGCGAGAAAGTCGACGGTGTCATGCCTTGCCAGCGCGCCACGGCGGTCATGCTGATATGCCGGTTGAAATGGCGGTGAACGTGCTGAAGGATCGCGTCCACCTGCTCCGAGCGGACCCCGGCATGGCGCAGATGATAGTTCGGGCTGGTGAGCAGACGATAGTCATTGCGCGACAGCCGGCCCAGCAGCTCGATGAGCGTGGAGACGCGTGCGACTTCGTCCTGTCGGCCCATGGCTTCCAGCCGGCTCGCGGCGTCCTGGGCCTCGACGCCGGTGAACAGCACGCCGCGGCTCGAATCCTGAATCAGCGGCTCCACGCGACGCAGTTCCGGGCACAGCCGCATGAGCGATTCCAGCCATTCGCCCCGGAACTGCAAGACCACGTCGCGGCGCTCGATCACGTCGTTTTCGTGCAGCAGATCGCTGAACCAGGAATGCGGCAGGTTGGGCCCCACCAGCACCAGATTGCCCGGCCCGAAACGCCCGGCATAGTCGCCGACCATGTAATGGCCGTAGGAGTGCCGGATCAGGTGCAGCTCGTATTCCGGATGGAAATTCCACTTGGCCAGTGGCGAGGGAAAGCCATGGGTGTGCCAGTAGAAGCTGTGGCGCGGGTCGTGGGCGATGTTCTCGTAGACCGGGTCGCCCAGTTCGCCGGGGTACGGATAGGGGCCGCTCATCGTGCGCACCGCAGCCGCTGTGATCGGGCGGCTGCCGAAGCATCGGGGGCGGAGGGGGCGGCCAGACCCTTGATTTTACGTCCTGCTTTAGTCGTATCTATCCGTGTATCAAGCATTTATCCGAGCTCGGGCGGTTCCGCTAACTATGCATTCTTGCAGGATTATTGCCGAGCAGGGGCTCAGGGCGTGAAAAAAAGTACAGACCAGGCGCAAAATTCGCGCTAGTCCTCTCGCAAAGCAGCGCAGTAGCGTCGACGGTAAAGCCGGACCGGCCATGAACTGAGGAGGCGCAATGCAAGCCGAAGCGCTGGTGCTGGAACGACAGCACGAACTGTCCCTGCGAGAGATCGATCTGCCCGCCGAACTCGGCGCGCACGACGTGCGCGTGCACGTGCACACCGTCGGTATCTGCGGCAGCGATGTCCACTACTACACCCATGGCCGGATCGGCCCGTTCGTGGTCAACGAGCCGATGGTGCTCGGCCACGAGGCGTCCGGCACCATCACCGAGGTGGGTTCGGCGGTGACCGATCTGGCGGTCGGCGACCGGGTCTGCATGGAGCCCGGCATTCCCGACATGACCTCGCGCGCGGCCAAGCTCGGCGTCTACAACGTCGACCCGGCGGTGCGCTTCTGGGCCACGCCGCCGATCCACGGCTGCCTGACGCCGGACGTGGTGCACCCCGCGGCTTTCACCTATAAGCTGCCAGACAATGTGTCGTTCGCCGAAGGGGCAATGGTCGAGCCGCTCGCGATCGGCATGCAGGCCACGGTCAAGGCCCGGATGACGCCGGGCGATGTCTGTGTCGTCACCGGCGCCGGGCCGATCGGGCTGATGGTCGCGCTGTCGGCGCTGGCCGGCGGGGCGAGTGAGGTGATCGTCTCCGACCTGGTCGACGAGAAACTGCAGATTGCGGCCGGCTACGACGGCATCACCACCGTCAACGTCGCGCGCGAATCGCTCACCGACAAGGTCGCGGCCCGTTGCGGCGCCGAGTGGGGCGCGGATGTGGTGTTCGAGGCCAGCGGCAGCCCGAAGGTCTACGCCGATGCACTGGCCTGCGTGCGTCCGGCGGGCACGCTGGTGCTGGTGGGCATGCCGGTCGAGCCGGTGACCTTCGACATCGTCGCCGCCCAGGCCAAGGAGATCTCGATCGAGACGGTGTTTCGCTACGCCAACGTCTACGACCGCACGATCGCGTTGCTCGCCTCGGGCAAGATCGACCTCAAGCCATTGATTTCCGAGACGTTCGACTTTGCCGACAGTGTCGCCGCCTTCGAGCGCGCCGCAAGAGGCGAGCCGACCGACGTCAAGCTTCAGATCCTGCTGGATAAATAGAACACACAAGGAGGGCCGGACCATGACCACTCATCATTCACGCCGCGATATTCTCAAGGGTCTGGGTGGCGCTGCTGCCCTGACCACGCTGGGCGCAGGTTCCTTGCGAACCGCGCTGGCCAAGACCATGGCCGACGACAAGACCTGGAAGCAGGCCAGCGGCACGACCATTCAGTTCATCTCCGAGAACACGCCGCCGACCACCGCGATCGCGGCCAATCTCGAGCCGTTCAAGCAGCTCACCGGCATCGACGTGAAGATCACCCAGCTCGAGCTCGGTGATCTGGTGAAGAAGGTCGCGCTCGACTTCGGCTCCGGCCGCAGCGCCTACGACGTGATCTATGCCGACCCGTATCAGGTGGTCGCGCCCTATCACCAGGGGCTGATGGATCTGAACACGCTCAACGGCAAGAACGGGCTCCCCGCCGTGCCCAAGGGCATCGGCGACTTCATCCCGACCCAGCTCGGCGCGGCCGGTTATTTCGGCAACCGCGATGCGTTGTATGCGTTGCCGTATGACTGCCCGACCATGATCTGGATCTATCGCAAGGACTTGTTCGAGAAGTACCACGATCAGATGAAAAAGGATCTCGGCTTCGACCCGACGCCGTCGGACAAGATCACCTGGGAGCAGTACTACCAGATCGCGAAGTGGTTCAACGGCGACCACGTCAAGGAAGTGAAGTACGGCACCGGTCATCAGGCCAAGCAGTACGACTCGCTGCAGTGTGATTTCTCCAACGTGCTGATGGCCTACGGCGGCGAGTATTTCAAGAACGGCGACCAGGTCGGCCTGCTCGGCAGCGCCAAGCCGGGCCCGTCCACGCTCGACCAGCCGGCCGCGATCGAGGCGGCCAAGTTCTACCAGAAGCTGCTCAAGATCGCCGATCCGGGCAGCACCAGCTGGGACTGGACCGGCGTGGCCAACGCCTTCGAGAACGGACGCTTCGCGATGATGCCCGAATGGCACGAGTTCGCCGGCTCGCTGGAATCCGGCAAGCTCAAGGGCAAGGTCGGCTATGCGCCGCTGCCCACGGGCCCGAAGCGCAGCGCCAATCTCTACGGCGGCACCGGCATCGGCATCAACGGCAACGCCACCGGCAAGCAGAAGACTGCGGCCTGGCTGTTCGTGGTCTGGGCGACCTCGCCGCAGACCCAGCTCGCCGGCCTCAAGAGCAAGGAAGGCGGCGGCACGCCGACCCGCACGTCGGTCTACAACATGCCCGAGGTGAAAAAAGCCAGCCATCCGCCGACCGACATGCCCAACATGCTCACGGCCGATACCATGCAGATCGCCTGGGATAAGGATCACATCGGCCTGCGTCCGAAGATTCCGGCGTGGAACCAGGCGGATACGGCGGTGTTCACCGAGCTGTCGAAGATGCTGGCCGGCCAGCAGTCGCCCGAGCAGACGATGAAGACGGCCAAGCAGAAGATCGACTCGGCCACGGGCGCGTAATAACCATGGCAGGTAACGCGCGCCGCGGCGGGCAGGGGTTCGAGCTGGCGATGATGTCGCCAGCTCTGATCCTGCTCGCGGCGATCTCGTTCATCCCGTTGTTCACCATGATCTGGATGAGCCTGAGCAAGGTCGGGCTCATCGGTGGACTGTCGTTCGACTTCATCGGCCTGGATAACTGGCGGCACCTGTTCACCGATCCGGATATCGGCTCGAGCTGGATTCTGAGCCTCATCTATTTCGCGGCCACGGTGGGCGCGGAGATGGTTCTCGGCACTTTGATGGCGCTGCTTATCCACAGCCTGATCAAGGGCCGCAACTTCGTGCTCTCGCTGGTGCTGATCCCGATGTTCATCGCGCCGATCATCGTCGGGCTGCTGGGGCGCTTCCTGCTCGATCCGAGCTTCGGACTGTATTCGTGGTTCCTGTCCGCGACCGGGTTATACGACGGCAACATTCTGGGCTCGGTGGGCCCGGCGTTGGCGGCGGTGATCGCGCTGGATATCTGGGAATGGTCACCGCTGGTCGCGCTTATCGTGCTGGCCGGGCTGACGGCCGTGCCGACCGATATCCTCGAAGCCGCCGAGGTCGACGGCGCGAGCTATCGGCACAAGCTGGTGTCGATCATCCTGCCGTCGATTCTCCCGATCCTGCTGGTGGCGCTCTTGATCCGGGCGATGGATGCGATCCGTTTCTTCGCGATCATCTTCATCACCACCAACGGCGGCCCGGCGGATTCGACCAAGATCATTCCGATCCGGCTGTACGACATCGCCTTCCGCTTCTTCGACCTGGGCTATGCCTCGGCCGTGGGCCTGACCATGCTCGTGTTTTCGATCGTGATCGCCACCGTGTTCGTGCGCGTGCTGCAACGCAAGGAGGCTGTCGTATGAATACACGCGGCCATCCCGTCAGCACGACCGCCCGTTGGGTCCTGATTGCGCTGATGCTGGCCTGGACGCTGGTGCCGATCGTCTGGATGGTGCTGTCGTCGTTCAAGCCGACCAACGCGATCACCGCCTATCCGCCCAAGTTGTTCTTTTCGCCGACGTTCGAGCATTACCACGCGTTGTTCTCGGGCGGGAACAACCTGTGGAACAACGTCGTCAACAGCCTGATCGCGACCGGCGTGTCCACGCTGATTGCCGTGGTGCTGGGTTCGGCCGCGGGCTATGGCCTGTCGCGTATTCAGATTCGCGGCAAGGATCATCTGGCGTTCTGGATCATCAGTACGCGCATGGCGCCGATCGCGGCCGTGATCGTGCCGTTGTATCTGATGTTTCGATACTTGCACATGCTGGATAGCTACAGCGGCCTGATCGTGGCGTATCTCAGCTTTAACCTGCCGTTTGCCATCTGGCTGATGACGGCGTTTTTCGACGATCTGCCACGCGACCTGGAAGAAGCGGCCCACATCGACGGCGCCACCAAGTGGCAAGTGTTCTGGCATGTCGCGCTGCCGCTGATGAAACCGGGCATCGCGACGACCACGATCCTGTGCTTCATCTTCGCCTGGAACGACTATGCGTTCGCCGCGACCTTCGCCGGCCCGAGCACGCAGACCATCCCGATCGCCGCCGCCCAGCTGCTCACGCAGACCGGCATCGACTGGGGCAAGCTGCTGGCCATCGGCACCGTCGTCGTTTGCCCGATGGCGGTATTCGGCCTGCTGGTCAAACGCTGGCTCGTCACCGGGCTGACGCTGGGGGCGGTCAAATAGGTTTTGCAGGGTGTTCGTTTCGAGTCCGCAAATGAACGCGAATGGGCGCGAATGAAGACAACGAATACAGACAGAAGGCATCTATCCGCAGATTGCACAGATTCAAGACAGATCGTTTGTTATCTCGATTCCGGTTGTGTCGCTGGGAACCACCCCGGCGGCGATAGCGGCAACGACTCTCATGCAGCAGACGTCTCCGCGCCAATCTGTTTATATCTGTGAAATCTGCGGATAAACGTCTGGATTAGATCCGCGGACAACGGTCTTCGCTTTCATTCGCGCTAATTCGCGTTCATTTGCGGACTAAAATCAAAAGCGGCAAAGCCCGCAAGAGGAGGAATCCATGACAGTGATGTCCAAATTCGACCTGACCGGCAAGGTGGCGGTGGTCACCGGCGGTAATGGCGGGATTGGCGAGGCCCTGGCCCATGCGCTGGCCGAGGCGGGCGCGGCGGTCGCTATCGTCGCGCGACGCGTGGACAAGGCAGAAACCGTGGCTGCGGCCATTCGCGAGGCCGGCGGCCAGGCCATGGCGGTGGGCGCTGACGTGACCGACGTCGATGCCATCGAGCCGATGCTGGATTCGATCGAATCCGAGCTCGGCCCGATCGATATCTTCGTCAACAACGCCGGCATCTGCGAGCACAAGCCGGCGCTGGACGTCACGCCCGAGGGCTGGCGCCAGATTTTCGACGTCAACGTGCATGGCCTGTGGAATTGCTGCCAGGCCGTCGGGCGCCGCATGGCCCAACGCGGCTCGGGCAACATCATCAACGTGGGCTCGATCTCGGCCGAGATCGTCAACCGCCCGCAGATGCAGCCGGCTTACAACGCGTCCAAGGCTGCCGTGCACCAGCTCACCAAATCGCTCGCGGCCGAATGGGCGCCGAGCGGCATTCGCGTGAATGCCATCGCGCCGGGCTATGTCGGCACCGAAATGGCCGAGGTCGACAATCCCAAGTTCAAGCCCTACTGGATCGACGATGCGCCCATGCAGCGCGCCGCCACGCCGGAAGAACTGGGCCCGTCCATCGTGTATCTCGCCAGCGAGGCGTCCAGCTTCATGACCGGCTCGATCCTCAAGATCGATGGCGGCTATACGCTCTGGTAGGCCGCCCAACCTCGGGCGGGCGAGTCAGGAAGAAGGCTTGTCCGCAGATCGACGCAGATGCACGCAGATCGAATACAGACATAAAGCACTCATCCGCAGATTACACAGATTTCGCAGATTTGAAGACAAGAGGTTAGGGCGGTATCGATTCTGAGTTTCCCGCTCGGACCGACGCCGGCCGCGGTGGCAGCGATGCCTCCGCCCCGGCCGGTTAGCGCCAGACCCATCTGCGTAAATCTGCGTCGATCTGCGGATAAAAATGCCTGTATTCATTCGCGCGAGCGAAACTGATCGGCGGACAAAGAGTTAAAGAGGAAAGACCCATGGCAGTCGTAGAACTCAGCAAAGTCGGCAAGCAATACCCGGGCTCGGACGACCTGGCGGTCAAGGACTTCAACCTCGTGACCGAAGACGGCGAATTCGTCGTCCTGGTCGGCCCGTCGGGCTGTGGCAAGACCACCACCATGCGCATGATCGCCGGCCTGGAAGAACACACCCAGGGCGCGATCAAGATCGGCGGGCGCGACGTCACCGGGGTGGCCCCCAAGGATCGCGACATCGCCATGGTTTTCCAGAGCTATGCCCTGTACCCGCACATGACCGTGCGCGACAACATGGCCTTCTCGCTCAAGCTCAAGAAATACGACAAGGCCGACATCAAGAAGCGCGTCGATGAAGCGGCCGAAGTGCTCGGCATCACCGCCTTGCTGGATCGCAAACCTCGGGCCCTGTCTGGCGGTCAGCGCCAGCGTGTGGCGCTCGGTCGGGCCATCGTGCGTCAGCCGCAGGTCTTTCTCATGGACGAACCGCTGTCCAACCTCGACGCCAAGCTGCGCGTCGACATGCGGGCCGAGATCGTCAAACTGCATCGCAAGCTGGGCGTGACCACCTTCTACGTTACCCACGACCAGACCGAAGCCATGACCATGGGCCAGCGGATCGCGGTGATGAAGGACGGCATCGTCCAGCAGATCGATAGCCCCAACAATCTCTACGAAAAGCCGGCGAATGAATTCGTGGCCGGCTTCATCGGCACGCCGTCGATGAATTTCGTCGACGCCAATATCAGCGACAACCGCCTCAGCGGTCAGGATTTTGGCCTGGCTCTGGACGAGCCGCGGCGCGAGGCCGTGGCCGGTCGCGGCCGCGTGCGGGTCGGCATCCGCCCGGAGCATCTGCATCTGGCGACCGGCGACGACCGCACCTGTCGGATGTACGGCAAGGTCGAAGTGGTCGAGCCGCTGGGTTCGCTCACCATGATCCAGGCCAAGGTGGGCGAGCGCACACTCACGGCCCAGATCGAGCCGCACCAGCAGGTGTCGATGGGCGACCACGTCACGCTGACGTGCGCGCCCGACAAGCTGTATCTGTTCGATCCGGAATCCGGCGACGCGCTGATTGGTATCGACAATAGCCAGCACGATCAGGCGGCCTAACAGGCCCGATCCCCGCTTGTTAAACGCCCGGCACGGCGGTGGCTGAACCGTGGCCGAACCGTGGCGTTGCCGTCGTGCTTGAATCGGGTCACGCCTGGCCCCACAACCGTGTTCACGTGACACAACGCGGGGTGACCCGGTGAAACAATTCGACGGCACAACGATTCTTTCCGTGCGCCGCGACGGTCAGGTGGCCATCGCAGGCGACGGGCAGGTCTCGATGGGCGATACCATGTTCAAGGGCAACGCACGCAAGGTGCGCCGGCTCTACGATGATCAGGTCCTGGCCGGGTTCGCCGGCGGTACCGCCGATGCGTTCACGCTGTTCGAGCGTTTCGAGGGCAAGCTGTCCCAGCACAACGGTCAGCTGGTGAAATCCGCGGTCGACATGGCCAAGGACTGGCGCACCGATCGCGCGCTGCGCCGGCTGGAAGCGCTGCTGCTGGTGGCCGACAAGACGGCCACGCTCATGCTCTCCGGCAACGGCGACGTCATGGAGCCGGAATACGGCTGCATGGCGATCGGCTCCGGCGGCTCCTATGCCCAGGCCGCGGCCCGTGCCCTGATCGAAAATACCGACATGCCCGCCGCGGAAATCGCCGAAAAGGCGATGCATATCGCCGCGGATACCTGCATTTATACCAACCACCACATCACCGTCGAGGTGCTCGACTATGAGTGATACCGCCCCCGAAGCCATCGAAGCCGACGACTCGCAGCGCGCACTGCCGCGTTCGCAGATGACGCCGCGCGAGATCGTCGCCGAACTCGATCGCCACATCATCGGCCAGGCCGATGCCAAGCGCTCCGTGGCCATCGCGCTGCGCAACCGCTGGCGGCGCATGCAGCTCGACGAGGCCATCCGCGGCGAGATCACGCCCAAGAACATCCTCATGATCGGGCCGACCGGTGTCGGCAAGACCGAGATCGCGCGCCGGCTGGCGAAGCTGGCCAAGGCGCCGTTCACCAAGGTCGAGGCCACCAAGTTCACCGAAGTGGGCTATGTCGGCAAGGAAGTCGACTCGATCATCAAGGATCTGGTCGAAGTCGGCATGAAGATGACGCGCGAGGAAGCCAAGAAGCGCGTGCGTAACGATGCCGAGCTGGCTGCCGAGGAACGCATTCTCGACGCGCTGCTGCCCAAGCCCAAGCACAACGACTGGGACGACTCCTCCAAGGCGACCGAATCCACGGCCACCCGCGAGGTGTTCCGCAAGCGCCTGCGCGAAGGCAAGATCGACGACAAGGAGATCGAGTTGGAATTGCGCCAGAGCCAGGGCAGTGTCGAGATCATGGCGCCGCCCGGCATGGAGGAAATGACCAGCCAGCTGCAGTCCATGTTCCAGAACATGGGCGGCCAGAACAAGACCAAGCGCACCAAGATCAAGATCAAGGATGCGTATCGTCAGCTGGTCGACGAAGAAGCCGCCAAGCTGGTCGACGAAGAGCAGATCAAGACCCAGGCGATCCACGAAGTCGAGAACAACGGCATCGTCTTCCTCGACGAGATCGACAAGGTCTGCAAGCGCTCGGACGCCGGCGGCGGCTCGGGCGGCGATGTCTCCCGCGAAGGCGTGCAGCGCGACCTGCTGCCGCTGGTCGAAGGCTCCACCATCTCGACCAAGTACGGCATGGTCCGCACCGACCATATCCTGTTCATCGCCTCGGGCGCGTTCCACGTTGCCAAGCCGTCGGACCTGATCCCCGAGCTGCAGGGCCGCCTGCCGATCCGCGTCGAGCTCGATGCGCTCAAGGCCGAAGACTTCGTGCGGATTCTCACCGAGCCGCATTGCTCGCTCACCGAGCAGTACATCGAGCTGATGAACACGGAAGGCGTGACCATCGCCTTCAGCGAAGACGGCGTGAAGCGCATCGCCGAAATGGCGTTCAACGTCAACGAAGGCACCGAGAACATCGGCGCCCGGCGTCTGCACACCATCATGGAACGTCTGATGGAGGAAATCTCCTTCGAGGCGCCCGACAAGGCCGGCGAGACCATCACCATCGATGCGGCTTATGTGGACGGCAAGCTCAAGGATCTGGCTGCAGACGAGGATCTGTCGCGCTATATTCTGTAGTCGACAGGTCGGCCGTCGAGCGCCTTGAGGCTCGAATCAGCCGGAGCAGGGTTTCTGCTCCGGCTTTTTTGTGTCTGTTGATTTGCGGGCCTGCCGCATGCGGCGTGTTGATTCGAACCGGCGAGACGAGTCGAAGTTTGGTTTCGCACTGATGCGCGAGTCACTTTCGTTTGCTTGTCCAAACGAAAGTAACCAAAGGAAAGGACACCCTACCTTGCGCCGATGCTTCGCATCGGTGCCCTGCGCGGCTCCGGCCGCAAGAGGGACAGCCGCGAAACTCGCGCTGCTGCGCAGCACTCAGACACACGGCTGTCTTTTTCCTCTTGCAGCCTCCACTGCTCGGCGCTGCGCTCAAGGGGACCCGAATACAGACACGGCCCGCGATACGTCGGTGTGCTCGCGATGCTCGGGAGACGGGTTTGTATTTCGCCCCGTCTGAGGCGACGGAGACGCACAGCGTCGACGGGTGTCCGGCGCATTGCGCCGGTGCGGCAAGATGTCTGAGGACGGCCAAAGCCGTCCGAGTTTTTGCCGCATCCCCTCGCCGCGAGCATCGGAGTGCACCGGCGTAGCCGGCGCCGATGCGGGTGCCTTTTGTTTTGGCTACTTTTATTTGGGCAAGCAAATAAAAGTGGCTCGCACATCAGTGCGAAACCCCAAGCAACGCAAACCACCATAGTCGCGGATGAGTACCGAACCCGATCATCCCCCAAACCGCCGCAAACACCCCAAAGCGCGGTTGATTCCAAAGCCCCCACACACGGATCATGAACGCCCCACGACCGAACGGACCGCCCCCATGGCCGACGCCCCCACCGACATCACCCTCCACCAGAAATCCAAGATCCTCGAAGTCGTCTTCGAAGACGGCGCCACCTACAACCTGCCGCTGGAGTACCTGCGGGTCTATTCCCCCTCGGCCGAAGTCCGCGGCCACGGCGGCCCCATGCAGCTCGTCACGGGCAAGAAGGACGTCGGCGTCGAACAGATCGACCCGGTCGGCAACTACGCCATCCAGCTCCATTTCGACGATGGCCACAACACCGGCATCTTCTCTTGGGACACGCTCCGCGAGCTGGGCGAGAACTACGAAGCCAACTGGGCCGACTACCTCAAACGGCTCGAAGACGCCGGGGCGACCCGCGAAAAGCTCTGGCACTGAAATCCGAAAAGACGTGTGTTAAACGCACTTACCACCCACATCCGGCGATAACCCGTCATCCAGACGGTGCGAGTCCTCGTATAACTCACTGAAACCAAAAGCGCCACGCCAACCTGCGCGAAAGGTTTATTGAGCCTCCGATTTCCGTTGTGCTATGCAATCAGCACGAAGGGGGATCGTGGCTGGCCAAATGAGTGGCCGGCCGCGTTTTATGGAAACCGGGGGGAATCATGTCATGCGTGCCCGCATCCTGGTTGCTGCGCTCGTTCTGAGCACGGCCGCCGCTTCTGCTCATGCGGAATCCGTCAGTCATTATCTCGGTCGCGTCGTTGGCGGCTTCGGTGCCGGTGTTGGCCAGGCCGCCATGCAGCCGATTGCCGATTCGCAGCCGCAGTGGGTGACCGTGGCTCCGCGATCCAAGACCGAATGTCTGGCTTTGACGCATCAGGTGTTGAACCGGGCGTATCTGCGGTGTCGGCGTGGGTGGCAGGAATATGTGCGGTATGACGCGGCGGGGCGGAAGGTTGTTTTGTCGGAGCGGGGGATTCCGAGTTGGTGATGGCGTTCGTAGCGACGAGCGATAATCGCCGGATAGTTATAGATGTGGATGGTTATATATCTAATGCTAGATATATTTCGTCTACTTCGCGTTAGGCGAAGAGGGGGAGTGAAATGGCATTAGTGCACGAAGTTAGCGCTAGAGGCGCAGCAAACGTTTTAGTTTGTGAAGTAAATTCACGAGCGGTCGCCGATTTGCTGGTTTGTCGGGTAAATAGCCGAGGACCCGCGGACCAAAATGACGGCATTTGGTGCTGGGTTGGTTCTCGAGGCGCGGCGTCATCAACAATCAATTGGGTGGGGTCGCGTGGCGCGGCCGATCTGCTTATCTGTTTCGTTAATTCTCGTGGCGCTTCCGGGTGGCAAACCGATCATCCGTTAAGAGGCAGGCTGTAATAGTAATGCCTAACAGATCGCTACAGTTGACGGTCCAATGCGCTGCCGCGCTTCGGGTTCCCTCCGCGGCCTTCGGCCCGTCCGGCGGCAACTGTGCTTAGGCGTTAGGCGGAGAAAAGTATGTTGTTAGAAAATGAAAAAGCGCTTCTCTTCTCGACGGTTCGAATCGAGGTCAGCAGTCCTCAGTTTCCGAGCACTTCGATAGGAACAGGGTTTATCGTTTCGGTGCCGGTACCCAACCGAGAAGAGAGATATGCTCGAAAGTGGTGTACGCGGGAGTTTGAATTAGGCGGCGTATCCGGCTGGAAT
>NZ_APNK01000035.1 GCF_000732535.1 Salinisphaera hydrothermalis C41B8
CCAATAGCGACGTAGTGACGTAGGTCGGATTAGCGCGAAGCGCGTAATCCGACAAGAACGAAGTCGGGTGGGATCGACAATCCACGATGCGGTAGCCGCCACCACGGGGCCGCCCGGGCTTTTGTCGGCTTACGCCCTAAGCCGACCTACATCTGCACGAGCGCTATGCCATCTATGCGCTGCAATAGAGCGGCCGTCGTGTCGATCTGCGGCGCGAAGCGTCATCCGGCGTGAGCGAGCACGACGGTCCACGCCGCACTATTGGAGGCGGATCGACGCTACGCAGGCACCTGCAGACGTTGGATAGCGTCCCAGAGCTCGGCGGGCGTGTCGACCACGGCGTCGGCTTCCCATTTCGCGATGTCGTCGTCGACCGGGACATAGCCATAGCCGGCGGCGATGGTGGCCATGCCGGCGGCGCGGCCGGCGAGGATGTCGCGGTCGGAGTCGCCCACGTAGATGCATTGCTCGGGCGTCACGCCCATGCGCTCGCAGGCCAGCAGAATCGGGCGCGGGTCCGGCTTGGCCACGCCCGCGGTATCGCCGCCGATCACACAGCCGGGGGCTGGATCGAAGGCTGTGAATTCGATCAGCGGCACGGCCAGCGCTTCGACCTTGTTGGTGACCACGCCCCAGGGCTGGTTCTCGGCGGCCAGGCGCGCGACCAGTTCGCGAATGCCGTCATAGGGTCGGCTTTCCCAGGTCATGCGCTCGCGATAGCGGGCGATGAAGCGATCGTAGGCGACGCGATAGCCGTCATCGTCCGGGGTGAGATCGAAGCCGCGCCCGAGCAGGCCGCGCCCGCCGTAGGAGCAATACGGCGCCAGCACCTCCAGCGGCAACGGGTCGAGGCCTTCGGCGACGCGCATGTCGTTGAGCGCGCCGACCAGATCCGGGGCGGTATGCATGAGCGTGCCGTCGAGATCGAACAGCACGCTGGGTCCGTCGGTCATCATCAGGCGTCGTCCTCGCCGTGTCGGGCATGCAGGAAGTAGTTCACGTCCGGGCGATGGCCCAGTGACGCGCTGTGCGTGAGCGGGTTGTAGCGCATGCCGCTGATGTCGACGACCTCGAGCCCGGCGTGCCGGCAATGCGCTGACAGTTCGGCCGGTTTCACCAGCTTGGCGTACTCGTGGGTGCCGCGCGGCAACAGGCCGAGCACGTATTCGGCGCCGCCGATAGCGAGCGCCCAGGCCATGGGCGAGCGGTTGATGGTCGAGAAGAAGACGTGACCGCCCGGGGCGGTCAATGTCGCGCAGTCCTGGACCACATAGGCCGGCTCGTCGACATGCTCGAGCATTTCGTAGGCCACGACGATATCGAATTCGCCGGCGAGTTCGGCCGCCATATCGCGCGAGGCCGCAACGCGATATTCGATGTCCAGACCGGATTGTTCGGCATGACGCTGCGCGGCGCCGATCGCCTGCGGGGCCAGATCGATGCCGGTCACCCGGGCGCCGCGCGCTGCCATGGCCTCCGACAGCAGACCCGCGCCGCAGCCGACGTCGAGCACGCGCTTGCCCTTGAGGCCGCCCGCGCGGCGTTCGATATAGGTCGTGCGCAGCGGGTTGATGTCGTGCAGCGGCCGCATATCGCCGGTCGGATCCCACCAGTTGGCGGCCATGGCATCGAATTTATCGAGTTCGGCTTGCTGATTGCTGGGCATGGGCTTAGCTCTTGGTTTGGGCGGCGGCAAAGGCGGCGAGTTTATCGGCCCAGGCATCGGTACGCTGCATGACGTCATCCAGATCCAGCGTGGTCAGGCGACGATCGCGCATCAGGGCGCGTCCGGCCACCCAGGTGTCGGTGACCTGTTCGCGGCTGGCGCTGTAGACCAGTGCCGCGATGGGGTCGAAGACGGGGCGGGTTTCCAGTGCGCTCAGGTCTACGGCGGCCAGATCGGCGGCTTTGCCGACCTCGATCGAGCCGGTCTCGTCGGCGATGCCGAGCGCGCGGGCGCCGGCGATAGTGGCCATTTCCAGCGCGGCGTCGGCCGAGACCGCGGCCGCGTCGTCGCCGGCGATCTTGCCGATCAGCGCGGCGGTGCGCATTTCGCCGATCATGTCGAGATCGTTGTTGGAGGCCGCACCGTCGGTGCCGAGTGCCACGTTGACGCCGGCATCGCGCAATCGCTGCACCGGCGCCAGGCCGCTGGCGAGCTTGAGATTCGACTCCGGCGAATGAATCACGTGCACGCCGGCGGCGGCACAGCGCTCGATCTCGGCGTCGGTGAGCTGGGTCATGTGCACGGCCAGCAGATTGGGCGTGAGCAGCCCAAGCGCATCGAGGCGCGCGAGCGGACGTTGCCCGTGCTGTTCGACGGCGTTGTTCACCTCATGCGCGGTCTCATGGACATGCATGTGCACGCGGACGTCCATCTCGTCGGCATAGGTGCGCATCTTGGTCAGTGGCCCATCGGAGACCGTGTACGGCGCATGCGGAGCAAACGGCGTCACGATGCGTTCGTGATGACGCCATTCATCGCGGACGGCCAGGCCCTTGTCCAGATATTCGTCCGGGTTGGCCGCCCACACGGTGGGGAAGTCGATCAGGATCATGCCAATGCCGGCGCGCATGCCGGCCCGGTCGACGCGATCGGCTGCCACATCCGGAAAGAAATACATGTCGTTGAAACAGGTCGTGCCGCCGCGGATCATTTCCGCCATGGCGAGATCGGTCCCGTCGGCGACGAATGCCTGGGACATGAACTGTCCCTCGAGCGGCCAGATATGCTCCTGCAGCCACGGCATCAACGGCAGATCGTTGGCCACGCCACGCATCAGGTTCATGGCCGCGTGCGTGTGTGCGTTGATCAGGCCGGGGATGAGCAGGTGATGTGGCCGGTCGACGACTTCGGCATCTGGATGCGCGCGCGCGGCGTCGTCGCGAGGCAGGATCGCCGCGATCCGGCCCTGACGGACCACCACGGCATGATTTTCGAGCCAGCGCCGCCGGCCGTCGACCGGCGCGATCCAGCGGGCGTTTATGACGGTTTCGGACAAGATCGTCTCTCGCTTGGGGCGATGAATGAACGGGTGTTCGAGGGCGCCGAAGTTCGGCCGGATCGATGCTACCCGAGACATGAAATGGCGCACAGCGCGGAGGCCGGCTGCGCCTAACGGCTGTGGTATCATATCGCGCTTCGCGCACTGGTCTTTCAGGCCCGGCCGGCAAAGAGGTTCCGGATCGTTTCCGGCACCGCTTCGAGGCTGTTTCGCGCGCCGGATCGCCAACTTGAACTAGCCTATGGCCGACGTCGCAAAAGAGATCCTGTCGATCAACCTGGAAGACGAGATGCGCCAGTCGTATCTCGACTATGCGATGAGCGTGATCGTCGGGCGTGCGTTGCCTGATGTCCGCGACGGCCTCAAGCCGGTGCATCGTCGCGTGTTGTACGCGATGCAGGAGCTGTCCAACGACTGGAACCGCCCGTACAAGAAATCGGCGCGCGTGGTCGGCGACGTCATCGGTAAATATCACCCGCACGGCGATTCCGCGGTCTACGACACCATCGTCCGCATGGCGCAGGATTTCTCCATGCGCTATGTGCTGGTCGACGGCCAGGGCAACTTCGGCTCGATCGACGGCGACGCGCCGGCCGCCATGCGTTACACCGAAGTGCGCATGGCCAAGCTTGCCCATGAGCTGCTGGCCGATATCGGCAAGGACACGGTCGATTTCATTCCGAACTACGACGAATCGGAATCCGAGCCCGCGGTACTGCCGACCAAGCTGCCGAACCTGCTGGTCAACGGCGGCACCGGCATCGCGGTGGGCATGGCGACCAATATTCCGCCGCACAACATTCGCGAGATCATCAACGCTTGCCTGGCGGTGATGGACAACGAAGACGTGACCATCGCCGAGCTGATGGCCCACGTCCCGGGCCCGGATTTCCCGACCGCCGGCATCATCAACGGCGCCTCCGGAATCCGCGAGGCCTACGAAACCGGTCGCGGCCGGATCCATATCCGGGCGCGTGCCCACTTCGAGGACATCGACGAGCGCGGCAAGCAGGCGATCGTGGTCACGGAACTGCCGTACCAGGTCAACAAGGCCCGGCTGCTGGAAAAGATCGCCGAGCTGGTCAAGGAAAAACGCGTCGAGGGCATCACCGAGCTGCGCGACGAGTCCGACAAGGACGGCATGCGCATGGTGATCGAGCTGCGCCGCGGCGAGACGCCCGAGGTGGTGCTCAATAATCTGTATCGGCATTCGCAGATGCAGACCGTGTTCGGCATCAACATGGTCGCGCTCGATGACGGCCAGCCGCGTACGCTCAATCTCAAGCAGATGCTGGAAGCGTTCATCCGGCATCGGCGCGAAGTCGTCACGCGGCGCACGCAGTACGAGCTGGCCAAGGCGCGGGCGCGGGCCCATGTGCTGGAAGGCCTGACGATCGCGCTGGCCAATATCGATGAAGTGATCGCGCTGATCCGCGGCGCCTCCAGCCCCTCGGAAGCCCGGGAAGGGCTGATGGCGCGCGAATGGGCACCGGGCCAGGTCACCGACATGCTCGAGCGCGCCGGGGCCGATGCCTCGCGTCCCGCCGATCTGTCGCGCGACTACGGCCTGCTGGATTCCGGCCGCTATCGCCTGACCGAAACCCAGGCCCAGGCGATCCTCGATCTGCGCCTGCACCGCCTGACCGGGCTGGAGCAAGACAAGATCATCGAGGAATTCGAGAAACTGCTCGATGATATCGCCGACTATCTCGAAATTCTGTCGTCGATGGCGCGCCTGTTCGAAGTCATCCGCGAGGAGTTGGTCGCCGTGCGCGACGAGTATGGCGACGATCGCAAGACCCAGATCCTCGACGATCACCTGGATCTGACCACGGCCGATCTGATCTCGCCGGAAGACGTGGTCGTCACCCTCACGCACGAAGGCTATGTGAAGTCGCAGCCGCTGGATGCCTATCGCGCCCAGCGTCGCGGCGGGCGCGGCAAGTCGGCCACCACCACCAAGGATGCCGACTTCATCGAGAAGCTCTGGGTGACGCATACCCATGACACGCTGTTGTGCTTCTCGTCCTACGGCAAGGCCTACTGGCTCAAGGTCTACGAACTGCCGAGCGCCGGTCGCGGCGCTCGCGGCAAGCCCATCGTGAACCTGTTGCCGCTGGAGTCCGACGAGCGCATTTCCGAAGTGCTGCCGATCAAGGATTTCAACACCGACGAGAACGTCTTCTTCGCGACCCGCAACGGCACGGTCAAGAAGACCGCGCTGGAACAGTTCTCCCGGCCGCGGACCAACGGCATCATCGCCATCGATCTGCGCGACGACGACGCGCTGGTTGGCGTCGACCGTACCGCCGGCAACGACACCATCATGCTGTTCTCATCGGCCGGCAAGGTGATTCGCTTCGCCGAGGCTGACGTGCGCCAGATGGGCCGTAACGCCGCCGGCGTGCGCGGTATTCGTTTGCCCGAGGACGACGATACCGCCACCGTGATCGGCCTGATCGTGGTGCGAGAGGGCGAGATCCTCACCGTGACCGAACACGGTTACGGCAAGCGCACGCCGGTGGACGATTATCCGCTGCGCGGCCGCGGCGGGCAGGGCGTGCTCGCGCTCAAGCAGTCGGACAAGACCGGCGCCGTGGTCGGCGCCACGCAGGTGTCCGAAGACGACGAGATCATGCTCATTTCCAACATGGGCACGCTCATCCGCACGGCGGTTTCCGAAGTTTCCGTGCTGGGCCGCAACACCCAGGGCGTGCGCATCATTCGTGTGGGCGACGGTCAGCGCCTGGTGGGCGTGGACCGTATTGCGGTCGAGGACGCGGACGATGAAGCCGCGCCCGACGGCGACACACAGGCATCCGAAGCGCCGGGCGAGGAGTAATCCCCGCCCGGCGCGCCCCGATTTGTTTTCCACGAGGAGTGGTTTCATGGCACGTGTGTACAACTTCAGTGCAGGTCCCGCGACCCTGCCGGTCGAAGTGCTGGAAAAAGCCCAGGCCGAGATGCTCGACTGGAAGGGCACTGGCATGTCCGTGATGGAAATGAGTCATCGTGGCTCGGCGTTCGTGTCCATCGCCGAAGATGCGACCGCGCGGCTGCGTCGTCTGCTGGATGTGCCGGATGATTACAGCGTGCTGTTTCTGCAGGGCGGGGCGGCCGGCCAGTTCGCCGGCGTGCCGCTGAACCTGATGGGTGAGCGCCACACCGCCGATTATGTCGTTACCGGTAATTGGGGCAAGAAGGCGATCAAGGAAGCCGGCAAGTATGGCGAGGCCAACCTGGCGGCGTCGGGTGAGGCCGACGGCTTCACTTCGATCCCGGCGGTTTCAGACTGGAACCTGTCCTCGAACGCGGCGTATCTGCATTTCACCCCGAACGAGACCATTCAGGGCGTGGAGTTCCAGGACGTACCGGACGTCGGCGATGCGCCGCTGGTCGCGGATATGTCGTCGAACTTCCTGTCGCGTCCGGTGGATGTGTCCAAGTATGGCGTGATCTATGCCGGCGCCCAGAAGAATGCGGGCCCGGCCGGCATCACCATGGTGATCGTGCGCAACGACCTGCTGGACCAGGCCCAGGCGGCCTGCCCGATGGTCTTCAACTACAAGCAGCAGCGCGACGCGGATTCCATGCTGAATACGCCGTCCTGCTACGCGTGGTACATCTGCGGCCTGACCTTCGAATGGCTGGAGAACCAGGGCGGTCTGGAAGCGATCGAGAAGATCAATATCCGCAAGTCGTCCAAGCTGTACGACTACATCGACGCATCGGACTTCTACTCGAACCCCGTCGATCCGGCCGTTCGTTCGCGCATGAACGTGCCGTTCCTGCTGGCCGATGACACCCTGAACAAGCAGTTCCTGGCCGAAGCCGAAGAGGCCGGGCTGTCCACGCTCAAGGGTCATCGCTCGGTCGGCGGCATGCGGGCATCGATCTACAACGCGATGCCGGAAGCCGGCGTCGACGCGTTGATCGACTTCATGCGTACGTTCGCCAAGACCAACGGTTAGAAGGGAATACCCTCGGGGCGCAAGGCGCCCCGGAGCCCGCTCGGCCCGCCGGTTGCCCGGGCGAGGCTTGGCCGGTCGCCGTCGCGGCCGGGTTCCCCGGTTCCAGGATTGCCTGAAATAAGGATTGTCATGAGCCTGAAGATTCAAACCCTGAACAACATCTCCGCGCGCGGTCTCGACCGCCTGCCGCGCGATCTCTACGAAGTGGCCTCGGAGATGAGCGAGCCGGATGCGATCATCCTGCGCTCGGCCAACATGCACAACATGGACATCCCGGCGTCCGTGCGCGCGATCGGCCGTGCCGGCGCCGGCGTGAACAACATCCCGCTCGACAAGATGACCGAGCGTGGCGTACCCGTGTTCAACGCACCGGGCGCCAATGCCAACGCCGTCAAGGAGCTGGTGCTGTCCGGCATGCTGCTGTCGGCGCGCAACATCCTCGGCGCGTGGAAATACGTCGAAGAACTGACCTCTACCGGCGAGGATCTCAAGAAAGAAGTCGAAGCCGGCAAGAAGAAGTTCAAGGGCGTGGAGTTGCCCGGACGTACGCTGGGCGTCATCGGTCTCGGCGCCGTGGGTGTGAATGTCGCCAACGCGGCGCAGGCGCTGGGCATGGCCGTGTCCGGTTTCGATCCGGGCATCACCATCAATAACGCCTGGCGCTTGAGTGCCGGTGTCGCGGAAGCGTTGTCGGTTGACGATCTGATGTCCGGTTCGGAGTTCGTTAGCCTGCATGTCCCGCTGGTCGACGGCACTCGAGGGCTGGTCAATGCCGATCGCCTCAAGCTGATGCCCAAGGGCGCGGTGCTGCTGAACTTCTCGCGCGCGGAAATCGTGGACGAGGACGCCGTGCTCGAGTCGCTGGCCGAAGGCCATCTCAAGTACTACGTCTGCGACTTCCCCTCGGAGAAGCTGCGTGGACACGAGCGCGTGATCACGCTGCCGCATCTGGGCGCCTCGACCGACGAGGCCGAGGACAACAGCGCCATCATGATCGCCGATCAGCTGCGCGACTGGCTCGAAGTGGGCAACATCCGCAACTCGGTGAACTTCCCCGAGGCGATCATGCCGCCGACGGCCAACGCCCACCGCGTGGTGGTGATCAACAAGAACCAGCCGAACATGGTCGGTCAGATCACGTCCGCACTGGCGCGCCACAACCACAACATCGCCGATCTGCTGAACAAGTCGAAAGGCGAAATCGCGTTGTCCCTCGTGGACGTGGATGCCGAAGTGGCCCAGGGCGCGCTCGATGAGCTCGCCGCTATTTCCGGCGTGCTCTGCGTGCGCTATCTGGGCGCGATCGGCCCCAAGGCGGGCTGATCCCAATGACGACCCCGGGCCGCATCCGGCGGCCCGGGGTCGTGCCGATAACGCCGGCGTCGGGGGAGTTCGGCGCGGCGCGCGATGGCGCCGATATCGCCGACGGCAATCCAAGGCGCCACGAGCGATCCCGTCCATAGCGCCGGCCCATGGCGTCCGCGGGGCTGCGGTGGCGGATTGTGGCAAAATGCGCGCCGACCTTTCGGGTTGCAATCCCGGATCGTGCCAGGACGTGTCGCAAGGCTTGCCCGGTTGCTACCCGGCGCGTGTTCTGTGGCCGGGCCGGCAGACCGCGACGCGCGACCCGGCACTGTGTGAAACATCAACAGGCCCGAGGCCATGAGCACACCATCCGACGACGATGCGCTTGCCGATGCGCGCGCCCAAATCGACGAACTCGATCAGCGTATCCATGCGCTGATCAACGAGCGTGCCGGTATTGCGCTCAAGGTCGCCGAGATCAAACAGGCCGCCGGGCGCACCGATTTTTATCGCCCCGAGCGCGAGGCCCAGGTGCTCGAGCGCGTCGCCGCGCGCAACGAAGGGCCCCTGTCGGACGAAGCGGCCGCCCGCATCATGCGCGAGATCATGTCCGCTTGCCTGGCGCTCGAGAAACCGATGACGGTCGCCTATCTCGGGCCCGAGGGGACCTACACTCAGGCCGCGGTCTACAAGCATTTCGGTCATGCCGTGCTGGCATCGCCGAAACCCGCGATCGGCGACATTTTCCGTGACGTCGAGGCCGGCAACGCCCACTTCGGGGTGGTGCCGGTGGAAAATTCCACCGAAGGCGTCGTCACCCATACGCTGGATCAGCTGGTGGGCAGCCGGCTGTCCATCTGTGGCGAAGTGGCGCTTGCGGTGCACCATCATTTGCTTTCGCATGCCGGCGAACTCGGCTCGATCAAGCGCGTGGTCGCGCATGCGCAATCGTTGGCTCAATGCCGCAACTGGCTCGATACGCATCTGCCGGGCGTAGTCCGGGAGGCCGTGGCGTCGAACGGTGAGGCTGCGCGCCGCGTTGCGGGAGACGCGACCGCCGCGGCGATCGCGGCGCGGGCGGCGAGCGATTTCTACGATCTGCCGATTCTCGCCTCGAATATCGAGGACGAGCCCAACAACACCACGCGCTTCCTGGTGCTGGGCACCCAGCAGGTGGCGGCGTCCGGCAATGACATGACGTCGATCCTGGTGTCGATCCGCAACCGGCCGGGCATGCTGTATCGCCTGCTGGCACCGGCCGCTGATGCCGGCGTGGATCTGGCGCGCATCGAATCGCGCCCGTCGCGGCGTCAGGCCTGGGACTACAACTTCTTCATCGACATCGAAGGCCATGCCGACGATGCGCCAGTGCGACGCGTGATCGAGTCGATCGAGGCCGAGGCCGTCATGCTCAAGATCCTGGGGTCCTACCCCCGCTCGATCGGCCGCGATGCCGAATAGTGTCTCAATACGTCGAGATAGCGACATGCCGAAAACTCTGACCGACCAGGCCCACGCCGGAATTCACGGGCTGTCGCCCTATGTCCCCGGCAAGCCGATCGAGGACCTCAAGCGCGAGCTTGGCTTGACCTCGATCATCAAGCTGGCGTCGAACGAGAACCCGCTCGGTACGGCACCGGCGGCTCTGGCTGCGCTCGCGAACTTCGACGGCGATCTGTATCGCTATCCCGATGGCAGCGGTTACGAAGTCAAGCAGAAGATCGCAGCCCGCCACGGCATGGCGACGGCGTGCATCACGCTGGGCAATGGCTCGGACGATATTCTCGAGCTCACCGGCCGCGTGTTTCTCGGCCCCGGCAAGAACGCCGTCGTTTCGCAGCATTCGTTCGCGGTCTATCCGATCGTCGCGCGCGGCGTCGGGGCCGAGGTCCGCGAGGTGCCGGCGCTGGCCGCCGATGCCGATATGCCGTACGGCCACGATCTGGACGCCATGCTGGCGGCCGTCGACGACGACACCGGCGTGGTGTTTATTGCCAACCCGAATAATCCCACCGGCACGTGGGTGACGCCGGCGGCCCTCGAGGCTTTTCTCGATCGCGTGCCGTCGTCGACCGTCGTGGTGCTGGACCAGGCTTATATCGAGTATCAGACGGCCGATGCGATCGTCGACGAAGCCGCGTGGTTGGCGCGTTACGACAATCTCGTGATTACGCGCACGTTCTCGAAGATCTTCGGCATGGCGGCGCTGCGCTTCGGCTACGGCTTGAGCTCGGCGACAGTCGCCGATTTTCTCAACCGTATCCGCCAGCCCTTCAACGTCAATATGGTGGCGTTGCACTGTGCAGCCGCGGCGATCGACGATCACGATTTCATCGCACGCTCGATTGAATCCAATAGCGGTCAGCGCGCGCGCCTGACGCAGGCGCTGGCCGAGCGCGGGCTGCCCAGCCTGCCAAGCCAGGCGAATTTCATCACCTTCGATACCGGCCGCGAAGGCCGCGCGGTCTACGACGCGCTGTTGCGCGAGGGGGTGATCGTGCGGCCGCTGGGCGGCTACGGCCTGCCGAGCCATCTGCGCGTGACGGTCGGCAGCGAGGCGGACAACGAGCGTTTCCTTGCCGCACTGGATCGCGTGCTCGGGTGATGAATCCAACGCCGGTGTTGTCGGAGTTCGATCGCATCGCGATCGTCGGCCTGGGCCTGATCGGCGGCTCGGTCGCCCGCGGCCTGCGCGCGGCGGGCTATGCCGGGCATCTGGTGGGTGCGGTCACGTCGGATGCGGATGCGGCGCGGGCGGTTGCGCTCGAGCTGGTGGATACGTGCCACGCCGATATCGCCGCCGCCGTCGGCCCGGCCGATCTGGTCGTGGTGGCCACGCCGCCCGCGGAGCTCGATGAGGTGCTTTCCGAAGTGGCCGGCGTTTGCCCGGCCCACGCCGTGATTACCGATACCGGCAGCAGCAAGACCAGCGTCGTCGAAGCCGCTGCGCGCGCGTTCGATGCGGCTGCCATGGCCCGCTTTGTGCCCGGGCATCCGATCGCGGGGACGGAGAACAGCGGCCTGGAGGCCGGTTTCGCCACGCTGTTCACCGCGCGCCGCGTGATCCTCACGCCGGATGAGACCACCGACCCCGCAGCGCTCGCGGCGGTAGAGGCCATGTGGTCGGCCCTGGGCGCGCAGGTATCGCACATGACGGCAGCGCATCACGACGAGGTGCTGGCGGCGACCAGTCATCTGCCGCATGTGCTGGCGTATACGCTCGTCGATACCCTTGCCGCCATGGCCGAGCGGACCGAAATCTTTGCGTATGCGGCCGGCGGCTTTGCCGATTTCACGCGCATCGCCTCTAGCGATCCCGCGCTATGGCGCGATATCGTCAAGGCCAACCGTGGCCCGGTATTGCATACGCTCGACGCCTATATGGCGCAGCTTCAGGACGTGCGCAGCGCAATCGCCAGCGGCGACGACCATCATCTTCATGACATTTTCGAGCGCGCGAAGACCGCGCGCGACGGGTTCGTGTTACAGCGGGAGCAGAACGAGCGATGAGCGGCAAGAGCTTTCATGTCCAGCCAGGCGGGGCTCTGGGCGGCGATATTCGTGTGCCCGGCGACAAGTCGATCTCGCATCGGGCCATCATGTTCGCCGCGCTCGCGGACGGCACCACGCGTATTTCCGGTTTTCTCGAAAGCGCCGACTGTCTGGCGACGCTCAACGCCTTTGGCGCCATGGGGCTGTCGCATGAGCTCGATCAGGGCGCCCGCGTGATCACGGGCATGGGCATGCGCGGCCTGCGCGCGCCCGCGGCCCCGCTGGACCTGGGTAATTCCGGCACGTCGATGCGTCTGTTGTCGGGCATTATGGCCGGCCAGGCATTCGACTCGGTGCTCACCGGCGATGCCAGCCTCTCACGCCGTCCGATGAAGCGCGTGATCGAGCCGCTGTGGCAGATGGGCGCGCACATCGAAGGCCGGGACGGCGACCGTGCGCCGCTTGCGATCACGGGCGGCGTCAAGCTCAACGCCATCGATTACACGCCGCCGGTGGCAAGCGCCCAGATCAAATCCTGTGTGTTGCTCGCGGGGCTATATGCCGACGGCACGACCCGGGTCCACGAACCGGGCGTCAGCCGCGACCACACCGAGCGCATGCTCAGCGCCTTCGGCGTGACGGTCGAGCGCGACGGCGATACTGTCTCGGTGGCCGGCGGCCAGTCGCTGACGGCGACGGATGTCGCCGTGCCGGCCGATCTGTCGTCGGCGGCTTTCTTCATGGTCGGTGCCTCGATCGCGCCCGACAGCGATATCACGCTGCGCGGCGTTGGCATCAATGCCACGCGACGCGGCGTGATCGACGTGCTGCTGGCCATGGGCGCGGACATCACGCTGCTCGACGAGCGCGATCAGGCCGGCGAGCCCGTCGCCGATATTCGCGTGCGATCGGCGGAACTGCACGGCATCGAGATCGGCGCCGACGAAGTCGAGCTGGCCATCGACGAGTGCCCGGCGTTGTTCGTGGCCGCGGCATGCGCGCGCGGCACGACCCGGGTCACCGGCGCCGGCGAACTGCGCGTCAAGGAATGCGATCGCATCGCGGTGATGGCGGAAGGGCTGGCGCGTCTCGGTGTCGAATGTCACGAGCTTGAGGACGGGATCGTGATCGTCGGCCGGCCCGATGCGCCGAGTTTTTCCGGCGGGTCGATCGCCAGTCACGAGGATCATCGAATCGCCATGTCGTTCGCCATGGCAGCGTTGCGCGCCTCTGGCCCCGTGATCATCGACGACTGCGATTATGTCGATACCTCGTTTCCCGGCTTCGTCGAACTGGCCGCGCAGGCCGGGCTCGGTATCCAGGCCAGGGCCACCGAATGAGTACCGCGGCACCTGTGATTACGCTGGACGGGCCCGGTGGTGCCGGCAAGGGCACGCTGGCTTCAGAACTCGCACGCGGCCTTGGTTGGTGGCTGCTCGACAGCGGCGCGCTGTACCGGCTCGTCGGTCTTTCGGCGCTGCGCGAGGGGCTCGATCCGGACCGCGCCGAGGATCGGGAGCGCGCTGTCGCCATCGCCCAGGCGCTGCCGGTTCATTTCGTCCCGGATAAAGGGGCGGGGCAGCGCGTCGAGCTGGCCGGCGAGGATGTCACCGACGCGATCCGTGCCGACGCCGTCTCGGAAGCCGCATCGCGCTGGGCTGCGTTGCCGCCGATTCGCGAGGCTTTGTTGTCCCGCCAGCGCGATTTCGTTGCGCTGCCGGGCTTGATCGCGGACGGGCGCGATATGGGCACGGTGATTTTCCCGGACGCCGATCTCAAGCTCTATATCACGGCCTCGGCCGAGGAGCGAGCCCGGCGTCGTTATGCGCAGTTGTCCGAAAAAGGTGTTGCTGCTAACCTTGAGTGGATATATCGTGAAATTGTGGAACGTGATGAGCGCGATGCGTCGCGTGATGCCGCTCCGCTGAAGCCGGCCGTCGATGCACATGTAATCGACACCACCGGCGATGATGTCGCCGCCTCGCTGGACAAGATCCACAATCTGGTGGCGGCCAAGGGCTGGCGCATCAACTGATCGCCGGTCTTGTATAGGGTCCGTTCGTGGTGCAATGCCGCGGGCGGTGTTTTTGTCTTTATCAACAACGGATGGCGTCGACAGCTGGACGCCGCAGGATTTTCCCCACTCATGTCTGAAAGTTTCGCCGAACTATTCGAGCAAAGTCTGCAGGGTCGCACCATGCAGCCCGGTTCCCTCATCAATGCCGAGGTGCTGGAAGTAAAGAACGATGTCGTGATCGTCGATGCGGGCCTCAAGTCCGAAGGCGTGATCCCGATCGATGAATTCTACGACGAGAACGGCGAACTGACCGTTGGCGAAGGCGACAAGGTCGAAGTCGCGCTGGAAGCCGTCGAAGACGGTTTCGGCGCCACGCGTCTGTCGAAGGAAAAGGCCCAGCGCATCCGCACCTGGGACTTCCTTACCGAAGCCTACGAAAACGGCGAATCCGTCGTCGGTCATATTTCGGGCAAGGTCAAGGGCGGTTACACCGTCGACGTGGGCAACATCCGTGCGTTCCTGCCTGGCTCGCTGGTCGACGTCCGTCCGGTGCGCGACACGACGTACCTCGAGGGCAAGCCGCTCGAGTTCCGTGTCATCAAGCTCGATCGTCTGCGCAACAACGTGGTCGTTTCGCGTCGCGACGTGCTCAAGGAAGAGTACAGCGAAGAGCGCAAGCAGCTGCTCGACACGCTGCAGGAAGGCATTGTCCTCAAGGGCATCGTCAAGAACCTGGTCGACTACGGCGCGTTCGTGGACCTGGGCGGCATCGACGGCTTGCTGCACATCACCGACATGTCCTGGAAGCGGATCAAGGATCCGTCGGACGTCGTTTCGGTGGGCGAGGAAGTCGAAGTCAAGGTGCTCAAGTTCGATCGCGAGCGCACCCGTGTCTCGCTCGGCCTGAAGCAGCTGGGTGACGATCCGTGGGTCGATATCGCCCGTCGCTATCCCGAGCACACCCGTCTGTTCGGCAACGTCACCAACATCACCGACTACGGTGCCTTCGTCGAGATCGAGGAAGGCGTGGAAGGTCTGGTGCACGTGTCCGAAATGGACTGGACCAACAAGAACGTCAACCCGAACCAGGTGGTCTCGGTCGGTGACGAGGTCGAGGTCATGGTGCTTGAGATCGACGAAGAACGTCGTCGTATCTCGCTGGGCATGAAACAGTGCCAGTCGAACCCGTGGGAAGATTTCGCCGCGCAGCATGCGCGCAACGACGTCGTCTCCGGCCAGATCAAGTCGATCACCGACTTCGGCATCTTCGTGGGCCTGCCGGGCAACATCGACGGTTTGGTGCATCTGTCGGACCTGTCGTGGAACGAGCCGGGCGAGGAAGTCGTCCGCAACTATTCCAAGGGCGACGAGGTCGAGGCCGTGGTGCTGGCCATCGATGCCGACCGCGAGCGCATCTCGCTGGGTATCAAGCAGCTGGCGCAGGACCCGATGGGTTCGTTCGTGGCCGATCACCCGAAGGGCAGTATCGTCTCCGGCACGATCGCTTCGGTCGACGCGCGCGGCGCGACGGTCGATCTGGGCAACGATGTCACCGGTTACATCCGCGCGTCGGATATTTCCCGCGAGCGCGTCGAGGATGCGCGTAGCGTGCTGTCCGAGGGCGAAGCGGTCGAAGCGCGCTTTGTCGGCGTGGACCGTCGCAACCGCTCCATCAGCCTGTCGATTCGTGCCAAGGAAGAAAAGGACGAGCAGCAGGCGATGCGCGATTACGCGGATACCGATGCCTCGACCGGCACGACCAGCCTTGGCGATCTCCTGAAGGAGCAGATGGCCGACCGCGACAACTAGACACGCCAAGGCCTTTCATACGAACCCGCGTCGCGGTGCCCCGAGGGGCGCCCACGCGGGTTTCGTATGTCCGGCGGAAGTGTCTGGATCAAAAAAAGAACACGGGGTGCTTGCGTGCGCCCCGTGTTTTACATAGCCTTAAAGTGTTGCTGCAAGACACTTAACACTGCGGGGCACCCGCGGCAGAGCGGCAACTTGTGGGGCGGGCCGCGTTGGCGGCACGTTATTGGGGGACGGCGTTTCTAGGGAGAGCGCTGGATGACTAAATCCGAGTTGATCGAACGTCTGGTGGATCGCCAGGCGCACATGACCCAACGCGATGTGGAACTGGCGGTCAAGCTGTTGCTTGATAACGTCATCAGTGAGTTGGCCGACG
Organism: Salinisphaera hydrothermalis C41B8; assembly: GCF_000732535.1. Taxonomy (GTDB): domain Bacteria; phylum Pseudomonadota; class Gammaproteobacteria; order Nevskiales; family Salinisphaeraceae; genus Salinisphaera; species Salinisphaera hydrothermalis. The sequence continues at coordinate 15,976 of NZ_APNK01000035.1, forward strand.
GCGGTCGCGTGGAAATTCGCGGCTTCGGCAGTTTCTCGGTCCATCATCGACCGGCACGACGCGGCCGCAACCCCAAGACCGGGGAAGCGGTGGATATTCCGCGCAAATTCGTGCCGCATTTCAAGCCGGGCAAGGAGTTGCGAGAGCGCGTGAACAATCACGGCTCGTAACGAATTGGCGGCACGGTTCCTCGCCGATGGTCAACCTGGCATGCGCTCGCTAGACTAGGCCTGCTAGGTCGCCTTCGAGCGACCGCGCGCGTCGACCCGAACGAGGAATCTCATGCTGCGTCTCATCCGAAATCTGATCGTCATTCTTGCCGTATTCATCGGCCTGGCCTTCGGATTCTTCAATTACGGTGCCACACCGGTCGATCTGCTGTGGACCAAGACTGAGGCGCCGCTGTCCGTGCTGTTGGGTCTGTCTTTCCTGCTGGGCCTGATCATCGCGTTCGTATTGTGCGGCCTGCGTATGGCCAGGCTACGAGCCCGGTTGTCCAGCACGCGGCGACAGCTCAAGGACGCAGAAGCGGAAATCTCGAATCTGCGGAGCATGCCTATCCACGATGCTTGATAGCCTTCTCGCGCTGCTCGTCCTGCTGCCGGCTGCGGCCGGCTCGGGATGGTGGGCGCGAGGGCGGTCAGAGCGCCGTCGGCGGGCCGAGTACGGGCGCAAGCCTTCGCCGGTCCATGCGGATTATCTTCGCGGCATTCGCTATCTCGTCAACGAAGAGGCCGACCGCGCAATCGAGACGTTCATTCGGGTACTGGACGTCGACGACGAGACCGCCGAGACGCATCTAGCTCTCGGCAATCTTTTTCGGCGCCAGGGCGATATCGATCGCGCGTTGCGGCTGCACCAGAATCTCGTCGCCCGCCCGAACCTGGCATCCACGCATCGCAATCAGGCGCGCTATGAACTCGCCTGCGATTATCTCAAGGCCGGCGTGCTTGATCGGGCCGAGGGTTTGTTCGTCGAACTGCTCGATCAACAGGAATTCGCCGAACGCTGCCTCAATGGCCTGATCGCCATCCACGAAAAAGTGCGCGACTGGGATCAGGCGATTGTCGCGACCCAGCATCTGGAGCGCGTGCGTGGCGCGTCGTTACGCCCGATTGTCGCGCAGTATTATTGCGAATTGGCCGAGCAGTCGGCCGCTGAGGGCGACGACGACAAGGCGGCCCGACACCTCAAGGCGGCGCGCCAGGCGTATCGTGAATGCGCTCGCATCAGCTTGATTGCAGGCCGGGTCGCCGAGCGCAACCGCGAGTACCGCAGCGCGATCCGCGCCTATCGCGAGGTGCTCGCGCAGGACGTGGCGTTTGCGACCGAGATCCTCGAGCCCATGCGTCGTTGTTTCGACGCGAGCGACGACGCGATCGGTTACGTCGATTTCCTGCAGGCCTTCATGGTCGAGGTAGACGGCGCGGCGGGGCACGTGGCGTATGCCAGACATCTGCAGCGGGTCGGGCGACTCGATGAGGCGATCGCACATCTGTCGCGCTATCTGCAGTCGGAGGCGAGCTGGATCGGCTTCTATCACTTGCTGGAGCTCGCCTCGGCGGATCCGCGCAGCAGCCTGACCGGCCCGCTCGATAGCCTGCGCCAGTCGCTCGCGCGCATTATCGACCAGGAACCGACCTATCGCTGCGGCCATTGCGGCTTTTCCAGTCGCTATCTGCACTGGCAGTGCCCGAGCTGCCGACAATGGAACACGATGGTGCCGCGGCGGGATATCCGGCCGGGCGAATGAGTTCGCGCGGCGCGACAGGTGGCGCTGCGGCTTTTGCTGACGCAGGACGATCGGCCGCGCCTGGCCGGGTACACGCTAAGACCAGCGCAGACCCCGCCATCCTATTGGAATAGGCTCTTAGCCACGCGCGGGGGCGGTAGCCCCAAGGGCTAGTAGTCGTTGCCCTGGGCCACGCCGCGGCGACATTGGGCCTGCGACCAGGCGCGGTGGCAGGCGGTGACCATCTGATCGCGCAGCGCGCGCAGGCGCGAGCGGTCGTAAGCACTCAGTTTGGCGGTCTGCAGGGCCGTGCGCAGTTGGTTGATGGCCTGCGGATAGTCGTCGAGCATCGCGAAATAGCGCGCCTGCCGATAATACGCTTCACCCAGATTGTTCTGTTGGCCGGCGCCGCGTGCCAGCAGTTGCTGGGCGGCCGGATAGGTGTCGAGCACGTCGGGCTGGGACAACAGATAATTGCGCATGGCGGCCGGTTTGTTTTCGTCCTCGAGATTTTGCGCATAGCGCAGTTTCAGCGCGCCGCTGTGCGGGAACTGTTTGAGGGCGGCCGATAGGATGGTGTCCGCGCGGGCGTTGTCGCCGGCCCGGGCCAGCACGTCGGCGAGCCCCATATGCCAGGCCAGGATATCGGGGTGGGCCTTGAGACCGGCCTGCATCAGGGCGATGGCGTGCTTGTCCTGGCTCAGCCGGCTGAGGGCGAGCGCGTAGCCGTAATTATCCGCGGGGATCGGGTGATCGCCCTGCAGCTTGCCCCGGAAATAATCCCGGACGTCGTCGGCGCTTTGCGCCTCGAGTATGCGCGCACGGGCCCGCATGTACGGGTACTCCGGGTTGGTGTGTACCTTGACGTTCGGATAATCGGCGGCGCGTGCATTGGCTTCCGCGATACGTGTCGAGGTCACCGGATGGCTGAGCAGAATCTGGGGGGGCTGTTGCCCGTACAGGTCGCTCTGGCGTTCGAGCGTGCCGAAAAAGCGCGCCATGGCATGCGGGTCGTAGCCCGACCGTGCCAGGTCGCGGATGCCCACACGGTCCGCTTCGAACTCGTTGGCCCGGGTATAGCTGAGTTGTTGCATGCCCAGATGCGACATGCCGCCGAGAATGGCCGCCGTTGCCGCGTCACCGCCGCCGCCGGCCTGCGCACCGGCGATCGCAGCCACGATCGCGGTGGCCAGTGTGGCGATGGTATCGCCGCGGCTTTCTACCATTTGACGGGCGATGTGGCGCTGCGTGACGTGAGCGATTTCATGCGCCATGACGCTGGCGAGCTCGCTTTCCGACTTGGTCGCGGTGATCAGTCCGGAGTTGACGCCGATATAGCCGCCGGGCAGGGCGAAGGCGTTGATCTCGTCGGTATCGATGACGTAGAAATGAAAATCCTTCGCCGGCCGGTCGGTGTGGCTGGCCAGCCGCCGTCCGACGCTGTTGAGGTATTCCGACAGCTCCGGGTCTTCGATGATCTGGTTCTGGCTGCGCAGTTGCGCGACGACCTGCGCGCCGAGGCGTTTTTCCTCGGTCGGTGTCATGGCCGTATCGGCCGGCTGACCCAGGTCAGGCAGGTTGTAGTCGCCATCGCTGTCGCCCGCGGCGCCGGCCGGTCCGGCAACGGCGCTCGTGCTGGCCAGCAGGATCATGCCGGCGATCGCGGCCCTGGATATGCGCATGGTATGCAAGATCGATCGAACCCTCGAGTCGTTAGATGCAGAGTAGCGTGTTTGGTTCGTCGGGTTAACCGAGGCCCGTCCGTGCGGCCGATGCAGGAGGGCGCGGCGGATACCCGAACGAGTCGAGCGCCGGGTTTCGTGCGGCAACTCAGCGCCGTTTGGCGCGGCGGCGTGACACAACCGGCGACGCCGCCGACCGACAGGCGTGCATAGTTCGCTCGCAGCGCCTACGATAGCCCGCTGACGCCACGCACGCCACGACAAGAGCGGCCTTCATGAACGTGTTTCGCGCCTGGTTCGCCCGGCAGTTCTCGGACCCCCAGTTGGTCTCGCTCATCCTGATGCTCATCGGCGGGCTGGTGTTGGTGCTGTTCGTCGGGCAGCTCGTCGCACCCGTCCTCGCGGCGCTTGTGCTGGCCTATCTGCTGGATACGCCGGTTCTGTGGCTGACTCGCGTGCATGTCCCGCGAACGCTCGGCGCGGCGTTGGTCTCCGTGGCGCTGCTATTGGGCGTAGTGTGGGTGAGTTTCGCGCTCATGCCGTTGCTGACCCGCCAGGCGGGCCAGATCCTGCAGGAGCTACCCGATCTCGTGCACAGTGTGCAGCAATGGATCACCGGCCTGCCGGCGCGGTATCCCTCGCTAATCACCCCGGAACAGATGGACGCATTGGTCGGCAGCATGTCGATCGACGTCGGCTCGCTGCGCAAGGCAGTGCTCAGTCGTTCGTTGATGGTGGGTGCCAGCCTGTTCTATCTCGCGGTCTATCTGGTGCTGGTCCCGCTCATGGTGTTCTTCATGCTGCGCGACAAAAAGCAGTTGCTGGCTTGGTTCGCGCGGTTCGTGCCACGTAACGGCGCGCTGCTGCGCCAGGTGTGGAGTGACGTCAACGTTCAGCTCGGCAACTATGTGCGCGGCAAGGCCCTGGAAATCGTCATCGTCTGGATCGCCGCCTACATCGTGTTCTGGTCGCTGGGGCTCGACTACGCGATGCTGTTGTCGGTACTGGTGGGGTTTTCGGTGCTTGTGCCCTATGTCGGCGCGTTCGGCATGACGGTGCCGGTGATGCTGGTGGCCTACGCCCAATGGGGCATGCATCCGCAGACGGTGTGGGTGTTGATTGCCTATACCATCCTGCAGATGCTGGATGGCAACCTGCTGGTACCGATTCTGTTCTCCGAGGCGGTCAACCTGCATCCGGTTGCGATTATCACCGCGGTTCTGTTCTTTGGCGGTATCTGGGGATTCTGGGGCGTATTCTTCGCAATTCCCCTGGCTACGGTGGTCCATTCGGTGCTCAAGGCATGGCCGCGGAGTAGTCATGCGTCCGACATCGGGCCAAGCGAATCCGGCAAATAACGCGGCGATTGACGCTTCGGAATAGCGTTCGGGTAGTCGTCCGCCCGCGCTGCCGCTCGAACAAGAGTGGGCCGCCGGCGTCGGCCGCGAACCAGGTTATCGCGAGCATGCCGTCGTCCTAAGGGACCTTGTGCGCGTACAGGCCCGGCCGTGGATCGGGCCAGGCTCGCAGCGCTCGGTGCGAGCGCCTGGCGGCGATTGTACCGAGGCTCAGCCGGCGCCTACAGGCAATCCGACGCATAGTGCGCCAATCGCGAGCGTTCACCCTGGGCGAGTGTCACATGGCCGGCATGGCGCCAGTTACGGAAACTGTCGACGACGCGTGTGAGCCCGGAGCTGGTTTCGGTCAGATAGGGCGTATCGATCTGGGCGAGATTGCCGAGGCAAACGAACTTGGTCCCCGGGCCGGCGCGGGTGATCAGCGTCTTCATCTGTTTCGGCGTCAGGTTCTGTGCTTCGTCGAGGATGACGAACCGCTCGAGGAACGTACGCCCGCGCATGAAGTTCACCGAGCGGATCTTGATGCGGTTGGACAGCAGCTCGTTGGTGGCCGCGCGTTCCCACTCGGAGGCCGTGCCGCTATTGCCGGTCAGCACTTCGAGGTTATCCATGAGCGCGCCCATCCAGGGCGTCATCTTCTCTTCCTCGGTGCCCGGCAGAAAGCCGATGTCGTCGCCGACGGGTACGGTGACGCGGGTCATGATGATTTCGCGATAGCGCGATTCGTCGAGTGTCTGCGCCAGCGCCGCCGCGAGCGTCAGCAGCGTCTTGCCGGTGCCGGCCGCCCCCAGCAGGGTGACGATGTCGATCTCCGGATCCATCAACAGGTTGAGCGCGAAGTTCTGCTCGCGGTTGCGTGCATGCACGCCCCAGACATGGCGCTTGCCCTCGCGGAAATCGTCGGCCATCTCGAGCAGCGCCGTATCACCCTCGATATCCCGGGTGATCAGCTCGACATCGTTCGGCCGGCTGAAATGCAGCAACTCGTTGACGTGCCAGTCGGCGACATCCTCGCCGCTGACCTTGTAAAAGGTCTGGCCCATGTCCTGCCAGGATTCCATGTCGTCGGCATGGCGCTCCCAGAAATCGTTGGGCAGCGTGGCATGCCCGGTATAGAGCAGGTCGAGATCTTCGAGGACCTTGTCGTTGAAATAATCCTCGGCCTCAATGCCGATCACGGACGCCTTGATCCGCAGGTTGATGTCCTTGGACACCACGACGATTTCTGACTGGCCGAACACTCGGCGCAGCGCCAGGGCGCTCAACAGGATCGAGTTGTCGGCCTTGCTGCCCGGCAGCATGGTCGGGAGCTCGCCTTCGGGCGGCCGGGTTTCGAAGAACAGGCGGCCGCTAGCTTCCGGCGCGTCGCGACCGTTGCCACGGTTGCCCGCGGAGGCGGCCCGCTGGTCGAGACTGATCCCGCGCTCGATGTCCTCGTGGGTCTGCCCGGCGATCAGTTCGTCAAGAAAACGGCTGACCTGACGGACGTTGCGGGCGACTTCCGACACCCCCTTCTTTCCGCCGTCGAGCTCTTCGAGTACGACCATCGGGATGAATACATCGTGTTCCTGAAATCGGAACAGCGCGGTGGGGTCGTGCATGAGCACGTTGGTATCCAGAACGAAAACCCGTCGGGCCATTGGAGATCGCTACCGCATGGTGGTGGAAGGCGACAGGGGGCTAGTCGAGCGCGCGCACCGCGGCCAGCACCTCGTCGGCATGATCGGCGACCTTGACGCCTCGCCAGACGTGTCGAACGACGCCATTGCCGTCGATCACGAACGTGCTGCGCTCGATGCCGATATGCGTTCGACCGTACATGTTCTTTTCCTTGAGCACACCATAAGCGTTGCAGAGGCTTTCATCGGCGTCGCTGATCAGGTCGAACGGGAACTCGTACTTGCTGCGGAAGTTGTCATGCTTGCGCAGCGAATCGCGCGATACGCCGACGATCTCCGCGCCAGCGGCCCGAAACTGATCGTACAGATCGCGAAACGCTTCGCCTTCCTGCGTGCAGCCGGGGGTGTTGTCGCGCGGGTAGAAATACAACACCAGGGTCTGGCCGGCGAAATCCGCGAGGCTCAGCGTCTTGTCTCCGGTCGCCGGGGCGTTGAAATCCGGGGCTTTGTCTTCGGGGCTGATGGTGCTCATGAAGTCATTCCGTGCTGATGGGTGGCCGCGGCCATTATGGGCCGCACGCGCCGGGCTTGGTCCGGCGATAGTGCCGCGTTTGCTCGGAGGCGAAAATATCGTCCATGCATGTTGTTGGGTCCGCAGGGCCCGGAGTCGTCGCGACGGTTGCGCGCAAGACCCGGATCAGGTTTTGATCGGGTCCAGCAGACCGTCGGCGTGCAGGTCGTCACAGACGTCCATGAACGCATCGCGCAGCGTCTGCGGGTGCTGGTTGACCGGAACATGCAGCGACAGATGAACGGTGCACATGTCGGCGCCGGTCATGCCGGATTGATACGCCTGTACGCTGGCTTCCTGCACGGAGACATCCTGCTCCGTGAAAAAGCTCATCAATTCCGCCAATAGACGCGGCTGCTGGGGTGCGACCACTTCGGCGGCGTACGGTCGAAAGTCACGGGCCGGCTCGGCCGGCTCAGTATGTTCGAACTGGATTGCCAGCCCCAGATGATCGGCGAGGCCGGGTAGCGCGCTTTCCATCTTGCCCATGGCGCTCCAGTTGCCCGCCAGCAGCAGCGCTGCGGAGAAATGGTCGCCAAGCGGCGTGATGCGGCATTCCAGAATCTCGCAGCCGCGGCGGCCGATGGCCCGAATGAGATCGTGCGCCAGCTTGTCCCGGCTGGCGCCTAGGGCGACGAGCGACAGATATTTCTTGATTTCGGGCATGCGGGTCTCGTATCGCGAATCGGGACATTCAAAAGCCGGGTATGTTAGCACCAACAAGCCGGTTACAATTCCGGCTTCCCACGCGTGAGGAGACATTGTGGCTATGGATATGCAAGCGCTCGGCGGGAGCATGGTGGCGATCGTGACGCCGATGCATGCCGATGGCAGCGTCGACTGGGAATCGCTCGAACGGCTCATCAACTGGCATATCGAGCAGGGCACCCACGGCATCGTATCGGTCGGGACGACCGGTGAATCGGCAACGCTCGGATTTCGCGAGCACGATGAGGTCATCGAACGCACGGTCGAGATCGTCGACAAGCGCATCCCGGTGATCGCGGGTACCGGCGGCAACGCGACCGACGAGGCCATCCGTTTGACGCGTCATGCGAAACGCGTCGGCGCCGATGCTTCGCTGCTTGTGTGCCCGTACTACAACAAGCCGAGCCAGGAAGGTCTGTATCGGCATTTCCATGCCATCGCAATGGCCGTGGATATTCCGCAGATTCTGTATAACGTGCCGAGTCGTACCGGCGTCGACATGCTTCCGGAGACGGTGGCGCGCCTGTCCGCGATCGACAACATCGTGGCGCTCAAGGAAGCGAAGGGCTCGATCGAGCGCATTCACGAGCTGATCGAGTATGTCGGCGACGACATGCACATCTACTCCGGCGACGACGGCACGGCGATGGAATCGATGCTGGTCGGCGGCAAGGGCAACATATCGGTCGTGGCCAACGTGGTTCCGAACCTGATGAGCCGGATGTGCACGGCGGCGATCGCCGGCCAGCGTGAGGAAGCCGAGCGCCTCGATGCCGAAATGGCACCGCTGCACTCGGCGCTGTTCTTCGAAGCCAACCCGATCCCGGTGAAGTGGGCGCTCCAGGAAATGGGTTGGATCGAGCCGGGTATCCGTCTGCCGCTGACGCCGCTCGCCGAGCATTTCCAGGACAGCGTCCGGGATGCCCTGAAACAAGTCGTCGGCGAATACTAAATCAGTTGCACAAGCCTGCGGGATATATGGTAAAAATACGCACGGAAGATCGAGTTGATCTTCCGCTACGGCCTGTGTCTGGGGGTTTAGGGGACCGACTCTTGCAGTGTTGACCACTAAGTCGTAGTATTGAAAACGGTTTATCCAGAGTAGTCTCCGCTACTACACGGGAGTAGATGACATGAAAAAGTTTTTGGCTGGTATCAGCATCGCAATGCTTGCCGCTTCGCCTCTCGCGTTCGCGCAGAACGGCGCTAGCGGGGACGGTCAGTTGCAGTCCGGCGGCGCTGCCGGCGCGGATCACTCGCAGGAACTGGCCTATGGTGCCATGGCTGCGGCGGGTGCCGCCGCTGCGATCGGCGCTTCCCTGGCCGTCGCCTCGGGTGGCAACAACAAGAACGTGAACATCGGCGGTACCGGCGGTACCGGCACCGGTGGTACGGGTACGGGCGGCACCGGTGGTACCGGCGCTGGCGGTACCGGCAGCTAAGCCTGTCGCGACATTGCTGGTGTTTTCACGAACTCCAGCGCCAAGAATGGGCCGCTCTCGGGCGGCCCATTTTTTTGGCCTGTTGTTAGGCGTCGGTGTCCTGGCGCTCAGCGGTTGCAGCTCTTCGGGGAACCCATTGCTGGCGACGTTGGGTAGCTTTGTCCCGGGTCAGCATGGCGACCTATCCGGTCGTGCCAAAAAAATTCCCTATGCCTCGATCGAGCTCACCTACGGGCGCGGGGGCGGTTTGCTCGTGCTTTCGGAAGAAAAGGACGGTTTAACGTTCTGGCAGACCGCGCGCGACGAAGTGGTCGTGCTTCGCGACGGATTTCCGCAATCGATCTCCGGGATTACACCGCGGCTGGAAATGAGCAATGCGACCAACGCACAAGGCGATGCGGTCGCGCTAGCGTCTCTGGGCGATCACGAGCAGTTTGTGGTCGAACGTGCCTGGGTCGACAAAAAGGGCCGGCACCACGCGGGAAGGGCACAAGCGGATTGGTCGTGCCAGTCGCAAACCGTCTCGGTCAAACTGCCATTGACCACGCGTGATCTGCACCGATGTGTGGAAACGTTAGATTGGGCCAAGGGTGGCGATACTCGATCGGTATACTGGCGCGATGATCAGGGGCATGTCTGGAAAGCGGACGTGGTCGCTTGGCCGGGGGCGCCGAAGCTCAACTGGCGAGTGGCTCGTCCGTGGTGGCCGCTGGGCTGACTTTCACAATCCTAAACCGTCAATTACGGCCGGCGGGTGTGCATCGACGATGATCGATGGCATGACAGGGGAAGGCCGACGAATCGAGAATGGCTAACATGTGGCGAAAATCATGGGCCGCCGCCATATTGTGCGCAGCGCCTTTTACGGTCTTGCAGGCGCAGCCGGCATCGACCGGGCAGAAAACATCGCTAATCGACGCCTGGTTGGCCATGCCGAACGTCGGGCAGGTCGCATGGCCCTATGCTTTCATAACCGCCGATAGCACTGACGAAAGCCAGAAAGCCCGTCGTTCTGACCTTTTTGATCAATTCGATCAGCTCAAGTGGCGCCTCGGCGAGCGCGGTTACACTAGATTGGTCAAAACGGTTACGCAGTGGAAGTCGGAGCTATCGAAGACCCGACATTATCGACAGCCCGGTGATTGGTCTCCTGCGTGGTTGTTATCGCATCCGCATGAACGCCCGCCTGTGGCACGTGTCGCCTCGCTAGGCTATTGCCATACACCCGATACGGTGCAGGTTTGGGACGAGGCCGGCGTTCATCAAGTAGCGTGGCGGCCCGGATTAAGGCTTTCGGATCTACTTGATGAGGATTCCGCGTTGAAAGGGGGGGGCACCGACGAGGTGGCTGTCATATCCCCGCGTGGCCATGTCGACCACTATGGTGTGGCCGCATGGAATTATGCCGATACCGATCTGCTGCCTGGTACACGCGTCGTAGGCGCGATTGATCTCAAGGGCGCCGTGTTTCCGTGGATGCGCGATGAGATCGCGGGGCTACTAGCCCATACGCCGTCGGGTGCGGCGTGTCGTAGTTTTCCGTTGAGTCAAGGGGCGAATAATGGTTGAGCCTGCCAAATACCGACGTCGGCGGCTGGCCCAATTCGCAGCATTTTCGTGCGTCGTAATTTTGCCGTGGATGGTGCGGTCTGGTGTGGCCGCGGAAAAAACCGGTCGACTACCGGTGTTTCAAACAGATTACGGCGGCGTGGGGTTGCTGGAAACGCCGACCGCACGGCATGCCGAAGAAGGCGAGTTTTCTTTTAGCTTCAGTCATATCAAGCCATATACGAACTACGCATTCAGTTTTCAGCCGTTTACGTGGATGCAGGCAGGGTTTCGTTACACATCGATTTCTACCCACCGGTATGGATCGGTCGCGCCGAATCGCAATTATTTGGATAAAGGTGTGGATCTGAAGCTCACCCCGATTCGAGAAAGCCGATATATACCCGAGATGTCGATCGGGTTTAGGGATCTGGGCGGCACCGGCTTGTTCAGTAGCGAATATCTTGTAGCCAATAAGCGGTGGTATGACCTTGATTTCAGCCTCGGCTTAGCATGGGGATATCTTGGTAATCGCGGTGACTTTCGAAACCCGCTCGGCCTGATCAGCAGCAGGTTTGATCATCGGGTCGGCGCGAGTGGCGGGGGTGGAAAATTCAACTTCAAATCGTGGTTTACCGGTCGCCCCTCGGTGTTTGGCGGCATTCAATACACCACGCCTTGGCGTCCGCTCACGCTTCAGGTCGAGTACGACGGGAACGATTACAAACATCAGCCGTTGGGCGATAGCTTTAAGCAGAAGTTGCCGGTCAATTTCGGTGCGCGTCTGCGGCTGAATGACAACGTGACGCTCTCGGCAGCATACGAGCGCGGCACAACGGTAATGCTGGGTGCGACACTGTCGCTTAACTTGGCGCATCTAACGCAGCCGAAGTCCGATCCGGCGCCTGTGGTGCCCAAAAACACGGACGACAACCATCCGAAGTCGTGGTCGAAAGTCGCGGACAAGCTGAGCAGTAACGCTGGCATCAACGTGACACGCATTTCCAAGAAAGATCACACGCTGGTCGTCGATGGCGTCCCCAACAAGTACCGCTACATGGGGCAGGCGGAGCTACGGGGCGACCGCATTCTCCACAACGCCGCCAGCGCGGATATCGATTCGTTCGAATATCGCTGGGAGGGCGGGGGCTTCTTCCTGCGCGACGACAAGTTGCCGCGCAAACCGCTGCCGTCCAACCCGTTGCTGGTCAGCCCGGCAAGTCCGTTCTCGGATCTGGATTATCGACGCGGCATCATTTCTTCGGGCATCGACAAAGCGGACGCTGATGCAAAGCCTGGGCAGACGCTTTACGAAAAGTCACGTCGTGGATTTTCCTATGACGTCGGGCCGGGGCTTAATTACAACTACGGTGGCCCGGATGGTCTGCTGTTCCAAGTCCTGGCTCGTGCCGGGCTGCAGTATCGAACAGACCAGCACGGATGGGCCAGCGCTTCGCTCGGCTACTCATTGTTCGACAACCTCAGCCACGCGAACTACTTGGCGCCGACGCAGTTGCCGCGCGTTCGTAGTGACGTCGTCTCTTATCTGAAGCATACGAGCCTCGGCCTCTATAATCTCCAGTACACGCGGACGGCTCGTTTGTCCGACAATGTGTTCGGCATGGCCTATGCCGGCTTGCTCGAGCAGATGTACGGGGGTGTCGGCGGGGAAGTGCTGTATCGACCGTTTGATAGCAACGTCGCCTTTGGGGTCGATGTGAACTGGGTGAAAAAGCGCGGCTACGATACGCAGCTCGACTTCCAGAAATACTCCACCGTGGAAGGTCACGCGACGGCGTATATCAAGACCGGCATCGACAACATTCTCGCCCGGATCAGCGTGGGGCGTTACCTCGCCAAGGATTACGGGACAACGATTGACCTGTCGAAGACGTTCGACTCCGGCGTGACATTGGGCGCGTATGCGGTCTTTACGTCGGCGGGCAACAAGTACGGTGAGGGTAGTTTCAACAAGGGCATATACCTGACCATGCCCCTTGATATCTTCTTCACCAAGTCGTCTCGTGATTACGTCACCGCGCATTACACGCCGCTTACGCGTGATGGCGGTGCGTCGCTCAACAGAGCATATTCGCTTTATTCGCTGACCGGAACGCGAGACCTGAATCGCTACTGGGACGGCTTCAAGAAAGGCAACTGACGCAGGGCGGGCGTGCTCATCGCGAGCCTCGCCCTGTGCGACACTGTGAGGCTTTCAAGGAAAGCGCAATGAACAACAACATCGACAAGGACACGGCAAGGCCTATGAGTCGACGGATGATGGAAGGTGGCGTCCTCCTCGTTTTGGCAGCGGTTCTGGGCGGCTGTGCTGGCACGCCGAGCTGCCTGAAGACCCCGCGCTATGCGAATGCTAAGGAGTTTCCGAAGCTGAAAGCACCCGCCGGGTTGACGGTGCCGAAGCCGGACGCCGACTGGAAGATTCCGAGCGTTCCCAACGGTCCCGTGGCAGCCTACGACACGGCTCCTCAGGGTACGAACGCCAGCAATCCGCAGGCCCGCTGTCTGACTACGCCGCCGCCAATCAATACGCACAGCGCGGGCTGATCGACTCGAACGCCGTAGCGTCTGGTCGATCACTGGGCGATACCGCGCGCAGGGATGCATGCGCGGCTGTTCGAGTCTGATCGAGTCAGGTACAATCCGCGCCCGTTTCGAATGCAGTAAAAACAACAAGGATAGGCGTCCCCAAGAAAGCGACTATCAGTTACAATTTGCAGCCGTTTTGAAGGAGAGGTGTCCGAGCGGTCGAAGGAGCACGCCTGGAAAGCGTGTGTGCGCCAAGTCGTAGACGAGGCCCGTACCGAGGGTTCGACCAGCTTGCACAGCAAGCTGACGCGAGCGCGTTAGCGCGAGTCCGGAGGATAAAAATCGCCACAAGTGATTTTTACAATCCCAGCACTGCTGGGATCGCGAATAAGCGAAGCTTGTGAGTTCGGAGGATAAAAATCGCCACAAGCGATTTTTACAATCCCTCCCTCTCCGGTCGCCCGCAAGGGCGACGTATCAGTTACAATCTGCAGCCGTTTTGAAGGAGAGGTGTCCGAGCGGTCGAAGGAGCACGCCTGGAAAGCGTGTGTGCGGTAACCCCGTACCGAGGGTTCGACCAGCTTGCACAGCAAGCTGACGCGAGTGCGTCAGCGCGAGTCCGGAGGATAAAAATCGCCACGAGCGATTTTTACAATCCCAGCATTGCTGGGATCGCGAATAAGCGGAGCTTGTGAGTCCGGAGGATAAAAATCGCCACGAGCGATTTTTACAATCCCTCCCTCTCCGGTCGCCCGCAAGGGCGACGTATCAGTTACAATCTGCAGCCGTTTTGAAGGAGAGGTGTCCGAGCGGTCGAAGGAGCACGCCTGGAAAGCGTGTGTGCGGTAACCCCGTACCGAGGGTTCGAATCCCTCCCTCTCCGCCAATCAGGCGTTCTCGGATAATGTCCCGAAACGCCCGTTTTGCAATGGTGGCCCACGTCGGTGCCCCCGCGACGATAAGCCGTTAACCCCGTCAGGCCCGGAAGGGAGCAGCGGTAGCGGCGGACTCGGGCGCCGGGGTGTCGCTGGCGTGGGCCGCCACCTTTTAAGCGTCAAGCGCGGGCTCTCGCCCCGAAATGAAAGGCGCCGGCGCCATGCTGAATCAGCGCCAGCATCGAGGCCGACGCCCAGCTTGAAACGTCCGGGCCACGCCGCGATAGTTGGGGAGATAAGTCGCATTTGTTCCGGAAGGTTCGCCTCATGACGCAAGCGCCGCATCGCCTCTTTCTGGGAACTCGCGTAGCATGAGCTTTCAAGCGCTTGCGAGAACCTGGCGCCCTCGTCGATTCGATCAAATGGTCGGCCAAGAGCACGTGGTCCGCGCGCTCACGCATGCTCTGGACAGTGACAAGCTGCATCATGCCTTACTGTTTTCGGGCACGCGCGGGGTCGGCAAGACCACGCTCGCACGGATCATCGCCAAATGCCTGAATTGCGAACACGGCGTCAGCGCGTCGCCATGCATTGGCGAGGACGCCTGTGCGACCTGCCGCGAAATCGATGAAGGCCGTTATGTCGACCTGATTGAGGTGGACGCGGCCTCGCGGACCGGCGTGGACGACACCCGTGAACTGATGGACAACGTGCAGTACGCGCCCACGCGTGGCCGTACCAAGGTGTACCTCATCGACGAGGTGCACATGCTCACGAAGCACTCCTTCAACGCGCTGCTGAAAACACTCGAAGAGCCGCCGCCCCGGGTTCAATTTCTGCTCGCGACGACCGAACCGGAAAAGATCCCGGTCACGATTCTGTCGCGCTGCCTGCAGTTCCCCCTCAAACGGCTTTCGGCCGCCCGTATTGCTGATCGGCTGCGTCATATCGTCGAGGCGGAAGCGCTCTCGGCTGACGACGAGGCCTTGAGCGAGCTGGCACGCGGCGCGGATGGCAGCATGCGCGACGGGTTGTCGCTGCTCGATCAGGCCGTCGCATTCGGCGGCGGGCATCTGGACGTCGAAGGCGTGCGCGACATGCTCGGCACGATCGGCGAAGCGCGTGTGGCCGAGCTGGTCGACGCAGTCATCGACGCGCGAGCGACCGATGCGCTGATCGCGTTGGAGTCGTTGTATGCGCAGGGTATCGACATGCGCTACCTGCTCGAGGCGATGGCCACCGCCTGGCAGCACATCGCGACGGTCCAGGTGGTCGGGGAAGCCATTGACGACGACAGCGCGCGATGGCTTGCGTCCTCGGCGCGTTTAGATCCGCGCGCCACGCAGCTTTTTTACGATATTACGCTGACCGGAATTCGCGACCTGCCCAATGCGCCGGATCCGTTGATTGGTGTCAAGATGGCGGTGCTGCGCATGTTGGCGTTCGCACCCTCGCATAACGAGATCGCGCCGGCCGACGCGACGCCCTCTGAATCGGCCGCTGCCGGCACCCCGAGCGAGCCAGCACACCAAACGGCCCCCGCCGATCGAAAGCAAAGCGCGCGTGAGGCCATGGCTCGGGCCCGAGAACAGCTTCAGGGCAAAAAGAGTTCGCCGGCCTCAACTCAGGCGCCGAGTGCGACCGCATCACGCCCCCTCGAGCAGGCCTCGAGCCAGCCGCCAGAGCAAGCGGCGCCGCAACCCGACGCGCAGGCGCGACAGGTCGACAATTCGGAGATTTTGCCCGCCGTGCCGGACTCCGAGTCCTCCCGCTTTGCGCCCGCAGCGCCCGATACGGAGACAACGTTGCCGAGCTCGGCGCCGGCAGCGACCATGCCGCCCGCAGAGCCCGCAGAGCCCGCAGAGCCCGCAGAGCCCGCAGAGCCCGCAGAGCCCGCAGAGCCCGCAGAGCCCGCAGAGCCCGAGTCGACTACGGCACAGGACAACACGACGTCTGCGGCGCCTCATCTTGAGGCCCGGTTGGATGAAGGAGCACCGCCGGAGACGCCCGCTGCGCCCGCAGCTCATGAAATGTACGAGGCGCCCGAGCCGGAGGTTAAGGCCGAACAGCCCGTGACCGGGACCACTTCCGGCCCCCAAACCTCCACAGAGCTGCAAGCGGCCCTGCACGCCAGCCAGATCGACGGGGCGGGCACCGAAGCGGAGAGCGACCTGCGCTCGCCCATGGACGGCGTGTCGTCGCCCGGCGGGTTCGACTTTTCTTCCACACGGGACCATCCGGAAGACTGGCACGCATTGGTGCCGCGGCTCGAGATCCGCGGTTTCGCGGCCCAGCTTGCAAACAACGGGATCTGCCGGCATCTGGATAACGAGCTGATCGAGCTGGAAGTGGCGCGAGCCAATGCGTTTCTGGCCACCGACGATGCGCGCGAGCGATTGCAGGCCGCGCTGGCCGACGCCTGGGGCGCCGGCGCGCCGCCGCAGCTCAAGATCCACGTGGTCGACGAGGTGCATGACACGCCCGCCAAGCGAATCGAGGCAGATGCCGAAAAGCGCCAGCAAGACGCGGTTGCATCCATCGAAAACGACCCGATTATCCAACAACTACGCAGCCAGCTCGGTGCCCGGCTGCGTCCAGAAACAATCAAACCCCATCGCTCACCGGGCGCGATGCAGCAAAGAGACGAGTCATGAAAGGTTCCATCGGCAAAATCATGCAGCAGGCCCAGGCCATGCAGGGCAAGATGCAGGAAGCCCAGAAAGAGCTGGCGCAGATGGAAATCACGGGCGAAGCCGGCGCCGGCCTGGTCAAGGTCGTGATGACCGGCAAGCACGAAGTCAAGAAGGTCAATATCGATCCGTCCGTGCTCGAGGAAGACCCGGAATTCCTGGAAGATCTAGTGGCGGCCGCCATCAACGACGCGGTTCAGCATGTCGAGACCGCCAGCAAGGAAAAGATGTCGGAAATGACCGGCGGCATGGATCTGCCCGAAGGCATGAATTTCCCGTTCTAAACGGCTGGCCCGTGTCCGGCCGACGGCTGGCGGACGCAGGTGTCATTCGGTGGCCCGAGCGCTGTAGCACCGGGCCATAACGTCGCAATCCTCACACTATGGCTTTTTCTCCAGCGCTTTCTCGTCTGATCGACGCATTTCGCATACTCCCCGGCGTCGGCGCAAAGAGCGCGCAGCGGATGGCTTTTCATCTGCTACAGAACGAGCGCGAGGGCGGGGTGTATCTGGCGGAATCGATTCAAACCGCTGTGGCCTCGATTCGACATTGCCGCGAATGCCGGATGTTCGCCGAAGCAGAACTTTGCGAAATCTGTCGCAATGAGCAACGCGACGCCAGCCGCGTCTGCGTGGTCGAGAGCCCCGCGGATGTCATGGCCATCGAACAGAACACGAACTTTCAAGGCCGTTATTTCGTGCTCATGGGTCATCTATCGCCCATCGACGGCATCGGGCCCGAGCAGCTGGGCCTGGACGTGTTGCGCGAGCGACTCGCGAGTGGCCCGGTCGAGGAGCTGATTCTCGCCGTTGGGGCGACCGTCGAAGGCGAGGCAACCGCACAGTACATCGCCGAGCTCGCACGCCAGAACGACGCCAGCGTTACGCGCATTGCGCACGGCGTACCGGTCGGCGGAGAGCTCGAATACGTCGACGCTGGAACGCTCAGCCAAGCCTTCTCGGGGCGTCGTCCGCTGTAAACGCCAACAACGGCCAACAAGCAAACAACGCCAGCACCGAGTAGGTCGGATTAGCGCAGCGTAATCCGACAGGCGCGGGATGCCGCTGTCATCGGCGTAAAGGCTTCTCGGCACGGTCCATATCTGCCAAACCGTCCCGCAACCACGTCACGCGCTATGGCCGTCGAACGGCGCGGGCCCGTTCTCGTTGTCGGCTTACGGCCGCTGGCCTAAGCCGACCTACCGAAGCGAAAGAGTCGGGTAGGTCGGATTAGCGCAGCGTAATCCGACAGGTGCGGGATGCCGCTGTCATCGGCATACAGGCTTCTCGGCACGGTCCCCATCTGCCAAACCGTCCTGCACCCACGTCACGCGCAATGGCCGTCGAACGGCGCGGGCCTGTTCTCGTTGTCGGCTTACGGCCGCTGGCCTAAGCCGACCTACCAATAGCGCAAAGATCGGGTAGGTCGGATTAGCGCAGCGTAATCCGACATCGCGGAACGCCACCGGTTATCAAACGCAGAAGCGAGATCTGCGGGAATCTCTCAAAACCACTCGACGCGCTACAGCCTAGTGAACGACGTGATAGCAGCACTTACTCCCGGCCGATATCGACGGGTAACGCAGGCGCCACTATGCCCCAATCGGGCGGATAGAGCCCCGCCTGCACACAGCGGCCGAAGCTCGAATGCGGCCAATCCGCCACGCGCTCGACGTACCCGTGGCGTACCGGGTTGTAATGGATGTAATCGAGGTGATGAGCATAGTCGGTAGCGTCGCGTATCTGATGTTCCCAGAACCGCGGTTGCCAGCACGGCAGGGCGATGCCGGCCCGTTTGCTGAATGCGGTTTTGATCAGACGCCACCGAAGCGAAAAATCGGCGTCGTCCGCGGGGAGCGTCCACACGCAATGCAAGTGATCCGGGAGAATCACCACCGCGTCGATGGTGAACGGATATCGAGAGCGCACACGACGAAATGCGTCGCGCAATGCGGCGATTGGTTTCGACTCCGTCAGAAACGCCCGCCGTCGCGCGGTGACCACGGTAAAGAAATAGCAGCCGCCATCTTGATACGCGCGCCGATAGCGCATGGCACCGCCTCGCGACTATTGGTCGATCACCGCAAGCGTAATCCGACAAGAAATGGCACGCCAGTCATACCGATTGGCCGCGTTGGGTTGCCCGGCCGGAGTCGCGGCGTCTTTTCTGGTTTGCAGGCGTCGCAGAATGCCCGAGGCGATTCTAATTGTCGGCTTACGGCCGTTGGCCTAAGCCGACCTACAAAAGCAGACAAAGGCCAAGTAGGTCGGATTAGCGCAGCGTAATCCGACATGTCACGGGCGTCGTCCCACTAGGCCGATGCGCACAATTAAGCCGCAAGGGCGGCATGTCGCCACCTTCCGCATACAGGCTATCGGCACGGTCTACATCTGGCAAAACGTCCCGCAACCGCGTCATGTGTTTTTAGGCTATATGGGGCGTCGGCCGGCGCGGGACCGTTCTCGTTGTCGGCTTACGGCCGTTGGCCTAAGCCGACCTACCAAGAGACAAAAGGGAAAGTAGGTCGGATTAGCGCAGCGTAATCCGACATATCAGAGGTGTAGCCCCAACAAGCCGACTGACGCGCTTGAGCGCAAGCCGGCTTCCCCCTCCGATCGAGATGTTTAATCCACCAGCCGATCGATTTTGGCCGCGCTGATGAAGTCGTTGTCGGACAAGCCGCCAATCGCGTGTGTCGTCAATTCGATGCGACAGCTGTTGTAGCCGAAAGTAATATCCGGGTGGTGATCTTCGCGGTGCGCGATGTATGCCACGGCGTTCACGAACGCCTGGGTTTCGTAATAGTTCTTAAACTTGAACGTGCCGACAATCTTTTCGTCGTCCGCGCTCTGCCAGTGCTCGCTGAGCTGTTGCATGCGCTCGGTCACGGCGCGACCGGCCATCGGTTGGGTGCCGCCCTCGCACGGGGCGCATTTCTGATCGGCAAGCGAACTCATGGTTGGACTCGGTTGCGAACTGTTCGCCCTCACGATAACACCGGCCGTCGCGGCGACGAACCCGTGGGTGGTCGTAGACGGACGGCTCGCGCACAATGAATTATTTAAGAACCAAGAAGAGCCCATGAGCTACGCCGAAGATAACCTGATCTGGATCGATCTCGAGATGACCGGTCTGGATCCCGAAGCCGACCGCATCATCGAGATCGCCACGCTCGTGACCGATGCCAATCTGCATGTTCTGGCCGAGGGGCCGGTGCTGGCCGTGCGCCAGAGCGAGAACCGCCTGCAGGGCATGGATCAGTGGAATACACGCCAGCACAACGCCTCCGGCCTGGTCGAACGAGTGCGGGCGTCGACCGTCGACGAAGACGAAGCTCAGCGCCGCACCATCAAGTTTTTGTCCGGTTACGTCCCGGCGCGACGCTCGCCCATGTGTGGCAACAGCATCTGCCAGGATCGGCGCTTTCTGGCGCGGTACATGCCGGAGCTGGAAGCGTATTTCCATTATCGGCACATCGATGTGAGCACACTCAAGGAGCTGGCACGTCGCTGGGCGCCGGAAGTCGCGGGCGGTTTCTCGAAGGATTCGAGCCACCTCGCCATGGACGATATCCGCGACTCGATCGAGGAACTGTCCTACTACCGGGATACTTTGCTAAAGGTCTGAATCCAATAACGAACGCGGCAGCGTTCGCCTAAGGTCTAACCGCCGCTATGTTGACCCTCGTGGGTGCGGGGCGTAAAACCGATAGCACGCGCTGAGGGCAAGTGTTGAATTCGACTGATTAGGCGCCGTTCGCGCGGTCTCTCGGAGGGGACGGAGAAGAACAAGGTTACGACACGGCGACAAGGGATCCCGGCAGCCGCAGCTTCAGAGCTGCACGAAAAATAATACGGGAACGCCAACTCAGGACCCCATCGCGGGGTCCTTTTTTATGGGAATTGTCGACGCCTGCGCTGTCCCGATCACTACGGGTTCTTAGAGCCTATGCCAATAGGACGGCGTGCACTGCGGCGCCCGCTCGGGCGGCAGGGGTAGTAAGGGGCGACGCAGTGTGGTGGCACCACACAAGGCGCCTCTGACACCGCTCCGGGGCCCGATCGGACGCCCCGAAGGGCTGGCCTGAGCGCGCACCCGGCGGTGTTGCGGCCTCCTGACTTGGAATAACCACGCGGCGTCGGCCGCGCCTAGCCGGGTACACGCCCAGACCAGCGCAGACCCCGCCATCCTATTGGAACAGGCTCTTAATCTGATCGAACGCTTCCAGAGCGTCCTTGCGAGAGGCCTTCAAATCGACGATCGGATGTGGATAGCTGCGCCCCAGCACGACGCCGGCGTCTTCGAGTACATGCAGCGGTGCGGCCCAGGGCTCGTGGATATGCTGATCGGGCAGCCCGGACAGTTCGGGCACCCAGTGTCGGACATAAACGCCGTCGGCATCGAATCGTTGTCCTTGTCTTGCCGGATTGAAGATTCGAAAGAACGGCGCGGCGTCGGCGCCGCAGCCGGCGGCCCATTGCCAGCCCAGCGTGTTGTTGGCCAAATCCGCGTCCACGAGCGTGTCCCAGAACCACCGCTCGCCGTGCTGCCACGCGATCCGCAGATTCTTGGTGTTACCGCCGATGTAAAAATGACCCCCTGACGCCGACATAATTTTGCCCCCCCCCTGGG
>NZ_APNK01000036.1 GCF_000732535.1 Salinisphaera hydrothermalis C41B8
CCCAGGACCGCCGGAGCGCCGCTTGATCAAGTCTCCATACACCAGACTTGCATATAGCTCGGCGCCGCTTCGTCGACCGCGTTGCGCAGAAAAGCCAGCGCCGCGCCCTGCGACATGCCGGACACGCCGGAAATGGTCGCCGAATTAAGCTGCTGGAAACGATTGAGCGATTGCGGCACCACCTCCGACTTGAGGCTGGCCACGGTTGCCGCCGGTATCACGCTGCCGTCCGGCACGTGAATATAGTAGTCCAGCACCTGATCGGGGTTCAGCCGATCGGCCTGCAACACCTGCGGAATCACTTTGTAGGATCGGCCGGCGATCGAGAAGTAATTGACGTAGCCACCGCCGAGTGCCGCCGACAATGCCGCGCCGACGTCTTCCTGGGTCAGGCCGAGCGCGGTGATCAGATCACGGTCGAATACGATCGTGGTTTGTGGCTTGTCTACCTTCAGATCCGAATCGACGTAATAGAACTTGCCGCTGGCCTGGGCCTTGGCCTTGACCGCCTGGGCCACCTCGTAAAGATTCTGGAACGGCTCGGTAGTGGTGATCACCAGCTGGATCGGCAGCCCTGAAGTGCCGGGTAACGGTGGAAACTGGAAGGCCGCCACGCGCGCGCCGGCGATACCGTTCCATTTCTGCTGCAGTACGGCCTGCAGGACGTGGGCGCTGCGGCTACGCTGATCCCAGGGCTTGAACAGCACGCCGCCGATGCCCTGATTGATCGTGGGCGTGCCGGTGATCTGGAACATCTGCTCGTATTCGGGCAGGCCACGGGCCGCATCGAACATCTGCCGGGCATAGACTTCCATCTGTTGGGCCGTGGCGTTGGGCGGGCCCACGATCTGGCCGATCACCACGCCCTGGTCCTCTTCCGGTGCCAGTTCGGAGCTTGCCGTTACGCCCAGCGCGATCGTGGCGAGGAACAACAGACCGCCCATCACCACAATCACGATCCAGGTGTGCAACGCGCCGTGCAACGCCCGTTGATACCGCTCGCGCACCCGTTCGAACTGGCGATCGATGAAGGCCACCAGGCGGCCGCTGTTCGCGTCGGCCCGAAAGAAACGCGAGCACATCATCGGCGATAGGGTCAGCGCAATCACCGCCGACACGGTCACCGCGCCGGCCAGGGTGAAGGCGAACTCGGTGAACAGCGCGCCGGTGAGACCTTTCTGAAAACCGATCGGGGTATAGACAGCGATCAGCACGACGGTCATCGCCAGGATCGGGCCGCCCAGCTCGCGCGCGGCCAGCAGTGCGGCCTGGCGCGGTGTCTTGCCTTCGTCCTTCATGTGGCGGTCGACGTTCTCGACCACGATGATGGCATCGTCCACGACCAGCCCGATGGCCAGCACCAGCGCCAGCAGCGTGAGCAGATTGATCGAGTAGCCCAGCGCCAGCATTACGAAGAACGTGCCGATCATCGACAGCGGCATGGCCACCAGCGGAATGATCACCGCGCGCAGGCTGCCGAGGAACAGGAAGATCACCGCCGTGACGATCAGTAGCGCTTCGACCAGCGTCTTGAGCACTTCGTGGATCGAGGTGTTCACGAAGGCGGTCGCGTCGTACACGATCGCGCCGGTGATGCCGTTGGGTAACTGACGCTGCAGACCGGGAAAGGCGTCCCGTACCCGTTTGGCAACGTCCAGAATATTGGCGTCCGGGGCGACCTTGATGCCGATGAACACCGAACTCTTGCCACTGAAGGCCACGTTGACGTCGTAGTTTTCCGAGCCCAGCGTGACGTTGGCCACATCCTGCAACCGCACGATGGCGCCGTCTTTCTGCTTGATCGCGAGCTGGCGGAACTCGTCGACCGTATGCAGGTTGCTGTCGGTGGTCAGATCCACCGTCACCGCCTGGCCCTTGGTCGAGCCGACCGCCGCCAGATAGTTGTTGGCCGCCAGCGCCGAATACACGTCGCTGGCCGTGACGCCGTGCGCCGCCATCCGCGTCGGATCCAGCCAGGCACGCAGCGCAAACTGGCGCGCGCCGAGGATCTCGGCGGTCTGGACGCCAGCCACGGAATCCAGCTTGGGCTTGACCACGCGCGCCAGATAGTCGGTGATGTTGTTGGTGGGCAATGCGTCGCTGTAGAAGCCCATGTACATCGCGTCGATGGTCTCGCCGGTCTGGACCGTCAGCACCGGCTGCTGCGCTTCCGGCGGCAGCTTGTTGAGGACCGAATTGACCTGGGTGTTGATCTCGTTGAGCGCCCGGTTGGCGTCGTAGTTCAACCGCAGGGTGGCGGTAATGGTGGACACGCCCGATACGCTGCTCGACGACAGATAGTCGATGCCCTGGGCCTGGGCGATCGCCTGCTCCAAGGGCTGGGTCACGAAGCCGGCCATGGTTTCGGCATCGGCGCCGTAATAGGCGGTCGTGACCGTGACCGTGGCGTTTTCGGTTTCCGGGTACTGGCGCACGGTCAGGCTGGTGACCGCGCGCAAGCCCAGCACGAGAATCAGCGTGCTGATCACGATCGCCAGCACCGGCCGGTTGACGAACAGATCGGTGAACTTCATGGCGCGGGCCGCCGGTCGGCCTCATCGCGTACTGGCGCCGGGCAGTCGCAGCACGCCCGCTGGCGCCCAGCCGGCCACACCACGGCTTCCACCCCGACACGCGCAGGAGCACTCGCCATGGCTAGTGTTCCTGCGGCACCGGATGCGCCGCATCCGCCGGCTGCACGCTGTTATCCACTCGTATCGACGCACCGTTCTGCAGCTTGATCTGGCCGCTGGTGACCACGGTCGTACCGGCCTCCAGCCCTTTGACGATTGCGACCTGGTCGCCGCGGGTCGCACCGGTGGTCACCAGCGTCTGCTGCACGGTTGGCGGTAACGCCCGTCCCTGCGCGTCCTTGCCCTTGGACGGCTGCACCACGAACACGATGTCGCCATACGGGTTGTAGACGATGGCGGCCTGCGGCAGCGTGAGATAACGCTGCGAGTTGCCGGCGTCGACGCTGATCCGCGCGAACATGCCCGGCAGAAGCGCGCCGTCGGCGTTGGCCACGGTGGCCTCGACTTGCACGTTGCGCGTGTCGGTATCCACTTTCGGGTTGATGGCCGTGACCCGGCCGTCGAATCGCCGGTTCGGGTAAGCATCCACCGCCAGATGCACCGGCGCACCGATCCGCAGTTTGCCCAGCTCGCGCTGTGGAATCGTGAAATCGGCATACAGCGAGTCGGTCTGCTGCAGCGTCACGATCGTGGTGCCGGCGTTGAGATAGTCGCCGGGGCTGGCCGTGATGATGCCGGCGCGCCCGGCAAACGGCGCCCGCAGCTGTTTCTTGGCCACGAGCGCCTGCTGTTCGGTCACCGCGGCCTGCCGCGACTTCAGATCGGCGGCCGCGCTGTCGTAATCGGCCCTGCTGATGGCATTGGCGGCCCGCTGCTGATCGGCGCGTCGGAAATTCAGCTGCGACAGCCGGGCTGCGGCCTCAAGCTGTGCCAACTGGGCGCGATCGTCGGCATCGCGCAGTTGCAACAAGAGCTGGCCTTTATCGACGTGCTGTCCGGAGCGGAGATCGACCTGACTGACCAGCCCCGGCACGTCCAGCGCCAGATCGGCACCGCGCACCGCACGCAGACTACCGACCGAGTCCAGCGCCGGCTGCCAGGCCTGATAGCGGGCTACCGTGGTACTGACCGTGGCCGGCGTCGGCTTGGGCAGACTGGCGATGGTCCGCATGACCATCAGTACCTTCGCGCCAACGATCAGAGCCACGAGCAACAATACGCCCACGACCATCACGATCATGCGTCGGCCGATCCGAGGCCCATGCGTGGCTTTATCCGACATAGGCCGGACACCGCGTGGAGCCGATACCCAAACAAGGCGTTTGCATCGGCCAGACCGCGATTAATCGCGCCCCGAAGATGGTGGTCGGGCAACCCGGACGGCCCCGGCCAACAGCCAGAACCAACGGACGAGCACGCCCATGCGGAACCGATGCGGACGATCGCAACCGAAGCCGGGGGCCGTGGAAGTGACAAAGCGCCAGAGGACCATCAGATCGCACTCCAGTCGGCGCTTTGCGTGGTCGCCAGCGCAAGGCCGAAAGACAGACGTTGACCCAGCCGAGCGGACTATCGAATATCGCTCCCTGCTTGAAACTAAAGCATGCCGTCAACGCCCCGGCAATAGCCCGGGCGCGATCATCAATCGGCCCGCTGGATCGCCGCCATGCGGTCAGCCGCAGGCGCCCGACGATTCAAATCCTTACGCTTTTCCCCGCCCAGCTCAGCGGCGTCTCGATCCCTCATCGAACGCGGCTGGCCGCGCTCCGCGGCATCGAAACGGGCAGCGCTACGGCCCACCTGCGCGAATCCGCGCAGAATGGTTGCTCGCGACGGATTGGAAATCCGGACCGTGGTGCGGGTGGCAGCGGCGCGCCCGCGAGCCCCGGCATCGCGGGCTGCGCGGGACACTCTTAACCACGCGCCGAGATCGAACGCACCGGGCGACGCTGCGCGCCCCGGAACTGGTCCATGAAGTCCGCCAGCTGTTCGACCGCGTCCAGCGTGACCGCGTTGTAGATCGACGCCCGTAGGCCGCCGATGGCCCGGTGCCCCTTGAGCCCGGACAGCCCGGCGGCCTCGGCGTCCGCCAGAAAACGCTGTTCGAGCGCCTCGTCCGGCAGGTTGAACGCCACGTTCATCAACGAGCGATCGCGCTCCGCGGCATGGCCCCGAAAAAAACCGTCGCTTGCGTCCAGCACGCCATAAAGCCGCTCGGCCTTCTGTCGATTGATGGCATCCATGGCGGCCAGGCCGCCAACGTCGTGCATCAGCCAGCGGGTCACCAGCAACACGACATAGATGGAGAACACCGGCGGCGTATTGAGGATGGAATGGGCGCGCGCCTGGCTGCGATAGTCCAGGAAATCCGGTAGGTCCTCAGGCGCGTTTTCCAGCAGGTCGTCGCGCACCACGACCACGGTCACGCCGGCCGGGCCGATGTTTTTCTGGGCGTGGGCATAAATCAGGCCGAACCGCTGCGCATCGACCGGCCGCGAGAGGAAATCCGACGACATGTCGCAGATACGCAGCACGTTGTCTTGGCCCAGCACCCGGTGGAACTGTAGCCCTTCCACGGTCTCGTTCGAGACGTAATGCAGATACGGCGCGCTCTCGTTCAACGCGAGCGTGTCATCGCTCGGCAAGTGACTAAAACCGTCGCGCTCCCCGCTCCAGGCGACCCGAATCGGGCCTTCGCGACGTGCCGCGGGCAGCACCTTGCCGCTCCAGTAGCCGGTATGCAGATAATCGGCCGGCTCGCCGTCCGGCGGCAGCAAACTCATCGGCACCATGCTGAACTGCTGGGTCGCGCCCCCCTGCAGGAACAGGACGTGATAATCGCGCCCCACCCCGAGCAGACTTCGGATGTTGTCCTCGAGCTCGGCCACCACGGCAGCGAACCAGTCGGAGCGATGACTAATACCGAGTACCGATAGCCCGACCTCCGGCACCTCGACGATAGCTTGCTGCACTTCGCGCAGCACGTTTTCCGGCAACGCGCCGGGCCCGCCGGAGAAATTCAGTGCATTGCGCGGATTCATCATGCCGATTCACTCGCTATGGCCGCCTGGTCTTCCTGTACGCGCTGTTCCAGAAGTTCGCGGAACGCCGTTTGCACTTTGGCCATATGCTCTTGTTTGTGCGGGAACAGATCGGCCGAATCCATGGCATGCACGACCATGGCATTGCCGATCTCGAAGACCAGCAATTCGCCGTCGGCCGTCTGGGCGCAATCGATGCAGACATAATCGAGCCCGGCACGCTCGTCGATGGCCTTGAGCGCGGTGTGATGCTGATCCGCGAACGTATCGAACGAGGCCATCCAGGCCGCCTCGCCGGCACGCTTGTCGGCGTCTTCGTACATGCCGGCGTTGAGGTAGTGGATCATCCAGTCGCTGGAAATCCCCATATGGCTGGCAAACGGTTCGCCATCGACCAGCACGACGCGATACTTGCGATACAGCCCGTCGGCATCGTGATAATCGATGAACGGGGAAATCAGGAAGTCCGAGTGCTCGCTGTCGTCGAGATAAGCGGCCAGCGCCTCGCGATCGGCCAGGCGGGCGAGCCCATGCCCGCCGTGGGAATCGCGCGGGCGCAGAATGACCGGAAACTCGATGCCCGGGTCGATCGCGGCAAGGTCGGTTTCGCCGGCCGCTATGGTGGCCAGCGTATCCGCCGTTACGGGCCGGGTCGGCGGCATGTTCAGCCCCCGCACGCCCTGGAGCAGCTGGCTGGCGCGCTCGCGTTCGGTATTGAGAATGGCCTCGGGCGTATTGAGCACGGGCCGCGGCCAATCCGCGACCACGGGCTGCATGGCTTCGAGACTCGCCCGGTTGGCATCGGAATCGCTCATCGCCACGATCGCCAGATCGTGTTCCGGCAACGGCGTTTCTTCCGAGGCGTCGGTCGGCATGACGAAGTAGTACTCGAGATCGACATCGCTATCCTCGAGCAGGCAATCCAGCGGCATATTGGCGGCGAGATCGCCCGGCGCCGTCAGCAACAGCACGCGCAGCGCGGCCGGCTGGCGCGCCGCGGGCCACCGATAGTGGCGCTGCATCGCCAGGGCCTGGGCCTGAATGGTCAGGCCGAGGTCGCGCTGGCCGAGACACAGCATCAGCGTGGCCAGGTTCATCCACATCACTGCGTTGTCCGGCTCGGCCTGGGCCCGTTCGATCCAGGGCTCGGCAAGCGACTGCAGGTCCTCGCCTTGAATACTGCGGCGCAAGAAAGGCGCCAGGCCCAGAAACTGGGTGGAAACCGTGTCGGACAGCGAAGACATCGAGCAGCGAACCTCGGCGGAGTCGGGAAATCGAAAGCCCGACACGACACCGGAACGGGCGCCACACGAGCCGCGGGGACGCGGCATCGCGGCACCGTGTCCTTGCTGATTCGTCATGATACGGTCGCGCCGGCCGGGCGAAGCGCGGAATAGGCTGCATAAATGCCGTCTCCTGACGGCATGAGCGCGGGGAGCCACGACACATGACTGAAAACTGGCGGACGGCACGGAAACCCTGACCGCTCGCAACGAGCCCGGCGCCGCCAGCGTTGCGTCGGCCACCGCGGCCGGCGAGTCGGGCGCTCTGGCGCATTCCTGGCGCCTACGCAGTCAGAACGCCTTGCCCCGTCGGCACGCGGGTGTATAAAGCCGCGGCGGTACTTCTACGCCCGGGCCTTCAGGCGCTCCAGCGCCCGACTTGCGCTCTGGCCGCGGCGAGCGATGTCCGCCCACGGGCAATCGCGCTGAGCCAGGCGCCGGAAGATGTTGCCGACGTGGTAACGGCGCGGGCCGATATCCCGGTCCGAGAGCTCGTCCCAATCCAGCGGCGTGGCGATCGGCGCCCCGGGTTTCGGCCGCACCGAATAGGGCGCGACCGCGGTCTGGTTCACGGCATTGCGACGCGTATCGAGATACAGCCGGCCACTTCGCTTGTTCTTGGCGTGGGCGGTGGTGAATTCATCCGGATGCGCATCGGCAACGCGTTCGGCGATCGCCTGGGCAAATTCGCGCACGGTATCGAAATCGGCACTGCGATCGAGCGGCACCGTCACGTGCAGGCCCGAGGAGCCGGACGTCATCACGAACGAGGTGAGATCAACCGCCTCCAGCGCGTCGCGTACCGCCCGCGCCGCGGCGACCACCGGCGCGAAGTCGTCGACGTCGCCGCCGTGATCGGGCGGATCGAGATCGAAAATCAAACGATCCGGATGCTCGGGCCGATCGTAGCGGCTGAGCGTGACATGAAAAGCGATCGCCCCCTGGCCGACCAGATAAACCAGCGCGTCCGCCGAGTTGACGAGCGGCTGCACCAGTTCGCCGTCTTCCTTGGCGACGGTGACCCGGTCCAGCCAGGCCGGGTAATGGTCCTCCACGGCTTTCTGGATGAAATGGACGCCGTCGATACCGTCCGGATAGCGGTTGAGCGTCACCGGACGATCTTTGGCATGCGGCAACATCATCGGGGCGATTCGGCGATAGTAATCCGCCAGATCGCCCTTGGTGAGCCCGCTGTCGGGGAAAAAGACCTTGTCGATGTTGTCGAGTTCTACCGTCACGCCCCACCTGCTTCCCGGACCACCTCGCGTGGATCCTTGTCGTCGCGCTCTCCCAGATAGGCGGGATGACGCAGCTTGCCGTCCGCGGTCCATTCCGTGAACTCGACCTCGGCCACCCGCTCGGGCGTTACCCAGTGGACGCCGGCCTCGTTCGGCGGATCGACGAATGGCGAGGTCGAGCGTTCGCTGGCCGCGAGCTCACGGCGCAGCCGACGCAGTTCAGCCTCGGAAAAACCGGTGCCGACCCGGCCGGCATAGCGCAACTCGTCGTCCTCGTAATAGCCGAGCAACAACGCGCCCAGCCCGACGCGCTCACCCTCCGGTTCGGTATAGCCACCGATCACCAGCTCCTGGCCGGCCTGGCACTTGAGCTTGAGCCAGCGCCGGGAACGGCCGCAGCGGTAACAACTGTTGGCCTGTTTGGCGATGATGCCTTCCCAGCCCTTACGCCGTGCCTCGGCGAGCAGCGCCTCGCCGTCGGCGTTGCGATGCGCGGTGAAATGCAGCCGACTGGAGTATTCGAGCACGTCGCGGACAATCGCCTTGCGCTGACGCAGCGGCACCGGCCGGATGTCGTAGCCCTCGATCCAGGGCGAGTCGAAAACATAAAAATGGATCGGGATGCCGGAGGCGCGCGCCTCCTCGGGGTCCGAAATGCCCGCGCGCTGCTGTAGCCGCGCGAAGCTGGTCACATCGCCATCAAAGGCCACAACCTCGCCGTCGAGCACGAAACGACCGCAGGGCTGGGCGGCGAACAGCTCGACCAGTTCGGGAAAATGATCGTTGCGCAGCTTGCCGTTGCGGGTATAAAGCTCGACGCTTTCGCCATTACGAAAAATCAGCAGTCGGATCCCGTCGAGCTTGCGTTCGAAGATCCAGTCGTCGTCCGAGAACGGCGTGTCGTAGAGCGTCGCCAGCATCGGCTCGAACGTTCGCGGCATGGCGACCTTTCGGGCCTTGGCCCAGTCTTCGCCGCTGATGCGGTCCTCGATACATGCCCTGGTCATGACGAGCCTCCTGCCCGTTCGGCGATCTGCTCGGTGGTGAGGCCGCTGAGTACCGACGTATCCTCGGTCGAGACCGGGTTGCGGCGCGCATCGGCGGCCTCGTCGTCGGTCTTCACCAGCAGCCACTGGCGCTTGTTGCCTTCAGTACGAAAATGCGTAAGCGCGTAGCCACCGAATATCTTCTGGCCGTGCAGGTTAACGATGAGATGGCCATCAGCCCAGCACTCGGCCAGCGATTTTTCGACCCGGCCCTCGGCATCGAGCTTGGCATTGTCGTAGGGGCCGATATCCCAGACCATGACCGTACCGCCCCCGTATTCGCCTTCGGGGATCACGCCCTCGAAATCGGCATAGTCCAACGGGTGGTCCTCGGTCTCGATCGCCAGACGTTTGTCTCGTGGGTCGGTCGAGGGGCCCTTCGGCACCGCCCAGGACTTGAGCACGCCATCGATCTCCAGCCGGAAATCGTAATGCAGCGTCGACGCCGAATGCTTCTGTACAACGAATATCGGCGGCTTGTCGCCAGACCGCGTCGCGCCATCGCCGGAAGGCTCGGGCGTTACATCGGCACGTCGTTTGTCACGATAGGCCTTGAGCGGATCCTCAGCCATAGCCGTCTCCGCACGGATGTTTTTTTGCCTTATAGCCGATCGCCGAGCACTACGTCATCCGCACTTACCCCTAACCGTACGAAGCGCCTCGCCAAACCCTTAAACTGACTCGAATATTCACAAAACGGGAGATTGGTCGTGTTGCACGAACCTTATATACAGGCCGCCCTGAAAGAAGCCCGGCGCGGGCGCGACGAAGGCGGCGTGCCGATCGGCTGCGTCCTAGTCCGCAACGGCGAAATCGTCGGCGCCGGGCACAACCGAAGGGTGCAGAAATCCAGCGCGATTCTGCACGGCGAGATGGACGCGCTCGAAGCCACCGGCCGCAAGCCCGGCCTCTGGCACAAGGACGTCACCCTCTACACCACCCTCTCGCCCTGCGCCATGTGCTCGGGGGCGATCCTGCTCTACGGCATCCCGCGGGTCGTGATCGGCGAAAACGCCTCGTTCATGGGCGAAGAAGCCCTGCTACGCGAACGCGGCGTCGAACTCACCGTGCTCGACGACGCCGACTGCAAGCAACTCATGGCCGATTTCATGCAGGCGTCGCCGGAGCTCTGGAACGAGGATATCGGGGTATAGAAGCAGGCGAAGGCTCGTCGGAACCGACTGTCGTAGATGTCGGCTTACGACCCAAAACGGACATACGCCGCAAAACCCCGTTGTCTCTCATCGAGTGCGCCAAATCGGGGCTTGCTTGAGCTGCTCATCGACAACTAGTCGCATCTTCGGCAGTAGATGGCGCGTCGCCGGCCAGACAGCGTGTACTGGTACTTCGTGTGCGGATTGTGCTTCAAGCACGGGAACCAGGTCGCCGTTGTCGATCGATTCCCGGGCCAGCGAGCTCGGCACCTGACATAGGCCCCGGTCATTGAGAGCCGCTCGCATGATGGCATCGCCGTCGCTTAGCTCGAAGGTCGGCCTCGGATCGATGCGTACCGATTCGCCGGCAGCATTCTCGACGGTCCAGGCGAGTGTTTGGCCACGACGGTAATGACGCTTCCATCTGACCGACGACTGATTCCACCTCAACCCACGCGCTACGGGGCTCGATTCCCCGTTACACGCCGGGGGAGCTCTGCTATGCTTATCAGACAAGAGGTTTTACCTATGTCCAAACTCAGCAAACTCCGCGACTACCTGAGCGACCGCGTGCCCGGCATGCAGGCCATCGAGGACTTCGAGATCCAGCCGGAAATCCGGGGCGATAGGATCTACGCTGATCTTGATACCCTGCGCCAAAGTGAGGTTGCTGTACGCAAGGTGGCGGCGCTAAAGAAACAGGCTGTCCAGCTCAAGGGCGAGACGCACGAACCTGCGTAGTCATCGCTGAGGGGCGCTGTACGAACAGCGGTTGCTCCGGTGTATCTTAATTCCGCCCTGCTGATCGCCGGCGCCGTCGTCGTCGGCTACGTCTTCGCAGCCCGGCTGCTATGGCTCCGCTACCGGCTTCGGCTGACTCAGGGCTACCACACGTTCCTGTTCACCGCCGCGAGCAGCGTCGTTCCACTGGCCCTGGCCGGGTTCGTGGTGTCTAGGCCCGGAATCGAATGCCGACTCGGACACCTGGTGGTTCGGCTCCTTGGTCCGGCCAGTCTGCATTTTTCGCCCCAGGCCATCTCCATCCTCGTATTGATGCTAGTTGCCTTGTTCCTTGCCGCCACGGTGCCTGTCCTTGTTCACCACCTGGCCCGGCTATTGCTCGGCAAGAGCATGAAACAACTCAAGCTCAACGCCATGTATCTTGCCGAACCGGCGCCCACCCTGTCCGGCCTTCAGTTTTCCTCCTACCACTACGCCATCCCGATGGCCGTGACGCTTTCGGATCGGAAAGTATATGTCGGCTACCCAGCCGACATCTCCAGTTCGATGTATTCAGCCTACGGCAGCGAAATCCATCTGATCCCGCTGATCAGTGGCTATCGAGACCCAACCACGCTGGATTTCATAGCCACCACGAGCTACAAAACCGTTATGGACAAGGTGGCAGAATCCCCCGGTCGCCACGTCAACGCCCGCATGTTCACGATCAGTATTCCAGAACGGGAGGTGGTGCACGCACATCTCTACGATCCTGAGCTGGCACCGATATTCGCAGAACACACCGATCGATCGGAGTCCGATTGACACGATCGACCGGCGGCGCGCAGTTCCGTCCTGCCTGCGACCGCACCGTTCTTACACCCAAGTAAACCCGCACGATCACTCGGTGGCCTTAGCAAAATCGAGAGAATTTAATTTGGATTGAATACTTACAAAACCGCATTTTATTCGGCCCGCAACCAGCCGGCTAACGAATGACCGCTTTTGGCCGATACCAGACGCCTAGACCAGAAGACGTCGATCGTTACCTAGCATCTGCGAAAGCCGGCTGGCAGACCCTCACGCCGTCAAACACGGGCCGCGTACGCGATATCGGTCAGCAGCTGCTCCAATACCCCGGACCCGGGTCCGGCGAGATGATGATCGGCCGCGACGCGTACGCGGTCGCCGGCCGCACCCATGGCATAGCCGTGGCCGGCATTCGCCAGCATGGTGATGTCGGAGTCGGCGTCGCCGAAGGCAGCCACGCGATCCAACGCAATGCCCAGATGAGCGCAGAGCGTTGCGAGTGCGTGGCCTTTGGTGGCTGTGGCCAGGTGCAGATCGTGGCATTCGGTGCCGCTCCACGAGATCACCAGTTCCGGCTGGGCGGCGACGGTGGCCTGGAGGCCGGCCAGGCCGTCATGCACGCCGTCGCACATGATCTTGAGCAGAGATTCGGGCATGGACCCGGCGTTGACGCGCTCGGCGCGCAGGTCGGGCGTCACGCCGTTACCCGCGGCCTCGCGTCCGATGCGGTCGGCCTCGCCGTAGGCGTGCCAGCGATCCGGGGCGTAGGCATGGATACAGCCGCCGACGTCGACGAAGCGCGCTAGCGCGGCGGTAAGGGCGTCGTCCGGGGTGAAGGTTTCGGCGGCGATGGTGGTGCCGTCGGCGGCGGTGACGAGCGTGCCGTTGAACGAAATCAGCGGCATGTTCAGACCGATCGCCTGGGCGATCTCCAGCAACGACGAGCGTTGGCGCGAACTGGCGAGCGCGACGCCGATGCCCGCGTCGTACAGACCGCGGAGTGCTGCGATCGTATGATCGTTCAACGGGTTGCGGGCATCGATAAGGGTGCCGTCGATATCGAACACGGCGAGATCGATGGCCGGTGCCATCCGGGATTGGGTCATCGGGAACCTTTGCGAGAACAAGCACGGTCAAGCGCGACAATGTAGCGCGCCGTGGCCGGGCGGTGCCACGAGATAGCTATTGCCACAGGGCCGCCGCGGCCGCGCCCAGATCGAGCGTGGCCTCGCCGCCGGCTTGTCCGGCCGCCCGGCCCGCGTCATGTGCCGGCGCATCGACCACCGATTCGAAACAGGCCATGACCGCCGGTGTGAGAAACCGGCTGTTCGCGCCGTAGACATGGGCATCGCCGTAGGCCGCCTGCTGGGTGACGTAATAGCGCAGCGGCGAGATCAGCGACAATTCGTTTTTCGCCCGCGTCATCGCGACATAGAGCAGGCGCCGTTCTTCTTCCAGGCCGGCTTCGGTCTTGGTGGAGAACTCGTTCGGGAACGTGCCGTCGGCCACATGCAGCACGTGCACGCTGTCCCATTCCTGGCCCTTGGCGCTGTGCACGGTCGACAGGATCAGATAATCCTCGTCGGCCAGCGCGTCGTCGTTGTGATCGCCAGTGGCCTGGGGCGGGTCGAGCGTGAGTTCGGTGAGAAACGCCGGCGCATCGCCATAGCGCGCGCCGATGCGGGCCAGATCGTCGATATCGCCGGCGCGGGCGGTGTTGGGCGGCTCGAAGCGGGTATCGAGCTGGGCCTTGTACCAGGCGGCCGCCGGGGCCAGCGCGGCCGGCCAGGCATTGTCCGCGGCCAGGGCCGCGACCGTCTCGATCATCGCCTGCCACGCGGCGCGATCGGCACGCGCGGGCCGGAAATCGGCCAGCGCCTCGATGCGATCGCCCGCGGCCTCCAGCGCTTCAAAGGCCTGGCGCGCGGTGCCGGGACCGACGCCGGGCACGATCTGCATGCTGCGCCAGGCGGCGATTTCGTGGCGCGGATTGTCGGCCCAGCGCAACAGCCCGAGGAAGTCCTTGACGTGGGCCGCTTCCAGGAACTTGAGGCCGCCGTACTTCTTGAACGGCACGTTGCGCCGGATCAGCTCGATTTCCAGATCATTGGCGTGGTGGCCATTGCGAAACAACACGGCCTGGCGTTTCAGATCGATGCCGGTCTCGCGCCGGGCCAGCACGGCATCGACCACCCAGCGCGCTTCGGCGGTGGTATCCATAACGGTGACATGGCGCGGCTTCACGCCAACGCCGCGCGTGGCGGTGAGCTGCTTGGCATAGGCCCGCGTGGCTTCACCCATGAGCGTGTTGGCCGCATCCAGAATCGCCTGGGTCGAGCGGTAATTGGCTTCGAGTGTGACCACCTGCGTGCCGCAGTAGGTCTTCGGGAAATCGAGGATATTGTCGACCTCGGCGGCGCGGAACCCGTAGATCGCCTGGGCATCGTCGCCGACCACCGTCAGCCCGCGGCCCGTCGGTTTCATGGCCTGCAGAATGGCAGCCTGCAGGCCGTTGGTGTCCTGGTATTCGTCGACCAGCACATGATCGAAGCGCGCGCCGATTTCGTCGGCGAGCGCGCCGTTTTGCATCACCAGATGCCAGTACAGCAGCAGATCGTCGTAATCTAGTGTGGCGCGGGCCTGCTTGCGCGCGGTGTAGTCGGCGAACAGGCGCTTGAGATCGTCGTGGTGCTCGGCGCACCAGGGAAACCAGCCGTCCAGCACCTCGACCAGCGGCGCCTGCCGGTTTACCGCAGCGGAATAGATGGCCAGACAGGTGTCCTTGCGCGGGAAGCGCTTGCCGCCGTCGCGCGAGCGCGCGGCGAGCCCGGCATCGTGGCGGGCCACATCCATCAGATCGGCCGCATCGCCCCGATCCAGAATCGAGAAGGCCTCGTCCAGCCCGAGGCGCGGCGCGTACTCGCGCAGCAGCCGGGCGCCGATGGCATGAAACGTACCCGCCCAGGGCAGCCGTACGCCCTGGCCTTTCCGACCACGCGTGGCGAGCGCGGATTCGCAGATCGCATGCGCGCGGCGCGTCATTTCCTCGGCGGCGCGACGCGAGAACGTCAGCAACAGAATACGGCGCGGGTCCACGCCTGAGAGCACCAGATGCGCGGCCCGATGCGACAGCGTCTGCGTCTTGCCGCTGCCCGCACCGGCCAGAATCAACAGCGGATCGGCATCCCAGCCGCAGGGCGCGGCCATACCGAAACCGGCGGCCTCGCGCTGGGCCGGATTCAGCCCGGCGAGATGATCGTCGGCCGCAGCCGGTACCTGGAGATCGTCAACGGTCGCACTCATGCCGTGACGCTGCCATGCCCGGTGGGTCAGATCTTGACCCACCGGGCGATTCTCACGGCGTGGGCGCGATGCGCTGGCGGATCAGCTCGGCCAGATGCGCGTAGCGACGATCGAAATGATGGCCGCCGGGTAAGCCGAGCACGTCGAAGCCGGCCGCTTTCAACTCGTCGCAGGTGGCATGCGGATCGTCCACGCCGTAGAGACAGCTCGTGCGCGCAGCGGGCAGGCGCCGCGCTTCCGGCATGACGTCGCGGCCTTGAGGGCCGAGCCCCACCCACGCGAGCACGTGATAGCCGAACGTGATGTGGGCGGCGAGCCCCAGCAGTACGACATGCGCTACCTCGGCCTGAGTAGCGGACGGTAACCGGTTGTAGAGAAACGGCATGACGTCCGCACCGCGCGAATAGCCGATAAGCACCACGCGCGGGCGCTGCCAGCGCTCGCGATACGTCTGGATGACGCGATCGAGGTCCGCGGCCGCATCGTCGGGCGTGTGGTGGTGCCAGTAGTACCGCAGCGAGTCCCAACCGACGACGCCGTAGCCGGCCTTGGCCAACGACTGGCCGACGGCCTTGTCGAGCCCGGCCCAGCCGCCGTCGCCGGAAAGCATGACGACCAGCGTGTCGGACGCGGCGGGCGGATCCGCTGTGTCGGATGACGCGGCGCGCGGCGGATACACGACCAGCGGCAGATCGGCCACGCCGGGCGCCAGCGGCGCCCCGCCGGGATGGAACACACAGCCCGGCACGCCGGCCAGAATCGCCACCAGACCGGCGCACCAGGCCAGTCGTTCGAGAAAAAATCGCATATCCGTATGAACCACGTCTCGGCAGGGCATCGACGAGCGGTTAGACTAGGGCCAGTTGAGGCTTCGCGCGAGTCCGCGCCAAGCACTGTTTTGCGGCAAGACGAGGCGTAGCGAGCGTGGCGTAGTGGTTCTACGCTAGCGAACTACAACGCTGTATTGCCGCAAAACAGCGCTTGTCCCTTCGGGTTGGGCCGCAAATCCCGCCCGGCGGCGTTGCGAGTCTGGGTCGTGACTCGCCACGACGCGGCGACTCGCGCCTTGCCGGACACGATTTGCGGACGCCAACGCGGCGCTCGCACGAAACCTCAACTGGCCCTCGAGTCCGCCGTTTCGCGCCGCCGAAGCGGCACCGATGCAACGCAAAGGATAAGCCATGTTCGAATCGATTGAGCGAGTTCCCGGCGACGCCATTCTCGGCCTGATCCAGCAGTTCAAGGATGACCCCAACCCCAACAAGGTGGATCTGGGCGTGGGCGTCTATCGCGACGAGCACGGCAATACGCCGATTCTGCGCGCGGTGAAGGACGCCGAGAAAAAACTCATCGATACCGAGCAGACCAAAGCGTACATCGGCTCGCACGGTGACCCGCAGTACGGCGAGTACATTCTGCAGACGGTGCTCGGCGCCGACAGCAAGGTGCTGGCCGCCAACCGCGCGAGCGCGACCCAGTCGCCCGGCGGCACCGGCGCGCTGCGTCTGGCCGCGGATTTTCTGGTCTCGCAGCTGCCCGGCAAGGCGATCTGGCTGCCGAACCCGACCTGGCCGAACCATCTCGGCGTGTTCGAGGCCGCGCGGCTCGAGATCAAGCGCTATCCCTACGTCGACGACAACGACCAGTTCGACTTCGACGCCATGCTCAAGAAGCTGAAGTCGATCCCCAAGGGCGACATCGTGCTGTTGCATGCCTGCTGCCATAACCCGACCGGTTTCGATCCGAGCCAGGATCAATGGCACCAGATCCTCGAGGTGGTACAGGACCGCGAGCTGTTGCCGCTGGTCGACTTCGCCTATCAGGGCTTCGGCGACGGGCTGGACGAAGACGCCTACGGCGTGCGCCTGCTGGCCGACCATCTCGACGAGATGGTCATCACCCAGTCCTGCTCGAAGAACTTCGGCATCTACCGCGAGCGCACGGGTTGCTTCATCGCGATCGCCAAGGACGAGGAGGACATGCAGGACGTCCGCTCGCAGCTGGCGACCACCGCGCGCGAGAACTACTCCAACCCGCCGGCCCACGGCAGCGCCATCGTGGCCACGATCATGGGCTCGGCCGAGCTGACCGCTGCCTGGCATCGGGAGCTCGACGAAATGCGCGACCGCATCAACGATGTGCGCCAAAAACTCGTCGAAGGCCTCAAGCCTCATGGCCTGGCCGACAAGTTCGCGTTCATCACCGACCAGCGCGGCATGTTCTCGTATACGGGCCTGACCGAAGATCAGGTCAACAAGCTGCGCGACGAATACAGCATCTACATGGTCGCCTCGGGCCGTGCCAACGTGGCGGGCCTGAACGACGACAACATCGAATACGTCTGCAAGGCGATCGCCGACGTGGTCGGCTCCGGCAAGTAAAACCGATCGCTGGCCGCGCCGCAGGGCGTGGCCGGCATGCCGGCGCCGCCGCGCTCAGTCGTCGGCGGCTTCGGCAGCGGCCCGATCCTTGGCAATACGCGACTGCGGCAGGATCAGATTGAGCAGCACGCCCAGCACGCCCGCCAGGGCGATTCCTTCCAGCGAGAAACGGCCGAACGAGAAATGCAGCCCACCGATACCGCAGATCAGAATCAGCCCGACGACGGCCATGTTGCGGGACTCGGTCAGGTCTTCGCCCGACTGCACCAGGCTGTTCATGCCCACCACCACGATGGCGCCGAACAGCAGCACGATGATCCCGCCCATCACGGGCGTGGGGATGGTGGACAGGAAGGCGCCTAGCTTACCCACGAACGAGAACACGATCGCGAAGCCGGCAGCCCAGGTCATGAGCGCCGGATTGGTCGCACCGGTCAGCGTCACCGCGCCGGTCACTTCCGAGTAGGTCGTATTCGGCGGCCCGCCGAAGCTCGCCGCCAGCGACGTGGCCAGCCCGTCGCCCAGCATGGTGCGATGGATGCCGGGATCGACCAGATAATCCCGCCCGGTCACCGAACGAATGGCGATGATGTCGCCGAAATGCTCTATCGCCGGCGCGATCGCCACCGGCAGCATGAACAGCACGGCTTGCCAGTTGAATGCGGGCGCCACGAAATCCGGCACCGCCAGCCAGGGCGCTTCGATGATCGGCGTGAAATCCACCAGCCCCAGACAGATGGCGGTGAGATAACCGGTCACCACGCCGATGATGATCGGCAACAGCGCGACGAAACCGCGCCCCAGCAGCGACGCCGTCAGTGTGGCAACCAGCGCCGCCCCGGCCACGATCATCGCCGGCTCGCGGGCCACCAGCGTCTGATCACCGGTGCCGTTGTGCCCGGTGGCAAGATTGACCGCGACCGGCGCCAGCACCAGGCCGATCACCATGATCACCGGCCCGGTCACGATCGGCGGCAGGATGCGCGTGATAAAGCCCACACCGCGCCAGGCGATCAGCGCCGACAGCACCAGATACACACAGCCCGCGGCCATCAGCCCGCCGAGCGTGGCCGGAATGCCCCAGGCCTGAACGCCGTAGATGATGGGCGCGATGAAGGCGAACGACGAGGCCAGAAATACCGGCACACGGCCCTTGGTGACGATCTGGAAGACCAGCGTGCCCAACCCGGCGGTGAACAACGCCACGTTCGGATCCAGCCCGGTCAGCAGCGGCACCAGCACCAGCGAGCCGAAGGCCACGCAGAGCATCTGCGCGCCGACCAGCCCGTCACGCAGGCGAAACGAATAATCCTGGGCCCGAGCTGCGTGGGCAGGCTGGGTCATGGCGTCCTCTTCTCGTTGTGCGGAGTTACTTGGTGCCGTACAT
The DNA here is from genome assembly GCF_000732535.1 of Salinisphaera hydrothermalis C41B8. Lineage (GTDB taxonomy): Bacteria > Pseudomonadota > Gammaproteobacteria > Nevskiales > Salinisphaeraceae > Salinisphaera > Salinisphaera hydrothermalis. The sequence continues at coordinate 18,898 of NZ_APNK01000036.1, forward strand.
GCGATCGCCGGCATCGCCCAGCCCCGGGCGGATATAGCCGTGATCGTCGAGCCGCTCATCGATGGCGGCGGTGTAGATCGGCACGTCCGGATGCTCGGCGCGCAGTGCCGCGACACCTTCGGGGGCCGCCAGCAGACACAGGAACTTGATGTTGGTCGCGCCGAGCTTTTTCAGATGGCTGATGGCCGCGCCGGCCGAGTTGCCGGTCGCCAGCATCGGGTCCACCACGATCACGCGCCGACCGGCGATATCGTCCGGCATCTTGCAGTAGTATTCGACCGCTTCCAGGGTTTCGGGATCGCGGAACATACCAATATGCCCGACCCGCGCCGAGGGCAGCAGCTCGACCATGCCTTCCAGCAGGCCGTTGCCGGCACGCAGGATCGACACGAAACACAGTTTCTTGCCGGCCAGCACCGGCGCATCCATTTCCTCAAGCGGGGTTTCGATGCGCTCGGTGGTCAGCTCCAGATCGCGAGTAATCTCGTAAGTCAGCAGATGCGCGATCTCGCGCAGCAGCGACCGGAATTTCTGGGTCGAGGCGGTCGCACGCCGCATCAACGTGAGCTTGTGCTTGATCAGCGGGTGATCGACGACGGTGACGTACTCGTCCATGGTGCTCCCTGGCAAAAGCGGTTGGAATGGCGGCAGCTGCGCAATCGCGGCCTAATGCTACTACGAGCGCCTAATGCACCCCAGCCCGGCGCCTGCCCGGACGGCGTCCGGGGCGGGCCGCGGGCGAGTGCTCTTTGGCCCGCCGACCGCCTCGATATCGCGACCGTTTGTCATTCGCCCGCTGGACGGCCGTGGGCCGGGTCCGCGGCCAGCCGCAGAGCCCGGCGGCCAGCGCCGGCGGTGACCGCCACCGATCGCCACAGCACAGTGGGTAGAGGCACGCGACGCCTCGACAGACTTGGTCTTGGCGATAATGGCTTGCCGGCCATGCCGCCCGGTGCTTCACTGGCCTGCGATTTCAATGGAGTCCGTCATGAGCCCCCGCCCCGAGCGCCCCGCGACCGCAGCGAAGACTCCGCAGGCGATCCGGCAACCGCTGGATGCTCGGGCTGCCGGGCTCATGCTGGGCTTCTGTCTGGTCATCGGCCTGCAGCAGGTGGCCATCAAGTCGGTTGCCGATGCGGTGAGCCCGCTGGCCCAGATCGGGATTCGATCGTTGGTGGCCGTGCTCCTGATCGCTGCGATCGCGCGCTGGCGCGGCATCGCGCTCTGGGTGCCGGAACAATTCGGCCCCGGGCTGATCGTCGGCATCGGCTATACGCTGGAATTCGCGTTCGTGGCGCTCGGCCTGAACTACACCTATGCCGCGCATATGTCGGTGTTTCTCTATACCGCACCGGTATTCGCCGCGGTCGGGCTGCATCTGTTCGTGCCCGGCGAACAGCTCGCGCTCCGTCACTGGGCGGGCGTGGCGCTGGCCTTCGCTGGGCTTGTGATCGCGCTCGCGCCGAGCGCGCATGTCTCCAGTCAGGTGTTGCTCGGCGATGCGCTGGGCGTCGCCGCCGGCGCGTCCTGGGCGGGCACCACGCTGGCCTTGCGGACCAGTTCGCTGTCGGAGGCACCGCCGCTGCGCACCATCGCCTATCAGCTGGTGGTCGCCAGTGTCTTGTTGCTGCCCACCGCTGCCGTACTCGGCGATCTCGGCTCGATTCACATGACGGCGCTAGCCTGGGCCAGCCTGTCGTTCCAGTCGGTCGTGGTCTCGGTCGCCGCGTTGCTGGTGTGGTTCTGGCTGCTGCGACGTTATCTCGCCTCGCGCCTTGGCGTATTCGCTTTTCTTTCGCCGATCTTCGGCGTGGGGTTCGGCGTGGTATTGATGGGTGACCCGATCTCGATCAACTTCGCGCTCGGCGGGCTCGCCATCCTGGCCGGATTGCTGCTGGTGAATTCACGCGGTCGCCGCCGCGCGCCCAATGCAGGCCCCAAATGACTCATGTTTTCGAAGGCAGCTGTTTCTGCGGCGCGGCGCGCTACCGCATCGCGAGCACCGTCCGGCAGTTCTACTACTGCGAATGCGCCCAGTGCCGAAAAATGACGGGCTCGATTGCCGCGACCAATCTGCGACTGGCACCCGCGCCGATCGAGTGGCTTGCCGGCGCCGAGCACGTGCGCCTGTTCCGAGCCACCGACGGCCGCGACTTCACCCGCTGTTTCTGCACCGTCTGTGGCAGCGGTCTGCCGTATCTCAATGTATCGGGCGATAGCCTCGTCGTGCCGGCCGGTTCGCTCGATACGCCACCACCGCTCAAGGTACAGCGGCGCATATTCACCGCGGAACGCCCCGGCTGGGCGGTGTTTGCCGCCACGCTGCCGGCCGATCCGGGATTTCCGCGGGATTAGCCTCGTTCACGCGTCCCGCATCGATCCAGGACCATTGCGAAATTCTCCATTTGATATAAAAAATCAAAAGACCTATCATTTGATCGTCGCATAATCGGAGGCGCGTCATGAGCGATGCCGTAGTCCGGCGATCGGATATCCACGACGCAGCCACGCGCAAGCGCGTGAGCGGCGGCGCGCTGCGGACCTGGTTCAATATCGCGGCGGCCTGGCAACTGCGCGACGTCGAGGCAGCGCGCCTGCTGGGCACGCCGGAAAGCACCTATCGCCGCTGGAAGAAGAACCCGGATGTGACGCTCGATATCGGCCAGATCGAGCGTCTGTCGCTGCTGCTCGGCATCTACAAAGCGCTGCAGATGCTGCTGCCCCGCGCCGATGCCGCCGATGACTGGGTCCGCCGCCCGAACGACAATCCCCTGTTCGGCGGCCACACGCCGCTGGAGCGTATGCTGGCCGGACTGACCGAAGACATCGCCATCGTTCGGCGTTATCTCGATGCCGAACGGGGCGGCTGGGCTTGAGCGATACGCCCCAAACTCAGGTCGACTGGCCTCGGGCGAGACGCATTGTGTCGTCGCGATTTCCGCCGCGCACCCTGTTCGAACGCGTCACCGACCCGGCCGACCTGGAGGCCGTATTCGAAGTCGAATCGCTGACCAACGATCGGCTACGCGATGAAGTGGGCGATCTCGGGCGGGTGCCGCCGGCCGAACGCATGGTCGGCGACGGCAGCACGCCGATCATGGCAGCATTCACCCATGTGTCACCGGCCGGCTCGCGCTTCTCCGACGGCACGTTCGGCGTCTTCTATGCCGCCGCTGACCGGACCACGGCCGTACGCGAAACGGTGTATCACCGCGAGCGCTTTCTCGTCGAAAGCCGTCAGCCGCCGATGATGCTCGAAATGCGCGAATACCGTGTGGCGATCAGCGGCGTGTTGACCGATCTGCGCGACCGGCCGGCGACCGACTCCTTGCTGAGCCCCGATTCATACCAGGCGTCACAACCTTTCGCCCGTCGGCAGCGGCAAAACGATGCACTCGGCATCGTCTACCCGAGCGTACGCAACCCCGGCGGCCAGTGCGTGGCCGCCTTTCGTACACTCCCGCTGTCGCCGGCCGTCCAGTGTGGCCACCTCGGCTATGTCTGGAACGGCCACGAGATCACCGAAGTCATCACGCTCGGCGAGAGCGGCATCACGCCGCGCGACTGACTTTAGCGTTCGACCGCCAGCACCAGCTTGCCGAAGTTCTCGCCCGTGAACAGTTTGAGCAACGTGTCCGGGAAGGTATCGAAACCTTCGACGATATCCTCACGATGCTTGAGCTCACCGGCGGACAGCCAGGCCGCCATCTCGCGCGCCGCCTCGGGATAGCGATCAGCGAAATCGAACACGATGAAGCCTTCCATGCGCGCCCGGTTGATCAGCAGCGACAGATAGTTCCTGGGCGCATAGCCGGTATCGCCGACGTTGCCGGTGACGTTGTACTGCGAAATCGCGCCGCAGATCGCCACGCGGGCATGCAGACGCAGATTGGCCAGCGCGGCATCCAGGATTTCACCACCGACGTTGTCGAAGTACAGATCGATGCCGTCCGGGCATTCGCGCCTGACGGCGTCGTTGATCTCTTCGTTCTTGTAGTCGATCACGCCGTCGAAACCGAGTTCGTCGACGACATAGCGACATTTTTCCGGCCCGCCGGCGATCCCGACGACACGCGAGGCGCCTTTCTTCTTCGCGATCTGGCCGACCAGCGCGCCGACCGCGCCCGAGGCCGCCGACACCAGTACCACGTCACCTTCGGCCAGCTGGCCCACATCGAGCGTGCCGAAGTAGGCCGTCATGCCCGGCATGCCCAGCGCGCCGAGATAAACCGGCAGATCGGCCAGCGACGTATCGACCTTGCGCAGCTCGTCGCCGGGGAATACGGCATGCGTCTGGACGCCCAGGTTGCCGGAGACCTTGTCGCCCGCGGCGAAGTCCGGGTGCTTGGAATCGATCACGGTGCCGGCCGCGCCGGCGCGCATGACCTCGCCAATGCCTACCGGCTTGATATAGGACTTGCCGGCGTTCATCCAGCCGCGCATGGCCGGATCGAGCGAGATGTAGTCGATGGCGACGCGGACTTCGCCGTCCTTGGCTTCAGCCAACGGCTCGGTCACGAGATCGAAGTCGTCGCGCTCTGGCAGGCCCTTGGGGCGTCGGGCGAGGCGGAACTGGCGGTTATCGATGGTCTGACTCATGGCTATCTCGCTGTATCTGATAACCCGACGTTAGGTCGCGTATGCAGTGCTGACAAGAGCGAGAACAAACGATCGACGGCAAAGCGCGTAATGACGGCATCGCTTACTCGCTCGCCGATACGCCAACACCTGAGCCCAATTGATAATGCCGATTATCCAGCGAGGCTATTCGACGGTCGGCTGCCCTGCCCTGGACGAATCCAGAACAACAGCACGGCGATCAGCGCGCCAATGGCGTCGGATATCCAGCCGGGAAATATGAGCGCCAGTGCGCCGATGAGCGCCGCCACCCGGAACAGCGGATTCAGCGGCGCGCGCAGATACCCCTCGACCGCAACCGCCAGCAGCAACACGCCCAGCGCGCCGGTGGCGGCAACGGCGACGACATCCCACCACGTGGCATCGATCATCAACATGCTGTGGGCGAACACGAACATATAGGGCACGACGAAGCCGGCGATCGCCAGCTTCATGGCCTGGACACCGGTAGCGTTCGGCGAGCCGCCGGAAATGCCCGCCCCGGCATAGGCGGCCAGCGCCACGGGTGGCGTGAGGTTGGCGAAGATGCCGAAATAGAACACGAACATATGGGCGACGAAGATCGCGGTCGCGCCCGAGCCGGCCAGTTCGCGGAACAGCGGCAGGTTGAGCAGGATCGGCGCCGCCATGGTCGAGGTGATGATGTAGCACGGGATGCTGGGCAGGCCCATGCCGAGCACGATCGACGCGCCCATCGTCAGCGCCAGCGTGACCAGCAGGCGCACCAGATCCGACGGAATCGCCTGGCCCATCGACACGACCCAGTCGGCCGCGTCGAGCGCGATGCCGGTGAGTGTGGCCACGCCGACGATGATGCCGACCGCGCCGCAGGCAATCGCGACCGGGATCGCGTTGCGTACGCCCTCGACCATGGCATCGCGACAATCGGCCACGTCCATCACTTCGGACTCGGGCACCGGCAACCGGGCCCGGATCATGTTGATGGCGATCGGGAGGCCGATGACACCGAACAGGGGCAACCGGCTGGCGGCCAGCTCGGGCACGGGCTGGCCGTGCAGCAGCGCGAGCCACTGTGGCTGAAAGATCAGCGCCACCAGCAGCGCGGCCAATCCGACCACCAGCCGTGGCGTGCCGCAGATCAGCACGGTAGCCGCAATCGACCAGAAGGCCGCGAAGAACGGCGCGCGCCCGTCGAAGATCATCCACAGCAGAATGACCATGGGCAGCAGCAGATGCCCGCGCCGGGCCAGAACCTCGCGCGTGGGCGTGAGCTCGGAACGCGGAATGCCCGACAGCCCGTTGCGCGTGGCGCGCAGATGCACCTGGAAGAGAATGCCGAGGTAATACAACAGCGCCGGGATGATGCCCGCGAGCATCACCTGGGTGTACGGCACGGACAGCACCTCGGCCATGATGAACGCCGCCGCGCCCATGATCGGCGGCAGGATCTGGCCGCCCACGCTGGCCGCCGCCTCGACCGCACCGGCGAAATTCGCCTTGTAGCCGGTGCGCTTCATCAACGGAATAGTGAAGGCGCCGGTCGTCACCACGTTGGCGATCGCCGAGCCGTTGATCGAGCCGAGAAAACCGCTCGCCACCACCGCGACCTTCGCCGGGCCGCCACGCGTGGGCCCAGCGATCGCCAGGGCCAAGTCGTTGAACAACTGGCCGAGCCCGGATTTCACCAGGAACGCGCCGAACAGAATGAACAGAATGATATAGCTGGCCGAGACCGCGATCGCGGTACCGAGCAAGCCCTCGGTGATATAGACCAGATGCGACACCACCTGCCGGGCCGTGGCCATCACGATCGGCTCGGACAGCACCGAATACAGCGACAGCTTGGCGTAGAAGCCATAGACGAGAAAGATCGCCGCCAGGATCGGCAGGCCCCAGCCGGTCACCCGGCGCGCGGCGTCGATGACGAGTCCCAGCGCAACCAGGCCGACGACCATGTCGATGTCGTTGATACGCCCCGCCGAGATAATCACGCGCTGCGACACGGCGATCATGTATACGCCGATCGCGAACGAGGTCAATGCGAGCGCCACGTCGATCCAGGGCACGCGGTCGCGGGCGCCGGATTTCACCAGCGGAAACAGGATGAACGTCAGCCCGAGCAGGGTGTAGAGATGGATCGACCGCTGGACGACATCCACCAGCGGCCCGGCGAACGACGTATACAGATGAAACAGGGCCAGCGCGACGCAGATCGTGGCGATTACCTGCATCCAGGCTCGCGGCAGTCCGTCGCGAACGCTCGATTCACGGTCGTATTTTTCCAGGGTCTCACGCGTGCCATGCGGCTCGGCCGGCGCGGCGCTCGATTCGTTCGTATTCATATCAGCTTCGGGTTGAAGCCGCGTCCGGACCACGCCAGAGCGTGGCCAGCCGCGACCCGGCAACGGCAATCAACGGGGCGCGCACGATCGCGAACACCAGAATCGGCTCGGCGCGGCCGTAGGACAAGCGATGCCACAGGCCATCGCCATAGCGAAAACGATAGCGCTCGGCGGCGGCGGCCTGGACGGTCAGCGGATCCACGTCGCGATCGATGCCGGACATGACCACCCAGCCGTTCACGAGCTGCGTCCGCCGCCCGGCGTGTGCGGGCACGCCGGCGCCAAAGGTCTTGAACCGGGTGGCCGCGATATCGATCTTGCGGCCCACGACGCGATAGCACTCGATCCAGTCCTCGCGTTCCACCGAGTGCATCCAGCGCAGCGAAAACCGCGTGCCGGACGCGCCGGGATAAACCGCGATCAACGTCGTGCCGTGCTTGATCTCCAGCCACGGCCGCGGCCAGCCCAGCCACAGCGCGACCGCCACAAGCAGCACGCCGCCGACGGCGAGCCGCCACGCCCGCCACCCGCGATAACGCCGCCCCAACTAGGACGCGCCGTTGTCTTGCTTCGCGCTATCGGTGTTGTCGTTCGAGCCGTCGCCACCCTTGTTCAACGTGTCGTAGAACGCCTTGGCGCCCGGATGCACCGGCAGCACGAGATTCTGATTCATCGTGTTGCGATCGAACTGCTTGAGCGCGGCAACCGAGACGCTGTCGGAGCCGAGATAGTCATAGAAGCGCTGGGTCAGGTCCTTGGCCACGGCCTTGTCCATCGAGGCCGGCACGATCAGCAGATTGCGGATCGAGACCGTATGCACATCGTTGGCCAGGTCGTACTTATTCTTGGTGTGCGCGGCGATGTCGTAGTTTTCGTAGTACGGATACTTCTGCAACAGCTTCTTCGCCGTGTCGCCGTCGACGTTCACGAAGTGGACCTTGGTGTTCTGCATCAGCCCGGTGATCGACGAATTGGGCACGCCGGAGGTGAAGAACGCGGCATCGAGGTTGCCGTTGCTCATGTCGGTGACCGAGTCGGCATAGCCGGTATGCGAGACCTTGGCGAGGTCGTCGTATTTCAGCCCGGCCGAGGCCAGCACTTTTTTGGCGCTGGCCTCCACGCCCGAGCCCACCTTGCCCACGCCCACGCGCTTGCCCTTGAGATCGGCCACGCTGTGGATGTTCGAGCCATCGAGCGCAACGATCTGGACCACGTTCGGATACAGCCCGGCGATCGCATCGATTTTGGCCGGACGGCCCTTGAACTGGTTATTGCCCTTGAGCGCATCGTAGGCGACATCGCTCATCACGATGGCGATCTGATTGGTGCCGTCCATGATGTTGTTGATGTTCTGCACCGACGCGCCGGTGGAGACCACCTGTACGTTGTCGATGAGATCGCTCTTCTCGAACACGCCCTTGAGCGCGCCGCCGATCGGGTAATACGTCCCGGAGGTGCCGCCGGTCCCGAAGATCAGATTGACGGCCTGCTTGCCGTTCTGATCGCCGCCGCTGCTGGCGCTCTGACTCTGATCATTACTCGACTGCCCACAGCCGGCCAGCGCCATCGCCACGGCGAGCACGCCGGCGGTCCAGAAAGATCGACCCATCATGTTTTTCCCCAAAAGTTTCGATTGATTACGCGACTGTTGCGCCGCTGTTGACGCCAAGGCTCGGGCGCACGAGGCATCCGGTCAATTGGGCATAAGTCGACCCAAGTGGCGCGCGGCCGACGAATCAGGCGCGCAGGCGCGCCGCGCCGCTGTAGCAGTTGAAACGCCCGTCACGCAAAAACCCCACCAGCGTGGTCGAAAATTGGCGCCCCAAGTCGACCGCAAAACTGCTCGGCGCCGAAATCGCGCAGACCACAGGGATGCCGGCAGCGGTCGCTTTCTGCATGAGCTCGAAACTCGCCCGGCCGGACAGCATCAGCACATGGCGTGACAGCGGCAGCGCGCCGTCGAGTAGCGCACGCCCGATGAGCTTGTCGAGCGCGTTGTGTCGGCCGACGTCCTCGCGCAGCGCCACCAGATCGCCGCCGGCCTCGAACAACGCGGCCGCATGCAACCCGCCGGTGGATTCGAACACGGCCTGCGCCGCGCGCATCCGCCCCGGCAGGGCCAGCAACCATGCCGGATCGACGCGCCAATCGTGATCGATCGCCCTAGCCGACCGCCCCGACCGCGGTGCCCGGAAACTGGGCTTGCCGCACACCCCACAGGCGCTGGTGGCCAGCGTATTGCGCTCGATGCGATCGAGCCGCTCGCGCGCTTCGGGTTTGAGCATCACGCGGATCACGTCGGGCTCGTCCGCGCTGTGACGCAAATAGACGATATCGTCGGCCGAGCGCACCACGCCCTCGCCGTGCAACAGGCCGGCAGCGAGTTCGCGATCGTGGCCGGGGGTGCGCATGGTGATCAGCGGCTCGGCGCCCGCGACATGGATCTCGAGCGCCCGCTCGACGGCCAGGGTGTCTTCGGCGTCTTGCCAGACGCCGTCGCGATAAGTGGCGATGCCGATGCGCTCGCGCGCCGCGGCCTGCTCGGAGTCGCCGGCGGGCGATTCGTCGAAAGATGGGGACATCAACACCACATCGGGCATAAATCAGGCCCTCATGATAAAGCGCGTCGTTGGTTTTCCGGGGCATGACAACCGGCGACTGCTGTATCCGACCAAGATCGAAGGTCTATACTGGCGCGCACTTTGGCGTCTCGTTCGCCTTTTTGCCCCGCGACCGGTCTGTCCATGAATATTGCGGCGATCTTCATCCAGACGCTCGACGTCACGTTGCCCGTGTTCGCTCTGGTGTTTGTGGGCATCGCCATGCGTCGCGCCGGCTGGATCGATGATCGGTTCGTCTCCGCCGCCTCGAAGATCGTGTTCAAGGGCAGCATGCCGGCGTTGATCTTCGTGTCCATCGTCGGCGCCGATCTCAGCGAAGCGATCCGCCCCGGCATGATCGCCTATTTCGGGCTGGCCACCGTGGTGAGCTTCGTCGTGATCTGGCTGTGGGCCATCTGGCGCGTGCCGACGATCCAGCGCGGCGTTTATGTTCAGGGCGCGTTTCGAGGCAACTGCGGCATCATGGGCCTCGCCCTGGCCCAGAATATGTACGGCGGCTTCGGGCTGTCGGCCGGCAGCGTGCTGGTCGGCGAAGTGATCCTGATCTACAACGTGCTCGCGGTGATCGTGCTGACCTGGTACCAGCCGGGCGCAAGCGCGGACTGGCGCTCGATTACGCGCGGCGTGGTGACCAACCCGCTCATCCTGGCGACGCTGGCCTCGGTCGCCGTAGCAACCAGCGGCGTGCCCATTCCGAAGTGGGTGATGACCAGCGGCAACTACTTTGCCCAACTCACCCTGCCGCTGGCGCTGATCTGTATCGGCGGCGCGTTGTCGGTGCGTGCGCTTTACGACGCGCGCGGCGTGGCGTTTTCGGCCAGCGCCATCAAGATGACCGTATTGCCCGGCGCCGCCGTACTCGGCGGCTGGCTGCTCGGCTATCCGCCGCGCGAGCTGGGGCTGATGTTTCTCTATTTCGCCTGTCCGACCGCGGCGGCGAGTTTCATCATGGTCGAAGCCATGGGCGGGGACGCGCGTCTGGCGGCCAATATCGTGGCCGTAACCACGCTGGCCGCCAGCGTCACGATGACCGCCGGCGTGTTCGTATTGCGCGTGGCCGGCATCATTTAGCCACGCTGGCCCCAACCGCTTGGCGAAGGCTAGCTCTTGTCCGGATCGCCGTCGGCCTGCTCGCGACGACGATTCGCCTCGGCCGAGAACGCCTTGGCGCCCTCGATCACCGGCGCGAGCGTCCGCCACAGCTCTTCGTCGCGCAGCAGCTTGAACACACCCATCACGCCCGGCGGGTCGTAGGGCGACTCATGCTTGCCGGTCGCCGTGTCGTCGGCCCGGTCGACGCCGGCGTGCATGGCATTGAACATGCCTTCCAGGCGATCGGGGTCGAGTTTGCCGAGCTGCTGAGCAAGCACCAGCAGATTGCGCATGCCGGCCCGTCCCTGTTCGGTGTTCAGGCCCTCCAGCGCAATCATCGAGACTTCCGGCATGGCGCCGACAAAGTCCTTGAGCCAGCGCATCAGGCCCGACTCGTAGAGCTGGTCCAGCAGGCCGTTGATCTCGGCGATGCGGCCTTCGAATTTCTCCAGCTCGTCGCGGGTCTCGGGCCGGAAATGATGGGCCTGTTCAGGCCGGTAATGAATCTGTTCTGCCATGGCAACAATCCTTGGTCGGACGGCGGCCGGATCGAGCGACCGCCGCCGTGGCATAAATCGAATAGGCCGTATCTTTACAAGCCGCTGCCGGTGGGACGCATCTTCGGCGGGCGCTTGTAGTCGTCGCGCTCCCACTTCTGATCGACCTGTACCCCGCTCGTCGGATGGCGCTTCTTGTTGCGCTGGTTATTCGGCTTGAGCGGCGCCGGGCCATGGTCCTCGAGCACCTGCATGTTGACCGCGAGTTCCTTGTAGGCCGGGGTATCGGTGTCCTTATCGGCCTCGAAGCTGGTCAGCACGTTGATGGCCTCGATGTTCTTCTTGCCGTGCATGGGCATGTACAGCTGGCGGCCCTGGACACGATCGGTGACTTCCACGGCAACCTTGATCGCCCCGCGCCGCGACTTCAGCCGCACGACGGCGCCGGACTTCAGGCCGCGCTCTTCGGCCAGCTCCGGTGAGACTTCCACGAAGCCATGCGGGATCTTGTACACGATGCCGCCGGTTTCGTCGGTCATGTTGCCTTCGTGGAAATGCTCCAGCAGACGGCCGTTATTGAGATGCAGGTCGTATTCGTCGTCGAGCTGATCGGTCGGCTCGGTCCAGCTCACCGGGTGGAACTTCGCATGCCCGTTGTCGAAGTGGAACTTCAGTTCGGGATAAAGATCCGGCGCGTCGGTGCCGTCGGCCGCGACTGGCCACTGGAGCGAATTGAAGTCGGTGAGCAGGTCGTAGTGCACGCCCGCGAACATGGGCGCCAGTCCGGCCGCTTCGTGCATGATCTCGCTGGGATGGGTATAGCCCCAGTCGTGGCCGAGATGCTTGGCCAGCTCGGTGAGGATGAGCCAGTCGGGCTTGGAATCGCCGAGCGGCGGAAACACCTGGTAGAGCCGCTGGATACGACGCTCGGTGTTGGTGAAGGTGCCTTCCTTCTCGACCGACGGGCTGGCCGGCAGGACGACGTCCGCGAACTCGCAGGTGCGCGAGAAGAACATGTCCTGGACAACAAAGAATTCCAGCTTCTCGAATGCGCCCTGGACGTTGAGCGCGTCGGAATCGACGATGCTCATGTCCTCGCCAACCACGTACAGCGACTTCAGATCGCCGTCGTGGATGTTGTGCACCATCTGGTGGTTGTTCAGGCCCTTGTTCTTGGACAGCTCGACGCCCCAGGCTTTTTCATAGCGCTGGCGGACCTCGTCGTCCGAGACGAACTCGTAGCCCGGGAAGCGATCCGGCATGTTGCCGAAGTCCGAGGCGCCCTGGACGTTGTTATGTCCGCGCATCGGGTAACCGCCCGAACCGAAGCGCCCCATATTGCCGGTGACCAGTAGCAAGTTGCACAGCGCAGTGGCCGTATCGGAGCCCATAGAGTGCTGGGTCACACCCATCGCCCAGACGCCGCAGATGGTGTCGGCTTCGACGATCATGTCGGCCGTTTTCTGCAGTTCCTCGCGCGTCAGTCCGCAGCGCTCGATGGCGAAATCGAAGGTGAAATCTTCTAGCGAGGCCTTGAAGTCTTCGAAATGATCGACGTGCTCTCGGATGTATTCCTCAGCGTGATAGCCGTTGTCGATCACGTATTTCGAGATCGCGTTCATCCAGATCATGTCGGTGGCGGGTTCCGGCTTGAGGTGCAGGTCCGCACGCTGAGCCAGTTCGTTCTTCCGCAGATCGGCCACGATGTGTTTCTGGCCGTGCAACTTGGCCGCCCGCTTGAAGCGGGTCGCGATCACCGGATGGCTTTCCGCGGTATTGGCGCCCACGATGAGCAGCAGCTCGGCGGCTTCCAGATCGGCGATGGAGCCGGTGTCCGCACCGTAGCCGACGGTACGCCACAAGCCCTGGGTCGCCGGCGCCTGGCAATAGCGCGAGCAGTTGTCGATGTTGTTCGTGCCCATGACGCCGCGGGCGAACTTCTGCATCAGATAGCCTTCCTCGTTGGTGCACTTCGAGGAGGCGATATAAGCCAGGGCATCCGGCCCGTGCTGATCGCGGATTTCGGTAAAGCGTTTTGCGATCAGTGCGTAGGCCTCGTCCCATTCGGCTTCGCGGAACGCACCGTTTTCACGAATCAGCGGTTTGGTGAGGCGATGTTCACTGTTGATATGGCCCCAGCCGAACTTGCCCTTGATGCAGGTCGAGATCTGATTGGCCGGCGCTTCGGGTTTGGGCTGAACCTTGATCAGCTCGCGCTCTCGCGTCCACATCTCGAACGAGCAGCCAACGCCGCAATAGGTGCAAACCGTCTTGGTTCGCTTGACCTCGGTCTTGCGCATGGCCGAGTCGACTTCGGAGACGGCGAAAATCGGACCGTAGCCGGTGGTGTGCTCGGCCGACTTGACCAGATCGATGGCCGCGCGGCCCAACTTGCGATAGCCATCCCGATTCTGCGGCGACAGCGCGGTCATCGGCCCGGCATTGCCAATCGCGGTCTTTTCCATCAACGCGTTACAGGGACAAACCGTGACGCAATGGCCGCAGGACACGCAGGACGAGTCTTCGATCGCGACGTCGTCGTCCCAGATCACGCGCGGGCGCTCGCGCGACCAGTCGATGGACAGCGTTTCGTTGACCTGCAGGTTCTGGCAGGCCTCGACACAGCGCCCGCAGAGGATGCACTGGTCGGGATCGTAGATATAAAACGGGTTGGAGTAGTCCTTCTCGTACGGCTTGCCACGATATTCGTAGTACTGCCCCGGGACGTGCATGTCGCGCACGGTGTTGTGAACGGCACAATCGCCGTTGTTGTTGTCGCACACCGAGCAATACAGCTCGTGATTCGCGGTGACCCGGTTGATGGCCTCCATGCGCGCCGACGAGGCTTCGTCGACGTTCAACCCGATTTCCATTCCCGGCTTGACCGTGACACCGCAGCCACGCACGAGATTGCCGTCGACCTCGACGAAGCAGGTATCGCAGGTCTGAATCGAGCCTAGATTCGGGTGATAACAAAGATGCGGCATGTAGATGCCCGCCGCATCGAGAGCTTCCGGCAGGGGCTGACCGGTACGCACGGTTACCGCCTGGCCGTCGACGGTGATGTCGAAAAATTCTGCTTCCTGATCCACGAAGGCGCTCCTGTCCGCCACCGATTGCACAGCTGCTTAGAGCGTATGGACATCGGGTCCGGCGGCGCCCGAGACAGGGGGCGGCCCGGATCAGCGTGTCGATACCCTCCGAGTGGGCGGGCGGCGTCGCGTCATAAGGCGCGGGCAGCCTACCCGTGCAGCATGGTGCAGGGACCGTCGGCGGTATTCGATTGTGTTGCGGTCGAGTATCCTCGGAATCGGCCGCATGAATCAATCGGTAATATTTCGAGCGCACGCCGAATCCCACGGCCGATTGCCCGCAGTCACTGTCTGTACGACTTATTCAATCGTTGCAGAGTGCACTCGTCCGTGACGCATGCATGCGGCCTCGCCGAATCGCTCGCGCGCTTAAAACGCGGCGAGCCCCCAAACCGGCTGGGCAAACGGCTCGACCGTGACCAGCGCGCCGGCCGGGACGTCGGCGCTATCGGCGGACAATACGATGAAGGCGTCGGCACGACTCATCGAGCGCATGACGCCGGAGCCCTGATGGTCGATGGCGGTCACGCGCGGCGATGCGCTCGTAAAGTCCATTCGTGCCCGCAGAAAATGTTCTCGTCCGGGCCGTTTGGTGAGTGCGGTCGTGGTAGGCAATGTGAGGCGCGTGGGGGCGGCCGGCACGCCCCCGGCCAGTTGGACCAACGCCGGACGTACAAGTTGGATGAACGTCACGGCTGTCGAGACGGGGTTGCCGGGCAAGCCAAAGAACCGGGCGCCCCCGACGGTACCGAAAGCCAACGGCTTTCCGGGCTTAATGGCAACGCGCCAGAAATCGATCGTGCCTTTTTCTCCCAGAACATCGACCACGAAATCCGCGCTACCGACGGAGACGCCGCCGCTCGTGATCACGGCATCGCAATCGGCGGCGCGATCGAATGCGTCGGCCAGCGCCTCGGGCGTATCCCCGACGGCGCCGAGATCGACGCCCGTCATGCCGAGGCTATCGAGTTGGGCGGCCAGGCCGTAACGGTTGCTGTCGTAGATCTCGCCTGGCGCCAGCGGACCGTCGATCGGCCGCAGCTCGTCGCCGGTCGAGAAAAAAGCCACCCGCGGACGGCGAACTACGCTCACCTCGGCCGCACCGACCGAAGCCAGCACCGCGATATCCGCCGGACGGATGAAGCTGCCTGCCGGCAGCACAACATCGCCCCGCGACAGGTCTTCGCCCGCCAACCGGATGTTGGCGCCCGGTGCGGCGGGCGATTCGAGCACCAGCGTGTCGTGCTCGAGCCGCGTATTTTCCTGCATGACGACGGTATCCACGCCCGGCGGCACCACCGCTCCGGTCGTGATACGAACACACTCGCCCGGGCCGACGTGGCCCTCGAACGGATGTCCAGCCAGGCTCTGGCCGATAATCGCAAGACGTGCATCGGCCTGCGGCACACTGGCCGCGGGGTAGCCGTAGCCGTCCATCGACGAATTCGCCGCGCTCGGGACATCCACGCCGGCCACCACGGGTTCGGCGAGCACGCGGTGCAATGCCTGCGGCAGTGCGACCCGCTCGGTTTCCTGAACCGGCCGGATCGAGTCCACGATACGACGGCGCGCCTCGGCGAGCGCCATGGGGGCGGCATTATCGTCGGGCCGGAAGTCCGACTGGCGTGAGGTCACGGACATGAGCTATCTCGTTGGCGATCGGGGAACGATCGGAGATGCCGGACGGACGGCTCGACAATCAGAGTCGGCCGGCCAGAGCCTCGGCGTCTTCGTCGTGGTTGATATTGGCGAACGCCTCGGCATCCGCCCAGTCGACCACGACACGCGCGGTGTCCTGCTGCCATTCGGTGACCCGGCGTACGCCAGAGAACAAGGCCGCCTGGATATCGTCCAACAGGGAGCGACGCATCAGTGCGTGCAACGGGTGCAGTTCGTCGGGCGTACGTGCGACGGCGATATCGGTATCGGGGCGCATGGCATCAGCCAGCCGCGACACCAGATCCAGTGGCAGCAGCGGCGTATCGACGGGCACGATGAGAACGTACGGGGTCGCCGCTGCCTTGAGTACGGTCGCGATACCCGCGAGCGGGCCCCGGTGATCGTCGGTGTCATCACCGTGCACGGTATAACCCAGGCCGCGATAGCGAGGCACCGAGCGATTCGCACTGATCACGATCCGCCCGACCTGCGGCTTCACGCGTTCAAGAGTATGTTCGATTAGCGGCCGATCGGCGACGACGTACCAACCTTTGTCGACGCCGCCTAGCCGCCGGCCTTCGCCGCCGGCGAGGATACCCGCGGTAATCTGTTCGGCAGAAATTTTCATCGCCATATTCTGTCCGGCTCCGGCCGATTCGGGCAATGCCCCGGCCGCGATTTTGGAACGTTTGTTAGTCGGTTGCAGCTGATCGCCATGCTAGCTTGACCCATCGGCCATGGGCGAAGAGGTCCGAAGCGGCATGCGACGTTTTGCAATCGGCCTGCTGGCATCCAGTCTACTGACTCTGTTCACGGGCGCGCAGACCAGCAGCCTCGGCGCACGAATGGAGCGCGTCCTGGCCGCCCCGTCACCGGAAAGCACATCGCGCGCGCGACGACTGTCCAGTGACGATGTAGTCGACGGCCTGAAAAGTATGCTGACCGACGGCGCGAGTATCGCGGTCATCAAGCTCGGGGCCCGCCACGGCTTCGGCGCGCCCGACGGCTATCGCCTCCCGCCGCTTGCTGCGACCGGTGGCGACACTCATGCCTACGAACGGCTTTGCCGGGCGGCCGCAAGCACTGCGAGCCAAGCAGGCCCCATTCTTCGCGAAGCAATCAACGACTTGCATTTCCCCGCCCCCGAGGCGGTACTAAACGGCAGTCCGACTGCAGCAACGCAATTTCTTCGTGATCACGCGGGTGAGCATATTCGCGCCGAGCTGGTACCGGTGGTATCGCGGTCGTACAGGGCAACGCTGGCGTCTCTCGATGACGAGACGCCCGTTATCGCTTTGCACGCCGAGTCTCGCATCGCCGATCATCTGGCCCAAGCGACCACGGAAGCATTCCTGCATGTCATAGCCGAGCAGGAAACTCTCATTCGCAACAGCACCGCAGCACGTAGTACACCGCAGCTGATAAACGTGTTCGGCCGGGCGGTATAACCGTTCTAACTCGCCACCCGTACGCGTCGTGGCGCCAGACGCTCGAGAAAGGCTTGTTGATCGGCCAAGATGCGTCGATTCGCCAGAATCAACCATTCCGCGAGATTCGGCTCGTACGGTAACGCCAACAACTTCATGCCCGCCTGCTCCGGCGTTCGATCGTCCTTGTAGCGATTGCACGGCTCGCAGGTCGAAACCACGTTGCGCCAAGCATGCTCGCCGCCCTTAGACCGGGGCACGACATGTTCAATCTGCATCTGAGAAAAACTCAGATGTGTTCCGCAATACATGCATAGCCCGCCATCCCGGTGAAACAACTCCCGACGCGTGAGTGTCGGCACCAGATTACGGGCGAAGCGATGAGACCGGTCACGAACGGCAATGATCGAGTCGATCGACAGCTCGCTGCGAATTCCCGTATCCCGCGACCGGCCACCGCGCAGCAGGATTTTCTCGGTACCGGCTTCCCAGGCAATCTTGTCCGTGAAATAAAGACTGACCGCCTCGCGCCAATCAACCCACTCCACGGGCAGACCACCGGCGTCTAGTTTGAGTATGCGAGGAATCACCGACACGAAGCATGACCTCCTGTTCGAACCATCGCGCACAGACGATGATTGCGTTGTCAACACTTCAACCTTGTACCGGAAACATCGTAATCGACGCAATCATGCCACGGTTACAACTCGCTTCCCGACGAGTCGGAGCAAGATCGACACACGCCGTCCATATTCGGATTTGGCTCGATCGGTCTACTCATCGAACAACCTGCGCCGCCGAACTCACTTACCACACGCAGGTTGAGGCGCTACGCTGAATAAGCCGAGGATGTGACCGCACTCGATTATATCGCGTTCGTTGCGTGCTACTCGCAGTCGCACTGGGTGGTTGGTGAAGCCCCTGACCTTGCCGGTTCGTTCGGGCGCGCCGTCTATTTAAAAGAGCTCGAGGCCGACGACCGTGGTTTTAAAGAAATCTTCGCGCCGAGCCATGAGGCAATAAGAGACATCGGAAAGCGCTGATGCCCGCTTGTACTCACCGATTGCACGGAGTCGGTATTGTACGAGTGCCCATAAAAAAAGCCCCGACGCGGTAGCGACGGGGCTTTTTCGTTTGGAGCCTGGCGGTGA
>NZ_APNK01000037.1 GCF_000732535.1 Salinisphaera hydrothermalis C41B8
TCCTCGGTTCAGGGTACGAGAAAATTCCACTTATGACCCGCGCTCTTTTCTGGGGGGATTACCTTACCCCGTTCCAACGGACGGATTGGAAAGCCTGTGGACTTGTCCGGGTGCATTAGACAATTCGGGCCGTTGCTCGGCGCACGCAGTTTATGATCGTCGATTTGAACCTATCAGCCGAGGCGCTATTCGGAGGCGCATCTAGAGCAGTAGGGCAAGCGGGTGATCGCCGGATGCGTGTGGGATATCAGTTTTTAACTGATTGATTTTACGTTGCAGTATTAGCGAATTTGGGGAAGGCTAAAACCAACCGTTTCGCTAGTAATGTCAAAGCGTTAGGCGGCGTATCGGTCGACCGTGGGAGGGTCGCGCTCTACCAACTGAGCTACTGCCGCGCGCCTGTCATTAGACCCGTGTTGGGCCGCACAATGCAAGCGTTATCACAACAATTCGCGATGACGGCGCCAATGGCGCTCGCGTAGGAGCAGTGGGCCATGAATAACGTACTCATTACCGGCGGCACCGGCTTCATTGGGCGACATCTCATCCCCGATTTGCTGGCTGATGACTGGCGGGTGGAAGTGCTGACGCGCGACGCGACCAAGGCGCGCGAAGTGCTACCGGCTAGCGCAGTGCCGATCGAGTCGTTGGCGGACGCGACGCCGCCGAAGGTGTTGATCAATCTGGCCGGTGAGAACCTCGGAGCAGGGCGCTGGACCGAGGCCCGCAAGCGCGAGATGCGCGAAAGCCGGCTTTCGATTACGCGCGATCTGGTGGCGTTCATCGCGGCCTGCGAAACGAAGCCCGAAGTGCTGATCAGCGGTTCGGCGGTCGGTTTCTACGGCGCGCGCGGCGGCGACGTGCTGGATGAAAGCGAGCCGGCCGGCGATGAATTCCAGTCGCAGCTGTGTGCGGACTGGGAGGCCGAGGCGGTGCGAGCGCGCGACGAACACGGCGTACGGGTCTGCCTGATTCGTACCGGCATCGTTCTGGGCGCCGGGGAGGGCGCGCTTGCGCAGATGATTACGCCGTTCAAATTCGGCTTGGGCGGGCATTTCGGCACCGGGCGCCAGTACATGCCGTGGATACATATCCGTGACGAAGTCGGCGCCATTCGTTTTCTCATGCGCGAGACCGCCTGCGAGGGCCCTTATAATCTGACGGCGCCGAATCCGGTGACCAATCGTGTATTCACTGACACGCTTGCGAGCGTGCTGCATCGCCCGTCCTTCGCATGGATGCCGGCACCGGCATTGAAGCTGGTGGTCGGCGAGATGGCGCACCTGTTGCTGACCGGCCAACGCGCGGTCCCGCGCGGGCTGGAAGCCGCCGGTTACAGCTTCGAGTACAGCGAACTCGAGGCTGCACTCAAGGATCTGCTAGGACACTGACGAATGAATCCAACATTGGTCGATGCGCTGGCCGACGTGGTCGGCGGTGATCAGGTGATAGTCGAAGGCGAAAGTGCCGTACGCTATCTCACGGAATGGCGCGGCGCATTTACACCGCAAGCAGCGGCGATCGTGCGCCCGGCCGATGTCGACGAAGTCGCGCGCATCTTGACCGTGGCCGCCCGCTTCGATGCGGCGATCGTGCCGCAGTCCGGCAATACCGGCACCGTGGGCGGCTCGGCGGCCGATGACCCGCGGCGGCAGGTGATTCTTAATCTGGAACGCCTGGACCGGATTCGCGAGGTCGACGCCGACAACGCGACGATGACGGTCGAAGCCGGCTGCACGTTGGCTGACGCCCAACGCGCGGCCGAGGCTGCCGGCTTCTATCTGCCGATTCAGCTGGCATCGAGCGAGCGGTGTCGTATTGGCGGCAACCTGGCGACCAACGCGGGCGGGCTCAATGTGGTGCATTACGGCAACACGCGCGACCGCGTGCTGGGCCTGGAAGTCGTGCTGGCGGATGGGCGCGTCTGGGACAATCTCACCGGGCTGCGCAAGGACAACAGCGGCTACGATCTGAACGATCTGTTTGTGGGCTCCGAAGGCACGCTTGGCATCATGACAGCTGCCGTGCTGGAGCTGGCGGACCCGCCGCAGCAACGCGCCGTGGCGTTCTGCGCGCTGGCGGATGTGGCGGCAGGCGTGAGCCTGGCGGCCCGTCTGCGACGCCGTACCGGCCAACACGTGGTCGGCTGCGAACTGATCTCGGCCCAGGCGCTCGAACTGGCCTGTGATTATTCGGCCGACTGCGTGGTGCCGTTTGCCACGCGTGCCGACTGGTATCTGCTGGTCGATGTGGCCATCTCCGCGCCCGGCGACTGGCTCGCGGCAACCTGCGAAGACACATTGCAGGATGCCGCTGAGGAAGGGCTGCTCGTCGATCACGTCCTCGGCAAAACGCCGGAGACGATGGCGGCTCTTTGGCGCCTGCGGACGTCGATCCCGCCGGCCCAGACCGCGGCCGGGGCCTCGATCAAGCACGATATTTCGCTGCCGGTATCGAAGCTGCCGGCGTTCATCGCTGACATGACGCCGCGCCTACACGCGGCTGTGCCCGATATCAGGCCGTGCATCTTCGGCCATGTAGGTGACGGCAATCTGCACTTCAACCTGACTCGGCCGGTCGCGATGGAAGACGCGGAGTTCCGACGTCACGAGGCCGACCTGCATCGCCTGGTTCACGATCGGGTCGCGGCCATGCGCGGTTCCATCGCCGCCGAGCACGGGGTCGGGCGCTTGAAGGTCGACGAGATCGTACGGCTCAAGCCGGCGGTCGAGATCGACATGCTCCGGGCGGTCAAGGCCGCGCTCGATCCGCATAACCGCCTCAACCCGGGGGCGGTCGTTCGAATCTGAGCGGAACGGCTTGCCGGCCATGATCGGCAGTCAAAAATGGGCTCTTCGCAGATTAGCGGGGCCGATGTAACAACGGATCATGGCCATAGCTGGATGGTTAGATCGGCTGCCATGCCATGGTTTATGAAGTACGCCAAGCCCTGATGCGCCGTGGCTGTATTCCCGTCCTGTTGTGCGGCGACGGCGAGGCGTGGTGCTGGCGGGTGCACGGCGCACGTCGCCGGTGCGGTCAGCTTGTCTGAGCATCGCCAAAGCGATGCGCCAGTGTCATCGACGAGATGGACGCATCCGCCGGCACTACACCTCGCCGTGAACCGGCGAAGCCGGCGCCGCGCCGGGTGATCTTCTCTTGGTTACATCTGCCGAGCAAGCAAGAGAAGTGACTCGCGCTGCAGCGCGAAACCAAAGACCGGCGAAGACCCGCAGGCTAGACTTTTCGAGTGCGAGGTCGGCGGTGCTGATCCAGTGAATGGCTTAGTCGTATCTATCCATGCCTGAACAGCCGTGACTCGTCGGAATCATGGCCCCGCTAATCCGCGATGAACCAAAAAAAGCCCGCATTTCGCGGGCTTTTTCATGCGCATCGATAGGTCCGCGTATCAGCCGATACCGGCGATGCTCGAGGCGCCGACGATATCGATCAGCCACGTTGGATAGATACCGACGATGATGGTGACCGCTGCCAGCAGCCAGATCACGACGGTACCAGCGGTCTGGCCGAAGCCGGCGGCTGACGGTTCGCGGGCGTCGGTCGGACGCTCCATGAACAGCAGCGCCATGACGCGCAGGTAGTAGAACAGGCCGATGCCGCTGCCGATGATGATGCCGGCGACCAGCCACCACAAGCCGGCGGCTACGGCGACCGACAGGATATAGAATTTCCCGATGAAGCCCATCGTCAGCGGGATCCCGGCAAGCGACAGCATCATGATGGCCATCGACACGGCCAGTACGGGGCGCTTCCAGTACAGTCCCCGATAATGATCCATGTGCGCGGCGTCGCGGCCGGCGAACGGGCTCGACACCAGCGAGACCACGCCGAAGGCGCCCAGCGTGGTGCCGACATAGGTCGCCAGATACACGCCGGTGGCTTCGATCGACAGCGGGATGCCGGCGACGATCGCGGTCAGCAGATAGCCGATATGGGCGATCGATGAATAGCCCAGCAGACGCTTGATATTGGTCTGGCGCAGGGCCAGCAGATTGCCGGCGAACATCGACAGGAACGCGATCACGCCCAGGAGGGTCAGCAGCCAGCCGTCCTGAGCGACAGGCGACAGGAAGAAGAACCGCATCAGCAGGGCGAAGACGGCGGTCTTGCTGACGGTGGCCAGGAAGGTGGAGACCGGAGCCGGGGCGCCTTCGTAGACGTCGGGCGTCCAGACATGGAACGGCACGAGTGACAGCTTGAAGGTCAGGGCGACCAGGATCATGCCCAGGCCCATCAGCACCCAGGCATGACCGGCGCCGCCGAGTTGGGCTGCCGCGGCGAGGCCTTCGTAGTCCAGATGGCCGGAGGCCGCGTAGAGCAGGGCCATACCGAACAGCAGGAATGAAGAGGCCGCACCCGACAGGACCATGTACTTGAAACCGGCCTCGAGCGACTGCCGCTCGCGATAGGTATAAGCGATCATGCCGTACAACGGCACCGAAAGCAGTTCCAGGCCCATGAACAGCGAGGCGAAGTGGCGGCTCGCTACGAGTGCCATCGCGCCGAGCACCGACGAGGCCACAAGCAGATAGAACTCCTCGCGGTTGTCGTCGAGCCCCTTGAAGTAGGCACCGGCGTAGGTACAAGTGGCGAGTGCCGCGACCAGTATCACCGCCCAGAAGAACACGGCGTAATCGTCGATGACGAATAACGGCGTGACTTGGATCGGCGTGACCGTCAGCACTGCCAGCAGCGAGACCAGCGCCAGATTGAGGCCGACCATCGTAATGCCGGCAGCCGATGCGTGGCTGCGCTTGTAGGCGATGGCGGCCATCACGACGATGACTGCTAGGCAGACGAAAATCGGCGGCAGCACCGCGACCAGTTGGTTCCAGGTGTCGTTCATGTCAGCTATCGCTTAACTTGCCGAAGAGGCGGCCAGCCCCGTGGCGAACCAGTGGGAGACTTCGGTCATGGTGGTCTGCGAGACCGACAGCACGGTCTGCGGAAACAGACCGACGATCAGCGTGACCACGACCAGCGTCATCATGATGGTGTACTCGCGAGCACTCATGCGCGCGATGGTGTCCTCGCCCGAGGGCGTGCCCCAGTACACCCGGTGCATCAGGTACAGCGCGTATACGGCGGCGAGAATCATGCCGCCCGAGGCGATGACCACAACCCAGGGCCACGCGCCGAAGGCGCCGAACAGGATCAGGAACTCGCCGACGAAGTTGGCGGTGGCCGGCATGCCGAGCGAGGCGACGACGAAGATCAGCGCGAAGCCGGGCAGGGCGCCGAGCCGGCCGAACAGACCGCCGAGCTGACGCATGTCACGCGTGCCCATGCGTTCGTAGAGCTGGCCGGCGAGGATGAACAGCGCCGCGGTCGAAACGGCCGAGGCGACCACCTGAATCATCACGCCCTGTAGCGAGAGCAGCGTACCGGCATACAGGCCGACCAGTACGAAGCCCATGTGCGAGATGCTCGAGTACGAGATCAGGCGCTTCATGTCGGTCTGGGCAAAGGCCATGACCGCGCCGTAATAGATGCTGATCACGCCGAGTGCCATCGCGATCGGGGCGAACGCCGCGGACGACTCGGGGAACAGCGGCAGGGCCAGCCGCAGGAAGCCGTAGGCCGCCGTCTTGACCAGAATGCCGGACAGGTCGACCGCGCCCGAGGAGGGCGAGTTGGCCTGGGCGTCGGCCAGCCAGCCGTGGAAGGGCACTGCCGGCAGCTTCACCGCGAAGGCGACGAAGAAACCAAGCATGAGCACCATGCCGAAGGCGCCGCCGAGCTGGGTGTTGAGCAGGGCGTTGTAGTCGAAGGTCAGCGTGCCGGTCTGGGCATAGTGCACGAACACCACGCCGATGATCGACGCCAGCATCAGCAGGCCGCTGGCCTGGGTGTAGATGAAGAACTTCACTGCCGCGCGGACGTGCGAGCTACGGTCGAACTCGCCGTGACCCCAGAGCGCGATCAGGAAGTACATCGGAATCAGCATCAGTTCCCAGAAGAAGAAATACAGGAACAGATCGATCGCCAGGAAGATGCCGATCACGCCGCCGAGGGTCCACATGAGGTTCATGTGGAACGTGCCGACGCGCTCGCGCACCTGCGACCAGGAGCAGGCCACCGCCAGCATGCCAAGCAGGCTGGCCAGCAGTACCATGATCACCGACAGGCCGTCGATCGCCAGATGGAAATCGATGCCGAACGCCGGGATCCACGGCACGCTGATCTCGCGCTGCCAGTGCGGCGTGTGACCGCCCAGACCGGCCAGCGAGAAATCACCGGTGGCCCACAGCCACAGCGCCGGGATAAACACCAGTGCCATGGTCGCGAACGCGATCCAGCGCGGTGCGGCGCCTTCGGAATTGCCACGGCCGACGAGCCAGCACAGCGCGCCGCCGACGAAGGGGATGAATAATAGCCAGCAAAGGAGCATCGAATCGCCTTCTTATCCGAACATCAATACGGCCAGCAGCACGGCCGCACCGGCAAACATGACCATGGCGTACCAGCGCAGTCGACCCGACTGGACCGCCGACAGACCCGAGTTACCGGC
Organism: Salinisphaera hydrothermalis C41B8; assembly: GCF_000732535.1. GTDB lineage: Bacteria > Pseudomonadota > Gammaproteobacteria > Nevskiales > Salinisphaeraceae > Salinisphaera > Salinisphaera hydrothermalis. Next base: position 6,533 of record NZ_APNK01000037.1, read on the forward strand.
CGAAGCCAGCCCGGGCACTACGTTCACGATGGTCTCGATCCAGTCGCGACGGTGGCCGCGCGCGACGAACAGGAACGGCTGCACGAAGACCTTGTCGTACAGCCAGTCAAAGCCCAGCGCGCTGTTAAAGAACAGCCAGGTATTGCGGCCCGGGCCGTCCTGGGTCGCCTGCGCGATCAGCTGACGCTTGCCGAGGAACAGCGCGGCGGCCATGCCGAGACCGACCAGGGCGACCACGCTCGAAATGACTTCGAACACCAGCTCGATCCAGAAGTGGCCTTCCACCGCGCCGGAGGGCAGCACGCCGTCCAGCGGCTGATGGATCATGGCGCCGACGAAGGTCGATAGCACGGCCAGGATGATCAGCGGCACGTGGTGCGGGATGCCGTGGCCGGCGTGCGCATGCGTCTTCTCTTCGCCGTGGAAGACGATGAAGATCATGCGGAAGGTGTAGATCGAGGTGATGAACGCGCCGATCAGGCCGAACAGCCACAGCACGCCGTGGCCGTTGGCGACCGCGTCCCACAGGATCGCATCCTTCGAGTAGAAGCCGGCGGTCACGAGCGGCAGGGCCGACAGAGCCGAGCCGCCGATGATCATGAGCCAGTAATCCAGCTTCAGCGTCTTGCGCAGACCGCCCATCTTGAAGATGTTCTGCTCGTGATGGCAGGCGATGATGACCGAGCCCGCGGTCAGGAACAGCAACGACTTGAAGAACGCATGGATCATCAGGTGGAAGATGGCCGCCTGCCAGGCGCCCACGCCGAGCGCCAGGAACATGTAGCCGATCTGGCTCATGGTCGAGTAGGCGATCACGCGCTTGATATCGGTCTGCGCGGTGGCGGCCAGGCCGGCGATGAGCAGCGTCACGCCGCCGATCACGCCCACCAGCTCCTGGATCGCCGGGGCGATCTCGAAAATACCGTGCATGCGGGCGATGAGATACACGCCCGCGGTGACCATCGTGGCGGCGTGGATCAGGGCCGAGACCGGCGTCGGACCGGCCATGGCGTCGGCCAGCCACGTCTGCAATGGCAGCTGCGCGGACTTGCCGCAGGCGCCGAGCAAGATCAGCAACGCCGCGACGTTGGCCATCGCATCGCCTTGTGCCCAGACCTGGGGTGCTTGGTGCAGCAGCGTCTGAATGTTCAGGGTGCCGAACACGGTGTACAGCAGGAACAAGCCGATCGCCAGAAACACGTCGCCGATGCGCGTGATGATGAATGCCTTGAACGCGGCCCAGGCATTGGCGGGGGTCTGGTAGTAGTAGCCGATCAGCAGATAACTGCACAGACCGACGCCTTCCCAGCCCAGATACAGCAGCAGCAGGTTGTCACCGAGCACCAGCAGCAGCATGGCGACGATGAACAGGTTCATGTAGGCGAAGAACCGCGCCATGCCGGGCGAGCCTTCCAGGTCATGCACCATGTACCACGCCGCGAACAGGTGGATCAGGAAGCCGACGCCGGTGATCACGCCCATCATGGTGATGGACAGGCCATCCAGGTACAGGCCGAAGTTGACGTGGAAATCGCCGACGGCGATCCACTGCCACAACGTCTGTACAAAGGGATAACCGCCGTTGGCGCCCCAGAACACCATGACCAGCGCAGTGACCACAGCAGCCAGGCCCACCGAGGCGGCGCCGATGGTCCGGGCCGCGTTGTCGGCCATACGCGGGAACAGGCTCAGCGCGATGGCGCCGGCCAGGGGAAAGATCAGGGTCAGAACTAGAAGACTCATCCGTGCATCTCGCTGGCTGCGTCGATGTCGATCGTGCGGAAACGCTTGTGAAGCTGAAGCAGCAGGCCCAGGCCGATGGATGCCTCGGCGCCCGCCAGAGCGATGATCAGAATGAACATCGCGTTGCCATCAGCGGCCTGCCAGTGGGCGCCGGCGACGATGAATGCCAGGCCCGCGGCATTGAGCATGATTTCCAGCGACATGAGGATGAACAGCGTGTTGCGCCGAACCACCAGCCCGGTCAGGCCGGCAATGAACAGCAGGGCCGCCAGCCCCATGCCGTATTGAATGGGAAGTCCCGTCATTGTTGTTCCCCTGCCTGGGTGGTCTCGCGCTCGCCGTGCTCGGCTTTCCAGCGGGCTTCGTTACGCTCGTCGCGGCCGATATGGATGGCCACGACCAGCGCGGCCAGCAACAGGAAGGCCGCGAGTTCGACCACCAGCACGTAGGGGCCGAACAGGGCCATGCCGACGGCATTGGCCGACAGCGGCGTGCCTTCGATACCGCCGATGGCGCCACCGACGGTCATCGACCAGACCATGGCGATCAGCAGGATCGCGGCGAACACCGAGGGGCCAACCCACAGCTTGGGCCGCAGCCAGTGGCGTTCGCGCGTGACCGTCTCCTGGTTGAGATTGAGCATCATGACCACGAACACGAACAGCACCATCACGGCGCCGGCATAGACCACGACCTCGAGCGTGGCCGCGAACGCCGCGCCCAGAGCGTAGAAGTCGATCGCGACCGCCAGCAGCGACGTGATCAGGTAGAGCAGAGCGTGCACGGGGTTCGCGCAGGTGATCGTGCGGAGTGTCGCGGCGAGGGCGACGATACCGGCGATGAAGAAAGTCGTTTCCACGGCAGCCTCTCTTAGGGGAGCAGGGTCTTGATGTCGACCGGCTCGGCCTCGTTCTCGGCCTGGCCCTTGTCCTTGCCGCCGACCGACATGCCGGCCACGCGGTAGAAGTTGTAGCCGGGGCGTTTGCCGACGCCGGAAATCAGCAGATCGGACTTCTCGTAGACCATGTTCTGGCGGTCGAACTCGCCCATCTCGAAATCCGGGGTCAGCTGGATCGCGTAGGTCGGGCAGGCATCCTCGCAGTAGCCGCAATAGATGCAGCGCGAGAAGTTGATTCGGAACGTTTCCGGGTACCAGCGACCGGTTTCGTCCTCGGTCTTGACCACACTGATGCAGTCGACCGGGCAGGCCACCGAGCACAGGTTGCAGGCCACGCAGCGTTCGGCGCCGTCGGGATCGCGGGTGAGCACGATGCGGCCACGATAGCGCGGCGGCAGATAGGGCTTTTCTTCCGGGTACAGGATCGTGTCCCGCTTACGGAAGGAGTGCATGAAAGTCATGCCGATCGTGCGGAGCACGCTCGACGTGGCGGAGAAGGCGTTCTGTGCGGCGTTTTTCATAAACGACTCGTTGCAAACACGTTGTTCAACCGGCGCTTCAGCGCCGGCCTCTCACTAGCTCTGGGCGACGACGATCGCGCCCGTGATCGCCACGTTGAGCAGGGCGATCGGCAGCAGCACCTTCCAGCCGAAGGCCATGAGCTGGTCATAGCGCGGGCGCACAGTGGCCGCCCGCAGCAGGATGAAGAAGCACATGAAGAAGAAGGCCTTAAGGAAGAACCAGACGAAACCGGGCAGCCACGGGCCCAGCCAGCCGCCGAAGAACAGCGTCGTGACCAGGCAGGAGATCAGCACGATGCCCAGATATTCGCCCACGAAGAACATGCCGAACTTCATGCCCGAATATTCGGTGTGATAGCCGGCGGTGAGTTCCTGCTCGGCTTCCGGCAGGTCGAACGGCGCGCGATGGATTTCCGCACAGCCGGCGATGAAGAAGATCACGAACGCCGGGAATTGCGGAATCACGTTCCACATGCCGCGCTGCGATTCGACGATGTCGCCGAGGTTGAAGCTGCCGGCCAGCAGGACGACGCCCAGCAGCGACAGGCCCATGAAGACCTCGTAGGAGATCATCTGAGCGGCCGTGCGCATCGAGCCCAGCAGCGCGTATTTGTTGTCGGATGACCAGCCGGCAAAGATTACCGAGTACACGCCCAGCGAACTCATGGCCAGCAGGAACAGAATGCCGACGTTGAGGTTGGCGATGGTCCAGGACTCGGTGAACGGAATCACCGCGAACGCCATCAGCGTGGTGAACATGATGATCGCCGGAGCGATCACGAACACGGCCTTGTCGGCGAAGGGCGGGATCCAGTCTTCCTTGAAGAAGATCTTGATCATGTCCGCGACGACCTGCAGCGAGCCGAACGGGCCCACGCGGTTCGGCCCGTAACGATCCTGCCAGAGGCCGAGCAATCGGCGCTCGATCGGGATCATCAGGGCCGCCATGATGACCGAACCCATGAGGGTGACGATCGTCAGGATCGCCGTGACGACGATCGACAGGATTTCGTGCTCGGAGATACCGAAGATCATGGTTTCACTTCCACGGGCAGACGCAGACCACAGACCCCGTGCATGCCGACCGGCACGCCGATGGTCCGATCGGGCAGGCTGGGATCGATGGCCAGCGGGAACGCATGCGTTTCGCCGTTCACGGCCAGTTCGAACGAATCACCGGCCGTCACGCCCAGGGCCTTGGCGGCCTCGGCGTTGACGCGGTATTCCGGCTTCGGCATGCGCTCGGCGATGGCCGGCGCACGGGCCGACTGCGATTCGCTGCCGAAGATGTGATACACGGGCACCGCCTGCCAGCCGTCGACGGCGGTCACTTCGGCCGCCCAGAACTCAGCGGCAGCGCCCGGTGCGGCGAACAGTCGGATGCCCGGGTCGCCGCCCTTGAGATGACCGCCCACCTCATCCTGGAAGCGGGTGATGGCCGCCTGGTTGGAATCCCAGCCGGGGCTCCAGGCGTAAGCGATGGTCGACGGCGGCTGCTGCTCGCCGTAATAACCTTCCATCGAGTACGCCAGCGGCGAGTCCGGATCCACTTCGGGGCGGCGCTCGCGCACGTCCACATTGGCGTACATCGCGGTACGGCCCGAGAAGCGATGCGGGCTGCGCGGGAAGCGCATGCCGAACTTGCGGAAGCTCTGGCTGGGCGCCGCGTCCTCGATGCCGGCGAACTGCGGGCAATCGGCGACGATGGTCTTGATCAGATCGTCCATACCGAGCCATTCCGGCTTGTTGCCGGCCACTTCGGCCAGATCCGCCGCCCAGCGCCAGCCTTCCTGCATCGGCGCATCGGGGATAAAGAGCTGGAAGAAGCGCTGCGCACGGCCTTCGTTGTTGACCAGGGTGCCGTCGGATTCGGCAAAGCTGCCGGAGGGCAGCACGTGAGTGGCTTCGCCCACGGTGCGGGTCATGCTGTGATCCAGCACCACGACGTTCTTGGCTTTCTTGATGACCGCGTCCACCCGGGCCTTCGGCGCGCGTTCGTACAGGCAGTTCTGCATCACCACCAGGGTGTCCGCGGAACCGTCCTCGACGGCGGTGAGCGCGTGATCGATATCGCGCTCTTCCATCATCGCCATGCCCAGGCTGTTGGCCTCGGCCAGGGTGACGAACAGGCGGGTCGCCTCGTTGGCCGCGGCGAGCGCCTTGGTGGCGTTGGCGGCGGCCTTGAGGATGGCCGGATCGCCGAGGCTGGTGCCGGCGACGATCAGCGGCTTCTTCGCGCCCTTGAGCGTTTCCGCAATGGCATCGACCAGCGCCTGGGTGTCGGCGTCGAGCTGCTCGACCTTGGGCGCGGTGTTGTCCAGCGCGTGGGCGACGGCGAAGCCGAGCTCGGCGATGGCGGCCGGGCGCAGGCGCTGCGGCGTCATCACGATATCGTCCAGTCGGGTCGCCGACGTGGTGGCCGAGAAGATCGGGCTGTTGTTGTACTGCCCGATGTCACGCACCGCACGGGCGTGCCATTTCGGGATCTTGTTGGCGGCCGCGTGCTCCAGATGCTTGTTGCGGCGCGACTGGCGCAGCGACAGAGCCAGGCGCGGCGCGGTCTGGGTGACGTCTTCGCCGAGAATCAGCACGGCGTCGCAGGACTCGACTTCGCGCAGGGTGGCCAGGCGATCCGCGTTGGCGGCGATGGCATCGCGCGCGGCCACGCTGGCAGCCGAATCGGCTGGTGCCATGCCGTTGGTGAAGTTGTCGGCGCCGACCAGGTGGCGCAGAGCAAAGTTATCTTCCAGCGAAGCGCGCGGGGAGCCGACGCCGACCACGCCGTTGGCCTGCGCGAAAACCTCTTCCATGGTGTCGCGCATGACATCCATTTCGCGCGGCTCGAGTACGCCGTCCGCATTGCGCACCAGGGGCTGACGCGGGCGGTCGTCGCGATTGACGAAGCCGGCGCCGAAGCGGCCGCGGTCGCACAGGAAGTAGTGATTGATCTCGCCGTGATAACGGTTCTGGATGCGCTTGAGCACGCCCTGACGCGAACCGGGGCTGGTGTTGCAGCCCAGCGAGCAGTGATTGCAGATGCCCGGAGCGTTCTGCATGTCCCACTTGCGGTTGTAGTGCGCGCCGAGCGTCTTGTCGGTGAACACGCCGGTGGGGCAGACCTCCACCAGATTGCCCGAGAACTCGTTGTCGAACGCGCCGTCGGACTCGCGACCGAAATAAACGTTGTTATGCGAACCGAGCGCGCGCAAATCGTCGCCGTCGGCATAGTCGCGGTAGTAGCGCACGCAGCGATAGCAGGCGATGCAGCGGTTCATCTCGTGATTGATGAACGGGCCGAGATCCTGATTCTTGTGGGTCCGCTTGGGCCCGCGGTAGCGACGCTGGGTATGGCCCGCCATCAGGGTCATATCTTGCAGATGACACTCGCCGCCTTCCTCGCAGACCGGGCAGTCGTGCGGGTGGTTGGTCATCAGCCATTCGATGACCTGACGACGCATTTCGGCCGCTTCTTCATCATCGATTTCGAACCGGCCGCCGTCCGAGCAGGGCGTCATGCAGGCCATGACCAGCATGCCCTTGTCGTCCTCGTCGTTGCGATACGACTTGACCGCGCACTGACGGCAGGCGCCGACGCTGTGCAGCTCGGGGTGCCAACAGAAATAGGGCAGGTCGAAGCCCTTCGACAGGGCGACGGCCAGCAGGTTTTCGGTGTCGTCGACGTCGAATTCCTTACCGTCGATCGTAATCGTTGCCATGGCTTAACCGTGCGCTATTTAAAGAGGATTCGCGTTCGCCGCCTGGGTCCGCGACAGATTGGATGCATCGTCGGGGATCAGCGCAGACAGTTCGTCGCGGTAATACTTGAGACCGGCCTCGAGCGGGCCCATCGCGCCGGGCGCGTGGGCACAGAAGGTCTTGCCGGGGCCGAGCAGCTTGACGTGTAGATCGAGCAGCTCGATATCGCCCGGCTGGCCCTTGCCTGCTTCCAAGTTGACCAGCATCTTCTCGACCCAGGGCAGACCGTCGCGGCACGGCGTGCACCAGCCGCAGGACTCCTGGGCGTAGAAGTGTTCGAGATTCTTCAGCACGCCGACGATGGGCGTCTGGTCGTCGAACACGATCATGGTGGCCGTGCCCAGACGCGAGCCGACGGCGCCGACGCCGTCGTAGTCCATCGGCGTGTCGAGATGGTCCGGGGTCAGGAACGGGGTGGAGCCGCCGCCGGGCAGCAGGCCCTTGAGCTTGCGACCGTTGCGGATGCCACCAAAATGCTCCAGCACGTCGCCGAGCTTCACGCCCAGCGGGAACTCGGCCAGGCCAGGTTTGGCGACGTGGCCGGAGGCGCCGAACAGCTTGGTGCCGCCGTCCTTGTTCAGGCCGAGGCTCTTGTACCACTCGGCACCGTTTTTAACGATGTGCGGCACATTGCAGATGGTCTCGACGTTATTGACCGTCGTCGGTTGCCCGAACAGGCCGGAGGCCGCCGGGAAGGGCGGCTTGTGGCGCGGTACGGCGCGGCGGCCTTCAAGAGCCGACAACAAGGCCGATTCCTCGCCGCAGATATAACGGCCGGCACTCATGTGCAGATGCAGGTTCAGCGAAAAGCCCGAATCCAGGATGTTCTCGCCGAGGAAGCCTTTTTCGTGCGCCTCGTCGATCGCCTGCTGCAGGCGACGCCGACATTCGGTGTATTCGCCGCGCAGGAACACATAGGCAGTGTCCGCACCGATCGCGTAGGAGGCAATGATCATGCCTTCGATCAGCTGATGCGGATCGCCTTCCATGATCAGGCGGTCCTTGAACGTGCCGGGCTCCATCTCGTCGGCGTTGACCACGAGATAGACGTGCGCCGGGCGCTCGTCGGGGCGATCTTCGAAGCGGGGCATGAACGACCATTTCACGCCGGTGGGGAAGCCCGCACCGCCGCGGCCGCGCAGTCCCGCTTCCTTGATCAACGGGCCGACCTCGGTCGGACCATAGTCGGCCAAGGCGGTCTTGAGCGCCTCGTAGCCGCCCAGATCCATGTAATCGTCGATCCAGACCGGCGAACGGTCGGGACGAATGCGCTGGGTCAGTACCTTCGTCTCTTCCATTACTCGTACTCCGCCAGAATCTCATCGACCCGCTCGGGCGTGAGATGGCTGTGGTAGGTCTCGCCCACGCGCATGGACGGGCCTTTATCGCAATCGCCCAGGCAGCAGATCGGCAGCAGGGTGAAACGGCCGTCCTCGGTGGTCTGGCCGAAGTCGATTCCCAGGCTCGATTTGAGGTGGTCGCGCACTTCCTCATAGCCGGTCAGATAGCATGAGATCGAGTCGCACAGCATGATCACGTGCCGGCCGACGGGCTGGCGGAAGATCAGGTTGTAGAACGTGGCGACCGCTTCCATCTGGGTCGGCGTCACACCCACGACCTTGGCTGCCGCCGCCATGGCTTCGTCGGACACCCAGCCGCGATGCTCCTGCACGACCTTCAACGCCTCGATCGTGGCCGCACCCGGGTCCTCGTACAGGCTCATCTCGTGGTGGATGGCCTCGATTTCGGCTTCACTCAGTTCAATCATCGGTCGACGTCCGCCATAACGAAATCGATAGAACCGATGATCGCGACCAGGTCCGCGACCAGGCCGCCCTGCGAGATCAACGGAATCTGCTGCAAGTGGGCGAAGCTCGGCGTACGGATACGCGTGCGATAGCTCATCGTGTTCTTGTCGGAAATGGAGTAATAACTATTCAGGCCCTTGGTGGCCTCGATCATCGTCGAGGATTCCATCGCCGGCACGACCGGGCCCCAGCTCACCGTGAGGAAGTGAGCGATGAGCGTCTCGATGTCGTGCATCGTGCGCTCCTTGGTGGGCGGCGTAGCCAGCGGATGATTGGCCTTGTACGGGCCCTCGGGCATGTTCTTCATGCACTGCTCGATGATGCGGCAGCTCTGGAACATTTCCTCGATGCGTACGTCAAGTCGATCGAGGCAATCGCCGTTGGCGCCGGTCGGCACTTCGAATTCGAAGTTCTCGTAGCCCGAGTACGGGCGATCACGACGCAAGTCGAAGTCGAAGCCGGTGGCGCGCAGGCCGGGGCCGGTGATGCCCCAGTCGATCGCCTCGTCCTGAGAGTAGGCGCCGATATGCTTGGAGCGCTCGACCAGCATGCTGTTGCGTGCCATGGCCTTTTTGTATTCGGCCAAACGCGGCGGGAACCAGTCGAGGAATTCCTTGACCAGGCGATCCCAGCCCTTGGGCAGGTCCATCGACAGCCCGCCGATACGGAAGAAGGCGGGGTGCATACGGAAGCCGGTGATGGCTTCGATGACGTCATAGGCCTTCTGGCGGTCCGAGAACATCCAGAAGATCGGGCTCATCGCGCCGATGTCCTGGACATAGGTGCCGAAGAACATGAGGTGGCTGGTGATGCGGAAGAATTCCGACAGCATCACGCGGGCGACCTTGACCCGCTCGGGCACCTCGATGCCCAGCACCTTCTCGACGTTCATCACGTAGGGCAGCTCGTTCATCACGCCGCCCAGATAGTCGATCCGGTCCGTATAAGGGATATAGGTATGCCAGGACTGACGCTCGGCCATTTTCTCGGCGCCACGATGGTGGTAGCCGATATCGGGTACCGCGCCGACGATTTCTTCACCGTCGAGCTGCAGCGCGATACGGAATACGCCGTGCACCGAGGGATGGTTCGGGCCCATGTTGAGGAACATGAACTCGTTGTCCTCGGATTCGCGCTGCATGCCCCAGTCTTCGGGCTTGAACTGCAGGGCGTCTTCCTCGATGTCCTGGCGCTTGGGGTCGAGATGGAGCGGCTCGAACTCGGTCGCACGGGCCGCGTGATCCTTGCGTAGGGGGTGGCCCTTCCAGGTCGGCGGCATGAGGATGCGGCGCAGGTTCGGATGGCCGTCGAAGGTCACGCCGAACATGTCCCAGACTTCGCGCTCGTACCAGTTGGCGTTGGGCCAGATACCGGTAGCGCTCGGCGTGTGCAGGTCCGACTCGGACAGGGCAACCTTGATGCGAATCTCGGCGACCGGCGACAGCGACAGCAGGTGGTACACGACGGTGAAGTCGGACGCCGGCTGGCCGTTGCGGAACTGCCGCGGACGCTCGTCGATCGCGGTCAGATCGTAGAGCATGCGGTACGCCGGGGCCGAATCCTGGCGGAGATATTTCAGCACATCGAGCACGCGATCGCGGCCGACCCAGAACGTCGGCGTGCCGTCGGCCGTGATCTGCGGAATGAGCGTGTTCTCGCCGAAACGCTCGGTCAGCTGACGCTGAATGTCTACGGTATCAAGCATCCGAAAGGCCCTTAGACTTCGTCGGGGGTGCGCAGCGTGGTCGCCGACAGGCGGTCCGCGCGCTTGCTGTCACGCTGGGAAAGCTTGGGCGCCTTGGTCACGCCCTGCGGCCCGATCATCCACGACAGCGGCCGTTTTTCCACGGTGATCGAGTCCTGCAGCAGGAGCAGGCCTTCGAGAAACGCCTCCGGCCGCGGCGGGCAGCCCGATACATAGACGTCCACCGGGATGAACTTATCGACGCCCTGAACCACCGAATAGATGTCGTACATGCCGCCGGAGTTCGCGCACGAGCCCATTGAAATGACCCAGCGCGGTTCCATCATCTGCTCGTAGAGACGCTGGATGACCGGGGCCATCTTCAGAAAGCAGGTGCCGGCCACGATCATCACGTCGGATTGACGCGGCGTGGCACGAATCACTTCGGAACCGAATCGGGCCATGTCGTGAGGCGCGGTCAGCGCCGTGGCCATCTCGACGTAGCAGCACGACAGGCCAAAGTTGAAGGGCCACAGAGAGTTTTTGCGCCCCCAGGCCACCAGGTCGTCCAATTTGGCCGTGACGACATTGCGGGCCATGGCGTCCTCGACGGTGCCGCCGTGGTCGCCGGGCGTGCCGGAACCGGGAGTCGGGTTGCTATCAGCGCTGGTGAGAGACCAAGACATGGCTCGTTACCGTTTGAGTCAAATGGGGCCGTTCGAAATACCTGCCTAGCCTTGTTCGCTCGGCAGGTTGCGGCGTTGATTGCTTTCGATCGCATGCAGCCGGAACTGGCGCGGCGCTTTGGGCGCCCAGTCCAGGGCACCAATGCGCCATGCGTAGGCCAGGCCTAGCGTGAGGTCGAACAGGAAACTGATGAAAGCCTCGTAGCCGGACCAGCCGAGCTGAGGCGCGGCGATCGCCCAAGAGAAGATGAATACCACTTCGAGATCGAACAACACGAAGATGATCGCCACCAGATAGAACTTGGACGAAAAACGCATCCGGGCGCTGCCCGTCGGCTTGATGCCCGATTCATAGGGCTGGTTGCCGAGGCGTTCATTATGGCGCCCACCCAGCATGTAGGACATGCCAAGCATCAGGCCCACGAGCCCGAGAGCGGCCGCCGCAAAAAGAATCAACGGCCAGATGACGACGGCGTGTTGCGCTGCAGGGTCCATAACTCGTATCCATCCTACGCCCACAACCGGGCGTCGCGATGCGGAACCGGGTGGGCAATTCGATGTAATTTACAGGGAAATCGGCCGAGCGGTGTGCGGCTGCCGATTCCCCGTGCCTCGATTGAGCGGGCTCAAAATAGACCAAAAGTCACGTCCATGGCGAGGCCCCGGGCCGAAAGCCGCATAAAACCGTTCAATGTAATGAGAATCATTATCAACTAGCGCGAAATCAATGGTTTCGGTCCCACCTGTACGGCTTGGTACGGGGCTAGGGGGAGGGCTAGAGTGTGGGTAACGCACTCATGGAGGCCGACATGGCACAAAACGTCGCGCAGAAACTCATCGAATCGCATCTCGTCGACGGTGAAATGACCCCGGGCTCGGAGATCGCCCTCAAGATCGACCAGACCCTCACCCAGGATGCGACCGGTACGCTGGTCATGCTCGAGCTTGAGGCGATGGAGCTGGACCGGGTCAAGACCGAGGTCTCGGCGCAGTATGTTGATCACAACCTGATTCAGGAAGACAACAAGAACCCCGACGATCATCTGTTCCTGCAGTCGGCCTGTGAGCGCTTCGGCGCTTATTACTCGCGGCCGGGCAACGGCATCTCCCATGCCGTACACATGGAGCGTTTCGGTCGGCCGGGCAAGACCCTGCTGGGGTCCGACAGTCATACGCCGGCCGGCGGTTCCATGGGGATGTTGGCCATCGGTGCGGGCGGGCTGGAGGTCGCCATGGCGATGGCGGGCGAGCCGTTCTATACCAAGATGCCCAAGGTGTTCGGCATCAAGCTGACCGGCAAGCTGCCGGACTGGGTGTCGGCCAAGGACGTCATCCTGGAGATGCTGCGTCGGCACGGTGTCTCCGGCGGCGTCGGCAAGATCATCGAATATTACGGGCCCGGGCTGGATAACCTCGAAGCGATGGATCGGCACGTGATCGCCAATATGGGAGCGGAACTCGGGGCAACCACAACCGTGTTTCCGGCCGACGACGAAATCAAGCGGTTCCTGAAATCGCAGGGGCGCGAGGACGAGTACGAAGCATTGCTCGCCGACGACGGCTGCGAGTACGACGAGCATGACGAGATCGATCTGTCCGAGCTGGTGCCCTTGATCGCCAAGCCGACGTCGCCCGGTAACGTGGTGACAGTCGAAGAGCTGGCCGGCGACGAGCTCTACCAGGCTTATATCGGCTCCTCCGCCAATCCGGGTTATCGGGATTTTGCGATAGCCGCGGAAATGGTGCGTGGACGGACCGTATCCAAGGACGTCTCCTTCGACGTGAATCCTTCCTCGCGCGCCATGCTTCAGACACTGGCACGCGATGATCGCCTGGGCCAGCTGATCGCCTCCGGGGCGCGCATCCATCAGGCCGGCTGTAACGGTTGCATCGGCATGGGACAGGCGCCCGCCTATGGCCGCAACAGCCTGCGCACGACGCCGCGCAACTTCCCGGGTCGTTCGGGTACACCCGAGGATTCGGTGTTCCTGTGTTCGCCGGAGACCGCCGTGGCCAGTGCCCTGATGGGCAAGATCACCGATCCGCGCACGCTCGATTTCGATTATCCCCGTGTGAGCAATCCAGAAGACCCGGTGATCAACGACCACATGCTCGAGGACCCGCTGCCGCTCGACGAGGCGCGCAAGGTCGATCTGGTCAAGGGGCCGAATATCCAGTCGCTACCGGATTTCGACGGCATCCCCGACGAATTCGAGCTGCCGATTCTGCTCAAGGTCGGCGACGATATTTCTACCGACGAGATCATGCGCGCGGGCGCCGAGGTTCTGCCGTATCGCTCGAATATTCCGGAGATCGCGAACTTCGTCTACGACGTGGTCGACGAGGAATATCCCGATCGTGCCAAGAAGACGGGCGACCACGCGATCATCGGTGGCTCCAACTACGGGCAGGGCAGCTCGCGCGAACATGCCGCGATCGCGCCGCGCTACCTCGGCCTTCGTGCCGTGCTCGCCAAGGACTACGCGCGTATCCACTGGTCCAATCTGGTCAACTTCGGCGTGCTGCCGCTGACGTTTGCCAACGGTGACGATCTGGACAAGCTGGAACAGGGTTCCAAGCTCAAGATCAGCGGTCTGCATGACGCACTCGCCTCTGGCGACACGGTCGAAATCGAGACCGAGGACGGTGGTAAGATCGAGTGCAAGCACGCGCTATCCGAGCGTCAGATCGATATTCTGCGCGCGGGCGGTCTGATCAACTGGAAGCGCGATCAGGGGTAGCGCCTGCAAGGCCCGGAGCAGTTTGCGACAGGCTCCGGGCCAAACGCTGACCCTATAGCGATGCCCGCGCCGTATGGTTATGGCGCGGGTGTGGCGGTATCGGTCCGACGGTCTAATTTTTGTATCCGACAGCAGATCGGCGTATTCTCCACGCGCTTTCGATCATCCTCGTCAAGCAACCCGGGTCATACCACGCCATGGATGAACGTTCCGTCGTTACCGCTTATCGTCGTCTGTCCAGTACGTACGACCGATTCTTCGGCCCCGTGTTCGAACAGGGTCGCCAAGTGGCGGTGCATAAAATGAATTGCCAGGCCGGCGATCGCGTGCTGGAAGTCGGCGTCGGTACCGGCCTGTCGCTCGAGCATTATCCGGATGGCGTGGAAGTGGTTGGCATCGACGTATCCCCGGACATGCTCGAACATGCCCGCCAGCGTGTGAACGGCAACGCCGATCGCATCACGCTACAGGTGATGGACGGGCAGGCGACGGAATACCCGGATGCCAGCTTCGACAAGGTCGTGGCCATGTATGTGGTCTCGGTCGCGCCGGATCCGAAAAAGCTGGTTGAGGAAATGAAGCGCGTCTGCAAGCCGGGTGGCGAGATTTTCATCGTCAACCACTTCAGCCAGAAAGGGCCGATGGCCAAGCTCGAGCGGCTGGCATCGCCATTATCCAAGCTGGTGGGGTTCCGGCCGTCGTTCCCGATCGACGATTTCCTGGCCATGGCCGATCTCGACGTGGTCGAGTCGGTGCCGGTGAATGCCTTTGGCTACTGGACCTTTATCCACGCGCGCAATCGCTGATAGCGAATATCCTGTTGCCAGACACAAAAAAGCCGGCTGCGCGCCGGCTTTTTTGTGGCCGCGATCTCTTCAGCCTTCGAGGAAACTCGCTTTGCCGTCGGCAAACGACCAGTCGATGTCGTTGTTCTCCGTCATGGTGATCATGACGTTGTGCGGATCGATACCCGGCCGGGCTGCGAGATTCTCGGTAACCCGGCGATAGAACGCTTTCTTCTGCTCGTCGGTCTTGCCCGAGCGCAGCACCAAGTGCAGCATCACGCGATCCGCGGTGCGGGTCTGGAGCTGCAGCGCGTGCGGCGCGTATTCCTGAATCAGTTGATAGCGGTCATCGGCCGGAAAATCGAGCGCGGTGATGGCGGCCTCGTTGACCGAATCGGCCACGGCTTGCGCGTAGTCGCGGTCATGGCCTTCGAGGATGGCGATATTGACGAACGGCATGGGGAAATCCCTAAAAAATTGATAGTGCGCTATATATAGGGCCTACAAGACAAAGGCCAAGGTCAACGGCAGCGCGATCAGGGCGATGACGTGGCCGACGGCCACGATTGCCGCCACGTGCTGGGGCTCCACGTCGTACATCTCGGCCAGCATGTAGTTGAGTACCGCCGGTGGCATCACGCCGAAGATGATGATCAGCGCTGCCAGCGTCTGGCCAGGCTGAGCGATCCACACGAACGGAATCGCGACTGCCAGCCCGGCAACCGGGGCGGCCAAGCCACCGATCAACCCGGCGCTCCACTGGCCTTGCGTACCTCCCGACAGGCGAACGCCCAGACTGATCAGCATGAGTGGAATCGAGACGTCGCCGAGCATCTTGATTGCCGGTTCGATCATGGCCGGCGCCTGCCAGCCCATCGCCATGCAGATCATCCCGGCCGCGGTGGCGACCAGCATGGGGTTGCGGGCGAGTGCCCGGGGCGAAACGCGCTCGCCCAATAGCCAGAGTCCCACGGTGAACTGCAGCGTGTTTTCCACCACCATCAAAACGACCATCAGCGCGAGGCCCTCGTTGCCGAACGCCAGATGCGCGACCGGCAGGCCGAGGTTGCCGCAGTTGGGGAACATGATCGGCGGGACATAGACCGCGGCGCGGCGCCCGGTGGCCCAGACCCAGAGCCAGCCCAGCGCCCCGGCCCCGAAGACCACCACCACGGCGCCCAGCGCCGCCAGCCCGAGATCCAGATGACGCCCCGACTGCTCGGTCAGCGCATAGAAGATCAGCGCCGGCGTGAACACCGTGATGTTCAGACCGTTGGCGGCGCGCATGTTCGGTGCGAAACGCCGGCCATAGAAATAGCCGATGCCGATGACGCCGAACACGGGCACGATGGTTTCGAAGATGCGCAGGATCACGCGATGGCTGCTACGGGTTGCGACTAAAGTCGTAATTGTACCCGGCTGCAGCGCACCGAATACGGTGGGCTGCAGGAACCGGTCAGGCCCGGCTAGAATCGGGCCTTGATTTCCTCCATCCCCGAGTCGTCATGTTCATCGCCATGAACCGTTTCCGTATCAAACCGGGTTGCGAAGAAGAATTTCTCGAAATCTGGCGCCAGCGCGATACACACCTCGAGGGCGTGCCGGGCTTCCGGCGCTTCAATCTGCTACAAGGCGCGAGCAGCGAAGATCAAACGCTGTTTGCCTCCCATTCCGAATGGGACTCGCGCGAGGCCTTCGAGGCCTGGACGCGCAGCGAAGCCTTCCGTAAGGCGCACGAGAATGCCGGGGCCCGTCGCGACATCTATCTTGGGCCAGCCGAATTCGAGGGGTTCGACGTCAAGCTCTGACGTTCGATTCAGGCGCCGTCGTCGGACCCGCCGTCTTTTGGGGATGCCGGGCCGGAGACACGGCCCTCGGCCGTGACTTCGGGCGGTGGGCCGCCCGGGCGGCGACGGAGAAAGCGTGCAAAGCGGGGCAGGCCGGTGGCGGTTTTGCCCTGATAGCGAAACGTGATCCATGAGCCGATCGGCGGCGGATCGGCCCGCTGATCGTCGCTGAAACCGGTGCCGATGGCGAACTGGCGGCCATCGGGCATACGAACTTCCAGCGATCCCATCATGCCCTTCAGGCGACCATGGCCCGGATGGATGCCGACCACACGGGCTTCGGCGTCCTGATACGGCTTGACCTTGAGCAGGCCGGCATGCCGCCCCGCCGTGTAGTCGCGGCTGCCCCGGTGCAGCACCAGGCCTTCGCCGCCTTTGGCGAGAACTTTTTTCAGGGCGCTTCGCAGGGCTTCGTCGTTGGCGACATGGAACTGCCGTATCGCGACCACCCAGGGATCGTCGATTCGAGATACGACGCGGCGGATAGCGGGTACGCGGTCGTTGAAATCGTCGGTGCGGCCGGGCAGGTCGAATATGCGATAGCTGATCTCGTGCCAGCGCGGATCGTCCGGCCCGGCCGTACGCACCAGCGTTGACGCATCCGAGAACCGGCCGTAGCCGGCCCAAAGCTCGCCGTCCATCGGTGTGTCCGGCAGATCGGCGGTGAACCAGGCCGGTAGCGCGATCACCGAGCCACCCCGGGTCAACATGCGTTGGCCGTCCCAGTAGCCCCGAACCCCGTCGTATTTTTCGGACACCCAGTACTGCGACAGATCGGCGTGACCCTGGTAGACATCAACCAGTTCAACCGGCGGCGGCGATGCGGCTTCGGCCGCGGGGCCTGCGAACACAAAGGCAGCCAACGTAATGGATACCGCGCCAACGATATGTTTCATAACCGTTCCCCCTGAAACCTACTCTACCGCTTCATCGTCGATGGTGCAGTTCGACTGTGACCTATCGAGTCGATAGATGTTTTTTATGAACGGCCCCGTTAGGAAATCCCGGTTACTTCGGATATTTGGTTATTATCCTCCGGCATAGCGTGTTTGACGCCGACCTCGAGCATTCGCCTGCAAGGCTTGCGGCGGCAGAGGGCTGGGTTCGCAGGCGCGACGTTCGAAAAAATTACGGCGTGACGCCGGTAGCTGTCTTTCTAGGTGAGTGGATGCAAGACCGGCAGGTGAGTGATCGGCGCTTACGTCTTTTGACTGACAACCTCCGATACGCGGTGGCCTACCTCGGGCCGACCCAGCATTTCGCGTTCGTCAATCCGGCGTTCGAACATCGATTCGGTCGCCGGCCGCTCGGCAGTGATGCGGTGGGCTTTTTCTCCGGGATGTTCTCGCCGCCGTTCGAGCAATTCATCAACCGGGCGCTCGCCGGGCGCGAGGTCGTCAGAACACTGGTTTATTCGAATCGAGACCCGGAAGGCGGGCGGTTGTGGCTGTACGCGGTGCCCGATGTCGTTGGCGATGAGCTGGCGGGCGCATTCGTCATGCTGGAGCCGGTCGCGGAGCGCGACCGCGATGAGATCGACGCCCCCGCGTCGGTGCCGTACGACCAGCTCGTGCACCTGCAACGCATGGCCAGGCTGGGGCAGATCATGGCCGGTATGGCGCACGAGGTGGGCCAACCGGTGTCCGCGATCATCAACTATGCCGATGCGCTGCCACGCATGCTCGACGCCGGGGAATCACCGGCACGGCTGCATTCGCTCGTGCGCGCATTACGGGCCCAGGCCGATCGTGCCAGTCGAATCATTACCCAGACACGGCAGTTGCTGGGCGGCCGCCAAGCCGGCTTTCAGGATTGCGATCTGTTACAGGTGATTTACCGGAGCGTCGAGCTGACCGAGCGTTCTGCGGTCGATGCGGGAGTCGAAGTTCGGGTCTCGGCGCAGTCGCCCTTGCTGCCATGTGCCGGCAATCCGGCGCAGCTCGAGCAAATTTTAATCAACCTAATCGGCAACGCCATCAACGCCTTGGCAAATGAGTCGCGGCGAATCGTGCGCGTGCAGGCCGAGAACGTGGAAGATCGCGCGATTCGTATCCGCATCACGGATTCGGGGCCGGGGATCGGCGCCGACGCGCTGCAATCCGTATTCGAGCCCTGCCAATCGAGCGGCGGCGGTATGGGCATGGGCCTTTTCGTGAGTCGTCAGCTGGCCGAGGCCCATGGCGGCCAGCTCTGGGCCGAGCCAAATCGTCACGCCGGCGCGAGTTTCGTGCTCGATCTGCCGGCGACCTCGTCGCAGCGAACGCTCGAGCAGGCTTCGGCGAGTTGAGACGCCGTCGGCTGATGGCCGGGCTTGCGTACCGTGGCTTCCGTTGATCCGCCGAGGGCAGTCGACGCCGTAGCGGCCGACGCCGGTGCCCGTGGGCCGCGGCGACAGCGATGCGACCCGGTGCTTCAGGCCGTGCGTCGGCCGGCCGGCATGTCATCGTAGGGGCGTCGGCGGCGCGCATCGGCGAGCGCGCCGGCCCACCAGCGCAGCCGCAGGTCCAGGGTCGCGAGTGCGCGAACATGGCCGGGCTCGGGCCGGAAGCCGTGCGCGGCATCCACGCGCCGGTCGGCGTGTACGATGCTGACGGTATCGGCCAACGTCACCGCATGCAGTTCGGCGAACGCCTGGCGTAGCTGTTCGGTGGCCCGGATGCCTCCGGACAGGCCGCCGTAGGAGATCAGGCCGACCGGCTTGGCGCGCCATGGATGACGGACCGCATCGATGATCTGCTTGAGCGCGGCCGGATAGCCGTGATTGTACTCCGGCGTGATGACAACGAATGCATCCGCATGGTCGATGCGGCGCTCGAGGTTCTGCCAGGCTTGCCGCGGCAGCGGCTGGTCGGTGAGCGACAGGGGCAGCTTCTGCGGATCGATGCGGTCGACCACGACATCGGTGGCCGATTCCAGTTGTGCCTGCGCCCAGTCCGCGATCGCGAGACAACGGCGTCCGTAGCGGGCGCTCCCGAGAATCAGAGCGAGCGATAAATAAGAACCGGGCATGCAACTGTCTCCGTGCAACGAATGCGTGCAGACTGAGATCTCAACTTAACTTGAGGTCAAGCATGCCGCAGAGCAGACAACTGCCCCCGTACAAGCAAGCGCTGACCGTGGGTGAAGTGGCCCGGCGGTGCGGGGTGCCGGTTTCGACACTCCATTTCTACGAACGGCAGGGCCTGATTACTGCCGCCCGAAGCTCCGGCAACCAGCGCCGTTATCGACGCGATGTCGTACGTCGCGTCGCGGTCATCAAAACGGCGCAGCGGGTGGGCATTCCGCTGGACGCGATCGGCGATGCCTTGGCGACGCTGCCGGAAGGGCGAGCGCCGACCGCGGCCGATTGGGCCCGCCTGTCCGCACAATGGCGGGCAGAGCTCGATGCGCGCATTACACGCCTGACGCAGCTGCGAGACGCCCTGGACGGATGCATTGGCTGTGGCTGCCTGTCGCTCGCCGCGTGCCCTTTGCGCAACCCCGATGATGTTCTGGGTGCGGACGGCCCCGGTCCGCGGCGGTTTGAATCGGGCGTGCCCCAAGCGCAATCGCCAGCGTCCGCTCACTGCCGGTCGTGGCATTCGCACGGCAAGGAGACGTCGAGCGCTAGAATGATGCTTTAGCTCTTACAAGCGATCCGCCATGTCGATCACGCTGCGCCATCATCATCGTTATTCCTACCAACCCATCGCCGACCGCGAAGACTTCCTGTGGCCGGATGGCAAACGACTGGCGGTGTATATCGGTCTGAACTTCGAGCACTTTCATTTCGATCAGGGATATGGCGCCGCGTTGGTGCCCGGGCGGCGCCAGCCCGATGTGCTTAATTATTCCTGGCGCGACTACGGCAACCGTGTCGGCGCCTGGCGCCTGCTGGAAATGTTCGAATCGCTCGGCTTTCCGGTCGGGCTGATCGTCAATTCCACGATCGCCGATTACTGCCCGGAACTTATTTTGGCGTATCGCCAGAAGCTTTCCAGTGAGCTGATTGCACATGGCCGTACCAACAGCGAATCGCAGAACGAATTTGATGAAGAGGGCGAGGCCGAGTTGATCGCGGAATCGCGCGACAAGCTCATTGCGGCCTTCGGCGAGCGGCCGGTGGGCTGGCTCGGCCCCTGGATTGCCCAGAGCCGGGCCACGCCCGATCTGCTGGCCGAGGCGGGTTTCGTCTATCACCTGGACTGGGCGCACGACGATCAGCCGGTCTGGATGGATACCCGCGGCAACGGCGAAATCCTGTCGGTGCCGTACCCGCAGGAAATCAACGATATCCCGCATCAGGTGCCGCAATATGGCGACTATCGCGAATTCGAGGCCCGCATCATCGACCAGTTCGACGAAATGATGGACCAGTCCCGGCGCCAGTCGCTGGTGATGGGCATCGCGCTGCATCCCTATATCGTGGGGCAGCCGTTTCGCCTGCGCTCGTTGCGGCGGGCGCTCACCCATATCGCGGCCCGTCGGCGCGATATCTGGTTGACCACGCCGGGCCAGATCGCCGAGCACTATGCCGGATTGTTCCCGGGCTAGCCGCCAGCGGCACGATCGTGCTCAGCCGAGCGGCAGCTCGAAGGCCGCGGTCGTGCCGCTTGTGTCGCTGGTGAGTTCCAGTCGAGTGCCGTGACGCGAACAGATTTCGGCGACGATCGCGAGCCCGAGTCCCGTGCCGCTGTTGCGGCTGCGGCCCTCGCGCGTTCGATAAAATCGCTGCGTGACGAGGCCGATCTCTTCCGCCGGAATACCGATGCCGGTATCGGCGACCTCAATACGCACGCCCTCGGCGCTGCGTGTCCCCGCGCAGGTCACCCGGCCGCCGGGATCGGTCGCGCGCAGGGCGTTGTCGACCAGATTGGTCAAGGCTCGGTCGATCAGCTCCAGATCGGCGGTAACCGGCAGCGACTCGCGGCAATCCACCGTCAGCGCAATGCCGGCGGCCTCGGCCTCCGGCCGGAACTTGCCGACGATGTCGTAGATCAGCTCGGCCACCGGAAAGGTCTCGACGTAGAGCTCGCGTTCGGCGGCATCCACGCCGGCGAGTAACGAAAGCTGCTCGGCCAGGCGCGTCAGCCGGGCGACGTTGGCCAGCACGGCATCGAGGTCGGGCCGGTTGTGCTCGGGCGCGCCGGCCCGCAGTTTCTCGGCGTAGCCCCGCAGGGCCGTCAGCGGCGTGCGGAAATCGTGGGACAGGTTGGCCACCAGGTCGCGGCGCTGGCGATCGTTCTCGCGTAGCGCGGAAACCTGGGCTTCGATGGTCGCGGCCATATCGTTGAACGCGCGCGCCGCGCGACCGATTTCATCGTCGGTCTCCATGGACAGACGCTCGCTGTGGTCGCCTTCGGTGAAGCGCTGCATGGCGCGGGTGAGTCGCGAGAAACGCCGGGTCAGCAGCGCGAACAGCAAAAGACCGAGCGCAGCGGAGACCAGTAGCGCGCCCACGCCGGCCACCACCAGCGAGCGCGAGATGCTGCTGGTCTGCCACATGCGCGCCACTGACATATCGGTATCCGCTTCCAGCACAACGAACAGATAGCCCCGGTGCCGTTCGGGCCCGTAACGAATGCTGGCCACCGAGAAGACGTTGCGTCCGTCGTCGCAGGGTAGATCGGCGTATATCGGCAGCATCGGCATATGGGATTGCAGGCGCCGGATCGGCGCGATCTCAATCCGGCTGCCCAGCGCGCAGCGATCGTCCGCCCACGCGCCGACGACCTGGCCCGAACTGTTGAGGACATAGATCGACAGCGCCGGGTTGATGCTCTTGATGTGGGCCACGGCCTGGCGTGCCCGCCGGCTGGTCAGTCCGTCGGATAACGGCCCGGCCAGGCGCGTTGCCAGATGAGAGGCCAGATGGAGCTGGTTGCGCTGGAGCCATTCCCGGCCGAGCAGATCGAACTGGCCGACCGCAATCCACGCCGTGGCCAACGACATCACCAGCAGGCTGGCCAGATAAGCCAGGGCCAGCCGGGCGTACAGGCTGCGCGACAGACGCCGCAGCGTGCGCAGCACGTTCACGAAAGCGGCCGCTGGCTGGCGTCGGTGAAGCGATAACCGATGCCCCAGACGGTCAGGATATACCGCGGGTTGGACGGGTCATCCTCGATCTTGTTGCGCAAGCGGTTGATATGCGTATTCACGGTGTGGTCGAAACCGTCGAACTCCGGCCCCCACACGGCATCGAGCAGGTCGGCGCGTGAGAACCCGCGGCCCGGGTGGCGGGCGAACAACGACAGCAGCGCGAACTCCTTAGCCGTCAAAGACAGCGCCTGGCCGCGCAGCGTGGCGTAGTGGGCTTCGGTATCGATGACCAGATCATACACCGCGATCGGGGTACGTTCGCCGGCCGGGGCGCCCGTGGCGGCCCGGGCGTGCCGCCGCAGCAACGCGGCCACGCGTGCGAGCAGGATCGCGCCGTCGAATGGTTTGGTGATGTAGTCGTCGGCGCCGATCTCCAGCCCGTGCACGACTTCGCGCGTATCGGCGCGTGCGGTGAGCATGATCAGCGGCAGAACGGCATCCGCGGTACGAATCTCGCGGCAAACAGCGAGCCCATCGATACCTGGCAGCATCAGATCGAGAATCACCAGCGAGGCCTCGCGCCAGCGCGTGAGCGCCGTCTCGCCGTCGGCGACCCGAATCGCCGGATAGCCGGCATCGCCCAGTAACGTGATCAGCAAGCGCCCGATATCGGGGTCGTCCTCGACGCAGAGAATCGGGCGGGTCACAACGTACTCCGTTAAACGGTGCACTCAGGCTAGCCGAGCGCGCGGCTCACATCATCACGAAAGATTCACGAGCGATGTTATCGATTCGTGATGATTAACCGAATGGACGTGCCTAATCTCAATGCCACGACCCGATACCCGGGCCGCGACTGGACAACTACAAAGGAACCCTCCATGAACGTCCGCAAACACGCCGTGCTCACCGCCTTGATTATGGCTCTATCGACCGTGGGCGTCGCCGCCACGGCCAGTGCCGCCGAAAGTAAGCCCGGCAGTGGTCAGGCCGCGCACAAGACCATGACCCATAAGAAGACGAAGCACCACAGCGCGATGGCCCACAAGAAGAAGACCACCCACAAGAAGCACAAGACCGCAGCTTCGACCAAGTCCAGCAAGACCAAGTAATACGGACAGCTGGAAGCGGCCGGCGGGAGACCGCCGGCCATTTCTTCTGGCCGGAGACGCCTCGACACGAAGCCCTGAATCGTCGGGGCGGCCGGTTCAGTCCCGGAGCAATTCATGATGGTGTGGCTAGGGCGTGTTGAGGTTTCGTCCGAGCGCCGCGTTGGCGTCCGCAAATCGTGACCGGCAAGGCGCGAGTCGCCGCGTCGTGGCGCGCCACGACCCAGACTCGCAACGCCGCCGGGCGGGATTTGCGGCCCAACCCGAAGGGACAAGCGCTGTTTTGCGGCAATACAGCGTTATAGCTCTCTCGCGTAGGGCCACTACGCCATGTTCGCTACGCCTCGTCTTGCCGCAAAACAGCGCTTGGCGCGGACTCGCACGAAACCTCAACACGCCCTACCATCCATCGGTCGCGGCTTTATTCTGACGAGCCGACGCTCGTTTCTTGTAGCCGGCGCCAGCATCACCGGTGCCTCGTCCTCATCATCCGATTCGCGGCATGTCATGCGCGAGCGGGCGCCAACAACTCGTGTGATGCCCGCATCGGCTGGCGGCCGCTGCTGCGTATAAGCTGCATAAACCGCGATATCGATCGCCTCAAGAGCCCGTCCGGCGATGAAGCCAGCCGGCTCATGGATTACCGGCCGACCGAGCCCGCAGCAGCCCTGGGGCGACCAATCGCGGGCGTTCGCAAAAGCGATCCGCAGGAGAGCGACATGAGCCATAGCATCAACCACCCGCGGCGCCGTTTTCTGATCGGCGCGTCGGCCGTATTCGGTACGGGCCTGCTGGTCGGTCTGACGCGCTGGTTGCCTGCCCGAGCGGCGAGCGACGGCGCGGCGGGCACCCGGGACAGCGGCCCGGTGACCATCGTGGCCTTCGATGACCATGGCAAGCGGCTCGGCCGTCGCACGGTTCAACGCGTGGTCAAGACGCCGGCCCAGTGGCGAGCCGTCCTCACGCCGGCGCAGTACCATATTCTGCGCGAACACGGCACCGAACAGCCGTTTTCCGGGCGCTACTACAACACGCCGGCGCAACACGGGCTGTATCGCTGCCAGGGGTGCGACAACGCGCTCTACGATTCGGCCACCCAGTTTCATTCCGGCACGGGCTGGCCCAGCTTCTACCAGCCGATCGCGCCCGAGAACGTGACCGAACATGTCGATCACAGTTTCGGCATGACGCGCACCGAGATCAGTTGTACGCGCTGTGGCGGTCATCTCGGGCACAAGTTTCACGACGGGCCCAAACCGACCGGGCTGCGCTATTGCATGGATTCGCTGGCGCTACGGTTCGTCCCGATCACGCCGGCCTGAGCGCTGCCGGGAATGGCGGCGCGGTCAACGGAGATTGATATGTACGCTCGATTCAAACGATCGGTGTCGATTGCCGGCCTGGCGGTGGCGGGGGCCGTGGCGCTGGGGGCCGTATTGTTCGATGCGCCCGCGCGCTCGGCCGATGCCGTCTATGGTGCGAATATTCCGCCGGCCCAGGCCCATCTGGCCGATACGTCCGGCGGTGAGGCCACGGCCGTGCTGGCCGGCGGCTGTTTCTGGGGCATGGAAGAAGTCTTTTCGCACGTCAAGGGCGTGACGAACGTCGTATCCGGTTATGCGGGCGGCGATAAGGCCCATGCGAACTACCGCGACTCGAGCACCGGTCGCTACGGCGATGCCGAAGCGGTACGTATCACCTACGATCCGGCGAAGATCCGCTATGCGGATCTGCTGCAGATCTATTTTTCGGTCGCCCACGATCCGACCCAGGTCAATCGCCAGGGGCCGGATCGTGGCCCGCAGTATCGCTCGGAAGTGTTCGCCGCCAATGACGATCAGGCCCGCGTCGCGCGGGCCTATATCCGGCAGCTCGACGCCGCCAAGGTATTCCGGGCGCCGATCGCGACGAAAGTGAGCGTCGGCGACAAGTTCTTTCCAGCCGAGTCGTATCACCAGAACTATGCGGTGAAACACCCGGACAGCTATTACCTGCAGGTCAACGACGAGCCCAAGGTTAAAGCGCTCAAGACGCGTTTCCCGGCCCGCTATCGCAGCGGCTTCGTGGAAAACGGGCGCGTCATCCAGGACCGTGGCGCGTCTTGAGCTTCAGTTTGCTCGAGTAATCACGCGATTCGACGGATTCGCGCTCGTCAGGCCCTCACACCAGCCTCGATATAAAACGAGCCAGCACGAGGCTGGCTCGACTTCGGGGTAGCGGGCCTGCGCATGGAATCGCCCCGGTATCGCCGGGGTGATCCGATCAGGCTGTCTTGCGCCGGGGCAATACCCAGTTCGGCCGCGGGAAGTGACAGGTGTAGCCGTTCGGGAATTTCTCCAGATAATCCTGGTGCTCCGGTTCGGCCTCCCAGAATGCGCCGGCCGGCTTGAGCTCGGTCACGACCTTGCCCGGCCAGAGGCCGGAGGCCTCGACGTCGGCAATCGTGTCTTCGGCGATCTCGCGCTGGGCGTCGCTGAGATAGTAGATGCCCGAGCGATAGGACTCGCCGATATCGTTGCCCTGACGATTCCTGGTGGTTGGGTCGTGAATCTGAAAGAAGAACTCCAGCAGCTG
The DNA here is from genome assembly GCF_000732535.1 of Salinisphaera hydrothermalis C41B8. Classification (GTDB taxonomy): domain Bacteria; phylum Pseudomonadota; class Gammaproteobacteria; order Nevskiales; family Salinisphaeraceae; genus Salinisphaera; species Salinisphaera hydrothermalis. Next base: position 32,703 of record NZ_APNK01000037.1, read on the forward strand.
TCGATAGCTGATGCGCTCGTCGTCGTAGACCACTTCCAGCGCTTCGGCATGGTGCCCATGGTTGCGATAGGTCGGGTTCGCCATCTCCCCGCCGGAATAGCCCACGCGGGTCGACAGCACACCGTCCTGCTTGCGAATGAGATCCTGCATGCCCCAGAAACAGCCGCCGGCCAGAATGGCGCGTTGTTCGCTCATCGGATGTCCTCCACCTGATCGATGTAATCGCCGTAGCCTGCGGCTTCCATGTCGTCCTTCGGGATGAACTTCAGGGCCGCGGAGTTGATGCAGTAGCGCAGTCCGCCGCGGTCGGGCGGCCCGTCCGGAAAGACATGTCCGAGATGGCTGTCGCCGTGCTTCGAGCGAACTTCCGTACGCCGCATGCCGAGCGAGTTATCGGCGAGTTCGTCGACATACGCCGGCTCGATCGGCTTGGTGAAGCTCGGCCAGCCGCATCCGGACTCATACTTGTCGGACGACGCGAACAGGGGCTCGCCCGAGACGATATCGACATAGATGCCCGGCGTCTTGTTGTCCAGATATTCACCCGTGCCGGGGCGCTCGGTGCCGTTCTGTTGGGTCACGCGATACTGCTCCGGCGTAAGCCGGGCGATCGCGTCCTCGTTCTTGCTGTAATCCGCCATCTGCATTCTCGTCATGTTGACGTTCCTGTCTGCCGGAAATGATGGCGCGCACCGCGAAATCAAGCCGGGGACGCGGTGGTCCCCGGCCGGGGCGGCGCATCTTATCCGCGCGGTGCGACCACGTGATTGAGCGTGAGATGCTCGATCATCGGGTCATCGACGTTGGCGATGATTTCCGATTCCGCGATCACATAGGAGCGGCCGGTGATGGTATTGCGGACCACGTCATGGCCCTCGGCGTGATCGCGGGCCACGAACTCGCCCACAAAACGCGTGTTGCGCAGGGATACGGTCTCCAGTCGGTCGCCGGGCTCGATTTCGCCGCGATGATTCATCAGCGCCAGGCGCGCGGAGGTGCCGGTGCCGGTCGTGCTGCGACAGATCACGCCCGGGTGCACATACGTCGCCGAGCGCGAGCGATAGAAGCCCGAGCCCGGGTTGTCCACGGGCCCCATGAAATGCAGGAACGGCAGCGGCCCGACGTCGCCGAGACTGTAGTGGGAGAACTCACGGTCGGCGCGAATTGCTTCAACGATCGCGTGGGCGGTGTCGGCCAGGCGACGTTCCTCGGCCGCGACCAGTTCGAATCCCAATTCCGTGGCATCGACCAGCGCATAGAAACCGCCGCTGTAGGCCACGTGATAGGTGATTTCGCCGATGCCGGGCACATCGATGCGGGCATCGTAGGTATCGATATAGCTCGGCAGCCCCTGGCAGGTGATGGCCTCGACCACGCCGTTTTCCACCCGGGCCTCGATCTCGACCAGGCCGGCCGGCGCCTCGAGGGTGAAGTGCTGGATGCCTTCCTGTTTCTCGACGATGCCGGCTTCCAATACCGCGGTGGCCGTGCAGATCGTGTTGGAGCCGGAATAGATGGGGTAGCCCATTACTTCCATGATGATATAGCCGGCCGCCGCCTTCGGATCGCTCGGCGGTACGATCAGATCGACCGACATTTCCGGAATGCCATAGGGCTCTTCCAGCAACAGGCGACGCAGATCGTCGGCCTGATCGCGCAGATACAGCATCTTGGCGCGGACGGTGTCGCCCGGCAGGTCGACGACGCCGCTGGTCACGATCCGCGAGACATCGCCACCGGCGTGGGTGTCCATCAGGCGAAGGGCAAATTGTCGGCTCATCAGTTGGTCTCCAGGGCGTAGGGGGCGCCGTGTTCGGCCCATTGCGCATCGGGTACGACCACGATCTTGCCCATGTAGTTCGACCCGCGATCCGTGAAATAGCGTTCGCATTCATGCAGGTCGGACAGCTTGAACGCCGCGTGCAGCACCGGCTTGAGCTGACCGCCCCGGATCCACTCGACCAGTTGTTCGGCCTCTTCGCGGGTACCGTGCGACACGCCGAAGATCTGGACCTGATACAGATAGATCACCGTCCACATCACTTCCGAGACGTTGGATGCGCTGGCGCCGGCGATCGACAACCGCGGGTAGGTCGAGCGGGCATTCATGTCGAAGGTCATCGCCTCGATGAAACGCATCGTCATGTCGCCGCCGACCAGATCCATGACGGCATCGAGCGGAACTCCGCCGGTCGCTTCGCGAACCTGGCCGGGGAAATCGTCCATCGCCCGCCGATCGAACACTTTTTCGGCGCCGAGTTCGAGCAGGGCATCGGCTTTTTCCGGTGTCGATAGCGCATAGGGGATCGCGCCGACAACGCGGCACAGCTGAATCAGCGCCGTGCCCACGCCGCCGCTGGCGCCGGTGACCAGCACATGCTCGCCGGCGGACACATTCGCTGCCGTCATCATGTGATAAGCCGTCTGATACGAGCACATGCCCATCGAAGCCAGCTCGGCGTCCGACAGATCAGCATTGGCGACCGCGTGGAACTGATCCGAGGGCACCGCAACGTATTCGGCAAAGCCGCCATCCGCGCCATGGCCGTAATAGTCGGGCGTGAGATTGATGTCGCGCCGGTCGCTGCCGTAGATATTGAAATCCAGCAGCCCGCGCTCGCCGATACGCGAGGCATCAACACCGTCGCCCACCGCGGCCACGCGCCCGACGATGTCGGCACCCTGGATGCGCGGAAACGTGAGCGTCGGCGAGCCGCCGATGGCGAACGAGGTCACGTCGCCCTTGTCCTTGGTCGGATACAGGCCTTCGCGTGCCTTGCGATCAGTGTTGTTTTTGGCGGTTGCGGTCACGCGGACGAGGACTTCGCCCGGGCCGGGGGCGGGCACGGCGACGTGTTGGTTGTAGACCAGCTGATCGACGTCCCCGTGGCCGACGAGCTGCATTGCGGCCATATGGGTTGGAATGGGTTCGGACATGGGCGAGCTCCAGGTGGCGGTTGAGTCTAACCATCGTCCTCTACAAACCGCTCTAAACGTCTGCGACGACAGTTCTGGTATGGAATGCTAGGGCGTGTTGAGGTTTCGTGCGAGCGCCGCGTTGGCGTCCGCAAATCGTGCCCGGCAAGGCG
>NZ_APNK01000038.1 GCF_000732535.1 Salinisphaera hydrothermalis C41B8
CATTCCAGCCGGATACGCCGCCTAATTCAAACTCCCGCGTACACCACTTTCGAGCATATCTCGGGTTGATCGGCGTATCGCTTGATGTGGGGCAACCTGTCGGCCCCGCGCCTGAACGGGCATCGGTCGCAAGGCACGCCGGCGATTCCAGCGCATGAGCGCAAGAGCGTTCAGACCCCGAGTCGTCATGTCGCCATGACAGTGCCACGGCGCGAAACGTCGATAAAAGAAAGCCGTCGCGTCGATGCCCGACGCGACGGCCATGGACGGCAAACACGAAAAGTGTCCGAACGCTCTCGTGCCGCCGCCGTCTTTCCCGCGGCCGATCAGCCGGAGTGCTTGAGCAGGAAGTTGGCCACCCAGCCTTTGCGGCCGTCGTCGAACTTCACATAACGCCAGCCTTTATCCTGCTTGAGGATCGAGACCGAGTCGCCTTGCTTGGCTTGCATGAGCACCTTGGAGTGCGTGCTCGGGCGGCTACGGATATTGACCACGTTGCCCGCGATCTCGGCCTTCGGATTGCTCGGCTCCGACTTAGAAGCGGCCTTGTTGTCCGCCGTTTCACTGGTCTGGGTGCTGCCGCTCGCCGACGCGTTGGCGGCGGTGGTACCGCTGGCAGCTGCCGAGGTTCCGGTCGATGTCGAGACACTGGCGGTGGCCGATGTCTTCGAGCCGTTCTTGGCCGTCTGCTCGCTACTGCTGGCCGATGCCTTGGAGCACTGGCCGAACAGGTTCGCGAACCAACTGCAGTGCTGGCTTTGCGTCGACGCCGAGCTGCTCGCGCCGCCGCCAGAGTACTCCGACGCGGTCTGCGTGTTGTACGGCTCGGTATGACCGTCGGCGAACACCAGATGCGGATGCATCTTCTGCGGCTCGACCTTGAGCGGGCCTTCGGCGATCTGCGTGCCCTTGGAATCGGGCAGGGACGTCGGCTTCTTGCCGTCGATGGTGAATTGCCACACCTCGACCTGTAGCGTGTCGCCCTTACGCTTCCAACCGACCACCAGGCCGTCGTTGTTGTAGGTGTAGTAGAGACGGCGAATCTGCATCCAGATCATCGCATCGTCGATATTTTCGAAGTTGCGATAGCCTTCCTCGTAGCGAAGCTTGGAAATACCGTGGGCCGGTTTCCAGACCTTCGGCGTACCGTCGAAATAGAGCCCCTTGCTCGATTCGCCGGCGAACCGTTTCTCGCGCGGCTTGGTGATCACGCCGCGGCGCATGCCATCCCAGTCGAATACACGGCGCAGCCCGGGGCCGGCCTCGATCTTGATATGGCCTTCGGCGGTATCGGCGACCACCTGCGTGCCCGGTTGGAGCACAGCCTTGTTGGTACTCGGCACGTCGCCGGCGGCCTTGGGAATCGGCGGCGGATTGGGTGTGACCAGCTTCGGGCCGGTCGCGCAGCCGGTTGCGGCCAGTGCGCCGACCAGCGCGGTTGCGGCGAATGTCAGGCGCAGGAAAGCATGATGCGGCTTACTCGTCATAACGATGTCGGGACCCCTTGGGTATGTGCGTGCGGTGACCGGTACCAATGCACCGGTCTTAATCGCGGTTGTTGTATTCCTCTGGACCGGCCCGCCCATGGCGGGCGCGAACCTCGCAATCCAATTGCCCCCGTGCCAGATCGATCGCAACGGTTTCGCCCACGGTCACGGTCGAAGCGTCGCGCAGGACGTTGCCCTGCGCGTCACGAGCTATAGCATAACCGCGTTCGAGCGTCTGTAGGGGGCTTACGCTATGTAGCGCGCGCACCGCCGAGCCCAGCTGGCGGCGGGCCGCGTCCACGCGCTGAACTGCCGCCCGATCAAGACGTTGCGACAACCCGGCGATCGTGCCCTCGGCCTGCGCCACGCGCCGGGCCGGGCTCGCGCGGAACAGACGATCTTCGACTAATTGCAGATGCCGTCGTCGTGCGCTCATTTGTGTCTGCGCGATGCGCTGGAGCCGTAGTTCGGCCTCGTCAAGCCGTTGCGCCGCCGTTTCCAGTCGCCGGCGCGGGCGCTGACGCGCCAGCCGCTGCTCCAGGCCGGCAAGGCGGGTACGGGCTTCCGCCAGCCGCGCCGCCATGCGTTGTTCGAGTCGCGTGGTGATCTGCGGTAGCCGGGCGGCGTGAGTAGCCATGTCGGGGCACACCAGCTCGGCCGCTGCCGAGGGCGTGGCCGCGCGCACGTCGGCGGCCAGATCGGCGATCGTCACGTCCACCTCGTGGCCGACGCCCGACACCACCGGAATGCGGCTGGCCACGATCGCCCGCGCCACGGCTTCGTCGTTGAACGCCCAGAGATCCTCCAGCGAGCCACCGCCGCGTACTAGCAGAATCACGTCGCAATCCGCGCGTTCGCTGGCGCGCGTCAGAGCCGCTGCAATCGCCGGCGGCGCGGCGTCGCCCTGGACCGGCACCGGATAAATGCGCAGTGCCCCGAGCGGGTAGCGCCGTGCGACCACCGACAGCACGTCGCGAATTGCCGCCCCGGTGGCGGACGTGATCACGCCGATACGGGCGGGCCGCGCGGGCAGGGTACGCTTGCGCTCGGCGGCGAACAGCCCCTCGGCGTCGAGGCGGGCCCGCAGCTCCTCGAACGCACGCTGCAACGCCCCCGCGCCGGCATCCTCGGCGTGTTCGATGATGAGCTGATAATCGCCGCGCGCCGTATACAGGCTCACCCGCGCCCGCACGCGAATCTGCACACCGTTGTCGAGCGCAACGCGCAACAGCCGCGCCTTGTTGCGAAACAGGGCGCAGCGGACCTGGGCCTCGCCGTCCTTGAGCGAGAAATACACATGCCCCGAGCGCGGGCGGGCGAGGTTGGAGATCTCGCCCTCGACCCACAAAAGCCCGAAACTCTGCTCGAGCAGGTCGCGCGCCGCGCGGTTGAGTTCGCTGACAGTAAAAACGATGGGGCCGTTATCGGCTGCGGTCATGAGCGGTTTGGCCTGTCTGAATGCGCGGTACGCCGGGATGAATGCGAAGGGCGGATAGGCGCCGCGACAATCGCCTAGTGAACCAAGGCGCGCGAGCTTGTATAATCCGCGGTCTTTGCGGCGGCCACAACGCGCATCCGGCGCAAACGGGCCGCTCACCGCTGGCGAGCCTATGACCCTGAGAATCAGTGAGCAAGCGCTGACGTTCGACGACGTCCTGCTGCAACCCGCGTACTCCGACGTGCTACCGCGTCAGGTCGACCTGTCGACCCGCCTCACGCGTGGCATCACCCTCAACATTCCGCTGGTGTCCGCGGCCATGGATACGGTCACCGAGGCCGGCCTGGCGATCGCGCTGGCGCAAGAGGGCGGTATCGGCATCATTCACAAGTCGATGTCGGCCGAAAAGCAGGCGCAGCACGTGCGCACGGTCAAGAAATACGAATCCGGCGTCATCTCCGACCCGATCACGGTCGGCCCGGACGCCACGATTCGCGAAGTGCTGGATCTCACCCGGGCGCAGGGTATCTCCGGTGTGCCGGTGGTCGACAACGGCGCGCCGGTCGGCATCGTCACCAGTCGCGACCTGCGTTTCGAAACCCGCTTCGACGCGCCCGTCACCTCGGTGATGACGCCGCGCGAAAAGCTGGTCACCGTGCACGAAGGCGCCAGCCGCGACGAAATCCTCGGTCTGTTCCATACCCACCGCATCGAGAAGGTGCTGGTGGTCAACGGCGATTTCGCCCTCCGCGGCATGATCACCGTCAAGGACATCCAGAAGTCCACCGACTTCCCCAATGCCTGCAAGGACGCCGCCGGCTCCCTGCGCGTCGGCGCCGCCGTTGGCCCGGGCCCGGACGCCTTCGAGCGCGTGCAGGCGCTGGTCAACGCTGGCGTGGACGTGGTCGTGGTGGACACGGCGCACGGCCATTCGTCGGGCGTGCTCAGCACGATCAAGGAACTCAAGCAGCGCTTCCCCGAGCTACAGCTTATTGGCGGCAACGTCGGCACGGCCGAAGGCGCCCGTGCGCTGGTCGATGCCGGGGCGGATGCGGTCAAGGTCGGCATCGGGCCGGGCTCGATCTGCACCACGCGTATCGTCGCTGGCATCGGTGTGCCGCAGATTTCGGCCGTGGCCAACGTGGTGGCCGAGCTGTCGGGCACCGACGTGCCGGTGATCGCCGATGGCGGCATCCGCTTCTCGGGCGATCTGGCCAAGGCGCTGGTCGCCGGCGCGCACGCCACCATGATCGGCGGCATGTTCGCCGGTACCGAAGAAGCGCCGGGCGAGATCGAGCTCTACCAGGGCCGTTCGTTCAAGGCCTATCGCGGCATGGGCTCGCTGGGCGCGATGAGTGGCAGCCAGGGCAGTGCGGATCGCTACTTCCAGGACCCGTCCGAGGAAATCCAGAAGTTGGTGCCGGAAGGCATCGAAGGCCGCGTGCCGTACAAGGGCCCGCTCGGCGGTATCGTGCACCAGCTCATTGGCGGCCTGCGCGCGGCGATGGGCTATACCGGCTGCCACAACATCACGGAAATGCGAACCAAGCCGACGTTCGTGCAAATCACCTCCGCCGGCATGAAGGAATCGCACGTCCATGACGTGAACATCACCAAGGAAGCGCCGAACTACCGCGTCGACTAAAGCGTGCTCGGCGTTGTTTGAATGCGAAAAGCGCAGGTCTGGTTGGTCTGCGCTTTTCTTGTTTGGGAGAAGCGTTCTTTGTTTATCCGCAGATTGCGCAGATGACAGAGATTTTAAGACCGAAAAAAATTGACCAATTGAATGAGGGCGTAGAGGACATAGCGGCCGGTGATAGCCGCAATATCAGATCGTTGCGTAGGTCGGATTAGGTGCTTGCACCGTAATCCGACAGCCGGGCGAAGGCATTGTTTTCACGATTGCCAGACGGAATAAAGGCTTGTCTACACCCTCAACGAGCCCTCAATGCCAGCAGCGCCCCGATTTCACAACGCCGCGAAAGCCCAACCGCCATCTGCGTGCTCTGCGTCGATCGGCGGACAACGTCTTGAAGAATCGAGCACCCAACCAGACAGCGCCCGAACACCATCAACGGCACAACGCCCAACCGCCAGAATCTGCCGCATCTGCGAAATCTGCGGATAGCCGGCCTTAAAGAACCACCACCGAGCTTGGAACGAAGATGACCCAGGACATCCACGCCGAGAAAATCCTCATTCTCGACTTCGGCAGTCAGTACACCCAGCTCATCGCACGCCGGGTGCGCGAAGCCAACGTCTACTGCGAAATCTATGCCTGGGACGTAGCCGACCACTACGTCCGCGATTTCGCGCCCCAGGGCATCATCCTCTCCGGCGGCCCGGAATCGGTCACCGTGGACGACGGCCCGCGCGCGCCAGACGCGGTCTGGGAACTCGGCGTGCCGGTGCTGGGCATCTGCTACGGCATGCAGACCATGGCCGCCCAGCTCGGTGGCGAAGTCGAAACCTCCAGCCACAAGGAATTCGGCTACGCGCAGGTCCGTGCCCGCGGCCACTCCAAGCTGTTCCACGACATTGAAGACCACGTCAACGAAGAAGGCCACGGCCTGCTCGATGTGTGGATGAGCCACGGCGACCGGGTCAAGGAACTGCCGCCAGGCTTCAAGCGCATCGCCAACACCGACGGCGCCCCGCTGGCCGGGATGGCCGACGAAGAGCGGGGTTACTACGGCATCCAGTTCCACCCGGAAGTCACCCACACGCCGCAGGGCAAGCGCATCCTCTCGCGCTTCGTCCACGACATCTGCGGCTGCGGCGCGCTCTGGACGTCCGAACACATCATCGACGATCTCGTCGCCCGTATCCGCGAACAGGTCGGCGACCAGCGCGTGCTGCTCGGCCTGTCCGGCGGGGTGGACAGTTCGGTGACCGCCGCGCTCATCCACGAAGCGATCGGCGAAAACCTCATTTGCGTATTCGTCGACAACGGCCTGCTGCGTCTCAACGAAGGCGACGAAGTCATGGCCACCTTCGCCGAGCACAAGGGCCTTAACGTCATCCGGGCGGATGCCGAAGACGAATTCATGGCCAAGCTCAAGGGCGTGGCCGACCCGGAAGTCAAGCGCAAGATCATCGGCAACACCTTCATCGAAGTCTTCGACGCCCACGCCGCCGAACTCACCAACATCGACTGGCTCGCCCAGGGCACGATCTACCCGGACGTCATCGAATCCGCGGGTTCGGCCACCGGCAAGGCCCACGTCATCAAGAGCCACCACAACGTCGGCGGCCTGCCGGAAGACATGAAGCTCGGCCTCGTCGAGCCGCTACGCGAACTGTTCAAGGACGAAGTCCGCGAACTCGGCCTGGCCCTCGGCCTGCCGCGCGACATGCTCATGCGCCACCCGTTCCCGGGCCCCGGCCTGGGCGTGCGCATCCTCGGCGAAGTAAAAAAGGAATACGCCGACAAACTCCGCGCCGCCGACGCCATCTTCATCCAGGAACTACGCGACTCCGGCTGGTACGACAAAGTCAGCCAGGCCTTCGCCGTCTACCTGCCGGTCTCCAGCGTCGGCGTCACCGGCGACGGCCGCCGCTACGAACACGTCGTGGCACTCCGCGCGGTCGAGACCATCGACTTCATGACGGCCAAGTGGGCGGAACTGCCGTATGAACTGCTGGGGCGCGTGTCGACCCGGATCGTCAACGAAGTGGACGGGATTTCTCGGGTGGTCTATGACGTGACCGGGAAGCCGCCGGGGACGATTGAATGGGAGTAGGGCGGTCGGATCGTCTATAAGCGAAGGGCCGCTTCGGTATCGAGGCGGCTTTTCTTTTGGCCTGCGGGAATACTAAACCCCGCGCAAATGCGCTAAGCACCGCGAGGTCTCGCAGCAATCCGGTACATGCCGTACAGTTTCATTAAACAAGCGGTACGGAAATTGCGATGGCTATAGAAACATCCAAGCTCACGATTCGATTGCCGGTCGAGGACGTGAACTTCGTCAAACGGTATGCGAAAGCCAATGGCCTAAGCGTGACCGAAGTCATCGATCGCTATTTGCGGCGTATGCGCCTACTGGATAATGAAGCCCCACCGGCCGCTCTTGATGAGATCACGGGTCTGCTACCGGCGGATATGGATGCCGAGGCCGAGATGCGTGAGCGTCAATCCACCAAGCACGGCCAGTGATCCTCATCGATCTGAACGTCGTGCTCGACGTGGTCCAGAAAAGAGAACCGCACTACGGCGCATCGGCGGCCGTGATGGGCCGAGTGACGGATGGCGGCGTTGCCGCGTGCCTGCCGGCTCACGCCTTCACGACGCTTCATTCTCTGGTGTCGCGACACCAGACAGAGAGGACCGCTGACCGGGTCGTCGATTGGCTGCTCCGCTATTTTGAGGTCGCCGGTACCACGCATCGCGAGTTGAGAAGAGCAAGAGCGTTGAGTTGGCCGGATTTCGAAGACGCGGTCGTCGCAGCTGCGGCCGAATCTCATTCGTGTACGCATATCGTGACGCGCAACGTCCGAGATTTTCGCGACTCTCCGGTGCTGGCTTTGGCGCCGGAAGAGTTTCTTTCTGATAGTCGCTGATACTACGTGGTGCCACGGGTTTCATGAAATTGTGGTTTGCCCCTGAAGGTTCCCCTCGCGCACGACCGACTGGTTGCAAAGGCGCGAGGCTAGCCGGTTTCCCTCGGCCGGCGTAGGTAGGATAGTTTGCCCCGATCAGGTTCATGCCAATGAATGAGAGGACGGCGTGCCGCTATCCTGGAACGACATTCGCGCAAACGCCACGAGCTTTGCCCACGATTGGGCCGATGCCGCCAACGAACGCGCCGATGCGCAAACCTTCTGGAACGAGTTCTTCGAGGTGTTCGGCATCAAGCGGCGCCAGGTGGCAACCTTCGAAAAGCATGTCCAGAAATTCGGCGACGCCAGCGCCCACGGGAATGGGTTTATCGACTGCTTTTGGCCCGGCACGCTGATCGCCGAACATAAATCGCGTGGCAAGGATCTCGACTCGGCGTTCATCCAGGCCGTGGACTACACCGCCTATCTCAAGCCGCGCGACCTGCCGCAGTACATCGTTGTTTCCGACTTCGCGCGCATCCGACTGCACGACCTCGTTAACGACGAGGAACACGAATTCGCTTTGGCCGAACTGCCGCGCCAGATCAAACGCTTCGGCTTCATCGCCGGCTACAAGCCGCAGGTGCTGCGCGCGGAAGACCCCGTCAACGTCGATGCCGCTGAGCGCATGGGAAAGCTGCACGACGCGCTCAAGGCCTCCGGCTATACCGGCCACAAGCTGGAGATGCTGCTTGTGCGCCTGCTGTTCTGCCTGTTCGCCGAAGACACCGGCATCTTTCAGCCCGCGCAGGCGTTCCGGCTGTGGCTAGAGGAGCGTACCGCCGAAGACGGTAGTGATCTTGGCTCCAAGATCGCGCATGTGTTCCAGATACTCGACACGCCGCACCAACAGCGCCAGAAGAGCCTCGACGAACAGCTGGCGGCGTTTCCCTACGTCAACGGCGACCTATTCACGGAAACGCTGCCGATCCCGGCTTTTGATCGCGATATGCGCGACGCGCTACTCGACGCCTGTGGATTGGATTGGAGCCAGATTAGCCCAGCGGTGTTTGGCGCAATGTTCCAGTCGATTATGGACAGTGAGGCGCGGCGCAATCTAGGCGCACACTACACCAGCGAACAGAACATCGAAAAGCTCATCAAGCCATTGTTCCTTGACGAATTGCGCGCCGAGTTCGAGCGCGTCAAGCACAATCGCAACCGGCTGTTCGAGTTTCACAAAAAGCTGCGCACGCTGACCTTTCTCGACCCCGCCTGCGGCTGCGGCAATTTCCTCGTCGTCACTTATCGCGCGCTGCGCGAACTGGAACTGGACGTACTGCGCGCCGCGTCCACCGGCTCCGGCCAGCTATCGCTGGACGTACACGGCTTCATTAACATCGACGTGGACCAGTTCTTCGGCATCGAGATCGAGGAATTCCCGGCGCGCATTGCCGAGGTCGCGCTCTGGCTTACCGACCACCAGATGAACGTCAAGGTCGGCGAGGAATTCGGCATGTACTTCGCGCGTATCCCGCTACGCGCCACGCCGCATATTCATAACGCCAATGCGCTGCGGCTGGATTGGGAGGACGTGGTTCCGAAGGAGCGGTTGAGTTACATCCTTGGGAATCCACCGTTTGGTGGGAAGCGCTATCAATCGAAGTTCCAGAAAGCGGATCTTCAAAGTGTGACCGGGCATATCAAAGGGAGCGGAACGCTCGATTTCGTGACCGGTTGGTTCGTGAAAGCCAGCGAGCTTTTGGCCCGTGAACCCGATCGAGCAGCAGGTCGTCCACCAATCCGATGTGCATTCGTATCTACGAACTCAATTGCGCAGGGCGAGCAGGTCAGTCTGCTATGGCCCGAGATGCTACGGCGTGGCGTGAAGATCCAGTTCGCGCACCGTACATTCCGGTGGAGTAACGAAGCACGTGGCAAAGCTGCGGTGCATTGCATCATCGTTGGCTTTGGCCTGGACGACACGTCTCAGAAGATCCTGTTCGAATACGACGATATAAACGGACTTCCACAAGGCAAGCCGGTCAAGAACATCAATCCCTACCTTGTAGATGCGCCGGATGTTGTTATTGCCAGCCGCCGCCAGCCGATCTGTAATGTGCCGCACGTCTCTTTCGGAAGCATGCCGAACGATGGCGGTAATCTCATTCTGAGTGATGTAGAAAAGGCGGAGCTGCTTATCTGCGAACCTAGCGCCGAAAGCTGGGTTCAGCGCTATCTAGGCAGTGAGGAGTTTCTGCATGACATCAAACGATGGTGTCTCTGGTTAGAAGACTTGCCACCGGCGCGGCTGAAGGAGTTACCGAGGGTCCGGGAGCGCGTACAGGCGGTTCGAAATAAACGTTTGGAAAGTAGCCGCCTAGCAACTCAAAGGTTGGCCGACGTGCCGACGCTATTCGGGGAAAACCGGCAACCGGAAGGCCCTTACCTTGCTATCCCGAAGACGTCCTCGGAGCGCAGGCCATACCTGCCGATCGCGTTCCGGGATTCAGAGATAGCAAGTACAGAGCTGTTCACTATCCCAGACGCGAAAATTTTTCATTTCGGCATCATTACTTCGATGATGCATGCTGCTTGGATGCGCTATACCTGCGGTCGCCTGAAAAGCGATTTCCGGTATTCCGCCGGCCTTGTCTACAACAACTTCCCGTGGCCTCAGGATCTCTCGCATAATCAGTGCGAAGCGGTCGAAGCCGCCGCGACGGTCGTGCTCGACGCCCGCGCGCAGTTCCCAGACGCCACGCTCGCCGATCTCTACGATCCGCTCACCATGCCGCCCGCGCTGCTCAAGGCGCATCGCAAACTCGATCGCGCCGTGGACGCGGCTTACGCGCGCAAAAAGTTCTCCGGCGACGCCGACCGGGTCGCGTTTCTGTTCGAGGAATACGCCAAACTCACGCAGCTACCGGAAAAAAGGCCGGCAGCCAAACAGCGCCGGCGCGGGTAGTCCGACAAACTCACGAGGCTGTGAGTCACGCGTAAGAGCTTCGAATAATCGTATTAGGGGCGCGAGGATAGCGGCCGCTAAGCTGGACCGGTTCCGAGCTACTAGTGTCCTGTCTCGCAAGTAACCTTGCACTGCGCGCGGTGGCCGACGCGTCTGCCCGCGTTGCGAAAACCAGCCGTATGGGCCGATACGACTGGGTCTCGCGCCTTGCCAGCCAGGCCGACCGCTCACGCTCGTTTGATAAGAAGCTTACGAGACAGGACACTAGTTGCGGGTTGTGTAGGAAAATCCGCCGATTGTATCTTTCGAAGTCACCGTAATTGGCTGCGCCTCAATATGCGAACGAATCGAGACCTGTTGTGAGAAGGCGGAAATTCGGCCTGCTACGCTCCACACGTACTCGAGCCCATCCACGCCGTACCCTTCTTGTCGAGCCATCATTAGGTATGACTGCTGGAGCTCGTCGAAGGATTTGTGATCGGCGGCACTTGACCGAGCTTGCTTCACGCTAATTGGATCACCGGGAATGGGGCACCGGATCGCGGGGATTCTTCGGTCGCCATTGAACGGGGCCAAATACGATTGCGCGAACAGGCGAGCCTCTGCGTGCTCTAACGGGGCGGAATGCACGACGATATTTCGATAGGCGTTAAGAACCGCGAGCCACCCGTTGGTGTTTTCATCAGTCGCCTCCCATAGTTCACTAGCTATCCCGCCCTCGTTCTTATGCGGGCCTAGCACTTTGTACCGGAACTGTCCCATATCTTTAAACCTGCCAAAATCACCAGATTCTTTTGGCAGTATAAATTTCGCAATAAAATCCGCTAGATAGTCTCGAAGTATGCATGCATCTATTAAGAACGAGTGAAGCGCCAAATACATCTGCGCTGTAAACCCATCTTCGAACTTACCCCCGTCTGTGAAGGAACCAGAAGCTAGCTTACCGACCAGCTGGTTATGGTATGCCTGAGATACCTCAAAGAGCCGCCAAGATAGGGTTCGCAACTGGTAGCGGATTCGTCTCGACAAGTCCCACTCAAGCGCCAACTTTCTCTGATGAGCCACGTGCGCGATTTCGGCCCACTTTTGCGCACTGTCGTCGCAGCACCACGTAGAGGTAAACCGGCGAAGATAGGGTTTCCACTCGGGCGGCTCTTCGCCCGTAGCCTGCATTTGGTGTGAATAAAACTCGACGCCGACAGGTTCTAGCCCGGCCCAGTGCGCGTCGTGAAACAACTTCGCGTATGTATCGGTCTCAAAGCTCGCCTGCTCGCCTACTAAGGGCTTAGGGTGGACCACCGCTCGGGGGCCGAGTTCGTTAACAAGACGCCCGCCACCGAGCAGATGAACGACTCGCATAGCCGGCCAGTTCGTATTCGGCACTAAACTTCCTGCAGTTCTCGATCATGTATAGCCCCGATACTGCCAACGAAACGGTCCGCAGTAATAGGGGACAGACCATAGGGGACAGACTGAGCTGGTCCAGTTCCCACGGAGAGATTAATCAAGCCACAGTTTGATGGCTTTTCTCTACATCTAACGGTGTTCGATAGCCAAGCGTTTGATGGATCCGCTGACGGTTATAGAACACTTCGATGTAATCGAAGATGGCGGTCCGAGCTGCGTCCTATTCGTTCGGGACAGACCACGGTTTCTGTTCGACGCAAAACGCCCGAACGTTCACATTCGTGGTGTGTCCCTGATTCCGCCCGAATATTGTCAGCGGATGATGATCACTTCCACGTAGATGCTATCTGCGGCATCCACCCGAATACGAGCTCCGGTGATTACGCGCACGATGGGGCCGATGCCTGCCATGCTAGGGCTGTGATCGGTTCTGGCTCTCCATCGCCCGTCGTGCAACGATGCCTGCAACCGCGTCCCGAGCGATCAGAAGCAGGGCTTCCAGCGACGCGCCGTCCCGGGCCTGCACGGACATTCCTTGCTGCACAGCAAAGAGGAATGCGGCGAGACGCGCAGCCTCCTGCGGCGCCACCCACCGCTCGAGACCGAGGGCGATCCCCTTCTCCAGCCTCTTTCGCCGTGCAGCCAACTCCTGACAGAGATACTCGTGTTCGGTGCCGGCCTCGATCAGGCCGGTCGAAATCATGCAGCCCGATTCTTCCGCCGTAACCGCGCGTGCCGCAGCTTCAAGCAATCCCGTAATCGCTTCCTCGAGGGTCGCGGTATCCCTCATGCCGTCTAGCGCGCCCGGAAGTTCCGCATAACGATCGAGGGCCTCGCGATAGAGGCCGGCCTTGCTGCCGAAGGCTGCGTAGAGACTGGGCGGCGCGATGCCGATCGCCTTCGTCAGGTTGGCGACGGAGACGCCCTCGTAGCCGTGACGTCGGAACAGACGCATGGCCGTCTCGACCGCTTCCGCGCGATCGAAACTGCGTGGCCTGGAGGATCGGCGTTTCGGCTGCTTATCCATAGTGATCACTAAAAACAGCTTGACACCGCTTGTCAATAGAGCAAAGTGTATCGATCACTACAGATAAGGATGATTGTATGTCCCGCCTTCCTTTTCCCTCCGTTGACGGCTTCGGCTCCGTCCATGGAGTCCCCAGCTTGCCGCAGGGCTTCACCGAGGTCTTCGAAAGCTACAGGGTGCCCACTGGAGAGATCGACCTCCACGCCGTCATCGGTGGCGAAGGGCCACCGTTGCTGCTGCTCGGTGGATGGCCGCAGAACTGGTACATCTGGCGAGACGTGATGTTGCCGCTGTCCAGGCAGTTCACGCTGGTCGTGCCCGATCCGCGCGGTCTCGGTATCTCGGACAAGCCCGAAGGCGGCTATGATACGGGTACGATGGGGCGCGACCTATTTGGCCTTATGACGGCCCTCGGTCACGATCGCTTTGCGATGGTGGGCCATGACTGCGGCATGTGGACCGGATACGCGATGGCCGCTGATCATCCCGAACGGATCGCACGCATCGCCCTTGGTGAGGCGATCGTACCAGGGCTTGCGGTATCACCGCCGCTGATCGCTGACGAGCGGATGCTCAACGATTTCCTTTGGCACAACAATTTCTGCAGGGTACGGGGAATCAACGAGAAACTGGTGGCCGGTCGTGAGGAGATCTTCTTCGACTATCAATTTACCAAGATCCCGGTACCCAACCCCATCCCCGCTGACATCCGCGCCTTCTACATCGATCTGATCAAGCGCGATCGCGGCACCTTGCGAGCGAGCTTCGAATATTACCGCGCGATCGACGACGACATTCCGGCCAATCGCGAGCGGATGAAGACCCGCCTCGCGATGCCTGTCCTCGGCTTTGCCGGCGAACTGGCCTGTGCCGGCGCGGTCGAAGATCAACTGCGCGAGGTGGCGAGCGACCTCTCCTGTCATGTTCTCCCAAGTTGTGGGCACTTCGTGCCGGAGGAGACCCCGGACGCGCTGCTCGCGCTCCTGGTGTCGTTCCTCGAACCTTACCGGACGGACTCTGCGTAGGTGGCAATGGGTGGCGGCACCTTCCGCCGGCCCAACGTCGCCGTATCCGTAGCCACACCTGACCTGCTGAAGACGGCATCGCGTGCCTCTTACAAGAGGATTTCAGGAGCGGGCAAACTGCACGAGCCCTGATCACGACCCGGGACCACAAGGAAAATCGCGGCGTAATGGGGTAGCCCCAATGCTGTTCACGTAGTGAGATCAGTTATCAAGTAACCAGCACACGACTGAGACCGCGTGGCGGGTAAGGCATCGACGTTGGGCGGACCGATTCGGATTGCGGATTGCCTGAGTCTCGGGCTGCTCGTCTATCGCAATAGGGAGCAGACCAGAATGGCGCTAAATAGGCTTGACTTAGCGCCACTCTGGATCGACCAAGGTTTTCAAATAACGCGCGCGAACGTTAAAAAGCTTGCTTTATCCTGGATTTCGTAGGCTCGGCGGTTACGCAGTGGGTGTGAGCAGCGCCGGGTTGGCATTTTCTCGGCGGGACTGGCGTACGGAATGTTTAGAGCCCGAGCCGGCCGGAGCGTATCCGCACGCTCCGGCCGAGCACAGCTTTACGGCGCGTTTTTACCGGTTCGCGTTTTGAAGCCAATCGCGGAGCGCTTCGCCGACTTTCGTGGCCGATTGGGGGTTCTGCCCGGTGACTAGGCGGCCGTCGACCGTGACCTTTTCTTTCCAGTCGTCGGCTGCCTCGTGGTGCGCGCCGCGCTCGCTTAGGCGGCTGGCCAATAGGAAAGGCACCACGTTCTCGAGGCCGACGGCGTGTTCCTCCGAGTCGGTGAAGGCGCTGAGTTTCTTGTCGGATACCAGGTAGCTGCCATCGCTGAGTTTGACGTTAACGAGCGCTGCCGGGCCGTGGCACACGGCACCCACGGCACCGCCGTTTTCGTAAATGGCGCGGGTCGCGCGCTGGATGGCGTCGCTATCGGGGAAGTCCCACATCGCGCCGTGGCCGCCGGCGAAAAAGATTGCGGAATAATCCGTGGGATTCACGTCCGCCAGTTTCTGCGTGCTGCGGATTGCGGCGCGAAAGGTATGGTTGTTCCAGTAGCGGGCATTGGTTTCGTCATCGAGATCGAATCCGTCGACCGGCGGCTCGCCGCCCTCGATGGAGGCGAAAGCCACCGGAATATCCGCCGCTTCCAGTACCGCGAGGGGGTGGGTCAGTTCGCCGAGGAAAAAGCCGGTCGGATCGCCGGTATCGCCCTTGGTGCCATGACTGGTCAGCACCATCAGTACCGGTTTCAGCGTCGAACTCTCGGCCATTGCAATCTCCTGTATGTTTGACCGCCGCATCGGATTTGCGGCGACGTCACATGTGTACGTGTTTTGTTGTGGCGGTGATCAGGGCGGATTCAAGTCGGCCCCGCATGCCGCGGCGGTCGTTTGGGATCGTCGATACCGGCGGACCGCTCAGCGGAAGCCGTGTTCGATGCCGAGGCTTAATAGGGAACCGAGCACGGTTCTGTGCACGTGATTCCGCGACAGGTCTTGTGTGCCGCGCTGCCTCTGGCCTCGGGTTGAAGCGCGACAACAGCCCATAGGCGTGCGTCGCGCCACGAACTCCCATTGAGGACAGCGCTCTCGGGAGCGCGCCGTCAGGCTTGTGTCACGGGTTCGGGCTCGTCTTCGCCGGTGGCCAGCCAGTGCGCGCAGGCTTCGCCCAGCTCGGCAATGGCCTGTTGCTCGTACTCGCGGTTATCGGCCTCGGTCAGCACGTCGTGCCATCGGCCGTTGGTGCCTTTATGGATGAAGGTCTGTGCGCCGCCGTCCCAGAAGACACCGCCCAGCGGCGCCACGCGCGGGGCGTGCGTCTTCATCCATTCGAAGCTGCAGTGTTCGAGGATGGTGGGCCACTGCGACTCTTCGACGGCGATATCCAGAAAGTGCGCGATCCGGCGAAGCTGGCCGGGCAGGTCACGTTTGAGGGCGTTGTAGTGCACAAGCAACACGTTCGGCTGGTCGCGGATGTGCCACCAGGTGCGCACGTTGTCCCAGAACGACCAGAACGGGGCGCCGTCTTCGGCGAGCCAGGTATGAAAATAGCGCCGGATGTCGGGGTCGGCCGGCGGCACGGGCGGGCCGACGCGCCCCGGTGTGTCGTTGATCGCGGCGAACCACTCCTCGTTGGCGTTGATATGGTGGTTGTGCAGGCTCCAGACCACGTCACGGCCGTCGCGGGCGCAGTACAGATATTTCGCCTTCGGGCTCACGACGAGGGCATCCACCGGCAGGTGCGTCTTGAGAAAACGGCGGTGGGTCTGGGCGTCCAGGGCGGCGAGCTTCGTCGCTTTTTCCGGAATGCGCAGGTCGAGCCAGGGCGACAGCTCGTTGACGTTGACGTCGGGGGCGCCGTCGAACACGAGCTGGCCCACGATCTGCTGCATCCAGGTGGTGCCGGACTTGCCGTAGCTGGCAATGACGATATCGCCGTCGCGAAAGACGAAATCGTTCCAGATCGTCGAGTCGATGTGGTGGTTGTGAAGTTCGCGAACCTTACGAACCGGCGTACCGGTGCGCTCTATGACGGACATCGGATCGATACCTCGCCAGACCTGCGACCACGCCCTTGTTATAGCGCCGCCCAAGACCCCGCACAAGCCGGGCCCGGCCTGCGGTATCCAAACATCTAGGGCGTGTCGAGGCAGACGCGAGCGGCAAGCTTCGAGCCGCTAAATCGGGCCTGGCGGCCGGGCGAAAGAGCCAGCGGCTTCAGGTGCTTGAAGCATTGCAGGTGCCGGTGCCGATGTTCCTGTTTGGAATAGATACGGGCTCTTAGCCACGCCGCGGCCACGCGCGTTGCTTTCGCATGCGCCGCGTGATCGGGCCATCAGAACGTGCGCAGATGTCTTTCAAGAGCGCTTGACAACTGCCGATATAGCGATGTGTCGCGATCCTCGCTAAGTCGATCTCGCCATGCTCCGCGCCTCGGCGCCGAGCCGCGTTAAGGAGGAAGATCCGTTCATTCGGCCAGGGCAATTCAATATCAATAAAGGAGCCTGCCGTGTTCAATGTTAGGAAGAGTGTCAAAGCGAAGCTGGGTTTGGGTTTTGGTCTGACGTTTGTGCTGGTCGCGGTACTGAGCGCGGTATCGATGTGGTCGATACAGAACTTGAGCTCGAGTCTCGACAACATCTACGCGAAAAATTTCCAGGGCGTGAGTGCGATTTCGGGTGCCATCGATCAGCTCAAGCAGCTCGATCAGGACCATAAGGCACAGCTTCGGTCGGTGGCGGCGAACAGCGTCGAACAGCTCGCCCATGAGATGACGGGCATTCATCGCCAGCTGGGACAAGCCTGGAACGCGTACTACCCGAAGCTCGTGAGCTCCCCGGCCGAAGCCAAGATCGCGAAGAACGCGAATACGGAATACAACACCGCCGACGCGCAGATGAAAAAATTCGTGTCGATGGCCAATAGCGACAACGCCATCGGCGCGTCGGTGCTGTATTCGAGCAAGCTCGGCAAAACGCTCGACGGTTTGCAGAAAGATCTCCATCAATTGCGGACAAGTCAGATGGGCACGGCTGCGCTGATCTACCGCAAGGCGCACGGATCCGCGATGAAGGCGTGGTATTTGAGTATTGGCGCGACCGTCTTTGTATTGGCGGCGGTGTTGCTGACGGCGGTTTTACTTGGCCGAATGATCCTGCGTCCGCTCAGTGCTGCGCGTGGATTCGTCTTTTCAATCGCCCAGGGCTATCTCGGAACGCAGACGCACAATCCTTATCGGGACGAATTCGGCGCCATGATCGATGGCATCGAAGCCATGCGCGTGCGGCTGCGCGAAGTGGTCGAAGACGTGCATACCAGTGCGGATTCGGTGACTGTGGGGGCCGGCGAGATCGCGGCCGGCAACGATGAGTTGAGTAACCGCACGCAGGAGCAGGCCGCCAGCCTGGAAGAAACAGCGGCTTCCATGGAGCAGATGACTTCCACGGTCAAACAGAACGCCGACAACGCGGCCCAGGCCGATCGACTGGCCCGGGACGTAAGCCGTCAGGCCGGGGAAGGCAGCGAAGTCGCCGCGCACGCGGTGCAATCGATGCAGAACATCGAAGCGTCCAGCCGCAAGATCAGCGACATCGTCGGTTTGATCGACGAGATCGCTTTTCAGACCAATCTGCTGGCGCTCAACGCGTCGGTCGAGGCCGCGCGGGCGGGCGAACAGGGGCGGGGGTTTTCCGTGGTGGCCGCCGAGGTCCGTACGCTGGCCAGTCGTAGTGCTCAAGCCGCAAAGGACATTAAAGCGCTGGTCGAGGACAGCACGCAGAAAGTGACGGGCGGCGCCGAACAAGTCGAGCGTTCGCGAAAAGCGCTCGACGAAATCGCGGACAGCGTTCAGAGAGTGAGCAGCATCGTGGCCGAGATTGCCGCAGCGAGCCAGGAACAATCCAGCGGCATAGAGCAAGTCAATCTGGCGATCTCACAGATGGATGGCGTGACCCAGCAGAATGCCTCGCTGGTCGAACAGTCGGCGGCCGCCAGCCGTTCGCTTGAGGAACAGGCCCAGTCGCTCAAGACCCGTGTGGCTTTCTTCAAGCTGGAGGCTGCCGATGCGCTCGACGACACGGTCGAGGGGCAAGCAGCGACCGAGCACGCCGCTCGGGCGTCGATGATGCCATCGACATCGCGTCCGGTCGGACCGACGGACGAAACGCCCGAGCCTTCGGCTGCATCCTAGATGCCGGGCTGACTTCTGGCTTGATGAGGTGGGCGGCGGCCTTGCTGAAGAGGCTGAGGCAGATCTTTCGATTTCACCCGAACCTGGCAGGCCGAGTGGAAGCATGCGATTTCGTGGGTGATGTCGGCGTCATCCGTACGACCGCATTTGTTTGGGAGGTTCGGTTGAAGGGGACTCGTTTGAAGGGGACTCGTTATGGGTCTTTTGGCGGCCACGATTTTCAGAAGACGACGCTTGGACGACGTTGCTCAAGGTGAACACGAACCGCTCGGCGCATTTCTGACACAGATATACGGAATGTTTCGGTTAACGAACGTCATACGAAGTCCTGACTCGTGACGGTCGTTTTGTGATGGCAGCCTTGTCTGCGGTTCAACAGGAGCAGACCACGCCTACGAGCTTGGGGCACGTAGAGCGTGGTCTGTTTTTGCTGTAGGTCGGCCGGGTTCAGGCTGCGGCGAGCGCGTTCACGGC
Source organism: Salinisphaera hydrothermalis C41B8 (assembly GCF_000732535.1). Lineage (GTDB taxonomy): Bacteria > Pseudomonadota > Gammaproteobacteria > Nevskiales > Salinisphaeraceae > Salinisphaera > Salinisphaera hydrothermalis. Next base: position 19,056 of record NZ_APNK01000038.1, read on the forward strand.
CTCGCGATAGCTATGCAGCGGGCGGCCCAGCAGGGCGGTAAGCCGGGTGACATCGCCTGGTTTCGGAATCATGCCGTGACTGACGTAGCGCTCGGCCATGAGCCGCATCTCGTACGCCATCCACCTCGGCATGAAGCGGCCCATGTTCTGTTCGAACCCGCTCGGATCATCACCGCCGTAGACGATGGGGCGGCCGAGGACGTCGGACCAGATCGCGGCGATATTTTCGCCGGTGAGCGTATCCGGGCCGACGAGGTTAATCGTCTCCATGGGTAGGTTGCCCGGCGCTGTGTCGCGTCGGATCAGCTCGATGGCAGCGACTTCGGCGACGTCGCGAGCATCGACCATGCCGATACCCTGGCTGCCGATCGGGATCGGATAGACACCGTGCTGTACGACGACGTCTTTCACCATCGCGTCGTTGTCGATGAAATAGGCCGGGCGCAGGATCGTCGCGCCGAACCCCAGCTTTTCCAGCATTCGCTCGGCGCCGTATTTAACGGCGAAGTGAGGCACGTCGACCGCGTCGTCGGCCTCGAATACCGACAGGTAGACGACGCGTTCGATGCCGGCTTCGCGGGCAAGGTTGAGGGTGATGATCGCTTGCGTGAATTCGTCGCCGCTCACGGCGTTGAGCAGGAAGAGCGTACGGACGCCGGCGAAGGCCTTACGCACGCTATCGATATCAAGCAAGTCGCCCTGGGCCACGTCGACGCTCGCCGGGAAATTCGCTTTGGCGGGATCGCGGGTGAGGACGCGCACATCGGCGTTGCGGTTGATGAGTTGTTCGACAACATGACGGCCGACACGGCCGGTGGCTCCGGTTACGAGAATGGTCATTTGAGTCTCTCCTGGGTGGTGTTTATCGACGAGCTCAAATTAGGTGATTCACTTATCCGCGAATAGACGCTATATCTAGACGCACTGTTCCATGGACGGAACACTTTCGGAGCGGTTATGGATTTGCTCGCGCTGGCTGATTTCACGCTCGTCGCGCGTCACGGAGGTTTTGGACGAGCCTCGCGTGCGGCCCACCGACCCAAGGCGACGCTGTCGCGACGAGTGGCTGGCCTGGAGGCGTCGCTTAACCTCCGGTTGTTCGAGCGGGGAACCCGGGATCTCAAGCTGACCGAGGAAGGCAGGGCGCTGTACGAACGAGCCGGCCATCTGCTGACCGAGCTCGAGGAAACGACGGCCGCGATCGCCTCCGGCGGTACGCAGGTTCGCGGGCGGATGCGGCTCAGCGTGCCGTTGCTCTTCTCACAGATCGCGATGGGGCGGCTCGCGGCCGAGTTCGCGCTGCGTCATCCTGATGTCAGACTGGAAGTGACCACCGAAGATCGCATCGTCGACATGATCGAGGAAGGGTTCGACCTCGCGATACGTGTGAATCCCGATCCGGACGAGATGCTGGTCGGACGATCTTTCCTACGCGATCGGCTCGTGATTGTGGCCAGTCCGACGCAGGCGCGTGTAGACGGCGCGCCGGTGCCGGCCGTGGTGCGCAACAACGCACAGGAAAAGCGCTGGTCCATTGTCAGCGCCCAGAGCGAGGCGAGCATGGAGATTGCGCCGGTGCTGCGGTTGTCGTCGATGATCATGATCCGTGACGCCGTCCGGGCAGGCGCTGGCGCTGCGCGTCTGCCGATTTCCCTCGTGGACCAGGACATTGCCGACGGCCGTCTTGCACACTGGGCCGACGTGCCGGGGTCGGACGTTGCGTTGTGGGCGCTCTATCCGACGCGGCGTCTTCTCAACGCGCGCGTCTCGGCTTTTATGGATTTCCTGAAGGAAACCTTCCCGACGGGCACACCCGAAGAGCTTGGGGCTTTTCTGGATCGATGAAAATTCAAGAGAAATAGCGGCAGGTTGGACTGGCCCGATATCCGAGGCTGTCTGATCGGGTCCATCGGTTACGACGAACCAGTGACTGAACATCGGATTCAACGCGTCCTCGACTGCCGGCACTTCGACAGCCGACCGTCTGACGAGGTCGCAGGAGGTTATGGAACGTCTCCATGTATTCGAAGACCGCAATCAGAGTAGCCTGTCATGATACGAACGGCTGGCGATCCCTTGATTCGAACTTGAGCGTCGCGACGACGCTTTCTGCCAAGCTGCAACCCGGAACTCTAAAACGCCGGCGTCAATCCTAGATCGTTTCTGCTCCCGGCGGTCGGAAGATCGGGGTGACGATCGATGCTATACGGCGGCTTTATTGGGTCCAACCTCTTGCGGCTGCCCGCGCAAGATTGGAACGTATGACGAGCCTGTGGAATGGCGCGATGATCATCAGGTAGGCCTTGCCCAGGCGGTTATGGCAGTGAACCACGGTGGTGGCGATGAGCTCGGCCTCGGCGCGCCCGGGGACGGGCCGTATCAGAACCGAGCCTCGGAAGTCGAGATGCCGGTCGTCCTCGCCGATGATGACTTCGTTCTCCGATACGGCGAGAACTCGGAAAAAGTCGATATGGTCGGCATCGTCAGCCTCCGCGTCGCCGCGCAGACGTCGGGATGTTTTGATGTTGAGTCCGGCAACAAGAATGTCGCGAAGCGATATGAGCCCTTTAAACCAAACGGGCGGATGCCCGAGCACGCATCGCGCCAAATGGAGGATACCCTGCGCCGCGGCGTGCTCCGGGATGCGGATAGCGAAGGCGTCGGCGAGATCGGCGTCCACGAGCCAATCGGCAACGAGACTCTCTCGAGGGCATGGTACTTCCCGGGTGTGTCCGATCTTCCGCATCCCGCTCTCGATAGCTGTAAGGCGCAATCTTCGATGAATAATGACACGAACGGCTGTCTGAGCTGATTCCGAGTTTTCAGCGGCTCAACGGCGCGACGGCCTTTCGGAATCCTGCGAAGATGTCGACGCCATTGACCGATGCGGCCCGTGCGCGATGATCTCCGTCCGCCGGCGCCACTCGTGAGGCCGGGCGTGGCATGCTGGCGGCCTTAATTCGAGCCCAGCCTGGCATTCGCCTCATGACCACGGTCGCGATTTTCGTCGACACTCAGAACGTTTACTACACCGCGCGCGACGCCTACGGCAAACAATTCGACTATCGCCGGTTTTGGGCGCAGGCCACGGCGGGACGCGAGGTGCTGACCGCCCGCTGCTATGCCACCGACCGGGGTGACGCCAAACAGCGTGGCTTTCAGAACACGCTGCGCACCATCGGCTTCGAGGTGAAGCTGAAGCCGTTCATCCAGCGCGCGGACGGTTCCGCGAAGGGCGATTGGGACGTCGGCATCACGCTCGATGCCATCGAGTACGCGGCCCTGGCGGACGTGGTAGTGCTGGCCTCCGGCGACGGCGACTTCGATTTGCTGGCCCGCAAGATTCGCGAGGTGCACGGCAAACGTGTCGAGGTCTATGGCGTGCCCAAGCTGACCGCGTACGCGCTCATCAACGCCGCCAGCGAGTTCATTCCCATCGAGGGCGAGCTGCTACTGGGTTGAGGGCGCGTTGTGGATTGCCTCGCGCTGACCATGAGACCGATGACCTGAGCCCGTGTCGATTTCGGCTCGGGCCGGGCGACGACACTCGCGCGCCTTGGAACCCGGTATGAGCCTGGTCGCGTTGTTCGCGCCACGGATCGGCCCAACCGGCGTTTCGACGCGATCATCTTCCTATCGCCGGTCTATCGTCCAGGTGTTGTGACCTCCCGCAAGCTCAGGTGCTGCCGTGGCGTCGCCCGTGTGCCGAGCGGCCGGCCCCCAGTCGGGGGCAGATCATCGGGACTCGACGCTGATAATCGCGATACGCCTCGCCGTGCGCGGCCACGAGATCGGGCTCTTCCAGAAAGTGGATCGCCAGCAGCATGTACGCCGTGCTGATCACGGCGAACAGGAGATGTCCGACGGTCATGGTCGGCGTGGCCCAGAAGGCAATGATGAAGCCCAGCATCAGCGGATGGCGAACCAGGCGATAGTAGAAATGCTCCTGGAATGCGACGGGCTTATACGGTTTTCCGTGCGCGGAGAGCCATACCTGGCGCAGGCCGAAGAGATCGAAATGGTTGATCGCAAACGTGCTGGTGAGCACGATGAGCCACCCGAGCGCAGCTATCGCATACAGCAGTGCGACCACGACGGGCGATTGCAGCGACCAGATGACGCCCGGCAGGGGTTTCCATTGCCAGAACAGCAACAAAAGTACGAGGCTCGACAGCAACACGTAGGTGCTGCGCTCCAGCGGCGCGGACAGGTAGCGGCACAGCCAGTGCTTGAACCCGGATCGCGCCATGCCACTGTGTTGAATCGCGAACAGCCCGAGCAACGCGATATCCACCGCCAGCGCTGTTATGGCCGGCACGGCCGGGCCCCGGTCGATGGTTCGCGGCACGCCGAAATCGGCGAAGAAGGCTATGGCATACAAGAACGTCAGTAAAAACAGCAGATAGCAAAATCCGCCATAAGCTATGGTGATTCCGCGTTGCATGACGCACCTCCGAATCGGGTCAGGCTAAGACCCAGCATCGCGCTGCGGCGGCGTCTCGGAAATGACCTATACTCCTGAACGTATGCTCGAAACACCGGAGCGCTGACGGAGTGTTGTGGTGCTCGACATTCTTTCCGATGTGCTCGATCGCGTGCATCTCACCGGGGCGCTGATTTTTCGTATTGATCTCGCCGGGCCTTGGTGTATCGAGGCCAACCCGACGTTTGCAACGCTCGCCGGGGTGTTGCCGAGCGGCACGAATCAGATCATCGCATTTCATGCCGTGGTCGCCGGCGACTGCTGGTTTCGGGGCCGGAAAGACGCTTGGTTTGTTGCCGGGCCGGGCGAGGTGGTCGTGTTTCCGCACGGCGGCCGGCACCGGATGGGCGACAAGCCGACCCGGACCGCGGTGCGCTTTGAAAGCATTCTGGAAACACGCCGGCTGAGCGATTTGCGGCATGAGCGGTTCAGCACGGGAAACCAGCCGGAAATAACGTTGCTGTGCGGCTTTCTCGGTTGCGACCGGCGTGCCTTTGAACCGTTGTTCGCCTCGCTGCCCATGCATTTCTGCGTACGCCTGGATACGGTGCCCGGATCGTTACTGGATCACGTTGCTGACGAAATCGTGGATGACGCCCCGGGCGCCGGCAGCGTCCGTTTGCGGCTTACGGAATTGTTATTCATACAGGCGCTACGCCAGTACGTCCGAGCGCTGCCCGATGATGCCGACGGCTGGTTGGCCGGCGTGCGCGACCCGATGGTTGGACGTGCGTTGCATGCGTTGCACCGGGCGCCGGAATACGATTGGTCGGTGACGGCGCTCGCCGAGGTCGCGGCCAGTTCCCGTTCGCGCCTGGCCGCGCGCTTCCGGGCAGTTCTTGGTCAAGCACCGATGCATTATCTGGCCCGCTTGCGGATGCAGAAGGCGGCCCGGTTGTTACAGCGGCGCACTTGTAATATCAGCCGTATCGCCGAGGAGGTGGGTTACGATTCCCCGGCTGCCTTTCAGCGCGCCTTCAAGCGCTATTACGGGATTTCGCCGGGCGCGTGGCGCCTGAATGGTGAATTGTCCAGCTTGGCCAAGCCGCCGTCCGCAAAACCCGAACGCCGCAACGCCCGATAGTACGGGCGCCGCAGTCCTCGCCGTCTTATTGGAATAGGCTCTAAAGAGAGTAGGCGATCAACTGCGTTCGTGGCCTTGGCCACGAGGTGTTTGTCTCGTGATATCCCGGCGCGAGGCTCGGCCTCGCGGATGGCCCAAATCACGGCTGAGGCGCCGCGCTGATGCGGCAAGTCACGGCCCAGAACGTGGGGCGGCGCACGAAGTGCACGGGTGGGCCCGCGCCCAGCGGTTGGTGTGTTGCCGGTGGCCCGTGCGCCATTGCATAGGTGGCCGGAACGCGAGCCGATCAAGGAACCGACCAACCGGCGTCCCGCGCCCATTCGAGCGCATCGGCGCCCGCGGGGATACGCATCGGTGCCGCCGGATCGGTCGCCGCACGCCATACCGCTTCGGCAACGTCCGTGGCGTGCGTGACAGGGCCGGATTCGTCGGTGATTCGGGCGATAGTCTGCTGAACCAGGTCCGCGTAGGCGGCGTCGTCGAGTCCTTGGCGATGGGCGTTGTCCCCAAAGCGAGTTTCCGGCGAGCGACCGGGCAGCACGATGTGTACGGCGATGCCGAACGGCGCCAGTTCGATGGCCATGCAGGCTGTGAATGCGTTTACGGCAGCCTTGCTGGCCGTATACATCGAAAGGAGCGGCAGCGCCTTGAGCGTGACCGTGGATGTGACATTGATCACGGTGCCGGCGCCGCGTGATCGAAATTGTGGCAATACGGCCTGGGTCATGGCCATGGTGCCGAGGGTGTTGGTTTCGAATAGTGCGCGTGCCAGGGCCGGCTCGGTCAATTCGAACGGCGCGGCTGCGCCAACGCCGGCATTGTTGACCAGCACATCGATGGGGCCGGCGGCCTCGACGGCCGCGGCCACGCTCTGCGGGTCGGTCACGTCGAGCGCAAGCAGGCGCAACCGATCGGATGTCGGCAAAACCTCGGGGCGCGGCGTGCGCATGGTGGCGACGACCTGCCAATCGCGATCGAGGAAATAACGCGCGATTTCAAGGCCGAAGCCGGACGAGCAACCGGTGATCAGAACCGTTTTCATGACAACTCCTGCATAAAACCGATGAGTCACTCACGATAGGCTGGGCGGTCCGGACTCGATACAATCGATGATCCAGATATCTTTGGCGAGAGTCCGGAATTGATCGACCCGTTGGCTGACGTTGTTTCGCTGTTGCAGCCCAGCATGCGGTTTTCCAAGCAGGTCATCGGCGCGGGGCCCTGGCGCGTCCATCGCAGCGATCCCGGCGATCTGTTCTATTGCGTCGTGCTGGAAGGCGAGTGCTTGTCTTCGCCGGGCGGCGGGGCGCCGATTCACCTGATGGCAGGCGATTTTCTGTTGGCACCCTCGGCGCGAGATATCGTGGCCTCGAGCCGACCGGCGCCGCCACTTGAGGTACAAAACTGGCCCGTTCCCTTGGGTGAGGGGGTGTTCCGGCTCGGCGAGGCCGACGCCGTGCCGAACGTGCGCATGCTGATTGGCCATTGTCATTTCGAATCGTCCGATGCGGCGTTGCTGGTTTCGTTATTGCCACAGCGCATTCACGTGCGTGGCCAGGAGCGGCTCGCAATGCTTGTGACGCTGGTCGGTGAAGAATCGCGGGCCGATCGACCGGCGCGGGACATGGTCTTGGCCCGGTTGCTCGAGGTGCTGATGATCGAGGCGTTGCGTGCCAGTGGCACCGCGTCGGCGTCGCCGGGTCTGGTGCGAGGGCTCGCCGATCCGCGCCTGGCCAACGCGATACGGGGCATGCATGGCGCTCCGGATCGCGCCTGGACGGTGGCCGACCTGGCGAGCCAGGCGGCGCTGTCGCGGTCGGCATTCTTTGAGCGGTTTCGCCGAACCGTGGGGCTGGCCCCAATGGCGTATCTGTTGGCCTGGCGTATGGCGCTGGCCAAACGGATGCTCCGAAACGGAACCAGCCGCGTCGCCGATATTGCGGAACGCGTGGGGTACAGCTCGGCGAGCACATTCAGCGCGGCGTTTACCCGGCGTATCGGCATGACGCCAACGCAGTACGCCCAAGGCGACCGATCGGTCTTGCCCTGAGTTGAGGCGGCAGGCGCGGGCCCGATGTTTTCACGCGTCCGGCATGTAGCGGCTTCCGTGGTCTCGCGCCCGTTGCGACGCGATGCCAGCGGGCGGCCGCCTTTGGTTTCCGGTTCACAATTGCGCTTGATCAATATTCACGCGCGTCGACGCGCTAGGGTCTGTCCACCGGTGGCGTTGATGACTACGCATAACCCTGGAGACGCGTGATGAATACACTCATCGTTTACTACTCGCTCACAGGCACCACGCAAACGGTCGCGACGGCCCTGGGCCGAAAACTCGAAGCGGATGTCGAAGCGTTGCACTGCGACCGGTATACGCCCGATTGGCGCGGCATGCTCCGCGCGGGATACGACAGTTGGCGTCACCATCTGCCGGCGCTTGCGCGCGTCAGGCACGATCCGTCGAACTATGCGCTGGTGATCGTTGGCGGCCCCATCTGGACCTTTCATCCCTGCACACCGGTTCGTGCCTATCTGCAGCAGGAGCGGACCCGGCTACCCCAGGCGGCATTCTTTCTGACGCACGGCGGTTCGGCCGGCGAGCGCTGCCTGCGTGAGATGGAAACACTCTCGCGACACGCGCCCGTGGCGACGATGGTGCTGCGGGAGGCCGACGTGAAAGGGGATCGATACGGCGCGGCCGTGACTTCTTTCGCCGATTCGCTGCGGCGCGCCGAATCCAAAGTCGCCGCCTGAACGACGCGGTGGCCCGAGTGTCGGCGGGTCGTGGAGCGCGACATCCCCGTCATCGGTTCGAAAATAGAGCAGCGGTGGCGGCCAAATTGCGGCCGATATCGTATGGCGGGATTGAGCCCGTTCGATGAATGGCGTGACGGACACGCCCGGCGTGAATCCACCCGAAAGCCGGTGCGGGGCGCTGAAGCGCCCCGCATCCCGGTTCATCCGTCGGTGGAGACGGCGACGGCTTCCCAGGCTTTGATCTCGCGCGACATTTCCGCGAGACGATCACGCACCAGCTTGAGGGCATCGCTGCCGAGCAGCAGATGTGCGGGCGGCGTATCGTTTTCGATGATGTCGAGCATGACTCGGGCGGCCTTCGACGGGTCGCCCAGTTGATGGCCGCTCTTGTCTTTGCGCGCCTGGCGCACCGGATCGAACAGGGCGTCGTAATCGGCAATATGCCGTGGCGAGCGCTGCATCGATCGGCCGGCCCAATCGGTTCGGAACGAGCCCGGCGCAACAGCCGTGACATGGATATTGAACGGCGCCAGTTCCTTGCCGAGGGCGTCGGAAATGCCTTCAAGCGCGAACTTGCTGCCGCAGTAGTAGGCGATGCCCGGCATGGTGATATAACCGCCCATCGAGGTGATGTTGATGATATGACCGCGGCGACGTGCCCGGAATGCGGGTAGCACGGCCTGGATCATTTCGACCGCGCCGAAGACGTTGACCTCGAATTGCCGCCGCATCTCGTCGGTCGGCGATTCCTCAAGAATGCCTTCATGGCCGTATCCGGCATTGTTGACCAGCACATCGATCGGACCGAGTTCGCGGCTCGTCTGCGCGACGACCTCGGCGATGGCGGCGCTGTCGGTCAGGTCGAGCCGGCGGGCGTGGGCACGGCCGGACGCGTGTCGTTCGAATGCGCGGGCGTCGGTTTCGCGGCGTACGGTGCCGATCACACGATGCCCGGCGGCCAGCGCCGTGGCGGCCAACGCCTGGCCGAAGCCGCTGCTGACGCCGGTAATCAGGATGGTTTTATGGTCGCTCATGACAAACGCTCTCTGTGGATGTGGCAAGGCCCGAAGCGGGGTGGCCTTATGCTAGAAAGCGGGCGCGTGCTTTCGAACGGCCGATCGTATGGTTGGCTTGCCTATTGCTATGGCGCGACAGAGCGAGCGTGCAGGCATCGTCTACACTCGATGTCCGCCGTCGCGTTACCGAGAGTCGCCGATGCGTTCAACGACAGCCCCGCCCAGTGATCAGCAGCAGCGCATGGTCGAATTGCTTGATCGCATGTCGCCGTTGGAGGGCTATAACCTGACGGCGTTGCCCGACGTGCGGTTTTTACGTTCGAACCGCGCGTTGCGCCACGTGCCGGTGCTGTACGACCCGGGTATCGTTATCGTCTGCCAGGGCCGAAAACGCGGGTACTGGGGCGATCGAAGCTATGTCTACGATGCGCAGCATTATCTGGCGGTGTCGATTCCCGTGCCGTTCACGATGGAAACCGATGCCAGCCCGCAAGAGCCATTACTGGCGATTTATCTGCATCTCGACATACCGCTCGCGGCAGAATTGCTCATGGATATCGAGACGCAGCGCATGGATGCGCCGGCCCGCCCCTGCGGCATGATCGCGTCCCCGATGGCACCCGCGATGGCGGCGACGGTCGCACGGTTTCTTGAAATCATGGCCGTATCCGAGGACCAGCCGGTGCTGGGCCGCGCGATGGTGCGCGAGATTTATTATCGGGTACTGCAAGGCCCGCAGGGCGCCGGGCTACGGGCGGCACTCGGCGCGCACACGCCGTTCGGCCGTATCCGCCGTGCGATCCAGCGGATTCACAGCGACTATGCGCGCCCGATCACGGTCGAGCAGCTGGCGCGTGATGCCTGCATGAGCATCCCGACATTTCACGCACAGTTTAAATCCGCGACCGAAACCTCGCCCATGCAGTACGTGAAGACCGTGCGGCTGCATCAGGCCCGGCTGCTGATGTTTCGTGAAGATATGACCGCCGCCTCGGCGGCGGCCGCGGTCGGCTATGAAAGTCCGTCCCAGTTCAGTCGCGAATTCAAGCGTCTGTTCGACCGCACCCCAACTGCGGAAGTGGCCTGGATGCGTTCATCTTTCGCGTTGCCGGCGAAGCCGTCTCCTTCGATTTATGTCGCCTCGCACTGAACGAGGTAGGGCTTGAGGAGCCGTCGCCGCCGGTGTGTACGGCGCGCCCGACATGCTTCGGTAATGTGGCGTCGGGATTTTTACGCTACATGGGCAGCGCGCCCGTATGTCGGGAAAAGCTCGCCCCGTTCGGAGCGAGCCTGGTGGTTTCTTGCGATTCCGACCGGAGGCCGCGGCGTTTTAACGCATACCACCGGCGGCGTAGAGATTTTCGCCCGTCAGCCAATACGAATCGTCGGAGGCCAGAAACGCCACGATCGACGCGATATCCTGCGGCTCACCGATGCGCCCTAGCGGGGTTCGCTTGACCGTGTCGGCCGCCATATCGGAGCCGATGATGCCGGCGGTCTGCGTGCCTTCGGTTTCTACCATGCCGGGGCTGACGGCATTGACGCGGATCCGGCGCGGGCCCAGTTCCTGGGCAAGCACGCCGGTGATGGCTTCCACCGCGCCCTTAGTGCCGCTGTAGACCGCGCTGTTCGGCGGCACGATGCGGGTCGCCAGGGAACTGACGTTGACGATGCTGCCGCCGTCGCTCATGTGCTTCGCCGCGGCCTGGGTGACCCATAGAAGTCCGAGTACGTTGATATCGAACTGGCGGCGGTAGTGCGCTTCGCTGATATCGTCGAGGGCACTGAATTCGTAGACTCCGGAGTTATTGACGAGAATGTCGAGCCGGCCGAAATGCTCGATGGCGGCTTCGGTCAGTCGCCGGGCATCGTCGGCTCGCGACACGTCTCCGCCGACGGCCACGGCCTGGCCACCGGCCTGGCTGATCTCGGCAACCACGGCCTCGGCGCCGGCCTGACTGGATGCATAGTTCACGACGACCGATGCGCCGTCAGCCGCCAGTTGACGCGCGATGGCGGCGCCGATGCCTTTCGATGCGCCCGTAACGAGGGCGACTTTATCTGCAAGCTTGCTCATGTCTGGGGTCCTTATGGATCGGGGTAAATCCCGTAGTGCAGTAAATGCGAACTAATGAACCAATAAACAAGGGCTGGTAAACTGCTTATATGCGCCCGTTGACCCATCCCTCGACCGACGACGTGAGCTTGGAAGCCATCCTGCATGCGTTGTCGGATCCAGTGCGGATGGCCATCTATGCAGAACTCGAGCACGCCGACGGTCCGCAAAGCTGCACGCGTTTTGCTACAGCCCTTGAGCGAGGGATTCCCAAATCCACGCTCTCACAACATTTCCGTGTACTTCGGGAAGCCGGGCTCGTGCACAGTGAGCGCCAGGGTGTGGAAATGCGTAATACGTCGCGCCGTGCCGATATCGATCGGCGTTTTCCCGGCTTGCTCGATGCCATCATGAGCGCGTATCGCCAACAGATGGGCGAACGCTCGACGCCGGCTAGCTGATTCGGCGCGCCCGGCGACGATAGCGTTGATCGGGCGACGTACACCTGGGCCATATGACGTCGTATCCATCTGCTGTCGCGGCCGCTATCGGCGGGTCGTACGAAGCCCCTTCGAGCATCGGCGGTCTGTTCCCGCGACAGCCAATCTCTCATGCCGAGCTCGTCCCCTGTTTTACAAAATAAAGCAGGCGAAACGCCGGGAGGGTGCGATGAGGCCCTGACGCTCGATTGCGGCTCCTGGGTACCGTCGTGTTTCCCTTTCGATACACCGCTTTCTTTAGAACCCCTCGTTCGCCGCCGTGTGAGCGGCGAGGTTTAGCCCGCATAACGCCGCGGTTTTTGAGCCGGTCGCATGATGATGTGTCACCGGGCTCATGGGCAGGGCATGGAATGTTCGACAAAGGCTTTCACGCCATGTTTCAGAGCCGATACAAGACCTGGATAACACGCGGCAAGAAAAAATAAATGAAGAACAACGGCATGAAATCGATGCCCCGGATTGAATGCCGTCTCCTGTGTCATCTGCTTTACAGGCGCCTGATTTCCCTGCGCGATGCAGGGATTAAAAAATCGTTATTTTTTCGTGTGTTGCGTTTTGGTCCCAAATGGCACGCCGATTGCCATTTTATAGAGTGCGAGCGCACATAGGGTGGGCTCCGCTTCACCAAATACGATGGGGGTCTCATCGATGAACAGGACAACTTTGACAGCAGCCGTGGCGTTGGCGATGAGCTTGACCGCGCCGGCATGGGCTAACCCGACCAATACCAACAGTAAGGGCGGGAACCAGAATGCGACGGCCACCGCGACGCAGGACAGTAACGCCGGTCCGACGGCCAATGAAAATTCAACCGCAAGTTGGGTTGATAACCACAATGCGTCGTCCAACCCGGTTACGACCACGACGACGCGTACCAACAGCTACAGTAATTCGCACAACTCCGACTCGTTCAACCGGTCGGCGGATGCCACAACCAACCTCAACGGGACGGTGACCGGCAATAGCAGTAGTGCGGGCAACATTGGCGGCACCGCGGACCGAGGCGCTGCCGGCGGTGCGGGCGGTGACGGCGGCACGGCCAATACAACCACGACCAGCGGTATGGCCAATGCGGGCCAGGGCGCGATGGGTGGCGATGGCGGCATCGGCCGCGGTAACGGTTCGAGCGGTTCGAGTGCCGGCGCCAGTGGCGCTTATGGCAGTGCGGCCTCGAGCGGCGGCTCTAGCAGCGGTGGCGGCGGCTCCGCCAGCGGCTCGAATAGCGGCTCCGGCACCGGTGGCGCAGGCGGCGCGACGGGCGCGACCACAGCGTCTGCCAACGGCGGCGCGGGTGGCAGCAATGCCACCGGTTCGGCGACCGCGACCGGCAACGGTGGCGGCGGTGGCGCCGGCGGTATGGGTGGCGCTGCGACCAGCGGCTATGCGCTGGCGACTGTGACCACCGGCAATGGCGCCATGGGCGGCGCGGGCGGCAGCTCGTTCGGTGGAGCGGCGGGGACATTCAATGCCTCCAACACCATCGACGGCGGCAGCCTGGCCAATTCGGCGGGTGTCACGACCGTGAGCCAGAACACGGGCGCAGGGTCGCTGATCCAGCAGGGGGTGACGGTGCAGGCCAACCTCAACCTGCAATAGGAAACTTCGGCATCGCCGAGGGGCGCGGACGGGTTTCCGTCCGCGCCAAACTTTCCACGTCGCGGGTTTATAGAGGCGTGATAACCATGAACACAACAAAACGATGTTTGATCGCCGCGGCGGCCGCTCTCGTCGGTGTTTCGTCGATCGCCGGGGCCGCGCCGGCGCCGTCCGAGCGTTCGTCGACCATTGGCAACGGGCTGGGTGCCCCCGTGTCGGCGCAGACCCTGAGCGCCTATCGAGGGGGGCATGTCTTTCAGCTCAGTGAGGCGAATCTCTCCGCGCAGCTGTCGGACAACCAGGCCAGCAACAACATAACCGGAAGCAACGTGGTCGGTACGCAGGCGTTTTCGGGCTCCAGCGGGATTCCCACGGTGATCCAGAATTCCGGCAATAATGTGATCATTCAAAATGCGACCATTCTCAACCTGCAAATGCAGTAAAGCCGCGCTGCGGCGGCTGGCTTTGCTCGCGATGGTGCCGCTGGGGCTGGCCGCACCGGGGGCGATCGCGGGTACGGTCTGGTTGTCTGAAATCGCCACGGGCGTGGGCAATGTCCCGGTGCGCAGCATGCAGGCGTTGCGGTTCGCACGAACCGTTCATCAGCAGTTCGATTACAGCTGTGGTTCGGCCGCTGTCGCGACATTGTTGAGCTATCAGTACGGCGATCCCATCAGCGAACAAGCGGTGTTCAGCGCCATGTGGCAAAACGGCGATCAAACCAAGATCCGCCGCGAAGGATTTTCGCTGCTGGATATGAAGCGCTACCTCGACGCGCACGGTTTTCAGGCCAATGGCTACGATGCGCCGCTGAGCAAACTGGCCGAGGTCGGTGTGCCGGCGATCGTGCTGGTGTCCGAGCACGGTTATAACCACTTCGTGGTCGTCAAGGGGTTGAGCGGGGGGCGGGCCCTGGTCGGGGATCCGTCAATAGGCGCCCGGACGCTGCCGATCGAGCGTTTCCGCAAGACGATGCGCAGCCCGATTCTGTTCGTCGTCACCAATCATCGGCAGGAGGCCGTTTTCAACGGCCGCGCCGACTGGTCTAACCAACCCCTGGCCCCCTTGGGGCAAGCGCTGGATATATCGAATCTGGCGTTGACGCGAGTACTCACCCCGGGGGCCATTCAATTTTAGGAGCGTCGATCATGCGTGCTGCTTCGGGATGGTTCGTGCTGGTTATCGCGCTGCTGGCCTCGGCGACGGCGACGGCGGCCGATATGGGCGACCGCGCCGGTTTTACCGGGCTGACGCCGGTCAGTGATGCCCGGCTGGCGGCTTTGCGCGGCGGTTTTACGTTGTCCCAAGGCGGCGTCACGGTTGATGTGGCGATGGGCATTCAGCAGCTGACCTATATTAACGGTCAGCTGGTCGCGTCGTCGGTGATCGATACCCAGACGCTGCCGACGCAGCTCCTGCGCGTGATTCAAAACGGCCCCGGCAATACGTTCGATCCGAACAGCTTGCATCTGCTGCCCGGCAGCATTGGCACGGTGATTCAGAACACGCTGGATCAGCAGACCATTCGCAACCTGAACGTATTGAACGTCACGGTGACGAGCCAGGCGCTGGCACAAGCCTTGTCCATTCAGTCGGCCGTTCGCGACGCACTCACCGGCCTGGGCCGTTGAGCGCGTCGCGCCCTAGGTGTGTAAACCCACCACATTGTTCACGTTGAGCCGCAGTCGGCTGATCGGTGGTTGATGGTTCAGGCTGGCATGGGGTCGATGCCAGTTGTAGTCATGCAGCCAGTACGGCAGATAGTCAGCGCGCTCATCGGCGTTTTGATAGACATGGGCATACGCCCATTCGTGTAGCGCCGTCTGAATCCAGCGCTCGGCCTTGCCGTTGGTCCGCGGCCGGTACGGCCGCGTGCGCTTGTGTTGAAGCCCGAGTCGACGACAGGCGGTGGCAAAGCGCCGGGATTGATAGCACGCCCCATTGTCGGTGAGTACGGCCTTGAACTGGACGCCCAAGCGGCGGTAGTAACGCAGCGCGGCGATCAGCGCTCGAACCGCACTGGCGCCGGTCTCATCCGGCCAGATGGTGGCATGGGCCACCCGGCTGTGATCGTCGATGGCCATATGGAGGTAGTCCCAACCGGCTCCCCGCGACTTGCCGCGCCGGTCGCCGGTCACGCGATGACCGGGACGCGCAAAACGATTCACTTTCTTGATATCCAGGTGCAACAGGTCGCCGGGGGCGTCGTGTTCGTAGCGTCGGACGGGCGGCGAGGGTTCCAGCGCCGACAATCGATTCAGGCCGGCCCGCTGGAGCACGCGCGCGACCGTCGCGCGCGGCACGCCGGTCTGACGCGTGATCGCCGAATAAATACGCCGCTGGCGACGGAGACGGCGGATGCGCGCTTGCTGCGCGGCTGAGGTCCGATGCGGGCATCGGTGCGGCCGGCAGCTTCGATCCGACAATCCAGTCCAGCCTTCGTTGCGATAGCGCGCCAGCCACTTGTAGACCGTGCGGGGACTGACCGCCATGGCCTGGGCGACATCGACCGGTCTGAGCCCTTGTTCGATCACACGACGGACCAGCACCTGTCGACTGTGAACGGTGAGTCGCGCATTCTTGTGTGTGTTCATCCGGGTCGCTCCTTACGTCTGACGGATTTCAGCACCCATCAGCTTCAAGGCTTGCGGCTCGGATGAACAATCTACTGAGAGGTCACACCTAGG
>NZ_APNK01000039.1 GCF_000732535.1 Salinisphaera hydrothermalis C41B8
AAGATCGCTTTGAACTCTGGCGTTAACGTTGAACCATCATACAGCGGGACCAAACACCTAGGGTCTGTTGAGGTTTCGTGTGAGTCCGCGCCAAGCGCAGTTTTGCGGCAAGACAAGGCGTAGCGAACGTGGCGTAGTGGTTCTACGCGAGAGAGCTATAATGCTGGATTGCCGCCTCACGGGCCCGGGCCCTGCGGGTGAGGCCCGCCGATATGCCGGTGGTAGTCTGGACCGATTCCATCGAGGGGCCCGATCGTCATGCCGCATCTCATCACCCACCGTCCGCGTGTTTCCAATCTCGTATCGCAGAATGAGAACAGCACCTCGCACAAGGTCTGGGAAACGATTAACGCCTTCAGTTACAAACTCGGCGGGCTGGGCTTCGTCGGCGGCAGTCTGTTCTTCTTTCCGGCCTTGTCCTCTTACCTCGCCGTAGGTGACTGGCTGTTCTTCGTCGGCTCGCTGCTCTATCTGTTGGTCACCGGCCACGATCTGCTCGAAGTGATGAAGTACTGGCGCCGACACGATACCGATACTTTTGCCGACCACATCGAGTTCATTGCAGCGTGGTCGTACGTGCTGGGATCGGCATTGTTCGTGGTCGGCAGCCTGTGTTTTCTTCCCTCGCTGGATGCCACGACGCTAGGCGCCTGGACGTTCATCATCGGCTCGGTGCTATTCGTCATCGGCGGGCTGGTCAACATCCTGCAGGTGGTGGAAGCGCCGTCGCTGATCTATATGCAGCTGTTCAACATGACCGTAGCGATGTTTCTGGTCGGATCGGCGCTGTTCGCGGTAGCCTCGATTCCCTACCTCTGGGATCTGTCCGGCTCGGCCAAGACGCAGATCACCACCTTCGCGGCCGCTCAGTTCCTGTTCGCGAGCGTATTGTTCTTTGCCGGCGGCATCGTGGTCTATTACCGCAAGCTGGTACGCGACAAGCTCGAGTCGTTCTGCCACGCCAGCGGCCTCGGCACGATGTTCATTCGCGAACTGCAGAGCGAAATCGATACCAAGGGCAAGCTGGGCAAGACGTACAAGGCCGGCTGACGCTTGCCGCGGGCGAGCAAGCGTGCACGGAGGCGCGATAGCTCAGCCCGGGAACCAGCGTCGCGCCGGCGCGTTCGGCGCCGGCGCACGATGATGGCCGACCAGCTGGGCGCCGATACGCCGCAGCTCGGGCAACTCCTCCAACAGTAGCTGAAGCTGACCGGCGACCAGGCGGACCGTGCCCTCGCGCTCGGTACGCAGCCGGGCCAGCCGATCGTAGATGCGCGATGCAGCGTCGCCGTCGAACGGGGCCGGCTCGGAGCGGATCAGCCCGTGGGCCACATGATCCAGTGCCTCGGCGATATGCGCGACCGCCTCGTCCAGCGTATCGACATCGGTGGGGTCAAGCACTTCGCGGTGCGCGCCGAGCGTCGACAGATGACCGATCAACGTCTGCGCACAGGCCAGGACCGCCAACGCCTCGCGGCTGTCAGTGCGAGCGCCGTGCGGATCCTTGAGCGCGGTCGCCACATGTGTGCTCACGGCCGCGTCGGCGTTGTGCGCATCGCGCCGGGCGATGCGATAGGCCAGATCGTCGGCACGGCCGTTGCGATACTGCGAGAACAACACCCGCAGATAAGCGGCATGCGCGGTCAACGCATCGGCCAGCCGATGATGCAGCTCGCGTTCGCGCCAGTCCGGCAGCACCAACAGCATGACCGCCGCGGCCAAACCGCCACCGATCAGCGTATCGATAAAGCGCGGCCAAATCAGATCGAAGCCGTTGCCGATCTGGTTGAACGACATCAGCACCAGCACGCTGATGCCGGCGGCCGCCGTGAAGTAATAACGAAAACGCGCGGCAAAAAAGACCACACCGGAGGCCACGATCATCAGCAGCTGGACCTCGGGCGACGGAAACAGCCGCATCAGCGCCCAGCCGAGTACCAGCCCGGCCACCGTGCCGCCGACGCGCTGCAGAAAACGCGTGCGCGTGGCGCCATAATCCGGCTGACAGACCAGCATGGTGGTCAGCAGAATCCAGTAGCCCTGGGCCGGATGAACGGCCAGCAGCACGAGATATCCGGCCCACATCGCCAGCGCCAGGCGCAGCGCGTGGCGAAAACGCGCGGAGGCCGGCGTGAGCTGCACACGGATCCGTTGCCAGATTTCCATCGAGGACTGCGGCAGCGGATTCTGCAGCACGGTGTCGCTGTCGGCATCGGGCGCGCCGGCGTCCTCGACGCGCTCGGCGAGTCCACGCAGGTTGTCGGCCACGTCGTCGACGGCATAGAGCAGATCGGCACCGGGGGCGTCCACCATGGTCCGCCGATGCGCAATCGCGGCGTCCAGATCATCAACGGCGGTCGCCATGCGGCCGTCGTCGACGAACGGCTCGTCGTAGCGCAGCGCGGCGGCCCGCGCGCGACAGGCCGCCCCGGTCACCCGCAGCAGGCGCTGGCAGCGGAACATCAGATCACTGTGGAAGAAGGCCTCGGTCAATGCCTTATATGGATAATGCGCCGAGCTGGTGCGTTCGTGGATGTCCTGGGCGGCCAGGTAGAGACGCAGATTCTCGGTCATCGCCGAACGCGAGCGGCGGCCGGCCAGGCGATCCATCAGCGCCAGGCGGGTATCGTTGAGCGCGCCGACCACGCGGGCGTTGGCATGCGCGAGATCGCTGCGCCGGGCCGCCACGTCCAGATCGCGCACCGGTTCGAACAGCCAGGACTTGCAGACCAGATAATCATCCAGCGCGCCGTATAGTCGCGCCAGCGACTGTCGCACCGGGCGGTGTACGAATACCGCGTTCCAGGCCAACGCCAGCACGCCGTACCAGGCGGCGCCGATCACCAGCAGCAGCGGCTCGACCCAGAACGGGCGCGGCGCGCCGGTATGCTGGGTCACACCAATCATGGTGTAGACCGACAACAACAGCGTGGCATTGCCGATCGTGGCGAATCGACCGCTGGCCGCGCCCAGCATGATGAGCACGAACGTGCCGACCGGCAGCGCCAGCGCGAACGCCCAGGGCATCCCGAGCAGCCCTTCGACGGTGAGTGCCGCCACCGAAAAACACACCAGCGTAAGTAATAGTGCTCGGGCGCGCCGGCGCCAACTGTCGTCGGTTTCGGCGATCGCACTGGCGATCACACCGAGCATCAACGGAATCAGCTGATGCGCGTCTTCGCGCAGGCCGGTATAAAGCATCACCCCGGACAAGGCGACCAGCACCCGGATGGCATCGGCGAAGCGATCGAACGCCGTGACGCGTTGCAGACGGAACCAGCGCAATGACATTCGTGCCCATCAACCCAAGAGAAGTCAGTGTAGCGCGTGTCGCGACACCGGCGATCGGCTACGCCCGGCGCAGACCGGTACGCTACACTACGTCGCCGCATAATACTTTAGTCTAATACTTTGCAGATACTTCTGTTCAACCTCGCGGCACTCGTGGGCGCGACGGCTCAGGGGCTGACCGGTTTCGGCAGCGGTACGCTGATGGTCAGCAGCCTGGTGCTGATCTATCCGTTTCGCGACGTGGTGCCGGTTGTGGCCGTGGTGGCGCTCGGCACCAATCTGGTGATGATGGGCCTGGCCCGGCGCGAGTTCGATTGGCGACGTGGCCCGATCGCCGCCCTGTCGCTGTCGGCGGGCATACTCGGCGGCGCGCAGCTGCTGGCCGTACTGCCGGTGGACATTCTGCAGCGCACGCTCGGCGCCGTAATCCTGTGTTATGTCGTACTCAACGTGTTCCGGACGCCCGCGCCCGAACGCATGCCGGCCATGGGACGGGCCGATGCCTCCGGTCTGGCCGGTTCGTCGCTGTTTGCGGGCGTGATCGTGGGCGCAGTCGGTGTATCGCCGATCCCGCTCCTGATCTATACCAACATGCGCTATCCGAAGCGCTATTCGCGCTCCATCCTCACCATGGCCTTTTTGCTGGGCTCAGCCGTTCAGGCGGCCATCTACAGTCATCTCGGTCTGCTCAAGATGCATTCCTGGTGGCTCGCCGCGTCGTGCCTGCCGATAATCCTGATCGGCCTCATCGCCGGCCATAAGCTGCATTACCGGGTCGAGCAGAAAACCTTCAGCCGAATTCTGGCGCTCGTGCTGGCATTGCCGGCGCTGCGTCTGGTGATCGGTTGAGGCCACGTTCGCCGTAGCGCATGCCGCCCAGCAGGCGCTCGAAGCGATCCGCCGGCACCGCCCGACTGAACAGGTAACCCTGCATCTCGTCGCAGCCGAGCTCGACGACATAATGCAGCTGTTCTTCCGTTTCCACGCCTTCGGCCACCACATCGAGCCCCAGATTATGGGCCAGCGTCACGATCGAACTCACGATCGCGGCTTGCTGCGGCATGGCAGGCCCCAGATCACGAATGAACGAGCGATCGATCTTGAGCTGCTGGATCGGCAGTTGTTCCAGATACGACAAGCTCGAATGCCCGGTCCCGAAATCGTCGAGCGCTACATCGATGCCCATGCGCGCGAACCGTTCGAGCGTACCGATCGTCTCCTGCATGCCCTTGATCGAGACGGATTCGGTAATTTCCAACAGCAACGCCTGCGGCTCGATACCGTGACGATCCAAATGCCGCTGCACCATGTCCGGCAGCTGAGGATCGCTGACTCGGGCGGCCGACAGATTCACCGAAATTCGAGGCGCGGTCAGGCCGGATGCGCGCCAGTCCCGAATCTGACGGCATACGTTGTCGAGAATGACCCGTTCCAGTTGATCGATCTGGCCCGACCGTTCGGCCAGAGGGATGAAACGATCCGGCGTGATCAACCCAAGCTGCGGATGATGCCAGCGCACCAGGGCTTCGGCACCGGAGAGCGTACCGTCAGAGGTCCGATATTTAGGCTGGTAGTAGACCGTGATGGCCTCGGTTTCGAGCGCTTTGCCCAGCTCGCGCCGGAGGTGGAATTCATCCCGAGCCTGGCACGCCATCTCAGCACGATAGCCCACATAACTGTTTTTGCCGTGGGTCTTGGCCCAATACATGGCACGATCCGCCGCCGTAACCAGTGCCTGTGCCGTCTGCCCATGGTCCGGGAAACGCGCCCAGCCGATGCTGGCCGATAATCCCGGCGCGGTTTCGCCGGCCTCGCGGATCGCCGTGAGCAACCGATTCGCCAGCATATCGATATCGGCGGCGGCCTCGACCTCGGCGGTCAGCACGACGAACTCGTCGCCCCCCATGCGCGCAATCGTGTCGTTGTCGCGTACGGTCTCACGCATTGCATTGGCCACCCGCTCCAGCGCTTCGTCGCCTGCCTGGTGGCCCAGATGGTCGTTGAGCTGCTTGAAACCATCGAGGTCGAGATAGAACAACGCAAAGCCGCTACCACGCCGGCTCGCTCGCTGAATCTCGTGGCTGATCCGCTCGCCGAGCAGCTTGCGATTCGCCAGATTGGTGAGGGCATCGTGATAGCTACTGTGGCGTAGCTGCTCGTTGGCTTCCTGGAGCGAAGCGACCAGTTCGGCCGTCTGTGTTTCCAGCCGTCGATCGAGCGCCGCGGCGAGCAGGGTCGCCGACAGCAGGACCACCGAAAGCGAACTGATCAACAGTGCCAACCAGCTTTTCTCGACCCCCACAGTCGTCAGGGCGTGCGTGGCGGCCGGGAACTCGGCGGCAGCCATGCCCGAGTAGTGCATACCGGCGATCGCGATCCCCATGAACACGGCCGCGATGCATTTCCGGACCCGCAGAAAACGCCGGCTCAGCCCGCGCAACGCGAACGACAGGCCAAGCGCGGCCGCAGACCCGACGAGCGCCACCAGTACCGACAAGGCGACCCATACCGGGTCGTAGACGATCCCCGGCGTGATTTCCATCGCGTACATGCCGGTGTAATGCATGCTCACGATGCCCAGTGCCATGAAGGCGGAGCCCGCGAACCACGGCCCGCGGTCGAGCTGCGTTCGACAGGCCAGCCTTAATGCGACGGCCGAGGCGGCGACGGCCATCAGCCAGGACAGCGCCGTGGGCCACACGGCGTAACTCATGTGAATCGGCAGTATCAACGCAAGCATGCCGATGAAATGCATCGACCATATCCCCGACCCCAGCGTGACCGCGCCGGCGGCGATCCAGATCCAGGCATAGCGGCGCTGCGCGGCGTGTACACGATTGACGAGATCGAGCGCGGCGTAGCCCGCGAGAATCGCGACCGCGATCGATAGCAGCACGAGACCAGGCTGGTAGCTCTGGGTGAGAAAGCGAGCGGCATGCATAGAACGATTGCTCCGGCATCCAACCGAGTGGCGGTTGCGGCCAAGATCCGGTGTTAGACGAACGCCTCAGCACGGGGCGACGGTGCGGTGCTCGTCAAAATACTCGATGACCGGTACGACGGGTGGCCGACCCAAAGATGCACCGCCGCCGTCCGAACACTCATTCAATTGTACACAATAAAGTTCAGTCGACTGTTATATCGTCACAACCGTTTGACCTTCCCAGCTGTGTTGCCATCTTTTCCGAGCCCGCCAAACGCGTCCTTTAACATTGGCGATAAGCGGCAAAACGAGGCGTCGCGAACGCCGGGTGATGGTTCTGCGCGGGAAAGCGACCATGCCGTATTGCCGGCATGTGGTTAATGCCTCGGCTACTCGACCCTCGGGGCCGACACCCATAAAACGTTCCGGCGCGCCCCGCGGCATTGCGGGTCGGGGTCGTGGCGTGCCCGGGGCCGGAGGCTCGCGCCTTGCCGAAGACACTTTGCGGTCTTCACGCGGCGCTCGTACGAAACGGCAACAGGCTCTACACTGCCGCGGTTGAAACATCGCCTCGAATGCCGACCGCGCCCGATGCCAGCCGAGACGTCCGCCGCACTTCCGATCGAATACGACACCGTGCACCAGGCGGCCGATGGACAGCGCGATGCGCTCGTCGACGAACTGGTGCATCGCGGCAGCCAGATCGTCGACGACATCGACTCGCTCATATTTACGCGCGACGTTCCCGGTCCGGCGGCCTGGGCACAGAACACGTGGCTCGCGCCACGCGAGTACCGCGTGGACTCGATCGGCGATGCTGCGCGGCGGCTGACTTCGATCCAGCGTAATTGGCATCTGCATTCGATTGCGCATCATCGGCGGGCCCGCCTGATTGCCGACAAGTTACCGCCCATTCGCTTCAAGCCGCTGGAATTCCCGGCGTTTGTACCCTCCGCTCCCCTGGGCAGTTTTGCGCTACTGGATCGTGATCGCCTGCTGGCATCGCCGGTCTGTTCAAGCGCTTTCGCCGACGGGCATCCGATCTTCGCCGAGGACCGGACGGGCCCGCCGAATCGCGCTTATCTCAAACTTTGGGAAGCCCTGACGCTAGCCCGGCGGCGGCCGGGTCCGGGCGATGTCTGCCTAGAACTCGGCGCCTCGCCGGGAGGCTGGACGTGGGTACTCGACCGGCTCGGCGCCGAGATTATCGCGGTAGACCGCGCGGACCTGGCGCCGCAGATCATGGCGAGCACGCGGGTGACGACATGGCGCGGCGACGCGTTCGGGGTGACCGTTGACGATCTGGAACGCCCACCCGACTGGATTCTGTCGGATGTCATCGCGTACCCCAGCCGATTGTTGGATCTGGCCGATTACTGGTGCCACGCGTGCCCGCACGCTGCCGTCATTATTACCGTCAAATGCCAGGGCATGGTCGATCCGGCCGAAATCAGCCGCTTTCTCGATATAAAAAACGCCCGTCTGTGTCACCTGGCGGCCAACAAGCACGAACTGACATTCTTTCGTCTACCCGAAGGCGGGCCGCCCGAAGCCGTATTCCGCGGCCCGGACCCTCACTGAATGCCGCCCTCTTTACAGAGAACCGTAGGAGTGCGTATTCCTGCGTGTGGCACCCTTCATGTATCGTTGCCCCTCGTGCCGACAATTTCGACGATTCTCGGCGGGGCCGCTACCCTGTACGCGACCCTCTACGATCCCGATGCCGTGTTCCCGCGGTCAACTCGATAGGACACGTGATTTTCATGCGCTACCTAGCCCTGTCTCTTGTGCTGCTGGCGATGCTTTGCGTCCAGACCGGCTGTGCCGCCTCGGAAACTCAACCGGCCCCGGTCCCGGATGCCGGCGCAGGCCCGGCCCAGGGCTATACCCCGCTGACGCCGGATAACGACCAGAGCAAGATCGATCAGGAAGTCGTGCGCGAACTGCAGGACAACCACTACAACAAGATCAAGCTCGACAACCAGTTTTCCGAGAAGTTCTTCAAGGCCTATCTCGACGATCTCGACGGCACCCACAGCGTCTTCCTGGCTTCCGACGTCAAGCGTCTGAAGCGCGAATACGGCGACGAGCTCGACGATCAGTTGAAAAGCGGCAACCTCACCGCGGCTTATGCCATCTTCAACACCTACCAGAAGCGCCGGATCCAGATCGATCAATGGGCGCTCAATCGCATCAAGCAGGGTTTGGGCACGCTCAATCTGGACGATCAGGAATCGTTCAAGGTCGATCGCGAAAACGCGCCATGGCCGGCCAATGCCGACGCCCGCGAGAAACTCTGGACCAAGCAGCTGGAGAATCAGGTCATCGACCTGCGGCTCAACGACATCAAGCCAGCCGAAATCCAGAAGCGCCTGACCCAGCGTTATACCAACGAACTGAAGCAGCTGCGCCAGGCCGAGCCGACCGACGCGTTCTCGGTGTACATGGATGCCTACACCCACTGCTACGATCCGCACACCGACTATTTCTCGCCGCGGCGCTACGAAGATTTCAGCATCGACATGAACCTGCAACTGCAGGGCATCGGCGCCGAGCTACGCTCGAAGAACGGTTACGCCGAGATCGTGCGCCTGATCCCGGGCGGCCCGGCGGCCAAGTCCGGCAAGCTCAAGCCCACCGATCGCATCATCGCCGTCGGCCAAGGCAAGAAAGGCGACTTTACCGACGTGATCGGCATGCGGCTCGACGAAACCGTACAGCTGATCCGGGGCAAGGCGGGATCGTATGTTCGCCTGCAGGTCTCGCCATCGGATAACGGCCAGACCAAGACCATTACCCTCAAGCGCGCCAAGATCAAACTCAAGGATCAGGAGGCGAGCTCCCAAATCATCCACGTCAAACGCAATGGTACCGATCACAAGATCGGGCTTATCACCCTGCCGTCGTTCTACAACGGCACCGCGGAAGACGTGAAGAAACAGTTGATCAAGCTGAAAAAAGACCACGTCGACGCGGTGATTCTCGACCTGCGCAACAACGGCGGCGGCGCCCTCGGCGAAGCGATGCAGCTGATCGGCCTGTTCATGAATTCAGCGCCCGGCGTACAGATTCAGGACGCCGACGGCAATATCCAGGTGCTGGGCGATCGCAACAACGGCGCGGTGTATACCGGGCCGCTGGCGGTCATGACGAACCGGCTTTCGGCCTCGGCGTCCGAGATTGTCGCCGGTGCGCTGCAGGACTACGGCCGCGCTCTGATCCTGGGCAGCCAGACCTTCGGCAAGGGTACGGTACAGACGCTGTTACCGTTGTCGTCCGGCCAACTCAAGCTGACCGAGGCCAAGTTCTATCGTGTCTCCGGCAAGAGCACGCAGGATCGGGGCGTAACCCCGGACATCACCTATCCGTCGGCCATCGACCCCGACAAGATCGGCGAGTCCGCCCTGCCCAATGCCTTGCCCTACGACACGATCCCGCCGACGGCCTATCCGTCGTCCGACACGCTCCAGAAGCTGCTCCCGACGCTCAAGAAGGAGCACCAGGAGCGCATCGCGCACGACCCGGATTTCCAGTATCTGGTTCAGCGCATCGAGCTGGCGCGCAAGCAGAGCGACCAGAACACCGTGTCGCTGGATATCAACACCCGGCGCAAGGAGCAGCAGCAACTCGAAGACAAGATGCTGGCGCTGGCCAACGCGCATCGCAAGGCGACCGGCAAGACGCCGTACAAGGACTACAAGGCATTTGAAGACGCCCAGGACGCCGACGCCACATCCGGCGACAATGGCAACAAGGGCGAGACCAAAGATACGCTGCCGACACAGCCCACAGGGTCGACCAACAGCGACAAGATCGACGCCTACGAGACCGAGAGTGCCAATATCCTGCTGGATCTGATCCAGGCTTATCACTCGGCACAACAAGGGCATAAAAAGGCGGCATAAGCCGATCGGCAGCCGGACTCGCTTGGGGGCGGCTGCTCCGATATCCCAACCAAGAAGGCCGGCATTAGCCGGCCTTCTTTTTTGGCGTCGAGATTGGCTTCGAGCCCGTGCCGAACGAAGCCTCACCACGCGCTTAAGGAAGGGGCGTTACGAACGCAGCGGGCTCATTTCACAAACAGCGATAGCGACACGAGCGCGTCGTGCCAAGCCGGCGATGAGTGCGCCCGGTGCCGCCATGCGAAAACGCATACACACCGCCTTTGGCGTGCTCAAACACCAAACGCCGTATCAACCCCAAGCCCCTTCTCTATAGCCCTTGGGTTGGGGCACGCACGATGGTATCTAGCGCTGCCCGGTCAATGAGGCGTAGCTCATACCGAGGACATTGCCATAAACGATGTGCATCGCCAGCGTGAAGCCGATCAACGGCCAGCCGATCGCGATACCGAAAAATCCGTAGCCGGTCACGGGCAAAAACAACAGCATCATCGCCAGCCACGCGAACAGCCCGAAGACGATGCCGCGTACCAGCCCACGATTGCCCGGCAGGCGCCGGTATAACAATGCGAAGAGCACGCCCCACAGGATGGCGCCGATCACGAAATGGCCGACCCAGCCCATGACCAACAAACCGCCGGTCAGGCGATGAATTGCCTCAATCGCGTTAAAAGCCGACAGCCAGTGCGAAAAAGCCTTGATGATCATCAGGATCGACAGCACGACCGTGGCGATGAAGCCGGCAACGACACCCTTGAGTGGGTTCATGAGGTCTCCTCTGCGGTGCAAAGAGGCCAGCCTACCGTATGGTGCCAACCCGGCGGCCGACGTGCGTAACCGCTGCGTTAGACTTTTTGTAACAACCGTGGCGCCAAGTTCCTCGATCGATCAGCTCGTTGCATAGCCCACAGGACTACGAGCGACCTGCCAACGCGGCGCTCACACGAAACTTAGAACGCGTTGCCAAACGACAGATACACCAGCCCTTTGCTCTCGCCCGAGAAGCCGGCCTCGAGACGCGCCGAGATCGCCTCACCCAGCGCCACACGCAGCCCGGCGCCGTAGCTGAACTGGATATCGTTGCTCAACCCCGGCGCGACCTGTGGTGTATCGGCGAGCAGATCGCTGGGCAGACGCGATTTGTCCAGGAACACCCGGCCGGCGCCGCCGAACACGGTGCCGTCGAGCCGCACGCGCCATAGATCACGGAATTGAAAATCGGCGAGCAGTTGCTGATAGCCGACGCGGGCGAAGATCCGGCTCTGTCCCAGGAAACGATTGGGGTAAAAACCTTCCAGGCTGTCGAACCCGCCGATCGACGAAAACTCGTAGAACGGCAGATCGTTACCACTGCCGGTCAAGTACTGGCCATCGATCCGAAAGCCGATCAAATGTTTGGGCGAACCGATCGGATGCACGTAGCTCGCATCGCCGGTGAATCGCGCATAGTTGAAATCGTTACCGAGTTCCGGCCCGACGTGGGTGACTTTGCCGACGACGTTCCAGCCCTGTTGCGGCCGGGTGAGATCGCGCTGGGTGTTGTAGATGATCGATAGCGATAACGGGTTGTTATAACCACCCTTGATGCCGGGTAATTTGCTGAACGCGTCGGTCGTGGCGAGCTTACCGTGCTGGGGATCACCCGGGCCGACAGTGGTGCGGTCATAACCGATAGTGCCGGCCGCGACCCAATGCGGCGCTAAGCGACGGGCGAGCGTGAACAACAACGACGTGGCGTGATACTCGTGCTGGCTCAGCTCCTTGTCGCCGACATTGTTGTTGCCGAGGCCGTAGAAATCAGTGGTCGGGCGCAGCTCGTACTCGAACCGCACCAGGCCAATGAAATCGCTGCCGAATAAATGCGGCACGCCCCAGGTGCCATCGACGCTGGTCTCGCCACCGGTCGACTGCGTCGCGCCGATATCGAGGTTCATGTGCGTATCGCCGAAATTGATATCGCTGAACTTACCGCCCACGATGAAACCCACTTCCGGGTCATAACCCAGCTGTGGCAACAAGGCGACATTGTGGGACGAATCGAGCGCGTTGGCCGCTTCCGAATCACCCGGCTGGGCCTGCCCCTCTTGTCCAGCCGCCGCGGCTTTGTTTTCCTTGATCGCCCGGCGCTCGTTGTCCAACACAATGAACTGCCCCACGCTACGCTCAATATCGAGCGTACCGCCGGCATAGGCAGGGCTGGCCACTGCCCAGGACAAACCAAAACCGAGCGCACAACATGCCAGGCCTCGGCCGGCAACGGTGCCACGCTGGCGCCAACGCATGGGCCGGTCGGCCACGTCTGGCGCGGTAGCGAGTGTGTTCATCGTCGAAAACCTCTAGCGTGAGCCCGCCCGTCGTCCCGGCCCAACGCCGGGCGACCATGAAATATCGGCGTGACCGAAAGTTACGTTACCGCAACGAATGGGGCCGGGATATGGGGAACCTCACGGATCTCGACGCACGACCGTGACCGTCCGCCGTGGTCGTCCACGCTCAGGTCAACCGGCGTATGAGATCGGCGTGCTGTGGCCAGTCGGCGATGCGCTCGGCGGCGTCGGCCAGCTCGAAATCGTCGAAATCGAAGCCCGGCGCCACGGTATTGCCGACCAGCGCAAAGCCCTGACTACCCGCCATTTCGGCCCCGAACCAGGCGCCTTGCGGCACCACGAATTGGGGCGCCTGACCGGCCACCAGATCGTGGCCGAGCATCTGTTCGATATGCTGGCCTTCGGGCGTGATGACATGAACGATCAATGGATCGCCGGTATAGAAATGCCAGACTTCATCCGACTTCAGGCGATGCAAGTGCGACACCTCGGCGTCGCGCAACAGAAAATAGATCGCCGTGGCGGCAGCACGCGGCCCGTCGTAGCGGTCGGGTAGGCCCGTGGACGCGAGCGTGTCGGCGGCCTGATAGGTTTGGCGATAATACCCGCCCTCGGGGTGCGGCTGGAGGCATAGCCTCTGGATGATGTCGTCGGCGGTCATCGTGTCGCAGGCGAATGAAACAACATGGCCATCGTTAACACAGATGACGCGCCGGCCCCGAGCGAAGCGCATGCCACGGCCGGCCCCGGCGGCGGTTCAAATCCGATTCATGCAGCGCGGCGTAATAATAGAGACTCATCGAGCGCGCGTTTCGCGCGGCGGTCGCCATGAAACGTTTGATTCCTGCGTTGGCACTGACCCTGGCCGGCGTCGGTTGCGCCCCATACGCCTACCACGACGTGGAATACGAGCGAGTCTACCCTCGCTACGACATCGACTACCCGGGCTATATCGTTTATCCCGGCTACGACGATTATCCTGCGTATCGTGACTGGCATCGGAATGATCGGCATCGAGACGACGACCGCTGGCGCTCCGATCATCGATGGGATGACCGGGACCGCCGACCCGCCCACCGCGACTTCGATCACCGCGAGGTCGGGCATGATCGCGATCGTATCCGGGACCGGCACGACTGGCATTCCGGGCATGACAGACCGCCCGACCGGCACGATGCCCGGCCGGGACACGACGTCTCGCCTCGCCCGTCGTTCCAGCTACGAGAGTCGCACCCGCCCGTCGACGGGAGGCCCGGCGTCCCAGCTCCGGGGCGCGTGCGCGATTAGACGCGGGGTAGCCCAAGCCGGATCGGCCCGCTGAAATTGTCGGGGTCGACCTGTTCGCCGCGCTGCCGGATTTCGATCCGCTGCCGGTGAGCGAGATCGACCGCGGCCTGCCGGACGCGGGGCATCAACTCGCGCCAATCGCAGCCGCCCTCTTCGCTTGCAATATCGCGCGCGATTTCCGAGGGGCAGCAGGTCGCATCCAGCCCGCGTTCGTGTACCCGATCAACGATGGCACGGGCAATCGCCTGGTCGCTGACGCTCACGCGTCGGATGCGGCTTCACCCGCGAGCTCTGTTGCGATCTGGCGCAAGGCATCCGCCAGTACCTCAGGCGGCTGAGCCCCGGAAATGAGATAACGCTCGGCGACCACGAACGAGGGAACGGCAGTAACGCCGAGCTGGTGGTAGTAGTCGATTTCGGCTTGCACCGCGTCGGCGTGACGCTCGCCGGCCAGGATATCGTCGATGGTGCCCGCATCCATGCCCAGCGAGACGCCAATCTCGCGCAGCAGCCCCGGATCGGTCGGGTTGGCGGCTTCGCGGAAGTACACATCGAACAATTGCTCGTTGAACGCCTGATCGACACCGGCCTCGCGCGCTTCATGCAGCACGCGATGCACATCGAAGGTGTTCCAGGAGCGGCGCTCGGCGGCACGCTCGAAGTTCAGACCGGATTCGGCGGCCGCCGCGATGATTTGCTGCTGCGACTCGCGCACCTCGTCCGGCGTCTTGCCGTATTTCGCGGCCAGATGATCCACCATGTCGCGCCCTTCGGGCCCGATATCGGGATTCAGCACGAACGGATGCCAGCGCAGCCGGCAATCGATGTCGTCGAGCCGATCGGTGGCTTGTTGCAAACGGGCAAGGCCAATCGCGCACCAGGGACAGACAATGTCCGAGACGAGATCGATATCCAAGGTCATCATGATGGGCTCCGGGGGTGGGCGCGTCTAACAATCTGTCGCCGTGCGGGCGATGTTTCAATACATGCGTTGTCGGGATTACCCTTGGGTGCCCCCATCTTGATAGGCTAGCGAGCTTTCATGATGCAGCGAGCCGGCACGGCGCCGGTCGTTGGGGGATTGTCGATGACCGCAAAGCGTGTGTTCCTGACCTGGGCGACAGCTCTGGGCGGCTGTCTACTGCCACTGGCGGCCTGGGCGGCCGAATCGAGCGCCGGTTCCGGTGGCTCGAATCACGGTCTCAATCTCACGACCGCTTGGCCCGGCTTCGTGGCGCTGGCGCTATTCGCGGGCGCCTATCTGCTGGTCGTGCTCGAGGAATACACCGATCTGCGTAAGTCCAAGCCGGTGATTCTCGCCGCGGGGCTCATCTGGATGCTGATCGCCGCCTATGTGCATTTCACCGGTGTATCCGCCGGGGTCGAAGACGCCCTGACCGAAACGCTGGTCGATTTCGCCGGCTTGTTCCTGTTCCTGCTGGTGGCGATGACCTACGTCAACGCCATGACCGACCGAAACATCTTCGAGGCATTACGCACCTGGCTTGCGGCCCGGGGGTATTCGTTCCGGCAACTGTTCTGGATCACTGGCTTTCTCGCGTTCATCATCTCGCCGGCGATCGATAACCTGACCACCGCACTGGTGCTGTCGGCCGTAGTGCTGGCAGTCGGCGGCGGCAACCGGCGGTTCATCGCCCTGGCCTGTATCAACATCGTGGTCGGCGCCAATGCCGGCGGCGCCTTCAGCCCCTTCGGCGACATCACCACGCTGATGGTCTGGCAGACCGACCAGCTCGGCTTCGCCGAATTCTTCCGGCTGTTCATTCCGGCCCTGGTCAACTTCGTGGTCCCGGCGGCGATCATGCATTTCGCGGTACCCGCCGGCGCCCCCGAAGCCAGCGAGAACACCGGGCACGTCCGCCGCGGCGGCTATGCCGTACTGATCGCCTTCGCCGCGACCATCGCCACTGCCGTGGTCGGGCACAGCTACTTCGGCCTACCGCCCTATCTCGGCATGATGCTGGGCATGGCCTACCTGCAGCTGCTCATGTATTACCTCATGAAAACAGCGATGTGGAAGGACGAGGCGCTGGCCGCTTATCGCGAGTCCGACGAAATGACGCCGCCGGATCTGGTACGGCACGAGGAGCACGGCGATTCAGCCGAGCGCTTCAACGTATTCGGGCATGTGGCCGAGGCCGAGTGGGATACGCTGCTGTTCTTCTACGGCGTGCTGCTATGCGTGGGCGGCCTGGCGTTCCTGGGTTATCTGTCGGTGCTGGCCAACGTGCTCTACCTGCAATGGGGCGCGACCTGGGCCAATACGGCGATAGGCGTGATGTCGGCCATCGTCGACAACATTCCGATCATGGCGGCTGTAATCCAGATGAAACCGGCCATGTCGGACGGTCAGTGGCTGCTCGTGACAATGACGGCCGGCGTGGGCGGCAGCCTGCTATCGATCGGCTCGGCGGCCGGCGTGGCGCTCATGGGCCAGGCGCGCGGCTACTACACCTTCATGTCGCATCTGAAATGGAGCTGGGCGGTCGCCATCGGCTACATCGCCTCGATTCTGGTGCATATGCTGGTCAACGCGGGCACGTTCCACGGCTGACGAGGACAACGCAGCCGGCCCCGGAAGCCGGCCCGGCAAACAGCCGCGTCAGGCCGACGACCCGGGGCCATTTTCCGACGCGCGCACCGCCGCGTCATCGATCGCGCCATCGCCCGGCGGCACGGGCGGTGGCGTCCAGCGACCGGCCCTGAGCGCCATCGCGGTTTCCATCGAACTTCGGCAGAACGCCAACACCTGATTGAATTCGGCCTCGGGCAGCTGGCGCACGGCCTCATTGCCGCGGTAGATGTTCATCCATTTACGATCGCGTTCGATCATGGTCGGCAGATGACCGATGCCCCAATCCTCGGCCAACGCCCACAGCCGCGGATTGAAACCACGCACGAGGCTGATCAGAAACGGAATGGGGTCGTTGCGGGCGAGCAGCGAGGTCAGCCGCAGGATGAGCTCGAACGACACGGTCGCACTGCCCTGCTCCATGGCCTGGAGCACCGTCTTGTCCTCCAGAGCGAGCGCTTCGGCCAGGCCGTCGATCGACAGCCCCGCGGTCGTACGGGCGTCGTGGATGGCCTCACCGGCGCGCTTCATCCAAGCACGCTGTTCGGCTGACAAGCGCTTACGCTGCGCCTTGTCGAGGATCAGGGTGGAGCCGATACGTAGCGTCAAGCCGCCGACACGGCCGGCGAGCGCTCCGACCGCCTGACGCGACAGATTGAACGTCAGGCTGGACACCTGTTCGAAAAGTCGGGCCCGTGTCGAATCCTCTGATCGGCCCATGGTCGTCTCCTGAAAATGAGCGTGGCGCCCGGGTCCCCGGCCGCCACGGCCGAGCATAACGCGATTCGGCCACAAGATTGAGACCGCTAGCCGCCGGCATGGCGCCGGTCATTTCCCTCGCGGGCATGACATCGTCGTCGTAGGGACTGTTGCCGTTTCGTGCGCGCGCCGCGTTGGAGACCGCAAATCGTATCCGGCAAGGCGCGAGTCGCCGGCTCTGGGCGTGCCACGACCCAGACTCGCAACGCCCCGGGCGCCCCTGATTAATTTCTTTGGCCGGCCCAACCCGAAGGGACAAGCGCCCACAAATTAACGACACGATGGCAATCCAGCGTTGTCGCTCTCTCGCGTAGGCCCACTACGCCGCGTTCGCTACGCCTCGTCTTGCCGCCCGGAGTTAATTTTCACGGAGCACTTGGCGCGGACGCGCACGAAACAACAACGACTCGGATGCGCGAACGGCGGCGCCCGCTCGTTCGCGACCGGCCCTACCGATAAAACCGTTTCTTCAGAAGCGCATCGATCTCGTTGTACAACGCGCCGAAGCGTGTCGCGGCGCCGGACATGATTTTCGACAACGCCGGATCGGATTCGCGCCGGGCGAGCGTCTGCGCCAGAAAACGCTGCTGGTCGACAATCACAAGCAGACGAATGAGCAGCCCGCGCTCGAACGTCTTGCCGGAATCGCCCACGATCGGCGCATAGCGCTTGATCAAGGCTTTCTTTTCGGCCGCATGGGCGGCCTTGATCAGCGGCGGCGTGGTGGGTCGATCGAGCGCCAGCGCCGGAAAATCGTGGGTGAGCTTCTGCAGCCGGTCGGCCAATTGCCCACTGTA
The DNA here is from genome assembly GCF_000732535.1 of Salinisphaera hydrothermalis C41B8. Classification (GTDB taxonomy): domain Bacteria; phylum Pseudomonadota; class Gammaproteobacteria; order Nevskiales; family Salinisphaeraceae; genus Salinisphaera; species Salinisphaera hydrothermalis. The sequence goes on from NZ_APNK01000039.1 coordinate 17,880, forward strand.
ATCGGTCACGTCGCGCACCACCTTCTCGACGTCCGCCGATTCGTTCTTCACCAAGAGGAACTTGTCGATCTTAGACAGGCCTTTGACGTTCGAGTACAAATCGCTGTACCCGTCGTTGAGCTGGTCGCGCGCCGACTCTTGACCCGCAGCGAAGGGCGGGCGAGCCGCGTTCGACGCACCCGGGTCATGCGGACCGATCAGCGCACAACCGCCAAGCTCGGCGGACAAAATAAGCCAGAGGATACCCACGACCGCCGACGGGCGGCCCGGGCTGGGATTCAATCGTTTCATTGCCCCAAAGCTACGCGTATCGCCGTTACGGCGATACGCGTTTCGAATCGGAGCCCGCGATTAACGCAACGGCACGGCCGCGGCGTGATCGCGCTGATCCGCTGGGAAGAACTCGCCCGCCTTCAGATCGGATTCGATCTGCTCCAGCGATCGGCCGTTGGTTTCCGGCACATAGCGGATGATGAACACCACGCCCAGCGCGCTGATGACCGCATACAGCCAGAAGGCGCCGGAAGTACCGAGCGCATTGATCAGGGTGAGCGTGGTCAGCGTGACCAGCAGATCGAAAGTCCAGTGCGAGAACGCACCAACGCTCGCGCCCTTGCCGCGTACGAACAACGGGTAGACCTCGGCATTGATCAGCCACAACGCCACACCGAAGCTGCAGTTCAAGGCCATGTAGACGGCCATGCATGCAATCAGCAGATACTGAGCGGCCGAGGCCTGCGGCATGCCGCCCATGAACAGGATCGCCATCACCGCCATGGCCACGGCCGAACCCGGCACCATCCACAACAAGAAGCGGCGCCGACCGATGCGATCGACCATCAGGATGCCGAAGATGGTGCTGATATTGACCAGCACGATGGCGCCGATCGACGCCAGGATCGAGGCGTTGTCGCCGAACCCAGCCTCGGTCAGGATGGTCGGCGCGTAATACAGCAGCGCATTGTTACCGGTGATCTGTGAAAACATGGCGATCCCGGCCCCGGCCACCAGCGCCGGGCGAATCCAGGGCGAAAACAGATCCGCCCAGCTGCCTTCCGGCCGGGCCGAAATATCCTTGATTTCGTCCACTTCTCGCTGTGCCGCCGCCCGATCCAGGCGCACGCGGGTGAGCACCCCCAGGGCGTCGTCCTCGCGATCGCGGTTGACCAGCCAGCGCGGCGACTCGGGCAACAGCAGCATGCCGACCATCAAAATCACGGCCGGAATCATCCCCAGGCCGAACATCCAGCGCCAGGCGTCACCCAGCGCGTAGCCGGTGAGATAAGCCACCAGAATGCCGAACACGACCATGAACTGGAACATCACCACCAGCTTGCCGCGGGAAGCGGGCGGCGCGACTTCGCCGATATAGACCGGGATGATCTGGGTCGCGCTGCCCGCGGACAGGCCCAGGATGAAGCGCGAGGCGATCAGGAAGATCACCGTCGGTGCCATCGCCGACATCAACGAACCGATGGTGAAGATCAACCCCACCAGCATGATCGAGCGTCGGCGCCCGATCTTGTCGGAGATCGCGCCGGTGCTGAACACGCCGAACAGCGCCCCGAAGATGATCGCGCCGGTGACGATCTGTTTGAGGTTGTCGGTCAGCGAAAAGTCGTGTGCGAGGCCAAGCAGGGCCACGCCGATGATGCCGGTGTCGTAGCCGAACAACAGCCCGCCCAGGGCCGCGACGACCGACACCATGCCGATCAGCGGCCGTCCCTTGAGCAGCCCGGTGGGTGCTGTGCTGACGGATTCGCTCATGGTTTCACCCTCAAGAAAAAAGACGCGCCGGGGCGGATTAATGCCGGGCGCGCTGTTTGCTGAATCGATTCATTATCGCGTTCACTGCGTGATACAGCACTACATCTTTGGGATGAGACGCACGACTTTTAGGTGGCGGTAATCGCACTCAGATCGGCCACGAACCGGCGATACTCCGCATCGCGCCGCTCGCGCGATCGGAGGATGAACGACGGATGCACGGTGGGAATCAGGCATCGTTCGTGCCAAGCGATGCGCTGGCCGCGTTGCCGCGTCACCGAGATACGGCGGTCGAGCAGTGCCATGGCCGCGCTCGCGCCCAGGGCAACCACGACGTCGGGCGCCACGCGCTCGATCTCGGCCTCGAGCCAGGGGCGGCAGGCGTGGATCTCATGGTAGTCGGGCTTGGCGTGCAGCCGGGTCTTGCCTTTGGGCGTGAACTTGAAATGCTTGACGGCATTGGTGACATACAACGATCGACGATCCAGCCCCGCCTCGCTCAGCGCTGCATCGAGCAGTTGCCCCGCCGGGCCGACGAACGGCCGCCCGGCGAGGTCCTCGGCATCGCCGGGCTGTTCGCCCACCAGCATGATGCGCGCGTCGGCCGGTCCCTCGCCGAACACGGTCTGGGTCGCCGGCCCGCACAAAGCACAGCGCTGGCAACCGGCCGCGCGCAGCGCCAGCTGTTGCAGCGAGCCGCTTTCGGCATCGTCGGCGCGACGCGCCAGCATGGCCGCGGGCGCCTCCGGCGTGGCGCCGCAACGCAGCGTGTCCTGTTCGCGCCGGTCGGCCTCCATGGCCGCCACGCGACGATCGGCCCCGGCGATCAAGCCCGGGATGAGCGCGGCTTCCGGCAGGTTCTTCCAGTACTTTGCCGGCATTTCCGACATCATCGCGCGCGTCTTGATCCGGGCCGGATTGAAGATGCTGCGGTAATAGACTCGCCACGCGTCTTCCGTGACGTCGCCGTCCGGCGCCGCGCTCTTGTCGGTGCCGGGCGAGAACCAGACATCCCCGCTGCCCTCCCAGTGCGCACAGCGATCGGGCGTCAGGATCGACCAACGCATATTGGCGAAGCGACGCTGAAAGAAGCCGGCCGCATAGGCCACGATCTCGTGTTCCGGCTCGAACCAGGCCACGTAACGCGGCTCGTCGAAACCAGGTTCGAACACCGTGCGAAAACGCACGAACGCCTTCATTTTGTGCACGTCGCGCCGCACCGCCTTGGCGTAGCGGTTCACCCGGGCGACGTCCGGATCGCCCACCAGCGTCAGTAGATGCCGTTCGCCGTGAGACAACCGCCACAACAGCCGATACAACAACGCCCAGCGATCCGCGCTGCGATAACAGGCCGCGGCACGCGCCAGCGTCACGAACGACCGCGGCACCCGCGGCCCCGGTGCATCGTCGGCAGCGGGCGGGGCCTTGGCTTTCGGGTCGGCTTGCCACCAGAGCGACGCCGGCGGCAGGCCGGCCTGCCACTGAGCACGGGCGGCGGCCTGCCAGCCGACGAAATCCGGCACGAAACGCACGGCGACATGACCCGCGGACGTGGCACTGCCGCCGAACAACGAGACTTGTTCCATCCTCAGCGTCCCGTGGTCTGCAGGCCGATGAATGCGGCGTGCGTCAGCAGCGCGACGATGATCGCCCAGCCGAAACTCGCCAGCGTACCGATAATTACGATCTCGCTGATTCGCGGCTCGCGCGCGTATTGGAACCGCAGGATGGATTTCGCGGCGATGACAAAGCCGATGGCATTGAACTGACCGAGCAACACGAAAAGAAATACCAACGTGCGTTCCAGCCAGCCGATCCAGGCGCCCGCGCCGGGCATCTGAGGGCTATCGTCATCGCCGTCCGAGGCGCGGTACGCGCGATGAAACCCGGCCATCAATAGAGCCAGCATCAGATCACCGACACGCGTGGCCAGCCAGAAGCCGCCCCCAAAGACGAACCCGATCAGCAGGCCCCGGACATGCTCCGGCGTCAGCAGCGCCGGCCAGAAGCCGTGGGCGAAGGCGCCTGGCCAGAGCAGCGCGGCCAAGCCGATGAACACCAGATGGGCGATTTGATCGAGGGCGAACAACTGCAACGCCCCGAACGGCATCGCGGCCGCGCGCGCGTCGACACGCGGATGGATCTTGAGCGCATCGCACACGGCATGGGAAACCACCACGAGGACGATGGCCGCCGCGGCATCGAGTGAGCGGGCGCCCAGCGCGAGCCCGGAGAATATCGCGACGCAGGCGATATGCAGCGCGAACACCGGCGGCTGGCGCTTGGCGGCGATCATGGCACGTGTCTGTGCCATGAAATCCGCGAGGACATGCGCGAAGACCAGCGCGATCACTGTTTCCAGCATCATGCGCGGCCGCCCTCGGACGACGCCCCGATACCACGCACCACAGCCTTTTCAGGCTGTTTATTAAAAAACAGTCGAAATCGACTGTTATTGATGGTGCCTACGGTCATGACGACAACGCCGCCTCGAAGGCATGCACGGCTTCAAGCAACGCATGCCCACCCGCGCGTGAAAAATGGGTCTGTACGGTCTGGGGCTGTACCGACATCGCTTCCGCGACTTCGGCCATCAACGGTGCGTCCGGCTGGGCCAGCCACATGAAAATTTCGGCCTGGCGGCTCGTCCAGTGACGCGAGCGCTCGTCGCAGACGGCGAACAGCCCCTGCGTGAGCGCTCGCACCGCCAATGCCTCTGGCTCGCCTTCGATACGCCAGAGCTGGTGGACGCCGAGCGACTCGAGCCCGCGGCCGGATAACTCGAACGCGGGCCCGGCGGATTCGGCGAGCGTGGCCCCCGCTTGCACATGGCCCAGACCGATACCGATACGGGTTTCGGCGTCGTCGCAGGCCCAGCGCACCGCCGCGCGGGCAAACAGGCAAGCGCGCAGCGCATGAGCCGGCCGCTCGATGAGCATTTGCCAGCCGTCGCCGCGAAATCGTTCGTAGCGCACCCCATCCTCGTCGGGCCATTCGCCGATCGCAGACGCGGCTTCGCCGAGCGCGGTCATCACCGCATCGAGCGCGCCGGTCGACAGCGCTGAAGATTTGACGATGTCGCCGGTCAGAACACAAACGGTCGATGGGTTCATGGACGATCTCTCTTCGAATCGGCGGCGGCCGGAGCCTAGAAATCAAAACTCTGCTGCGCCGCCGCGGGCGGTGCAAACCGCGAACGCAGCCGCGCGCTGCTGACATCGCCGAGCCCCGGGTGGTGATTGGCACAGATCACGAACGGCATGGCTTTCTTCACGCTCGCCTTGAGCGCCACCAGATCCTCCAGCCGTACTTTCTGCCAGCGTCGCATGGCCAGAATACGATTGACCGATTTCACCCCAAGACCCGGCACGCGCAGCAAGCGCTCGCGGTCATCCCGATTCAGATTGACCGGGAAATACGCTCGGTTGCGCAACGCCCAGGCAAGCTTGGGATCGACCTCCAGATCCAGCATGCCGGCAGCCGACGCATCGTCGGCGCCGGCCGTGATTTCATCGTGGCGATACCCATAAAAACGAATCAGCCAATCCGATTGATACAAGCGATGCTCGCGAATCAGCGATGTGCGCCGGGCCGGCAGCTTCGCCGACGCATCCGGGATCGGCGAAAACGCCGAAAAATAAACACGCTTGAGCCGATAGGACGAATACAGATCCGCCGTAGTCGAGAGGATGTCGGCATCGGTGGACGGCTCGGCACCAATGATCATCTGGGTAGACTGCCCCGCCGGCGCGAACCGCTCGACCGGTGCGGCCTTGGGGCGCGCATTGGTAATGCGCCGGGCGGCCCGGCGCGCCTCGGCCTGTTCCTCCTGTCGCGACCGAATGCGCGCCATCGATAGCTTGATGGTGCGATGATCTTTTTCCGGGGCCAAATCGTGCAGCGCGGTCTGCGTCGGCAGTTCGACGTTGATCGACAGACGGTCGGCGTACTTGCCGGCATCGGCCAGCAGTTCGCCGTCGGCGTCCGGAATCGTCTTGAGATGGATATAGCCGCGAAAATCGTGATCGACGCGCAGACTGCGCGCGACTTCCACGAGCTGCGCCATGGTGTAGTCGGCCGACTGGATCACGCCCGAGGACAGAAACAGCCCTTCGATGTAGTTGCGCTTGTAGAAATCCAGCGTGAGATCCACCACTTCCTTCGTCGTGAACCGTGCGCGCCGCACGTTCGACGAGTTGCGGTTGATGCAGTAGCTGCACTCGTAGATACAGAAGTTCGTGAGCAGGATCTTGAGCAGCGAGATACAACGCCCGTCCGGCGCATAGGCATGGCAGATGCCCGAGCCCTCGGCCGAGCCGACCCCGCGCCCGCCCAACGACGAACGCGACGTCGTGCCGCTGGACGCACAAGACGCATCGTATTTGGCGGCGTCCGCGAGGATGGCCAGCTTGTCGATCGTTTCCATACTGTCTATTTATACAGGAGCGAGCGATTCGGATGCAGCCGATCGTCGGCTCCGGCTTGCGGCGATGCCGTCGCCCTGCGAACAATGGTTTAAAGCCACCGAGACCGCCGTGACCCAGGCCACACCCGACACCGCGCTACCGGCCGCCAAGGCGGCCTTCTCGCTCGACCACGTCGTGGCGGTCGCGCTGAATACGCTGATGCAGGCCTGGACGGGCTTTGTCGCGCGCCTGCCGATGCTTGGCATCGCGCTGGTGATCCTCCTGATCACGTGGCTGCTGGCCTGGGCGAGTCTCAAGCTCGCCCACCGCATTGCCGGGAAGCGCGCCCGGCCGTCACTGCTGCGGCTGATCGAACGCCTGATCAAGATCGCGATCTGGGCGGCGGGCCTGTTGCTGGCCGCGATCGTGGTCTTTCCCGACTTGTCGCCCGCCAAGGCGTTGGGCGGGCTCGGTCTGCTGTCGGTGGCCGTGGGCTTCGCCTTCCGCGACACCTTCGAGAATTTCTTCGCCGGCATGCTGATGCTCTGGAAATACCCGTTCGAATCGGGCGACTTCATCGAATGCGGCGACCTGCTCGGCCGGGTGGAGCGGGTGCATATCCGCATGACCACGCTACGCCAGACCACCGGCGAACTGCTGCTGGTGCCCAACAGCCGGCTGTTCAAGAACCCGGTGCTGGTGCTCACCGATCAGCCGGAACGCCGGATATCGATCATCACCGGCGTGGCCTATTCGGTGGATCTAGCCGCTGCCCTCGAGGTGATCGAGAAGGCCATGGACGGCTGCGAGGACGTGATGCGCGAACGCCCGGTTCAGGTGTTCGCCCACGGCTTCGGCGACAGCGGGATGGAAATCGAAGTCGCCTGGTGGTGCGGCTCGACCCCGCTCGAGGTCCGCCGTTCGCGCAGCGAGGTAGTGGTGGCGATCAAGGCCGCGCTGGATGCCGCGGGCATGGAAATTCCCTTCCCCTACCGTACCCTGACCTTCGCCGAACCGCTGACCATCGCCCGCGACGCCGATTCCTGACCGCCATGCTCGCAATCTCCAACACCGTGACCCTCCCCGAGGCCGAGATCGAATGGCAGGCCGTGCGCGCCCAGGGCGCCGGCGGGCAGAAGGTCAACAAAACCAACTCGGCCGTACACCTGCGCTTCTCGATTCCGGATTCGAGCCTGCCCGAGATCTACAAGAGCCGCCTGATGGCACGCGCGGGCACCGATCAACGCATCACCCGCGACGGCACGATCGTGATCAAGGCTCAGCAGTATCGAAGCCAGGACGCCAATCTCGAGGATGCTCGCCAGCGTCTGGCCACGATCTTGGCCGCAGCCGGACAGGCCCCGAAGAAGCGTCGCCCGACCCGGCCCTCCAAAACAGCGAAACGCAAACGCACGGACGACAAGAAACGCCGCGGCCGGCTGAAGGCGCTGCGTGGCCGCGGCCGACCAAGCGACTGAGCGCGCCGAGCGGCGGCCGGCGGCCGCGGCAAGCAACCCAGGCAGCGCCAAAGCCGGCGACCGCCCCCCCCTATCCGATTCCCGTATCCGGCGCCTTCTTTTCGATACGCTCAGGACGCGATCGGCGTATCTTCGTCGTCGGGCGCGGAACCGCGATCGTAGGCCGGCGCCACGCCGAAATAGCGCTTGTATTCGCGCGAGAATTGCGACGCGCTCTGGTAGCCGACCGCGCTCGCGGCACCGCTGACGTTCGAGGTATTCTGGACCAGCAGATCCCGTGCTTTCAGCAGACGGATACGCTTCTGATACTGCAGCGGCGAAATCCGCGTCAGCTGTTTGAAATGGGCATGAAAGCTCGACACGCTCATGTGGGCGCGGGCCGCCAGCGACGATACCGACAACGGCGAAGCATATTCCGTTCGCAGCATCTCGATCGCGCCGCCGATGCGAGCATAAGCGCCCTGGGATTGCAGCAACTGCCGCAAGAGATGCCCCTGGGGTCCACGCAGGGACTCGAAAATCACTTCGCGGATTCGGGCCTGCCCGAGTGCTTTCGCAGCTTCCGGGTCGTCGAGGCAATCGAGCAGACGTTCCAGGGCATCGCCAATGGCGCCGTCCAACGTCACCGCCGCCATGGGCAGGGCGTCATCGTCGTGAATGAGGCGGTTATCCGGTGTTTCCCGGCTGACCGCGCCCGCCAGTTCGGCCAGCAGCTCCGGAGCGATACGCAGGGCCGCCCCCAGCAGTGGTTGATCGGGCGAGCCGGACGTCTCGCACTCGAACGGCAACGGCATGGCCTGAACCAGATAATGCCCGGCGCCGTAGCGAATGACACGATCGTCGACAAAACCGATTTTCCCGCCTTGCACGATGAAAACAAGCCCGGGCTCGTAGACGATCGGCTCGCGTTCGCGCCGACAATGCGAGGCCACGAGGGACAGCGAATCGAGCGCCGTCTCGTTGAATCCGTCATGCCGCACATGGCGCTCGATCATCCGCGCCATGCGATGAAGCCGACTCGGCTCCGGCGTTGTCATCTGCTCAACCATCACAATGCCGCCTCCAGCACAGACATAAGATTGTGCACAAAACCAGGCGAATTCTATCGTCCCGCCCGCACCACTCATAGTTTCAGGCATAAACGGACCATGATTATCTATGGTGTCGGCATCTACGCGACTCAATGCTTAATGGCGACAGCAGGCCGCTGCCTGCACTCATCGTCATTCAAAGGAGGCTTCATGCCTACGGAGACCCAAGCTTACGCGGCTCACGCGGCCGACAAACCGCTCGAACACTGGCATTTCGAGCGCCGCGACCCGCGCCCGGACGACGTTTCGATCGAGATTCTCTACTGTGGCGTCTGTCATTCGGATCTGCACTTCGCCAAGAACGACTGGGGTTTCACCGAGTTTCCGGTTGTGCCGGGGCACGAGATCGTAGGCCGGGTCACCCATGTCGGCCCCGAGGTCACGCAGTACAAGGAAGGCGATCTGGTCGGCGTCGGCTGCATGGTCGATTCCTGCCGCGAGTGCCAGGCCTGCGATGACGGTCTGGAACAGTACTGCCTCAACGGCTTCACCATGACCTACGGCAGTGAAGACCGTCACGACGGCACCATGACCCAGGGCGGCTACTCCACCTTCGTGGTGGTCTCGGAGCGCTTCGTGGTGCGCATGCCCGATGGCATCGATCTGAAGTCGGCCGCACCGCTGCTGTGTGCCGGCATCACCACCTATTCGCCGCTCAAGCACTACGGCGTGAAGGCCGGGCACAAGGTCGGCGTAATCGGCATGGGCGGTCTCGGCCACATGGGCGTGAAGCTCGCCAAGGCCCTGGGCGCCGAAGTAACGGTGTTCACCCGCTCGGAATCCAAGGTCGAAGAGGCCAAGTCCAACGGCGCCGATCACGTCGTGGTTTCGACCGACGACGAGCAGATGGCGGCCGTGGCCGAAACCTACGACTTCATGCTCGACACGGTGCCGGTGCAGCACCCGATCGATCCCTACCTGGCGACCCTGAAATATGACGGCACGCATATTCTGGTCGGCCTGATGGACCCGATCGAACCGGCCATCACCGGCATGAACCTGATCTTCAAGCGCCGCGTCGTGGGCGGTTCGTTGATCGGCGGCATGCCGGAGACGCAGGAAGTGCTCGACTTCTGTGCCGAGCGCGGCATCACCTGCGACGTCGAGGTGATCAACATGGACTACATCAACGAAGCCTTCGATCGGATGAAGGATGGCGACGTGCGCTATCGCTTCGTCATCGATATGGCATCGATGAAGGACAAGGCCGCCTAAGCGACCGCCTCCAATGGGCCACGTCCTGCGTGGCCTCGAAAAGCCGGCGTCTTCGGACGCCGGCTTTTTTATGGCCGCAGCACCGCCGTCAGGACGAAGAGCCGTTATCCGCGGCAGGCGCGCCCAGCTTCCCGGCCGAACGGATCGGCTTGTAGATACAGGTCGCCCCGACCGGCGTCACCGCCACCGCGTAACGCATGTCGCAATTGGCCGCCGCGAACAGCACCGGCGCATCGTCGGCCGCCGACTTGCTCGGCCGGAACACGACCTTCTGGCCGGGCTCGCAGCTGTTGGCCACCGTGACCGGCTTCCAGGTATCCACCTGACACAGCTTGGCCTGATCGAGACTCGCATCACTGCGGCTTGCGTTCTGCTGACAACCGCTCAAGCCGGCAATCACCAGCCCCAGCCCCGCCGCACTCAACACCAGACTTTTCATGCGTTAACTCCGCTTCGATGCTCACGCCGGCCGAATACAGCGCACGGCCGGCGCGGCTCGGGCATTAATCGAGAAACTCGATCAACGCCTGGTTGAACTCCTCGGCATGCGTGGCATTAATGCCATGCGGGCCGCCCTGGATGACCACCAGCGAAGCGTCAGGAATGCTTTCAGCCGTGCGCTTGCCCGAGACTTCCAGCGGCACGATGGCATCGGCATCGCCGTGGATCACCAGCGTGGGCACATCGATACGTTGGAGATCGGCCCGGAAGTCGGTCCGCCCGAACGCCGCGATACAGTCCAGCGTGCCCTTGGCCGAAGCGCCCCAGGCCAAATTACGGTGATAGATCCGCGCCGCTTCGCTGACCAGCAGGCCGCCCGCCTCGGTGGAAAAGAAGTTCGACGAAAAATCCTCCATAAAGGCCAAGCGATCACCGGTCACGCCGGCTTCGAACTGTTCGATCGTGGCATCGTCCAGCCCGCCTTCCGGATTGTCGTCCGTCTTGTACAGATAAGGCGGCACGGCCGCAGCAAACACCGCCCCGGCAATCCGCGACGTGCCATAGGTACCCAGATAACGCGCGACCTCGCCGCCGCCCATGGAAAAACCGACCAGCGTGGCGTCGTGCAGGTCGAGTTTCTCCATCAGCGTGTTCAGATCGGCCGCGAAAGTATCGTAATCGTAGCCGCTCCACGGCTGCGACGACTTGCCAAACCCGCGCCGGTCATAGGTGATCACGCGGTAACCGGCTTCGACCAGCGGCCGGACCTGGTTTTCCCAGGAACGCCCGGACAGCGGCCAGCCATGGATGAGGACCACCGGGCGGCCCGCGCCGACGTCTTCGTAATAAAGCTCGATGGGGGCCGTGTTCTCGGTTCCGACCTGTATATATCCCATGACGTTCTCCAGTAAGTCGAATGAGCAACGCGCCCAATATGCGCCAGCTCGACGACACACGAAAGAGATCGGGCCCGACGGGGCCGGACGCGCGACGCCTCTTGCCAATAGTTCGGAGGAAAGGGCGCCGAAAGAATCGACCGATAGCCTTTCGCCCTGTGAGCACTTCAAGACCGGAGTCTTTCTTGCGCGACTGGATGATCCTGTGTGACTTCGACGGCACGATTGCCTTGGACGATGTCACCGATGAATTACTCGCGAGCTTCGCAGCGCCCGAGTGGACTCGTATCGAGGCGGACTGGCGTGCCGGCCGTATCGGGTCACGCGAATGCATGACGGCCCAGGTGGCCTTGATCGATGCGTCGCAGCAGGCGGTGGACACGCTGCTCGATACCATGGTCATCGACCCGGCGTTCCCGGCCTTCGTCGCCGACGCCACGCGGATGGGCATGTCGGTCATGGTGGTCAGCGACGGGCTCGACTACGCCATACAACGCATCCTGGCCGGCTACGGCCTCGGCCATCTTCCGATTCGCGCCAACCAACTGGTGCACGACGGCCACCGGGGCTGGTCGCTGCGTTCACCGTACGCAAGCACCGCCTGTGCCGCCGGTAGCGGCACCTGCAAATGCCGCATCGCCAGCGACCGGGCAACGACGCTGCTCGTCGGCGACGGTCAGTCGGACTTTTGTCTGGCCGGCACGGCCGACTATGTATTCGCCAAGGATCGCCTGATCGAGCACTGCCGAATCCATGGCATTCCCCATGCCGCAATCTCGGATCTGCGGGGCGCGCGCGCCCTGCTGCCGCATCTGGCCGAGCTTACCGGCATGCCGACCGTTTTTTCCGAAACCCTCCCCCTGCGCAGGCAAATGGTATGAGTAGCGTTTTGAATAGCGAGGCGATCGTCCTCGACGACTCGAATGACCGCATGCTGGCCGATGAGGCCCGCTACTGCTCCTTCGGCGACACGGTCCATTACACCGACCCGCCCAAGCTGTTCGACGGCTGCGAAGGCAGCTATATGTACGACGCCTCCGGCACGCCGTATCTCGATTTGCAGATGTGGTACTCGGCGGTCAACTTCGGCTATGCCAACCAGCGTCTGAACAACGCACTCAAGCGCCAGATCGACCAACTGCCGCAGGTGGCCAGCCAGTATCTGCATCGCGAGAAGATCGAGCTGGCCAAGACCATCGCGGTCGACGCCGAGCGCAAGTTCGGCCTGCCCGGGCGTGTGCATTTCAACGTGGGCGGTGCGCAGGCGATCGAGGATTCGCTCAAGATCATCCGCAATTACACCGGCGGCAAGAGCCTGATGTTCGCCTTCGAGGGTGGCTATCATGGCCGCACCCTGGGCGCCTCATCGATCACCTCCAGCTATCGCTATCGCCGCCGCTACGGCCACTTCGGCGAGCGCGCGATGTTCCTGCCGTATCCGTACCCGTTCCGTCGCCCCAAGGGCATGGATAAGGAAGAGTACGGCGAGCATCTGGTAGCCGAGTTCGCACGCCTGTTCGAAACCGAATACCACGGCGTGTGGGACCCGAAGGTTCGCGAGTGCGAGTACGCAGCGTTCTACGTCGAGCCGCTGCAGGGCACGGGCGGCTACATCGTGCCGCCGATGAACTACTTCAAGGGCTTGAAGAAGGTACTGGACCAGTACGGCATCCTGATGGTCACCGACGAAATCCAGATGGGTTTCTATCGCACCGGCAAGTTGTGGTCGATCGAGCACTTCGGCGTCACGCCGGACATGATCGTATTCGGCAAGGCGCTGACCAACGGTCTCAACCCGCTGTCCGGCCTGTGGGCCCGGGAAGAGCTGATCAATCCGGAGGTGTTCCCGCCGGGCTCGACGCATTCGACCTTCAACGCCAATCCGCTGGGCACCGCGGTCGGCCTGGAGGCGATGAAGATGATGCACGAGACCGACTACGAAGCCATGGTCATGGCCAAGGGCGCACACCTCCTGGAAGGTTTGAAGGACCTGCAGACGCGCCACAAGGAAATCGGCGACGTCGACGGCCTCGGCCTGGCGCTGCGCGCCGAGATCTGCACCGAAGACGGCTTCACGCCGAACAAGGCGCTGGTCGATCGCATGGTCGATATCGGCCTGGCCGGCGACCTCGAATACAACGGCAAGAAGCTGGGCCTGGTGCTGGATATCGGCGGCTACTACAAGAACGTCATCACGCTGGCGCCGTCGCTGCATATCAGCACCGAGGAAATCGACCTGGGCATCGCCCTGCTGGACCAGCTGCTGACCAAGGCCAAGCGCCTCGCCTGAGCCACGTGACCGTCGTCTTGCGGCAACCATCGCCTCCACCGCCCCGGCGTTTTCGCCGGGGCGGTTGCGTTAGGACGCCTATATCGTCAGGGCTCGATGCGACGCAGTGCCAATACGGCGTTCAGGCCACCGAAGGCGAACGAATTCGACAGCACGGCCTCGACGCGCTGCTCTCGAGCGATGTTGGGCACGTAGTCCAGGTCGCACAGCGGGTCCGGGTCGATAAAATGGGCCGTGGGCGGAATCACGTCTTCGCGCAGGGCGCCGACCGCAGCGATCAGCTCGAGCGCGCCGGCCGCGCCCAGCGCGTGGCCATGGATCGCCTTGGTGGAGGATACGGCCAGACGATCGGCATGCGCGCCGAAGACCTGGCGAATAGCACGCGTCTCGGTGGGATCGTTAACCGCCGTGGCGGTACCGTGGGCATTGATATAGCCGATACGTTCGGGCGCGAGTCCGGCCACGTCGAGCGCCATGCGCATAGCGCGCGCGGCCCCGTCCACCGAGGGCGCGACGATGTCGCCGGCATCGGCGCTCATGCCGCCGCCGACGAGTTCCGCCAGGATGACGGCGCCACGCCGACGCGCGTGTTCCAACGTTTCCAGCACGTATATGCCTGCGCCTTCGCCCAGCACCAGGCCGCGGCGCTGCCGGCTGAACGGGCGGCAGGTGTCGTCGGCCACCACGCGCATGGCTTCCCAGGCGCGGATACCGCACAGACTCAGGCAGGCCTCGGTGCCGCCGGTCAGCGCTACGTCGGCCAGGCCGGAGCGCAGCATGGCCATGGCCTGGATAATGGCGTGGTTGGACGAGGCACAAGCGCTGACCACACCAAACGCCGGCCCGGTCAACCCAAACTCCATGCTGATATGGCTGGCCGGCGCGTTGGGCATCGTGCGCAGGATCGACAAGGGATGCACGCGCGCCGAGTTGTCGCGGTACACGCGTCGGCTCTGGCTATCGCGCGAGATCTCGCCGCCTGTGCCCGTACCGACCACGGTGGCGGTCCGGGCGCCGACACCACCGGCCGCGAAGTCGATGCCGGCCTGGGCCACGGCCTCGCGGGCGGCGACCAAGCCCAGCTGGGATACGCGGTCGAGCAGGCTCAGCTGCGCGTCATCGAAATGCGCCGTGGGATCGAAGTCCGCCAACTGGGCAGCCACTTTCATGCGCAATGCCACGTCGGGCTCGGGCGAACGCAGCGGCCCGATGCCGCTGCGCCCTTCCACCATGGCACGCCAGAGCGGCGCCTGGCCCAGGCCGAGCGCGCTCACCGCACCCATGCCGGTAATCACCACGCGATGCATGCCGGTCTCCGCAGAGTTCGCCAAGGGTTAAGACATTCAGCCGAGGCGCGCGTCGAGACCGCTGCTGGCAGCCTTCTGCTGCAACCCCTGGTCGATGGCGTCGATCAGGCCTTGCGCGGTATCGGTGTCGAAGTTCGGGTCGCGATCGGGCAGATTGATATCGAAGTGCTCCTCGATATCGAACACGATCTCCATTGCTTCCAGCGAGGCAATACCCAAGTCCGCCAACGTGGACTCGGGGGTAATCGTTTTCGCATCGATCTGGCCGTGCTCGGCGATGATCGCGAAAACCTGCTCTTGAACGGTAACGCTCATATCGATTCTCCGGAAGGACGCTGCGACGCTGCCAAGCCTGTTCCATGGCCATGGCCTCGGGGACGCGCGATGCGCCGGAGCGAAGCCACAAGCTCACGGTAGGAATCGAACCTTGCAAACGCCTTTCATCGGCCAACTCGAACCGGCCGCACTACTACAGCATCTACGCACCCATCCGCCGGCGGGCTTCGCGCTCGCCAGCACGGTCGGCGGCACCCCCACGTTCGCGACCCGTTTCGACTTGCTGACCACCGCCGATGCGCCGCTGCGCGAACGCATACGCGGGCTACCGCTCTACCGCGTCTGGGGCCGGCTGTTACGACCACGCACACGCTTCATCGGCGCCACGGCCAGCGAATATGTGTTTGGTCCCGCTGTATGATGGTTCAACGTTAACGCCAGAGTTCAAAGCGATCTTATG
>NZ_APNK01000040.1 GCF_000732535.1 Salinisphaera hydrothermalis C41B8
GCCCAGACTCTTGGCAAAATCCCGAATGTGCGCCGGATTGATTACGGAGACCTGGGCACCGGCCGCATGGAGCGTCTGGGCTAGCGCTTCGTGATAGACGCCGGTGGCCTCCATGACGACGTGGATATCCGACAGCGGCCGGCCCGTCTGGTGCTCCACCCAATCCTGCAAGGCGGCGAACCCGGCCGCATCGTTGTTCCAGACCTTGGTCTTGATCTTGCCGGTCGCTGGATCCCGGAGCCAGGCGCCATCGAGCTTGCGTTTGCTGACATCGATACCGATATAAGCGGTCATCTCGCGCGTTCTCCTTGTTCGTGCAGCCTCACCGCCTCTGGCGGGGGCTTGGATACCATTCAAACTATCGAGATGAAATCGACCGGGGGCATGATCTAACGCGCAGGCTATGGGCCTCAGGGCGTGTGGATGCTCACCCGGCCGAGCACAGTGGACTGGTAGCTAATCAGCCCACCGGGGCAAGACACAAGGGCGTGTTGAGGTTTCGTGCGAGTCCGCGCCAAGCGCTGTTTTGCGGCAAGACGAGGCGTAGCGAACGCGGCGTAGTTGTTCTACGCGAGAGAGCTATAACGCTGTATTGCCGCAAAACAGCGCTTGTCCCTTCGGGTTGGGCCGCAAATCGCGCCCGGCGGCGTTGCGAGTCTGGGTCGTGGCACGCCACGACGCGGCGACTCGCGCCTTGCCGGACACGATTTGCGGACGCCAACGCGGCGCTCGGACGAAACCTCAACACGCCCTAGCCGAATCAGGCGGCCCGAGACACGTCGCCAGGCTCGCTTCGAGCCGGCTCGACGCTGTCGGAACGCGTCGCCACCGGCGCCAGAACGGCTGTAAACCGACGCAGCCGCAGCGAATTCGTGAGCACGAAGATACTCGATACGCTCATCGCCGCGGCGGCGATCGCCGGATTGAGCAGCCAGCCCGTCAACGGATAGAACACGCCTGCAGCCAACGGAATCAACAGCACGTTGTAGCCATAGGCCCAACCGAAATTGATACGGATGGTGCGCATGGTGCGGGCCGCCAGCGCGAGCGCGTTGACCACGCCCGACAGATCCGCCCGCATCAGCACCACATCGCCGGCTTCAATGGCGATATCCGTGCCACTTCCCACGGCGATGCCGACCTCGGCCTGGGTGAGCGCCGGCGCGTCGTTGATGCCGTCGCCCACGAACGCCACGATGCGGTCGTCGCCCTGCAATCGCTTGATCTCGTCCGCCTTGGCCTGCGGCATGACGCCGGCGACCACGCGATCGATACCGAGTTCGGTCGCAATGGCACGCGCGGTAGCTTCGTTGTCGCCGGTGAGCATGGCGACCTCGACGCCGCGTTCGTGCAACGCCGCCACCATGTCGGCAGCCTCCGGCCGGGCCGGATCGGCCACGGCGAGGAGCGCGGCCAACTGGCCGTCGATCGCCACATACAACGGGGTGCGCGCGGCTTCCGCCAAGGCCTTGGCCCGATCGGCGAGCGGCGCATGATCGATGCCGAGATTTTCCATGAACCGCGCCGCGCCGATCTGTACCGTGCGATCGTCGACCACCGCTTCGACGCCCTGCCCGGTATGGGTCGTGAAATCGCGGGCTTCCGGCACGTTGGCGCCGTCGGCTTCGGCAGCCTTAACGATGGCCCGGCCGATCGGATGCTCGCTGACCGCCTCGACCGCAGCAGCCATGCGCAGTACATCGTCACGCTCGAACCCGGCCATGGTTTCGAGCTCGGTCAACGACGGCGCGCCTTCGGTCAGTGTCCCGGTCTTGTCGAGCACAACGGTATCGACCCGGGCCAGTTGCTCCAGCGCCGTACCACGCCGGAACAGCACGCCCATGGAAGCACCACGCCCGGTACCGACCATGATGGCCGTCGGCGTGGCGAGGCCCATCGCACAGGGGCAGGCGATCAACAACACCGACACGGCCGAAACGAAGGCCAGTGCCAGCGCCGGGCTCGGGCCAAAGATCAGCCAGCCGATGAATGTCACGGCCGAGACGGCCATCACGATCGGCACGAACACGCCCGCGATACGATCGGCCACCGCCTGAATCGCCGGCTTTTCGCCCTGGGCTTCTTCGACCATGCGAATGATGCCCGCGAGCACCGTATCGCCGCCGACGCCGGTGGCTTCGATTTCCAGCACGCCGTCGCCATTCACCGTGCCGCCGATGACCTCGGAGTCGCGCTGCTTGGCCACCGGCACCGGCTCGCCCGAAATCATCGACTCGTCGACATAGCTTTCGCCGTCGACCACAGTGCCGTCCACGGGCACCCGTTCGCCCGGTCGGATCGCTACGCGATCGCCACGCGCGACGTCGCCGACGTCGATTTCACGCCATTCGCCGTCGCGCTGGACGCGGGCGGTTTTCGACTGGAGCTTCATCAGTCCCTGGACGGCCTGCGAGGTTCGGCCGCGGGCCAGTGCTTCCAGATAGCGACCGAGCAGGATCAGCGTCACGATCATGCCGGCCGCATCGAAATAGGTATGTGCTGAGCCGGCGGGAAAAATTGCCGGCGCGATCAACGCCACCAGCGAATAGAAATACGCGGCGTTGGAGCCGATCATCACGAGACTGTTCATGCCCGGCGCGGCATGCTTGAGCTCGCCCCAGCCGAGTTGATAGAAACGCCAGCCGGCGTAGAACTGGACCGGCGTCGCCAGAACCAGCTCGAGGATCGTCCATGCGATCGGCGGCGCGACCGCATTCATCGCCGATGCCACGCCCGGTACCATGTGGGCCATCGCGATTACGAACAGCGGGATCGTGAACAGGGCCGCCAGCCGCAGCGAACGCTTGAGTTGCGCGGCGTCGGAATCCTCGTCGCCGACCGTATCCTGATTCCCCGGTGCGTCGAGCGAAACCGGCGTATAGCCCGCCTTCTCGACGACAGCGAACATCGCGTCGCGATCCACCTGAGCCGGCAGATAGCGCACCCGCGCACGCTCGGTGGTGAGATTGACCGTGGCCTCGATCACGCCGTCGAGCCGCGAAAGCTTCTTCTCGACCCGCGACACACAGGCGCCGCAGGTCATGCCATCGACGCGGAATTCGGTCTCCTCGGCGACCGGCGTATAGCCCGCCCCCTCGACCGCGGCGAATACCGCCGACACGTCGGCGGCGCTGTCGTCCAGGGTGACGCGGGCGCGCTCGGTGGCGAGGTTGACCGAGGCGTCATGCACGCCTTCGACCTTGCGCAGCTTTTTTTCCACGCGGGCCACACAGGCCCCGCACATCATGCCGTCGATGCCGAATTCCAGCGTCTTGTCGCTCATGTCGATCTCTCGAATAGGAGTGGCCGGTACGCCGCCGCGGCGCTACGTCCGAGGCCTGTCGACACAGCTTGCCGACGGGCCGTCGCGTCATCAGCGATACTTCAGAACGTCCATCAGCTCGGCCACGATGGCGTCTTCGTCACCGCGCTCATGCGCCGTGACCACGTGATGCTTGAGATGACCGCGCAGGATCAGATCGCCGGTCTTGGCGAGCGCGCCCTGCACAGCCTTGATCTGCTTGAGCGCATCGACGCAGTAGACGTCATCGCGCTCGAGCATGCGCAGCACGCCGTCGACGTGACCGCGAATCGACCGCAGCCGGGCCGTGGCGTCTTCGCGCACGGCCGGCTCGATCGCTAGATGATCGCAGCATTGCTTGTCGGAATCCGCCATTACGCCATCGTGGCTTCGTAGCCTTCCTCGCGCACGGCGGCCAGCAATGCCTCGGTATCCGCATCGCCTTCGATCTTCGCGATACCGGAATTCAGATCCACGTCGACGACACGCTCCACGCCGTTAACCTCGGCCAACGCCTCGTTGACGGCCGCCACGCAATGCTGACAGCTCATGCCTTCGATCTTGAGTTCGGTCATCTCGTCCTCCTTGGCTTGATCCACCCCACGGGGGGTGGGGTATCCTCAGGACAAAAGCTTAGGCCTCGTAAGGCGCATCGTCAAATCGAATACGGTCAATCCGGCCGCTATTCCACATGCGCTCCCGCGGGCCATCATTTTATAAAGGATCAATCGCTTATGACGCTTACCGTCATTTCCTGGATCGTCATACTGCTGGGTATCGTCACCGCAGTCGCCATCGCGATCGACTGCTACCAGCGCCCGCAGCATATGAACGTAATGAACGTTACCTGGCCGATCACCGGGCTTTATTTTCCGGTGGTCGGCTGGTGGATCTATGCCGTGATGGGCCGCCCGGATGGCATGCCGCGCGACGGCAGTGATCACGATCACGGCGGACATGACCACAGCGGACATGACCACGGCCATGACGATGACGGCGGCTGCGGTCATCATCACGCGCCCAAGCCGAAATGGCAGAGCGTGTTCGTTGGCGTCACCCATTGCGGCGGCGGCTGCACCCTCGGCGACTCGGTCGCGATTCCGATTGTCGCGCTGACCGGCTTCACGGTCGCCGGGTCGATCCTGCTGGGCCATTTCGCCGCCGAGTTCGTCGCAGCCTATCTGTTCGGCATCCTGTTTCAGTTCCTGCCGGCGATGAGCATGGGCGAGACCAACCCGTTCAAGGCGCTGGTCAATGCCATCAAAGCCGATACGCTATCGCTGATCTCGTTCCAGATCGGCATGTATGGCTGGATGGCCCTCGCCTCGCTCGTGCTGCTTCCTGAAGAGCCGAGCGCCGGCACGCCGGTATTCTGGTTCATGATGCAGATCGCGATGGTGATCGGCTTCGCGACGGCTTACCCGGCGAACTGGTGGCTGATCAATCGCGGGATCAAGCACGGCATGTAGCCGACAGCCGCCGCGATCAAAGCGGCGGCGGGCACCCTAGGGCGTGTTGAGGTTTCGTGCGAGCGCCGCGTTGGCGTCCGCAAATCGTGTCCGGCAAGGCGCGAGTCGCCGCGTCGTGGCGTGCCACGACCCAGACTCGCAACGCCGCCGGGCGCCCCTGGTTAATTTTTAATGGGCGGCCCAACCCGAAGGGACAAGCGCCCTTAAATTAACGACACGACGGCAATCCAGCGTTATAGCTCTCTCGCGTAGGTCCACTACGCCACGTTCGCTACGCCTCGTCTTGCCGCAAAACAGCGCTTGGCGCGGACTCGAACGAAACCTCAACACGCTCTAAGGCCGCATTCCATTCGGCGCCAAGCGCGGGCAGTCTTGCCCGCGTGGCTCAGGCGCGGCTAATACCCGCGCCATAACGGCCTTCAACCCCGACGGCGCTCGCCGGCCGGTCGCGCACGCAATTGCGCCCGGCCTGCTTGGCCGCGTAGAGCGCCAGGTCGGCCCGATGGACCAGATCATCCAGATTGTCCGCCGAATCGAGCGCTCCCAACGCATAACCCACCGAGATACTCACCATCGCGCCCACGGGCGATGCATCATGCGCGATGCCCAGCCTGCGAACCGCCGATCGCATTCGCTCTGCGCGTTCGGCACCGACCTCCGGGCGGTCCGTATCGATGATCACCAGGAATTCTTCACCGCCCCAACGCGCCAGCACCTCGCCATCACCTGCCAGCGTGTCACTCAAGCAACGAGCGACCCGGCACAGGCAGCGGTCGCCCGCCAGATGCCCATAGTGATCGTTGTAGCGTTTGAAATAGTCGACATCGGCCAGCACCACCACACAGGGCCCGGATAGTCCGGCCAATGCACGGCGCAGCCCGCGACGGTTGAGAACCCCCGTCAGATCGTCGTGATGGGTCAACCGGTCGAGCTCACGCGCGTTATGTTCGCTCGCGCGCATGGCTAGGTAATTGACGCGCTCGCGTTGCTCCAGTCGCCAGCAGCCGAACAACGCATACATCGCGGCGACGGCTTGTACCAGCGCCATCCAGAACTGTTCGGCCGGTGCCGCGGCCGAAAACAGCGCGTTGCCCACGGCCACCGTCGCGACCGTCGCCACACAGCCGGCCACGCAATAAGGAAACCGCAGCTGGATAGCGGCGGCCATCAGAAAAGGCTGCAGCGCAATCGCGGTCTGAATGATCCAGAGATAACGCGCATGGGCATACAGGCTCAGAGTTTCGGCCATAAGCACCCAGCACAACACGCCCGCCATCATCACGCTTTCGCGTACGAAGACACCGGGCTTGCGCCGCAATACCAAGATACAGCCCAGACTGAATAGATCGACGGCCAGGGTCGCCAGAACCACGATCGTCGCGTTGTCGAGCAAGGCGTATAGTCCGAGCGCCCCGACATGCGTCATCGCCAGCTGCAAATAACCGATACGACGGTATCGATAGCGTCGGGCGCGCACGGTGGCGCGCTCGAATTCCGCTTCCAGGGCGGGCTCGAATGCCAGCTTGAGTTGTCCGAACCAACGGGCTACCGCCGCGTGCCAGCACCTCATCACATCCCCCGATCATGATCGTCGCGCCCGATCGCTCCCGTGCCAGGCTCGCGAAGCGCTGCAATGCAAGTATCGCAATCGACGCCCTACCCGGTTTATATCGGCCCGAGCATCGGGAATTGCACAGCAAAAACGCGATCCCCGCATCGTTAATTGGTCGGCTATCGCACGCTACGAACCGTTGTGCAACGGCCTGCAATCCGCCGTATGTCCACAGCACCGCGGGCACGATGCGTTATGGTCGGTTGGGCACACCAACCGAGCGGCGTGACCGCCCATGTTTCGATCTCATCACCGTGACCGCATTCTGCCCCAGTTCGAGCACTCCCTTTTCAGCGGCCTGCTCGCGATGCATTGGGGCAATGCGCGTTTCGATCGCCCCGCACTCGATTTCGAGCGTTTTGCCCGGGGCGTCGCCCTTCACGACTGGCATTACGGCCCGCTCGACAATCACCCGCTTGGCGACTACGACCACGCCGAATGGCAGGCTATCGTCGAGCGCGGCGTCGTCATGCATTACGATGATCCCATCACCGATGCCGTCGCCAAGCGCCACTTACGCCGACTCATCGGCACGCCGGAAACCCAGGATATACAGACGCTGCTGGATCGACTGAACGAGCGAATCGCGGAACGGCGCGCACAAACCCCGTATTCCGACGCCGACTTCGAATGGGCCGATCGCATCACCCAGTTTTGCGATACGGTCGCATTCAGTCTCGGGTTCGAAAATCTCGGCTGGCACAAAGCCTCGGTCCATGCCCGGCGCGACGACGACAGCGAAACCGAGATCGCGTACCAGATCACATCGGAGGGCACACTCCGCTTCGAACCCTGGCCGTTCTCCCTGCCCAAGTTTGGGATGCCATTGACCCGCTATGAATCGTCCGGCTATCCGGATCGACTGCAACCGATCGTGACGTTCGTGCGCTGTATCGCGGCCGAAGAAGCCGGCGCCGCCGAGTGAGCACGATACTAGGGTCTATTGAGGTTTCGTGCGAGTCCGCGCCAAGCGCTGTTTTGCGGCAAGACGAGGCGTAGCGAACGTGGCGTAGTGGACCTACGCGAGCGAGCTACAACGCTGTATTGCCGCAAAACAGCGCTTGGCCCTTCGGGTTGGGCCGCAAATCGCGCCCGGCGGCGTTGCGAGTCTGGGTCGTGGCACGCCACGACGCGGCGACTCGCGCCTTGCCGGTCACGATTTGCGGACGCCAACGCGGCGCTCGCACGAAACCTCAACAGACCCTAGCGGCCCGCGTCACCCGGGCCCGCGATGCCACCCGACGTCAGACCAACAGCGAAACGCCGGCCGCCACAATCAGGAGGACGGCCATCGTGCGGTTGAACAGACGCCTCTGGGGCGGCGTCCGCAGCCAGCCGATGCCATAGGAACCCAGCGCGGCCCACGACGCCACGCCTGCGATGCCCACGATCAGAAACACTACGGCACGCCAGGTCGCGCCGGCCGGCCCGAGGCTGTCTGGCGCGAACACGCCGACGACGGCCAGCGCCATCATCCAGGCCTTGGGGTTGACCAGCTGTAGCGCGGCGCCCGTCAACGCCCCGGGCGCCCGGTGATCATCGTCGCGGGAGGAAACCGGATCGCCGGCACTGCGAAAAAGCTGCCACGCCAGCCATCCGAGCCAGACGATGCCCACCGCCGACAGCAGATGATGAATCATGGGGTGCGCACGTAGCGGTACCGCCAGGCCGAGCCCTGCGGCCCAGACCATACCGGCAACGCCGCTCGCCGCGCCGATCACCAACGGCAGACTGGCGCCGAAGCCACGTCGGGCGCTGTTGGCCATGGCCAGGATATTGGTCGGCCCCGGCGTGAAGGACGCGACGACCGCGAACAATGTGAAGGCGATCACGACGTCGCACCATCGGCCGACGTCACGGTAAGCACGAATAGAAATGAACGCATGGGCTGTCTCGCGCACTGTGGAATAACCTGGCACGAGAATGCGCGGCGCGGTGTCTAGTCGTCTGTAATATTCGTGCAGCGCCGCCGATATGCGGCGGGGCTCAAGCGATAGGCCCGCCGGAACCAGCGCCCCAGATGTGATTGGTCGG
Organism: Salinisphaera hydrothermalis C41B8; assembly: GCF_000732535.1. GTDB lineage: Bacteria > Pseudomonadota > Gammaproteobacteria > Nevskiales > Salinisphaeraceae > Salinisphaera > Salinisphaera hydrothermalis. The sequence goes on from NZ_APNK01000040.1 coordinate 8,417, forward strand.
CGAATCCCAGCGCGGCTGCGATCTCGGCCGGTTCGTCGCCAGCCATCAGGCGCCGCCGGGCGCGAACCACCCGCAACTGCACCAGATAAGCATGCGGTGGCATGCCATAGGCCGTCTTGAAGGCGCGGCTCACCCGGAAGCGGCTCACGCCCAGTGCTGCGGCCAGATCATCCAGACCGACGTCTTCGCCGACATGGGCATGCAGATAATCACGCGCCGAGCGCGCCAGCATCGGCGGGTCGTCCGGCGCCGTCGCCGGCAGGCGCCAGTTGACGTGTCGCCCGAGCGCGAGCAGCAGATCGTCGAGCGCGGCCTCGCGGGCCATGCGCGGTTCGCGCTCGTGCAAGGCACCCACCGCTCGATCGATCGCCGCCACCAAGCGCGGGTCTCCCGCCAGCGTGGCGTTGAATGTCGGTTCGACGCTGGCCGGGGCGTCGTCGGCCAGTCGCTCGAGCCAGGCATCGAACCACGCGGGCTCGATATACATCGTGCGGTAGGTAAAGCCGCCGGCCTCGGGCGCATTGCCGTCATGAATCTCGCCGGGTGCGAGCAAAAACGCCTGACCGGGCGTGCTCACGTTTTGTCGCCCGCGGCAACGAAACTGCTGGACGCCGGCTTCGGTGGTCCCGAACAGATACACATCGTGCCAGTGCGGATCGTAGGCATGACCTTCGAAATGCGCACGCAACGTCTCGATGCCGGTCGCGTGATCGCGATTCAGCTCGATCCAGTCGTTAGTCGTCGCAAATGTCTGCGCCATGGTCATCGATCGATGAAGTCCGTCTCTGCAACCCCAAACTAGCCGCGGGCAAGCCGCCCTGGCTAGAACGTTCGTGCATGGGCTCGAACGGGCCAGCCCCGGTCAGCGGCGGGCACGCGACGTATCAGCGGCGCGCTCGCGACATCGAGGCAACTCCGGACGATGATAATCGTACAACTGGGCGGGCAGCACGGGGCGGCTCATGTAAAAACCCTGGGCCAGATCGGCGCCCGCCTCGCGCACGAAGCTGTATTGACCGGCATTCTCGATGCCCTCGACGACCACCCGTCGCCCGAGCGCATGCAGCATGCGGATCATGGCATCCACCATGGTGGCGGCCTCACTCCCGGCCACCTCCGCGCCCTGGGCGAAGACGCGATCGATCTTGACCGTGTCGACCGGCAACTCACGCAGATAGCTCAGCGACGAATAACCGGTGCCGAAATCGTCCATGGCGAGATGTATGCCGCGCGCGCGCAGTGCATGCGCGATCCGTGACGCTGCATCGAGATCGGCCAGCAGGAGGTTTTCGGTGATCTCGATCTCCAGGCAGGCAGGGTCGATGCCGCTTTCGGCCAGCGCGCTGTCCACCGCGACAAGAAAACCCGGGGCCCAGAACTGGCGCGGCGAGACGTTGACCATCACCCGCGCCGGTGCACGCCCATCGGCACCGAAGCCGGCCGCCATCTGGCGTGTCGCCTCGCGCAATACCCATTCGCCCGCTTCGACGATCAGACCACTTTCTTCCAGCGCCGGCACGAATTCGCCGGGCGAAACCACACCGCGCTCCGGATGCTGCCATCGCAACAACGCTTCCGCGCCGCCGATGTCCCCGGTCTCCGGGCAAATCAGCGGCTGATAGTGCAGAAAGAATTGATCTTCGGCCAAGGCCTGCCGCAGCTCGCGTTCGAGCTGTATGCGGCGCCGGATGGTCTCGTTCATTCGGTCTTCGAAAAATACATGGCAACCACGGCCGGCCGCCTTGGCTTCGTACATGGCCGCATCGGCGTTGGCCAACAGTTGTTCCACCGTATCGCCGTCGCCCGGGTACATGGCGATGCCGATACTCGCGCCGACTCGATATTCGATCGATGCCACGGTATATGGCTCGCTCAACACCGCGATGAGGTGCTCGCAAACCCGGGCGACCTCCTCGATCCGCTCGACATCGGATAACAGCACCACGAATTCGTCGCCGCCCCAGCGCGCCGCGGTGTCGATGTCTCGCAATATGCCGTGAATGCGCTCGCCCGCCAGTCGGAGCAGTCCATCCCCGGCGCTGTGCCCGGCCGCATCGTTGACGTTCTTGAAACGATCCAGATCGACGAACAGTACGGCAAAGCCGCGCTCGTCCTGGCGTGCATGCGCCTGCTGCGTATCGGCGCGGTCCATGAACAGCTGACGATTGGGCAGACCGGTCAAGGCGTCGAAATGCGCCTGACGATACAGCTGTTCGCTACGGTGGCTCGCGGCCAGCGCGACCGCCATGCGATCCGCGACCGCTTCCGCTTGGCGTCGATCATTCTCCACTGGAACCGAGTGCTCGTCATACCCAAGCAGCAACAACGCCCAGAGGCGGCCCTGATCGCGCGCGGGCAGTACATCCACTCGGGCCACGCCGAGCTCGGCAATATGTCGTAAAGGGGCGGGCACGGGCGCATCGGCATGCGCCTGCCACACGCTCGGCGTGGCCTCCTGCTGTTTCAGGCCCGCGTCGCCCAGCGCGACCCGCGCGATTTCAATCGGCGCGCCAGTGCGGGTGCGACAGCGATAACTGTCGGCCACGTAAGGCAGGTCCGGATCAAGTGCGATCAGGCCCACCGCCTGAGCGGTCACAATGCGCGGCATCTGGGCCAGAATACGTTCGAGCACATCACCGACATCGGACGCCGCCAGAATATGCCGGTCCACGGCGGCCAGCGTATCCAGCATATGGAATTGCATGCCCAGCCGGGCTGCCATCCCGTTGATCGAATTGGCCAGGCTCTCGAATTCGTCGCGGCTGTCGATATCCACCCGGGTATCGAACTCCCCCCGCGCAATGGCCTGCACGCCCGAATGCAGCTTGCGCAGCGGTCCGCTGACCCGCCGGATCTGCATCAGGCCGACAAGCCCGGCAAACAACAGGCTCAACAGCAGCAACAGCGGCATCAGCCAATAAAACGTATGCGCGGAACGACCGACGTACCGCATGGGCTGCAAGGCCACGATGCGCCACATCGGCGACTGAAAACTGCTCTGCAGAAACAGATCCCAGTGCGTAAACAGCATCGACTCGCTGCCCAGACGCACGCGGGTCCGGTCGGGATTGGAGGTGACAATGAAAACATGACGGGCGTCAGGGCAATTGAGCGATTGCCCGCGTTCGACGGTAAATACGCAGAACCGTGTCCGAGTCGGCCAGGTCCCAACGCCGCCAAGAATATTGTCGAGTGCCAGACGGCCGATCGCGACGCCTGTATGCCGTCCTTGGCCCACTGTGACCGCCATATCCACCACGCCCGGGGACACGACGTCGACCACCGGCTTGTCTGTTTGTCGACGCGCCCGTCTCGCCAGTGCGCGAAAATTCCGGTCCGACAACTGGCCGCGTACCTGATCGACACGCATCGCCCTACCCTCACCCGAGATGTAGGCGATGGCGGTAAAGGGCGAGTTCGACTCGCGCTGCGTATCGTCTTTCCACAAACCGAAATAACGCAGACGATCGGCGGCCATGCTCAGCCGGTCGAGTATCGCCATCCCTTCGTTACGGCTGCTTTGGCGTAGCCGGCCACTGGCCTGGTCCAACATGACCTGACTGATGTTGAAATAGGCGAGAGGCCCCAGAATGAGCACCGGTACGCCCGCCGCGATCATGAACCGCAGGAACAGACGTCGCGCGAACATGCCGCGAAAAGCCGCGAGCGTCAGGCGCATCGTCGAAAGCCTGCCGCGGCCAATCGTGGCGATACGCTAGTAGTCGGTTGCCAGGCCCACGAACTGCCCGTTGTTTGCGCGTACGATGTCATCACGGCTCGCCTGAGCGGTCAGCGGCGTACGGCTCTCGCCGTCCTTACCGTCACTGTACAGATCATAGTCGGTGTTCAGCGGCACCAGATTGCGATCCTTGCGAACCTTGCCGTGTCCATGAATATCCGCGCCAGCGATACGCAGATAGTGGTAGGCATGCCCCCATGGATCCAGCCGTCCCGCTTGTCCAATATCGGCCAAGCTGTCGGGAAGTTGATCCGTGGTCGCCTGATAACGCGCAATCAGGTTCTCGATATCACGGATATCCGCGATGGCATCGGTGCGATTGATTCGATCGCGGTAATCCTCATACCTGGGGTAAGCAATCGCCGCAAGGATGCCGACGATCGTCACCGCGATCATCAACTCGATCAGGCTGAAACCCGCGATCGTTCGATGCTGAGCGACTTTCCACACACGATTCATAGCTCTACATCTGCCCTGGCCGGGCTTGGCTCCCGGCTCTCAACCGGCGGGTGTGAAAATCTGAAGAATATCGCCCGCTACGCGATAACAGATGTCGCTGTCGGCCGCTATCCCCCCGGAGCGGGGCTGACCACGCGAGACTCCACGAACTTCATCCAGAACGCAATAGTGGAAAATACGTAGATAAACCTTCATCTTACACGCGTGCGAGCGTACCTCTGGAGTGTAAAACGCTACCACTCGGCAAAACTGCCGTCGGCATGACGCCAGATCGGATTGCGCCAACGATGGCCGATCTCCGCCCGCTCGCGGACGTAATCCTCGTTGATCTCCACACCCAGCCCCGGCCCATCGGGGATAGTCACGAACCCGTCCTCGTAGGCAAAGACTTCGGGGTTGGTGATGTAGTCGAGAATATCGTTCGACTGGTTGTAGTGAATGCCCAGCGACTGTTCCTGGATGAACGCGTTGTAGGCCACCGCATCGATTTGCAGATTGACCGCGAGTGCGATCGGCCCCAGCGGACAATGCAGCGCGAGTGCGACGTCGTAGGCCTCGGCCATGGCCGCGATCTTGCGTGTCTCGGTGATGCCGCCGGAATGCGACGGGTCGGGCTGGATGATATCGACATAGCCGCCCTCGAGGATCGGCTTGAAGTCCCAGCGCGAGAACAGGCGCTCGCCGAGCGCGATCGGCGTGCTGGTCAGCCCGGCCAGCTCGGGCAGCGCCTCGTAATGCTCGGACAGCACCGGTTCCTCGATAAACATCAGGTTGTACCGTTCAAGCTCGCGCATCAGCACCTTGGCCATCGGCTTGTGCACGCGGCCATGAAAATCCACGCCGATGCCGAAGTTCGGCCCAACCGCCTCGCGAATCGCCGCCACGTTCTCCAGCACGCCGTCGACCTTGGCGTGATTGTCGATGAACTGCATCTCTTCCGAGGCGTTCATCTTGATCGCGGAAAAGCCGAGATCGGCGCGCTCTTTCGCCATCGCCGCGGTATCCCCCGGCCGGTCACCACCAATCCAGGAATAGACCTTGATGCGCTCGCGCAGCTTGCCGCCGAGCAATTCATGCACGGGCACGCCCAGGGCCTTGCCCTTGATATCCCACAGCGCCTGATCGATCCCGGCCAGCGCGCTCATGTGGATCGGCCCGCCGCGATAGAACCCGCCGCGATACAACACCGTCCAGTGATCCTCGATCCGGCGTGGATCGGTACCGACGAGATAGTCGGACAGCTCCTCGACCATCGCCGCCACGGCCGCCGCGCGGCCCTCCACCACCGGCTCGCCCCAGCCGACGATGCCCTCGTCGGTGGAGATCTTGAGAAAGCACCAGCGCGGCGGAACGAGAAAGGTTTCGAGCTTCGTGATTTTCATGAAAAACCTTGGAAATCAGGATTGAGCGGCAACGTGCTGCCAGGCCGAAGCAAACGCCCGCGCATTCTCGGCCACGGTATCGGCGTCCATGCCCGCCTTGTACAGGGCCGAGCCGAGGCCGAAACCGGTCGCACCGGCGGCCACGAACTCGGCCATGTTGTCGGGATTAATGCCACCTACCGGCATCAACGGCACGTCGGGCGGCACCACCGCGCGCCAGGCCTTGACCACCTTCGGCCCCATCGCCTCGGCCGGGAACAGCTTCAGCGCATGCGCGCCGGCGTCCAGCGCGGCAAAACCCTCGGTGGGCGTCGCCACACCCGGCGCGCTCGCCAGACCGGCGCGCACGGTGGCCTCGATAACGGACGCCTTGGCGTTGGGCGAAACGATAATCCGTCCGCCGGCATCCGCGACCTGGCCGACCTGTTCCGGCTGCAATACGGTGCCGGCGCCGACCAGGGCCGCATCGCCCAGTTTCGCCGACAGTTTTTCGATACTCGCCAGCGGGTCCGGCGAGTTCAGCGGAATCTCGATCACGCGGAAACCGGCCTCGAACAGCGCGTCGCCGACGGCTTCGATCTCGTCAGGCTTCACGCCGCGCAGGATCGCGATCAGCGGCAGGTCTTTGAGGTAGTCGTTGAGCATGACAGCGCCTCCGGCGCATTGAATTCGATCAATAGGTCAGCAGGCCGGCCGCCTCGGCGATTCGCCAGAGACCGATGCGGGCCGCGTCCGGAATCTCGGCAACGTCCTCGATGCCGAAACGCGCCAGCGCGTGGCGATAACGTCGACACAGCGCGTCGTCGCCGATCAAGCGCAGCGGCGGCACCTCGTCGACGCCGGTCAACGCACTGCGCAGTTCGTCGCCGATGAGCAGGCCCGAGAGATAGTCGGGCGTGGCTTCGGCCGCGATCTCGCCGGCAAGCATCCGGCTGCGGGCGGAAAACAGAATCGAGGACAGCCCGGCAGCCCCGGCCTCGCGCGCGGTGTCCACGCCCAGCTCGAACGCCTTGTCGTCCGTTACGCCGTCACGATCCGCCGCCGGCTTGCCGAGAATGGAATGGTGCTGCAGCACCGCAAACAGTTCGCCGGTCATATAGGTCGCGAACGCGGCAAGACGATGCTCGGCGATATGGACCCACTTGCAATGGGTGCCCGGCAACACCAGCACGCCACGCTCGGCCAGTTCCGGGGCCGCGGAGAGCGCGCCGAGCACCTGAGTCTCTTCGCCGCGCATCACATCGGGCCGCACGCCGGGACCGGAGGGCTGCATCACCCCCGGCACCACGCGCAGCGACACCGGGTCGGCGTCGATCGTCAGCAGGCGATCGGCGAGCACCGACAGCTCGGCCGGGCAATCGACGTACTCGGCCTCGGCCCAGCCGCCCCGGCTGCCGATCATGCCGCAGGCCAGCGCCGGCAGCTCGCCGTGTACGGCGATCCAGTCCCCGACGATCTCGCGATAGACACCGGCGAAGTCGCCATCTTCGACCTGCATGATGCCGCGCTTCGCCGCGTGCGCATCGATCACCTCACCCTCGTCGCCCAGCAGCCAGGCGCGCAGCGACGAAGTGCCCCAGTCGAGCGCGATCAGGCGCGCGGTATTCAAGGATTTGTCGTCCATACGAGATAGTTTACTCAGCATACAAAGGCAACGCGAAGCACGCCGTGCATGACGCTGCCCGCGGCCGGCGCATGCCGCGTTGTGTCCGCGGCGCGCCGCGCCGTTGAACACGGCCGTGAGCCGTCATGGGCGCTGATCGACCGCGGCGTAACCGCTCCAACGGGTTAACAGCCGAGCGAAGAACGGCCCGGTGATCATCACCGCGAAGAATCGCGCCAGCTGCATCGCCATGATGTAGGCCACGTTCACGTGCGTGGCGCTGGCGATGATCGCCACCGTATCGGCCCCGCCGGGGCTGGTCGCCAGAAAAGCCGTGAGCGGTTCGACCCCGGCGAAGACCACCAGCAACACGGCGATGCCGCCGCACACCGCGACCAGAATCAGGATCGACGCAATCACCGCCGGCAACGCGCGAACCGCATGCGACAGCGTGGTGCGCGTGAACCGCATGCCGATCCCCCAGCCGACAAAGGCGAAACTCACGGCCAGCAGCGGCAACGGCAATTGTAGGTCGAGGCCAAGCACGTTCTGCGCGAGGGCCGCGACCACGATCGCCGTGAGCAGCGGCCCGGCAGGCGTGCGCAACAGGCGTGCGATGCTGAACCCGAGCGCCACGATCAACAACGTGCCGGCGAACGCCGGCAGGCTGACCGGCCACCAGGCCTCACTCGTCGAGCCGTGCGTCGCCGGCGCCATGATCGCCGCCAGAATCGACGCCGAAGACGCCACGATCACCACGCGCGTGTACTGCATGAACGCGACCAGCCTCTGGTCGGCGCCGTAGGCCTCCGACATCAGCGTCATCGCGACCGCGGCCCCGGGCGAGACGCCCCAGATCGCCGTGGGGCCCGGCAGCACCTGCCAACGTGTCAGCAGCCAACCGATCACCAGGCTCACCGCAATCACCGAAAACACCCCACCCACGAACACCGGCCACTCGTGGCCGATCTCGGCCAGAATCGGCAGCGTGATGGTCTGGGCGATCAGGCAGCCGATCACGGCCTGGGCGAGCTGGAACGGCACGCGCGGCACGCTGACCGCCCCGCCGCCGACCGACAAGCCAATGGCGGCGATCATCGGGCCGAGCAGGAATCCGGCCGGCAGGCCCAGCCAGCGCAGGCACGCCCCAAGCGCGCCCGACACTGCAATCAGCAGCATCCAACGCACCATCGCGGGCCACGGCTCCATGCGATGAGGCAACGACGTCATGAACCGCTGCGGTCGTGTCGCGACGCCACGGATCGCAACCGTCTTTCGATGTCGAACATAGGTGCGCGGGCAAAATCAGGTCGCGCAGATAGTGCGCTTGATTGCCCAATACAGCAATCGAAGCGATCGACCCGCCGGGCATTGGTCCCGGTTCGGGCTCAGTCCGGCTTGGTCCGGGATGGTGCCTTGGAAACCGCACCATAGCCGGCCAAGCGCGATAGCCCACGCGCCAGCCAGGGCCCGACGAGGATCAGAAACCACGCCCGCGCGATTTGCATGGACATCACATAGGACACGTCCACATGGCTACCGCTGGCAATGATCGCGACCGAACTGGCCCCGCCCGGGCTAGTCGCCAGATAAGCCGTCAGCGGGTCCAGCCCGAACTGCCAGACCAGCAGCGCGGCCAAACCGCCGCAGGCGATCACCAGTAGCAGCGTGGATAACAGAATCGCCGGCAGCGCATGCATGGCAGCGCGCAGCGTCTGGCGGCGAAACTGCAGGCCAATGCCCCAACCGACGCAGCAATAGCCGAAGATCAGCAACCATTCGGGCAGATCGATATCCAGAAGATGCAGGTTCTGCAGGATCGCGCCGGCCACCATCACGGCCATCAACGGCCCGGCCGGGATACACAGCCGCCGGGCGGCGAAACTTGCCGCCGCGATGAACACCAACGTACCGACCAGCGCGATCCAGTCAGGCGTTGCAGGCAACAGCTGGAACGATAAGCCACTGCCTTGCGCCGCCGGCAGCGCGAATGCCGCCACCCCGGCGGTCAGCACCGACACCACGATCACCCGCAGATACTGCGTGAACGCCACCAAGCCGACATCGCAGCCGAAATCCCCGGCCATGATCACGAGCGCCGTGGCCGCGCCGGGCAGCGTGCCCCAGATCGCGGTGGGGCCGGGGAGCACCTGCCAGCGAGTCAGCAGCCAGCCGACCCCCAGACTGAACAGCACCACGGCCAGCACACCAGCGACAAACACCGGCCAGTCGCTGGCGATCTCAGCCAGCAGTTTGGGCGTGACGGCCTCGGCGATCAGACAACCGACGACGCCCTGCGCCCAGTCGAACGGTAATCGCGGCATATGGATCGGCCCGACGCCAACCGTGACCGCGATCGCCGCCGCCATCGGCCCCAATAAAAAGGCACCCGGCAGACGCAACCAATCCAACCCAACGGCCAATATCGCCGAAAGGAAGACCAGCAGCGTCCAGCGGAACAAGCCCCGTCGCCTCGTCATGACACCGGCGCGCGCGAGTTTCAGTCGATCAATTCGAGCGCGGCGGCATTCGTCACCCGAGCCAGTCGCGGAAAGATTTTCGCAATCGCCATGTCGTGCATGGGTTTCGACATCGTAGCGCAGAGATCTTCGGGCACCACGACGTCGTAGCCGTGTTCCCAGGCATCGCGAACCGTCGATTCCACGCCGAAATTTGTGGCGATGCCGCCGATCACGAGCGTCGAAATGCCGCGCCGGCGCAGTTGCAGGTCGAGCTCGGTGCCGTGGAATGCGCCCCACTGGCGTTTGACGATCTCCAGGTCGCCCGGCTGCATCACGCCATCGACGAAACGCACGAAATCCGCCGGCACGCCGCCTTCGGGTAGCTGCAGCGGTTCGTCCACGTTGGCCGGCGGGGTATCGCCGAGATCGTCATGCCACGACACCCGTACGTTGATGACCAGTGCCCCCGCCTGGCGAAATCGCGCGGCCAGCGCCCGGGTATCCGCAACGACCTGCTCGCCACTGCGCGGCGCCAGCTCGCGCCCGACGATGCCTTGCTGTAAATCGATCGAGAGGAGCGCGGTATGACCAGAGTTCAGCTGCATGACGAAACCTCGGAAATGATGGAAAGATGCCGAGACGGAGATATGATAGGACTGTCTCGCAAAACCAGTATTTGAGGATGTCCTCGCAAAAGTCAATAGACCCGCAGCGCGAACCCGTCCGGCCACAGCGCAAACGCGGTAAGGAACGGGTTGCCGCGATTGTGGCCGCAGCGCTGGAATTGTTCGCCGAGCGCGAATACAGCGCCGTCACGATGACCGAAATCGCCGAGCGATCCGGAACCGCGATCGGTTCGCTGTATCGGTTTTTCCCGACTAAGGAACATGTCGCCGACACGATCCTCGAGCGCTTCGGCGATGCCATCGACGAGGCCTTCGAAAGCTGTGTCGTGCATGCGCGAGAGCAGTCGGTCGAACAAACCGCGACCGAACTCGTACAGCGCATCGTCGCGCTCGGGCCATATCGCGCGGCCGGCTCGGCATTGGCCGATGCATTCGACCGAACCGATGAACCCACCATGGCAGCGATCGAACGTATCCGAAGCAGCATGCGCAACGGCATCGCCAGCGTCCTGCACGCGATCGACCCGAATCTGTCGGATTCGAACATAGAAGCACGCTCACTGGCCGTACTCGCGCTGCTCAAGGGCGCCGGCGCGATCATGCAACGTCACGCCGACCGACAATCGCTGCTGGAAACCGAACTCGCCCATATGCTGGCGCTCTACTTGGCCCAGCCCGCGTAACCGGCGTCGCATAGAGAACAGACATTGTCGCTTTGAGTCGAAAAGAATCGATCAACGCCGCGCATACTGGCGCTCACGTTCCACCGGCGAGCTGTTCATGAATACCGACGTCATCCTCACCTGCGCCGTCACGGGCGCGGGCGATACCCGGGCGAAGAATCCGAAAGTTCCGGTGACTCCGGCCGAAATCGCGGCGGCGTGCCTGGATGCCGCCCGGGCCGGCGCCTCGATTGCCCACGTGCACGTTCGCGATCCGGAAACCGGCGCCCATAGCCACAAGGCCGAATATTTCCGCGAGATCGCCGACCGGGTGCGGGATGCCGAAACCGACATCGTGCTCAACTTCACGGCGGGTGGCGGTGGCGATCTGTTTCCCGAACTGACTGGCACCGAAGGCGAGGACCGCCAGATCCGCGCGGCCGCTGGCTCGGATCTGCAGTCACCGTCTGAGCGCCATGCGCCGATCGCTGAAATGCTGCCGGAAATCTGCACGCTGGATTGCGGCAGTCTCAATTTCGGCGACATGGTCTATCTGAATTCGGCCGACTGGCTGCGCGAGCACGCCACCCTGGTTCAGGCCGCCGGCGTGAAGCCCGAGCTGGAGTGCTTCGATCTCGGCCATGTCTGGTTCGCCCGCCAGCTGATCGACGAAGGGCTGATCGACGGCGATCCGCTGTTCCAGCTGTGTCTCGGCATACCCTGGGGCGCCGAAGCCGATCCGCAAACCATGCTCGCCATGCGCGACAAGCTGCCCGCGAACGCCCACTGGGCCGCGTTCGGCATTGGCCGGATGCAGATGCCGATGGTGGCTCAGGCCATGATCGCGGGCGGCCATTGTCGCGTCGGTCTGGAAGACAACCTCTATCTCTCGAAAGGCGTGAAGGCGGACAACGCCGGACTCGTCGACAAGGCACGCGGCCTCATCGAAGCGCTGGGCGGCTCGGTCATGAACCCGCAGGCCACGCGCGATCATCTGGCGCTGCGCGGCGCAACCACGGGGAGTGCAGCATGAGCGCATCGATCGAAAAGAACGTCACCGTCCCCCGGCGCGTTGCCATCGTCGGCACGGGGGTGATCGGCTGCGGCTGGGCGGTTCGTGCCCTGGCTGCCGGCGCCGAAGTCGTCGCCTACGATACCGATATCGAAACCGCCCGGCGCCGGCTCGCCGATACCATCGACATCGCCTGGCCCTCGATGGAAAAACGCGGACTGGCCGCGCGTGCGGACCGTCAGAACTGGCGCGTGACCGACGACCTCGACGACGCGGTCGCCCACGCCGATCTGGTGCAGGAAAATGTGCCCGAGCAGCTCGAACTCAAACAGGAAGTGCTGTCGAACATCGACGGCGCGACGCCGCCGGACACGCTGATCGGCTCGTCGACTTCCGGCATCAAGCCCACCGATCTCGCCGCCGGCTGTGGCCATGCGCCAGAGCGGATATTCGTCGCCCATCCGTTCAACCCGGTGTATCTGCTGCCGCTGGTGGAACTCGTCGGCGGCGACGCCACTACGCCCGAAACACTGGACGCCGCCCAGGCCGTCTATCGCGGACTCGGCATGCGCCCCCTGGTAGTACGGCGCGAAATCGAGGGCCATATCGCCGACCGCCTGATGGAAGCGCTCTGGCGCGAGGCGTTGCATCTCGTCAACGACGGCGTCGCCACCACCGAAGAAATCGACGCCGCCGTGGTTTACGGCGCTGGCCTGCGCTGGTCGCTCATGGGTACGTTTCTCACCTTCCACCTGGCCGGCGGCGAACAAGGCATGCGCCACATGCTGGAGCAGTTCGGCCCGGCCCTGAAACTACCCTGGACTAAACTGGAAGCGCCGGAACTCACCAATACACTGATCGAGCGCGTCGTGGCCGGCTGCGAGCACCAGGCCGCGGGTCGCTCCATTGCCGAACTCGAACACCGGCGCGACGCGTTCCTGACCGACCTGCTCGCACTCGTCGAGCAATACTGGCCGGAGTCCGAACGGCTGCCCGGCCGTATCTGAACATCACCGCTTCCAACAGGCCCGCATGGATCACATCATTCTGAACACCCGGGTCGCCCCCGAATGGGTCGACTACAACGGGCACATGAACGACGCCGAATACGCCCGCGTCTTCTCCTATGCGGTCGATGCGTTCTGGGAAGCGATCGGGCTGGACGAAGCCGCCCGCGATGCCACCGGCGTCACCACCTTCACCCTCGAATCGCATATCTGCTTTCTCGCCGAATGCCCGGAGGCCGAGCCGCTGACCGTGAAGCTCGCGATTCTTGATCGCGACGCCAAACGTTTTCACCTGTTCTTCGCGCTCTATCGCGCCGACGACACCCTGGCCGCCACCAGCGAACAGATGCTTATGGCCATCGATCGCGAGACCCATCGCGCCACCGCCTTCCCGGAAGCGGTCGCGAGCGCCGCCGACCGATATGGCCACCGGAACCCGTCGGCTTGGCCGCCGCAGGCAGGACGGACGATTGGGATTCGGCGTCGCTAATCCGCCGATTTTATGAGGCCCACCGTTGCGGGCCTCAAGATGTGTTCGATACAGATTGCAGCGTCGGACGCTGGCAATAAACGTTCGAAGCCGCGCATCCATGTACAAAGGTGTAACCCATGTATGTGGACACATCATGTTGCGCCACTCAGTCGTAGCGGCGCCGCACACTCGCGTGCCCCAAATTCAGACACGGCCCGCGAGGCCTGGGCGTCGCGCCTGTATTGCCGCCCGTCTGAGGCGACGGAGACGCGCAGCGGCGACGGGTGTCCGGCGCATCGCGCCGGGGCGGCAAGGTGTTTGAGGGCCGCCAAAGCGGCCCGAGTTTTTGCCGCATCCCGTTGTCGCGAGCAGCGGAGTGGACCGGCGTAGCCGGCGCCGATGCGGGTGCTCTTTTCTTGGTTCCTTCTTTTGAGCAAGCAAAAGAAGGGACTCGCACATCAGTGCGAAACCAAACTCGCCCCACCCCGTAGCTCTAATCATGGGCTGCCGCTCCAATCGTTCGCGCTTGGAACACTCGCGAGTTTGACGTTACTTGGGGTTTCGCGCTGTCGCGCGACTCCCTTTCGTTTGCTTGTCCAAACGAAAGGAAGCAAAGAAAACGACACCCTACCTTGCGCCGATGCTGCGCATCGGTGCCCTGCGCGGCTCCGGCCGCAAGAGGGACAGCCGCGAAACTCGCGCTGCTACGCAGCACTCAGACACACGGCTGTCTTTTTCCTCTTGCAGCCTCCACTGCTCGGCGCTGCGCTCAAGGGAACCCGAATACAGACACGGCCCGCGAAGGTTGGGCGTTCGCGCCTGTATTCGAGCCCGTCTGAGGCGACGGAGACGCGCAGCTGCGGCGGGTGTCCGGCGCACTGCGCCGGTGCGGCAAGCTGTTTGAAGGCCGCCAAAGCGGCCTGAGTTTTTGCCGCATCCCGTTGTCGCGAGCATCGGAGTGCACCGGCGAAGCCGGCGCCGATGCGGGTGTCTTTTCCTTTGGTTACTTTCGTTTGGACAAGCAAACGAAAGTGACTCGCACATCAGTGCGAAATCAAAGTTCAAATGACCTGGTGGCTCAAGGTATTGGCCGCCCAAACCAACCGTTCGCACCAGGAAAACTTTCGAGCCTGACGCCACCTGGGATTTAGTGCTTAAGCGTATTGCCGACCGCAAGACGCACAACAACACACAGCGCGATACGCATAAATATCTCGCTACAAAAATATCTCGCTACAAAGCAGACCTCCCGATCCAATAGATCGCCAATCAACCACTACCGCGTCACCATCCTTGCGCCCCACGCCGCAACCACTCATGCACAAACGCCAGCTTCTCGTGCACCGGCGCCGACAAGACGAACGGATACAGATCGGACAGCCCCATCGATCGGTTGACGTGGTTAATGCCCATCGCAATCTCGGCGGCCACGTACACCAGCCGCGCGGTATCGACTTCGGCATACGGATGCCAGTTCGGCGTGGGCACGAAGTCCGCTGCCAACCCGGACGAAACGAAACTATCGCTGATGTCGGTCAGATGTAGCAGATGGGCCGTCGTCTCGGCCCAGTCCTCGTGCGGATGTGCCGAGGCATAGCTGGAGATAAAACGCTGCGGCCAGTCGGCCGGCGGACCGTTGTTGTAATGGCGTTGCAGTGCCTCGCCGTAGTCCGCCCGCTCGTCGCCGAAAAGATGGCGGAAGGCATCCATAAAATCGGCGCGCAGGCTGAGCCGCCACCAAAGCATATGCGCGATCTCATGACGCATATGACCGATCATCGTGCGATATGGCTCGCCCAATGCCTCGCGCCGACGCGTGCGTACTACCGGGTTCGCTTCGGATACGCTGATGGTCACCACCCCGTCGCCATGCCCCATGGGCGCCGGCGTCTCGTTGGCTTCCGCCAGCATATGAAAGACCGGTCGCGCCCCCGGGTCCTCGGGCCGAAACCACTGCCAGCGGCCGAGATTATCCAGTACCCAGCGCTTGGCGAGTTCGGTTTCCCCCCAGTCGGGGATGGCGTCTTCCAACGACGGGTCGGGCGCGAGCGCCGTCATCGCACAAGCCCGACAAAACGCCCCCTCGGCTGGCGCAATCCAATTACAGTTGATACGCGCTCGGTTGGCACAGAACGGCGGCGTGGGGATGAAGGCCCGCGCCTGCGGATCGTAGGCGACCGGCGTGCCCTCGGCCGTGGCGAGGTTGTCGAAATACAACGGCCCAGCCCCAACCGGGTTGTCAAAAATGCGCATGCGAACCACTCCGTGAGCGCCAAGACTATGATTCGAATGTACGCTGCTTGGCGCCTCGGGGCGTCGAATCTTTGTCAGTGCCGGCGCAAACCGGAGGGCGCTTGCCCGAAACGATTCCGGAATGCCCGCGAAAATGCCGTGGCCGAACTGAATCCGGCGGCCAATGCGATCTCGGCCAGCGGTCGATCAGTGGCCTCGACCAGCGACCGGGCATGATCGAGCCGTAAGTCCCGATACCAGGCCTTTGGCGTGGTGTGAAGCTCGGTCTCGAACAAGCGCTGAAGCTGGCGCGGCGATCGCCCCACGCGTTGGGCCAGTACCGCAAGCGAGAGCGGCGGTTCGAGATGGGTTTCCATCAGCGCGATCGCGCGCACGAGTGCGGCGTTGTGAATACCGAGCCGCTTGACGATCGACAACCGTTGTCGGCTCGCCGGGTCGCGGGCCCGATCGTGAATCAGTTGCTCGGCTACGGCATCGGCCAGATCCGGCCCGTGCTCGCGCGCCAGTTCGGCCAATGCCATATCGGTGGCGGCCATACCGCCGGCACAGGAAAACCGCCGCGAACCGATTTCGTACAGTGACTCGACGGCGTGCACTAGTGGATAGCGCTCGCGAAACGCCGGCAGGCTCTCCCAGTGCAGGGTCACCGTCTGCCCGTCGAGCAAACCGGCCTCGGCCAGCGCAAAACACCCGGTATCGATGCCGCCGAGCACCGCGCCCGCGCCGTCGAGTGCTCGTAGTCGAGTTAACACCGCCCGGGACGGTGACGATTCATCGAGAAAGCCGCTGCAGACGGCCAGTCGCACGCTGCCCGTGATCTCGTCGAGTCGGGCATCGACCAGCACGCGCATACCATTGGATGCGGTGACCTCGGCCCCGCTCGCACTGACGAGCTGCCAGCGATACAACGTCTCGCCGGCGATTCGATTGGCAATCCGCAGCGGCTCGGTCGCCGCCACGAACGCCATCATGGAAAAGCCATCGACCAACAGATAGATCGTGGTCGATGGCCTTGCCGCTTCGGGCTGTGGCTTACGAGCGATGGCCCCGGGCCAGTTCGTCGGCAAGGTCGTTGCGGTCATAAACCTTGCGCAGCGCGGTTTCGATAAACGCCGTATCCACAGCCACGGCGCGATTGTTCGCATCGTTGAACGTGAAGTTGCCGCCCAGGCTGTGGATGTTGCCGTCGAAGATCAGGCCCACCGCGTGCCCGGCCTTGTCGATGACCGGGCTGCCCGAGTTGCCGCCGATGATGTCGTTGTCGGTAACGAAATTGACTGGCGTGTTGCCGTCGAGCTTGTCCTTGGCTTGAATCCAGCGCGCCGGCAGCTTGTACGGATCGGCGCCGGTGGCGCGCGCGTACAGGCCGTCGATATGGGTGAACGGCGCCACCTTTTTGCCTTTTTCGATCCAGCCTTTCACCCGACCGTAGGTCAGGCGCAATGTGAACGTGGCATCGGGATAGCGCTTGGCCCCGTCGCGGGCGAAGCGAGCCTTGGCGATCGCGGTTTCGGCCTGGTCGGTCGGCGCTTCGACGTCGTCCTCGTAGGTCTTGCGTACGGTGCGGGCAGCCGGGTCCACCTGGCGGGCGAAGACGATCATCGGGTCATCCGATTGTTCAATTGCGCGCTCGCCGCCCTGCCAGAGTTTCTTGCGATAGGCCGGATCGGCGAGCTTCGTACCGGATACCAATCGCTTGGCCAATTCGTCCGGCGATTGATCGCCCAGCACGTTCTTCACGAACGGATCGTCGGCCCCCAGCGCTTGGCGCATCTTCTCCAGTGCCCAGGCCATGCGGGTCTGCTCATAGTCCGGATAGATCGGCCCGCTCGATGTGACTGACTGCTGCACCGCGGGCAGATGGGCGCTGCGATACTCGGGCAAGCGTTTGGCATCCGGTTTGTCACGCTCGGCAGCCGCTCGCACCAGCGTGCGGGCGTACTTGAACAGATCGCCGCCGAAAGCCTGGCCGCGCTCGAGCATGTCGTAGCGGGTCTGGATTTCCGCGCCC
This sequence comes from Salinisphaera hydrothermalis C41B8, assembly GCF_000732535.1. Classification (GTDB taxonomy): domain Bacteria; phylum Pseudomonadota; class Gammaproteobacteria; order Nevskiales; family Salinisphaeraceae; genus Salinisphaera; species Salinisphaera hydrothermalis. The sequence continues at coordinate 26,105 of NZ_APNK01000040.1, forward strand.
TTGGCCTCGGCTTTATCCAGGATCCGCCACGGATGGCCGTATTGCTTCACCCGCGCCGGATCGGCCGCGATCCACTGGCGTAGGGCGGTATCTTCGGCTTTCTTCTTCGCGATGAAGGATTCGTCGGTGAGCGTGGCCAGCCAGCCTTTGAACACCTTGAGCGTGTTGTCGCCGTAGAACAGATCGTCCTGCGCGGCCTGAGCATGCCGGGCGGATTCACGCGAGAACTGCCACAGCACGCCGCGTTCCTCCGACAGATACGCCTGATACGGAATGACTTTCTCGTCGCGCAGATAAGCCAGTGCGGTCCACGACGTTTCGCGCTGGGTCGAGCCCGGGTTGCCGACCACGAACGTCATTTCGCCGGCCTTCGGGCCGTTCACATCGAACGGCAGATAGTTCGGCGTATGCGCCGGCTTGCCGTCCACATAGGCCCGCAGCAGCGTTAGATCGAGGTCGTAGCGCGGGAAGTTGAAGTTGTCCGGATCGCCGCCGAAGAAGGCGATGCTCTGTTCCGGCGCGAACACCATGCGCACGTCCTGAAAGCGCCGGTACTTGTACAACGCATAGCGACCGCCGTGGTACAGCGTGATGACATCACAGCGCCATTGATCGGGATCGCCGGCCACGCAGGCCTGCTCGATCGAGCTGTCCACGGCGCGCTGGGCGGCTACGCGCGCCGCCCCTGTCTTGTCGGCCAGCGCGGCGTCTACCTTGTCGGTGACGTTGGTGATCGATACGAGCTGGTTGAGCTCGATGTTCGGGCACTTGGGTTCGTCTTCTTCCTTGCCGACGAAACCGTCCGTCATGTAATTGTGCGCATCGTTCGACAGGCGCGACAGGCATTCGTTGGCGCAGTGATGGTTGCTCATCACCAGCCCGTCGGCGGACACGAACGACCCGGAGCAACCGCCGGCCAGCCGCACGGCCGCCTTCTGTACCCGATCCACCCAGGCCGGATCCGGCGCGAAACCGTAGGCTTGTTTCATGCGGGCCGTGGGCAGATCGTTCAGCGTCCACATGCCTTCATCGGCCGCTGCCGACACGCTGAATCCCACGCCGGCGGCCGCTAGCGCGGCAATCACGATTCGTTGCATCCCCACGCCCCATATCGCGCCGCGGTCAACTCGGCGCACTTGTCATGACACGAGCCACAAGATAGCAGGGATCGTGCCGCCCGGACCGGCCGGTTACGGCGCTGCGGGTTCGGCCAAGCGAATCGTCAGTCGGCGCGGCCCTCTTTCACCGGCTTTGCCGGTATCGCATGCCCGGGCCCCTGGAGATTGGGGATCAGCGCCGTACGCTGCGCATCGGCAGCGCCCTTGTCGTCGACCGGCACATAGCCGCCGCCGGCGTATTGCATGCGCTGAAGTTGCGAGCCGTTGTCCTCACCCAGCGTCGTCACCAGCAGGTCGTGCCAGCCATCGTGGCTGGCCGCGAGCTGATAGAGCGGCGCTCTGGAGGTCGGAATGCGCGACACCACCTCGTAGCGATCGCCGTCCCGCGCCATCACATAAAGATCGCAGCCCAGGTCGCAGCCGTTCGGCCCTTTGACGTACACCACCGCCTCGCGCTGGCCGTTGCCGTTCAGATCGACGAACTTCGAGTAATAACGCAACGGCCGGTTCGAGCTGTCGGCATAAATGGTCGCCAGGGCGTCGGTCAGCCGCTGCTGGGCGTCAGCGTGGCGCGCGGCCGGCGTGTTTTGCAGAACGTTCGCCTGCTTGGCGAGCTTCGAGTGGCCGCTGCCGTACTGCAATGCGGCGCAGCCCGAAAGCATCGTCGTCGCGAGCAGCGTACAGGCCAGGCCCGTGCTCCATGCGCTCATCGGTTCGCTCCCGTCGTACCGCTCAGTCCACCGTAATGGTGTAGTCATCGCCCGCGATCAGCGGCAGATCGTAGTCGGTGGCTTCCGACACGGTCACCGTATACGTGCCGGCACCGTGTTCGGCCGCATGCGCCTTGACCGCGGCTTCGGCCGCGTCCTCGGCGCAGCTGGCCTCGACGATCGTCTCATCGCCCGCCAGTTCGCAGATATAGCGCACCATCATCGGCTCTCCCATCACCTACTCCGTTGAATTGATTGACCCGCACGCCGGACGACCACGCATCGATATCCGGCCCATCATGGCAGTATGCGGACTTCTCGCCCGAACTAAAGACACGAATGACGCGCCCTACCGTTGCCGACCTCGCCGCCGCGCGCGAGCGCATCGCCGCGCATATCCATCGCACCCCGGTGCTGACCTGCCGCACGCTCGACGAGGCCACCGGCGCCCGTCTGTTTTTCAAATGCGAGAACTTCCAGAAGGCCGGCGCGTTCAAGGCCCGCGGCGCGACCAACGCCGTATTCTCGCTATCGGCCGAACAAGCAGCGCGCGGTGTGGCCACGCACTCCAGCGGCAATCACGGTCAGGCGCTGGCCCGTGCGGCCGCCGCGCGTGGCATTCGTGCCACTGTCGTCATGCCCGAAACGGCCCCGAAACCGAAGATCGACGCCGTGCGCGGCTACGGCGCCGACGTCATCTTCTGCGAGCCGACGAATGCGGCGCGCCAGACCGCGCTCGATGCCTTCGTGGCCGACACCGGCGCCGAGTTCATCGCACCCTACGACGACGTGCGCGTCATCGCCGGCCAGGCCAGCTGCGCGGCCGAGCTGATCGAAGACGTACCGGATCTGGACGCGGTGATCGCCCCGGTGGGCGGCGGCGGCCTGATCAGTGGCACGGCCCTGACCATCGCCGCCCACGCGCCGCATATCGCGGTCCACGGCGGCGAACCGGCCGCGGCCGACGACGCGGCACGATCGCTCGAGAGCGGCCAGCGCTGCGGCAACGATGCGCCGGACACCATCGCCGACGGCCTCAAAGCCTCGCTCGGCGAGATCACCTGGCCGATCGTGCGCGAGCACGTCGCCGCCATTACGCGGGTCGACGAAGACGCGATCATCCACGCCATGCGGCTCATCTGGGAGCGTATGAAGATCATTGTCGAGCCCTCCTGCGCCGTGGCACTGGCGGCCGTGCTCGCCGCACCCCAACACTTCGAGAACCGTCGCGTGGGCGTGATTCTCACCGGCGGCAACGTCGATCTCGACCGGTTGCCGTGGTGAGCCATCGCGCCGGGCCCCGTTTTCGCGGTAGCGTCGTCTGCATGATGCATTCGTCGACCGACCATGGGGAACGACGCACCGCCGATTGATCACGCGCTCTGCGCCGCGCCGAAAACAGATTGGGCCGCTCCGACGTTCAGCGCGCCGACGCTGGCCTGCGACACGCATGCCCATGTGGTGTCCACGGCGCCCGCATACCCGCTGGTCGAGCAACGCAGCTATACGCCGCCCCCGGCGACCGAGGCCGATTATCTGGCCATGCTCGACGCCACCGGCATGGATCGCGGTGTGCTGGTGCAGATCAGCATTTACGGCACCGACAATCGCTACATGCTCGAGGTGCTCGCACGCCATCCGCGCCGGCTCCGGGGCGTCGCCGTGGTCGATCCCGATGTGGACGAACGCGAACTCGAACGCATGCACGCGCTCGGTGTCCGTGGGCTGCGGCTCAACGTCCTCTTCGGCGGGGGCATCGGGCTCGATGCCATGGACCGGCTCGCGGCCAAAATCGCGCCGCTCGGCTGGCATCTGCAACTGCTGCTGGACGCACGACAGCTGCCCGAGCTTCTGCCCCGCATCGCACGCCTGCCGGTGCCGGTCGTAATCGACCACATGGGTCACATGCCGGCCGAGCTCGGCGTCGATCATCCGGGGTTCCAGGCGTTGCTGACGCTCGTGCGCGACCACGGCGGTTGGGCCAAGTTGTCCGGCGCCTATCGCATCGACCACGGTCCCGACTATGCCAACGCCGCGCGCTTCGCCGCCGCCCTGATCGCCACCGCGCCCGGACACCTCGTCTACGGCAGCGACTGGCCGCACGTCGGTCAGACCAATGCCTCGATGCCGGATACCGGCCACATGCGCAACCTGCTCGGCGAATGGGTGAGCGACGCGACGCTGCGCCACCGGATTCTCGTGGAGAATCCGGCCCGGCTCTACGATTTCCCGGAACGATAACAAGGAGAACCGACGATGAGCTGGTTCGCCGATATGAAGCCGGTCGAGCGGCACACGTTTGTCGCGTCGTTCGGCGGCTGGGCGCTCGACGCGCTGGATTTCATGGTCTTCACCTTCGTCATCAGCACGCTGGTGGGGTTATGGGGTATCGATCGCGGGCAAGCCGGCATGCTCGGTACGGTCACGCTCTTGTTCTCGGCCATCGGCGGCTGGGCCGGCGGCATTCTGGCCGACCGATTCGGGCGAGTCAGAGTCCTGCAATTCACGATCGCCTGGTTCGCCGTTTGCACCACGCTGATCGGCTTTACCCAGAACTTCGAACAGATCTTTGCGCTGCGGGCGCTTCAGGGTCTGGGCTTCGGCGGCGAATGGGCGGTCGGCTCGGTCTTGATGGGCGAAATCGTGCGCTCGGAAATGCGCGGCCGCATTGTCGGCGCGGTGCAGAGCGGCTGGGCGATTGGCTGGGGCATCGCCGCTATCGTCTACGGCATCGCCTTCACCCTGCTGCCGCCGGAATGGGCGTGGCGGACCCTGTTCTGGTTCGGTGTGCTGCCCGGATTGTTCGTGCTCTATATCCGCAGCCGTGTGCCGGAGCCGAAAATCTTCAAGGAAACTCAGGCCCTGCGCGACGAACGCAGCACCCGCTTCACCGATATCTTCGCCCCCGATCTCCTCAGGACGACCGTCCTTGCCGCCCTGCTCTGTACCGGCGTGCAGGGCGGCTACTACGCTATCACCACCTGGCTGCCGACGTTTCTCGGCAGCGAGCGCGGCCTCTCCGTCATGGGTACGGGCGGCTACATGGCCGTGGTCATCGTCGGCTCGTTCCTGGGTTATCTCACCGGCGCCTGGGTGACGGACCGGCTCGGCCGGCGTGCGAACCTGATTCTGTTCTCGTTGCTGTGCGGCGCCAGCCTGTTCCTGTATACCCAGATCCCGCTCAACGACGCCTTCATGCTCGTCCTCGGCTTCCCGCTCGGCTTTACCGCCTCTGGCATCTTCAGCGGACTGGGACCGTACCTCACGGAACTGTACCCCTCGCGCGTACGCGCCGCCGGCCAGGGCTTCGCCTACAACTTCGGCCGCGGCATCGGCGCCCTGTTTCCGACCCTGGTCGGCTACCTGAGCGAAAACGCCGGACTGGGATTGGCGATCGGGATATTCGCCGGCGGCGCCTACCTCATCGTCATCCTCACGGCGTTTCTGCTGCCCGAAACCAAGGGGCAAGAGTTGCAAACCTGGGACTAGTTCTCGTCTTGCGCCGCGGCGCTGCGGTCAACTGGCCCGAATACAGACACGGCCCGCGACACTGCGGAGTCCTCGTGATGCTTGGGAGAGAGGTTTGTATTACGTCCCGTCTGAGGCGACGGAGACGCGCAACGGCGACGGGTGTCCGGCTCACTGCGCCGGGGCGGCCAGCCTGTTTGAAGGCCGCCAAAGCGACGCGAGTTCTGGCCGCATCCCGTCGACGCGAGCAGCGGAGTGTCGCCCCGAGAAGCGGAGCAGGGCCTTCCCGCAGCGAAGCTGTGGGATGCGACCTTCGGCGGGTCGAACCGGACGAGTCGTAGCGTGGGGCGCCTGCCGAACGCCGGCGGTCGCATCCCGGCTACGCCGGGAAAACCCTGCTCCTCGCCTCGTACGGCACGGCGCAGCCGGCGCCGATGCGGGTGCTCTTTTCTTGGTTCCTTCTTTTGAGCAAGCAAAAGAAGGAACTCGCACTGCAGTGCGAAACCAGAGTCCAGCTCAACTGGTGGTTCAAGATATTAGACGCCCAAACCAACCTTTCGCGCGAGGAAAACTCGCGAGTCGGACGTGACCTGGGATTTCGCGCTGCAGCGCGACTCCCTTTCGTTTGCTTGTCCAAACGAAAGGAAGCAAAGGAAACGACACCCTACCTTGCGCCGATGCTTCGCATCGGTGCCCGGCGCGGCTCCGGCCGCAAGAGGGACAGCCGCGAAACTCGCGCTGCTACGCAGCACTCAGACACACGGCTGTCTTTTTCCTCTTGCGCCCTCCACTGCTCGGCGCTGCGCTCAAGGGGACCCGAATCCGGCGCGGGCCCGCAACACTTCGAAGTACTCGCGATGCTTGAGAGATGGGTTTGTATTACGTCCCGTCTGAGGCGACGGAGACGCACAGCGGCGACGGGTGTCCGGCGCACCGCGCCGGTGCGGCAAGATGTTTGAGGGCCGCCAAAGCGGCCCGAGTTTTTGCCGCATCCCGTTGCCGCGAGCATCGGAGTGGACCGGCGCAGCCGGCGCCGATGCGGGTGCTCTTTTCTTGGTTCCTTCTTTTGAGCAAGCAAAAGAAGGGACTCGCACTACAGTGCGAAACCAGAGTCCAACTCAACTGGTGGTTCAAGATATTAGACGCCCAAACCAACCTTTCGCGCGAGGAAAACTCGTGAGTCGGACGTGACCTGGGATTTCGCGCTGCAGCGCGACTCCCTTTCGTTTGCTTGTCCAAACGAAAGGAAGCAAAGGAAACGACACCCTATCTACGCGTCGATGCTGCGCATCGATACCCTGCGCTGCTCGCCGAGCCGGGCGCAGCCGGAACTCGCTGACGCTCAAACAGCCGGCTGCTTCATCCCGTCTCGGCTGTGCTGCTCGGCGCTCCGCAAGGGAACCCAATACAGCGCGGGCCCGCGACAGGTCGG
>NZ_APNK01000041.1 GCF_000732535.1 Salinisphaera hydrothermalis C41B8
AGCCGACTGCGGCTCAACGTGAACAATGTGGTGGGTTTACACACCTAGGGTCTGTTGAGGTTTGGTGCGAGCGCCGCGTAGAACGACTACGCCACGTTCGCTACGCCTCGTCTTGCCGCAAAACAGCGCTTGGCGCGAACTCGCACGAAACCTCAACAGACCCTAGGTTTGACCTAGGATCAGGCCGGTCAGCGAGTCGGCTGCCGGGGTCGCGCGGCCGGCGCCGCGATACAGCCGGATGTCGATGTCGGAAAGTCCGGCCAAGCCCGCTTCTCCAGGATCCAGGAGCTCCAATTAGGCGTCGATCATGCCGGGCCTGACGATCGTGAAGGCCCGGCCGGCGGCATCGATCGCGGTGGCTCGGCCGCTCGGATGCTGACAGCGCAGCGCGGGGCGGTCTGTTGCGGTTGCCGTCGGCACCTCGGTGCGCTAATCGGGCGACCCGGCAAAATCAGTCGTTGGCCGCCGCATTTTCGAGTCGGGCCTCGAGTAAACGCAGCACTGCCCGTTCTTCCGGCCCGGTCAGGTCGCCATCCTCGAGCTCGGCCTCGACCAGTTGCCGAAAGTGGCTGAGGGTACGGCCATCGAGATAGCTTTCGATCACGCGCGGGTGGATATAGCTCGCGCGTGCGATCGCCGGCGTGTTGCCGAGTCGCTCCGCGACTCGTTTCACGGCTTCGACGATGTTTTTCTGGCCGGCTTTTTGATCGTTTGATACGCCCAGTTCGTCGAGGGCGAGGGCGGCCAGCGAGGTGCCGGCCCAGGTGCGGAAATCCTTGGCCGAAAACGCCTCGCCCATGATCTCGTGAATATAGTCGTTGAGATCGGCCGAGTCGACGTGCACCCGCTGCCCGTCGTCATCGTAGTATTTGAAGATCTCGTAGCCGGGCAGGTCGTCCAGTTCGGCAACCACTCGGGCGAGCCGTTTGTCTTCGATCTCGCGATGCTGTTCCTGGCCGCTCTTGCCGCGGTAGTCGAATACCAGCGTGTTGCCGTCGATGCTCAGGTGTTTCGAACGCATGGTCGTGAGCCCGTACGACTGGTTCTCCTGGGCGTAGCGTTCGTTGCCCGGGCGGAAGTAAGCCGTGTCGATCAGCCTCACCATGGCCGCCAATACCTTGTTGCGGCCGTGGCCCTCCTGGGCGAGGTGTTGTCCGGTGGCACGGCGCATGGTCGACAAGCGCCGGGCAAAATCCAGTAGCCGATCGAACTTGGCGGCCTCGCGTTCGGCGCGCCAGTCTTCGTTGTAGATGTATTGCTTGCGCCCGGCATCGTCACGCCCGGAGGCGTGCACGCGCGCCGTGGTGTCGAGATCGATTTCGACCCGGCGCCAGGCCGGCGGGATCGCCAACGACTCGATCCAGCGTCGCACCGACTTGTCCCGCAGCGTCCGACCGTTGTCGTAACGATAAGTAAAACCGCGCCCGCATCGATGCCGCGTGACGATCCGCGCCTGGCTCATGTCCATCCCTTGCTTTTGCGTTGCCTTATCGACACCGGATACGCCACACGATTGTGCGCGGTTGCCGTGCAGTGATATTGCATACTGCACGCATTCGGCGCGTCCGTAGGCCTACCGAGGCGACTGGCCGAGGCCGACCGGGCCGCGTTGCCCGCGCATCAGGCGATGGTGTGTTTCTTGCTATCGAAGGCCGGACGCATCGGCGCCGTGCCTTGTGGTTTCGGGCGGTTTCGGCTTGCGATTCGAATAACAAGCGAGGGATTTCATGGCTTTGAAGACAGCTCTGGGTGGCGTGGCCGCGCTGGTGGCTTTAACCGTCGGCGTGGCATCAGCGGCGCAGGCGGATACCTCAAGCGCAGACAAGGGAAGTGGCGACAGCGCCGCCCCGCCGTTGATGCGCTATCCGACCGTGCATGGCAATACGGTCGTATTCGAAGCCGGAGGCAATCTGTGGAAAACCTCGACCCGCGGGGGGACGGCCACGCAGCTCACCAACGATCCCGGTTTCGACCAGGACGCGCACTTCTCGCCGGACGGCAAATGGGTGGCTTTCACCGGCTGGTATCAGGGCAATACCGATGTCTATATCGTGCCTGCCAGTGGCGGCCGGGTGCGGCGGCTGACGTATCACTCGATCAACAACCCCGGGGACAACGGCCAGCTCAAGCCGGTCGAGGATAATCGCGTCGTCGGCTGGACACCCAACGGCAAGAATGTGGTGTTTCTGTCGCGGCGCGACAGCTTCAATCCGCAGGTCATGCATGCCTATACGGTGCCGGTCACCGGCGGACTGCCGAAGAAGCTGCCCATCCCGTGGACGGGGCCGCTGTCGTTCGGCCCCAACGACCATACCGTGGCCTACAACAAGCTGGCGCGCGTGTACCGGCCGTTCCATCGCAAGCATTACTACGGCGGCCAGGCGCAGGATATCTGGGCCTTTGATTTCAAAAGCGGCAAGAGCCATCGCATCACGCACTGGAAGGGCGCGGATGTGTGGCCGATGTGGTCGGGGGACACGATCTACTTCAGTTCCGATCGCGGCCCGAACCATATCCAGAATCTATGGGCCTATTCGCAGAAAACGAAACAATTCAAACAGCTGACGCACTTCAAGACCTACGATATCGAGTTCCCGACCCTGGGCGGTGACAAGATCGCGTTCTCCGATGCGGGCGATCTGTATGTCTACAACACGAAGCAGCAACAGCTCACCAAGCTCGATGTCCGGGTGCCGCTCAACGGCGTCAAGGCCATGCCGCACTGGGCCGACGTCGCGGGCCATGTCGACGAATCCGCGATCGCGCCGAACGGACATCTGGCGGTGTTTTCATCGCGCGGCGCGTTGTTCACCGTGCCGGCCAAGTACGGCAGCGCCACCACGCTCACTCAGAATCCGGCCGCCGATGAGCGTGATCCGGCCTGGTCGCCCGACGGTAAGCAGATCGCCTATATCGGCGCCAAGGGCGACCACCAGGCGGTGTATGTCCGCCCGGCTGACGGCAGCGGTAAGCCCCGTGCGCTTGCGGATGGGGACAAGCTGAGCATTCACGGGCCGTTGTCCTGGAGCCCGGACAGCAAGCATCTGACCTATGTCGATGCCGATCAGACGCTCTGGTTGGTCGATGTGAAATCCGGCAAGCGGACAAAGATCACCCGCGACCCGAGCGAGACGCGCGGCAACTTCAGCGATATCCACTGGTCGCCAGGCAGCGACTGGCTGGCGTTCTCGAAAGCGACCCCGCAGCCGATGGGCAACATGACGGTGCCGAACATTCGGGCGATCTATCTTTATCACGTGGCCGACGGCAAGCTGACTCAGCTCGGCGACGGCCAGTACAACGATTCCGATCCGTTGTTTTCGGATGATGGCAAATATCTGTTTTTTGTCTCCCAGCGCATCGTCAATCCGACGTTCTCGAATTTCGACGAAATCACGGCCGGGCTGAAGAGCAGCGGGCTGTATGCGGCCACGCTCAAGAAGGGCACGCCGTCGCCGATCGCCCCGCGTGTGCGCTCGGCGACCGAAGGGCTCGGCGACGACTCCGACGACAGCGACGATGCGTCGCAGAAGCAGGGCAGCGCCGACAAGAGCGCCTCGTCGGATCATGGGGATAAAGACGACAAGAACGACACAAGCGGCAAGAACGGTAAGAGCGACAAGAAGGCCAAGCACAAGATCGATCACAAGCCGATCGATATCGACGTCGCGGGACTGATGGATCGTGCGGTGCGCCTGCCGGTGCCCGATGCCAATATCTCGAACATATTCGAAGCCAAGGGCATCGTTTACTACACGACCGAACCGAGCCAGACCATCGAGGGTCCGCTGTCCGGCGAGAAGTCGGAACTGCGCGCCTACGATATGGATAAGCGCAAGGATCAAACCTTGGAGACCGACGTTCAGCACGTTGCCCTCTCGGCCGACGGCAGCACGCTGTTCTACCAGCACAAGGGCGACTGGACCACGCGCCCCGCATCATTCGCCAAGAACCCGGGTGACGATGCGGTCGACAAGATCGACCTATCCGGCGTGAAGCGCTGGGTCGTGCCCGAAGCCGAATGGCCGACGGCGTACGGCGAAGCCATGCGCGATGTGCGCGACTACTTCCTCAACCCGAAGCTGATCCACAAGATCTGGCCGGCGATCGACGATCGCTATCGCAAGTTGCTGCCGCGGGCGGCCACGCGCCGCGACGTCGACTGGCTGATTGCCAACGCCATGGGCTCGCCCGGCGAAAGCCATATGTATGTGCGCGATGGCGACGACGGCTGGAAGACACCGGCCAACACCACCGCCGATCTGGGCGCCGAATTCGCACTCGACAAGGCGTCCGGCCGCTACAAGATCAGCAAGATCTACACGGGCGACAACACGGTGCCCGGGTACGAAGCGCCGCTTAACCAGCCGGGGCTGAAGGTCAAGACCGGCGATTACGTGCTGGCGATCAACGGTCAGTCGCTCAAGGCGCCTACCAATCCGTACAAGCTGCTGCAAGGCACCAACGGCAGCACGATCTCGCTCAAGGTGGCGGACGATGCGAGCGGCAAGAATGCCCACATCATCCATGTCGACCCGGTGGCCAACGCCCACAAGCTGCATCTGCTGGCCTGGATTCGGCACAACCGTCAGACCGTCGACCAGATGTCGCACGGCCAGATCGGCTATGTCTATCTGGAGGACATGGAAGCCACGGGCATGAAAGAGTTCATCCGCCAGTACTACAGCCAGCGCAACAAGAAGGCGATCATCTTCGACGATCGCTGGAACCTCGGCGGCTTCATCGATCCGATGTTGTTCGATCGGATCGATCGTCAGCTCGACGGCATGTTCACCAACCGCTATCGGGCCACCAGCCCGACGCCGAACGCCCCGATGGGCTATATGGCCGCGCTCATCAACCGGGGCTCGGCTTCGGACGGCGATATCTTCGCCTATATGTTCAAGAAGGATCACCTGGGCCCGACCATCGGTAGCCGGACCTGGGCCGGTGTGCGCGGCTATGACGGCGCGTTCGATCTGTTGGGCGGCGGCAGCCTCGTGGTGTCCGACGACGGCATGTACGGCGACAACGGCAAGTGGATCGTCGAGAACATTGGCGTAAACCCGGATGTCACCGTTCACGACAAGCCGGAGGATCTCAACGCCGGCCACGATGCGCAACTGGAAAAAGCCGTGCACATGCTCATGGACAAGATCCAGTCCAAGCCGAAGACCTATCCGCAGGCGCCGGCCTGGATGCCCGCCTTCCCGCCGCAGCCGGACTATCCGACGTGCGGCAGCGATCAGGTTGGCGACGGCGTATGCGAGTGGGATAACAGCAAGGCCGGTCACTGAGCGGGGCGCCCCGTCGCGGCACAACGATCCGCCGCGACGGGGCGTTATGAATCGCCGATGGGATCGCTGCTCTCGTGGTAAATACTGGCTATTCGCTTGCGAATGCGCGTGCTAAGGATAGACGGCCGGCGCCGTTTCTCGACGCCGTTTTTTGCCTCGATACAGCGGAGTATTTGCCATGCTGAAAACAAGTCTGGTCGCATTCGGGCTCGTGCTGGCGAGCGGCGGTGTCGCCCTCGCGCAGCCGTCTTCATCCGATGCGGGCCCAACCCACATGCCGCCCAAGCCGGCTGGCCATCATCATCACCGACCGCCGCCCCCGGGCGGGCCCGCGGCGTTGCAGGGCAAGGGGTTTGATCTACAGCTCGGCCATGGCCGGGGCCTGCGTGTCCAGTGCGGCGACGAGCCGCTCAAAGGCTGTATCCAGGCGGCACAACCCCTCGTTCATATGCTGTCCAAGTCCATGTCGCATCGCCCCGGCGGCATGATGAAAGGCCCCGGCGGGATGATGAAAGGCCCGGGCGGCATGAATGGCGGTTCGATGCCGAATTCGGGTACCGACAACGGTCAGTCGAAGCCGCCGGGCGACTCGGGCTCATCGACGCCGCAGCCGTCGCCGTCCGACTCGGATTCGTCCGAGAAGCCGGGCCAGATGTAGGGCCCTTCGGAACGCCCCGGCCGGGGCCGTTTCGACCGCAGCATTCGGTCCACTGTGTGTTCGGGATGACCGAATGCTGCGGCCACTTGGGCGCTCGGTGGGCTCGGAGGGGCCTCGCGTCACGACAAGTCTGGCCGATGAACAGGCCAGCCAGTCGTGCCGGCGTATCGGTTGTCAGGCGTTAGCGGGCGCCGCGACCCCGGCCGGCACGCTGACCGACCGAGCGCCGAGGTCGGTGATCGCCGCCTTCCCGCGCACCGTCAGGTCGCTGATGAAGACGAACTGGTCGCGCATGTCGAACGGATAGGCGCGCAGCTTGTAGTGCGTGCCCCACGGTGTTTCGGATAACACCACGACGATCGGTTTGTCGTATTCGAGATACGCGCTGGTCAAGGCCACGTCGTGCAGCGCGGCACGCACTCTTTGGGCGTCGTGATCGGGGGCGACATAAAAATCGGCCACGCACATGAGCGTGCGCGAGCCGTCGTTGGCATTCGAGATGTTGGAGGTCCAGAGCTTGTCGTGGGGCGCGGTCACGATGTTGTCGTCCGGGGTATTGATGCGTACCGCCCGCAACCCCACCGAGACGACCTCGCCATAATCGCCGCCGAGCCGGACCCAGTCGCCAGGGCGGTAGGGGCGTTCGAAGATCGCGACAATGCCGGCGATGAGGCTGGAGACATAATCCTTGAAGGCGAAGCCGATCGCGACGCTGGCCGCGCCCGTGATCACCAGAAAATTCTGGAAGGTCACGTTGAACACGATCGGGATTACCCAGAGGATCGCGATCACCAACAGCGCCAGGCGCAAAATCGGGACCGCGCCGAGCAGGAACAGTCGCAGCTGGTTCGGACCGCGCTCGGCGAGAAATGGCAGCACGCGCCGGATCACGAAGATCGCGACCGCGGTGCCGGCCACGATCAGCGCGATCTTGACGAAGTTGATGTCCTGCAGATTGTGAATCAGCTGGGCGGCCTGTTTGCCGCTATCGTTGGCTGCGGCCATGGGTTAGACCTCGGCGATGGGAAAGCCGGCCGTGGTCAGGCCGGTGCGAATCGCGGGATAGGCTTCGGGCGTACAGACCAGCCGGCCGTGCGCGTCGTGTTCCAGAATGCCGGCGGCAAGCAAGCTGTTGAGCGTGTTGCCGGCGCCCGTGAAAGGCAGCACGTCGGCGAGTTGGTGAGGCATCAGCGGGCCGTGGATGAGCAGCGCATGCAATACCAGTAGCGCATCGTCGTTGCCACGCCCGGGCAGCGAAAATTCGTCCAGCGCGATCACCCAAAGCGTATGGGCATCGTCGTCGGCCACCTCGGGCGCTTCGTCCGCCTCGTCGTCGGGTATGCGCCGGCGCAGGCTGCGCCGCCAAAGCCGCCATGCAATCCACGGGATGCCGTGGCTACGCGCGGCCAGGCTGAACAGGCGGTCGTGCGGCCGGCCGTCGTCGTCGAGGGCAAGAATGTCGTCGCCCGAGCTGGCGTCGAGAAACTGGATCGGCTCGGCCTGGGACGCTGAGATCGCGCTGAACCAGCGGTGCAGACGTAAGGCATCGAACGGCTGGAAGATCAGCGGTGCCGGCAGTACGGCGTCGGCCCGGATCGCACGTACCAGGTATTGCCATGCCCAGCTGTTGCAGCCGACGACCACGCGTCGATCGAGTTCGGCCAGGCGGTCGAGCAGGGCGCGGACCAGCCACAGCCCATCACGTTGTCGAGCAAACCAGGATTCGAGCGCCGGGATGACGAGCACGCGGTCGCCCGCCAGCTCGGGCAGCGCTGCAGGCCCGGCGCCCGGGAGTGCTTCGCGTTCCGGCGCCTCCAGTACGGCATGGCCGTAAGTTTCGGCCCACATGCCCAGCACGTGGTTGTCGTCGCCCGGCGGTAGCACGATGCATTGCATCCGCTGCGATGGATGGTCGTCGTCGAGCCAATCTTTAAGGGTGGTCTGTAATTCGTCGATCAGCGGGCCGCAGGCGGGCGGTGCGGCGGCCTCGTCGAGCATGTCGAGAGTCGAGGCGCGCAGACGGGCATCGTCGATTAACGGCGCATCGGGTTTGCGGCGTAGCAGCTCGCGCGCCCGGGCGGCCAGAATCTGCAGCGTATCGCGCGTGGGCATGGCGGGGGCGCGGTAGTCGGCGAGGGGCCCGAAGCGTGGGCTCTGTTCGCGGCGGTCGGCGTCCGTCATCAAGGGTCCTTCGCGCTGGCTGCCAAACCCGAGTATAGCGGGCGGCTTGCAAACGATGGCGGCCGATGCCATTTATGAACAGAAATGCCGATGCGTCGGAGGATGCGATGGCCAGCGGATGGGCGCGCGAAGGCGCCGTACAGGAACAGATCGACGATACCGTCAACGACGCCGTGGCCCGGGCGCGGCGCGAGCTCGAACACGCCGGGGCGAGCCTCACGCACTGCGAAGAGTGCGGGGAGCCGATCCCCGAACGCCGCCGCGAGCTGATCCCGGGCGTGCGATTGTGCGTGACGTGTCAGGCCGAGGCCGACGAAGCGGGACAGGCGAGCGGGTTCAATCGGCGCGGCAGCAAGGACAGTCAGCTGCGCTGATCGAGGTCGAACGCCGCTCGCAGGCAGCCCGCCAGCCTATCGGCCGCCTCGCCGGCGGCCGGACGCTGGATGAGCGCGACATGCGTGGCGGCGAGCGCTGGCAGCTCGCGTAACGCGACCAACGGCGGGTCGACCAGCCCGGCGGGCAGGGCCGCTACCGCCAGATCGGCAAGAGCCGCGGCGCTCTGGCCGGCCCCGCTTTGGCTCGAATAAGCGATTCGATAATCGATATCCGCGGCATCCAGCGCGGCGAGCGCGCTCGCACGCCAGGCGCAACCGTGATTCGCCAGTGCCAGGGGCAACGGCTGGCGATAGGCGGCACGTCCATCCGGCAGCCCGGCCCAGACCATACGCTCGGTGGCCACGATGTCGCCGGGGTGCGCATCGGTATCGTCGCTGCCGGCCGCAATCAGTGCCAGATCGAGATCGCCGGAGGCGACCCGGGTTGATAGCTCGGCGCTACCCGCGGCAATCACGTTCACCGTGACCTGCGGATATTCGCGGGCGAGCTGGCCGAGCGCCCGTGGCAGCACCCGACGGCCGAGATCGTCCGGCAGGCCGAGCGATACCTGACCTTCCACGGCCGGTGCCAGGAAATGCGATACCGCTTCGGCATTGAGCTGGAGTAGACGGCGGGCATAGGACAACAGCATCTCGCCGTGCTCGGTTACGCGTACCCGACGTGCCTCGCGTACGAACAGCGTCTGCGCTAACGTCTGCTCCAACCCCTTGATCTGCATGCTTAATGCGGACGGCGTGCGATGCACCTGGCGCGCGGCCGCGGTGAAGCTGCCGGCTTCCGCAATGGCCACGAAGCTGCGCAGCACATCGGTATCCAGCGTCCGGCTCGGATGGGCGGCAATCGTCATGGCGCAGTATTAAGAATAATTGAAAGGTTAATGTATTTCTTTTCGCTGGATTGAATCAAGCATGCGCGCGAATCTCGATCGGGCCATACCCATCGAGCGGAACCATGTGCCTGAATAATGACTCTCGTACCCGTCGCACGGCCTTGAGGTCGCCCTCGCGGCCCGATCTGTACATGCCGGCGATGCCGCCGTTGCAGCTCATCGCCTGGATTCGCCGCGCGTTCGAGCGCCGCGCCTGCCGACGCCAGTTGCGCACGCTGCTGAACGCGGAAGATCGGCAACTGGCCGATCTCGGCTTGTGTCGTGAACGCATTCGCCAGGCGTTGCGGCGTGCCGGCGACCCCTGTCATCGGCTGGCAGCGGCGATGCAAGGCGAGACGAATCCTGAATCGCCATTCGCGTCCGCGGCGCGAACCGAACGCGCGCGGATGGAGGGGGAAGACTGGAGACAATAGGCCGGGGCGCCGGGTGTGAGACCGGTCCCCATTCTGTTAATATCCGCGCCTCGCGCTTTCCAGCGCGAACCGAATCCCCGATCGACGATATTGCGCCGCGTCGGGTGCGGCGGGCCACGCGAACGACAACGAACGCGTGGCCCGCCGCACCTGGCGCGGCTATTTGTGTTTGGAAAAATAATGCTGCAACTGATCCGAGAACACTGGTTCTCCAATGTTCGCGCCGACCTGCTGTCGGGCACTGTCGTGGCGCTGGCGCTGATTCCCGAAGCGCTGGCGTTTTCCATCATCGCGGGCGTGGATCCCAAAGTCGGGCTCTATGCCTCCTTCTGTATATGTACCGTCAATGCCTTCGTGGGCGGCCGGCCGGCGATGATTTCAGCCGCGACCGGCTCCATGGCGCTGGTCATGGTGACGCTGGTGGCGCAACACGGCGTGGAGTATCTGTTCGCCACCACGATCCTGACCGGCATATTCCAGTTCATTGCGGGTTCGCTGCGGCTGGCCAATTACATGCGCTTCGTATCGCGCTCGGTGGTGACGGGCTTTGTGAACGCGCTCGCGATCCTCATCTTCTGGGCCCAGATTCCCGAGCTGACGAACGTGTCGTGGATCGTATACGCCATGGCCGCAGGCTCGCTGGCGATCATCTATCTGTTCCCGTACATCCCGGTGATCGGGCGTATCTTCCCGTCGCCGCTGATCGCGATTCTGGTGATGACCGGCATCTATATGTACGGCAACTTCGATATCCACACGGTCGGCGACATGGGCCAGCTGCCCGGCAGCCTGCCGAGCCTGATCTGGCCGGATATTCCGTGGAACTGGCATACCTTCAGCATCATCGCGCCGTATGCGCTCACGTTGACGGTGGTGGGGCTGATGGAATCGATGATGACGGCGACCATCGTCGACGATCTCACCGATAGCGGTTCCAACAAAAACCAGGAATGCCGCGGCCAGGGCATTTCCAACATTTGCACTGGCTTCATCGGCGGCATGGCCGGTTGCGGCATGATCGGCCAGACCGTGATCAACGTGAAATCCGGCGGACGCACGCGGCTGTCCACGCTCACGGCCGGCATCGTGCTGCTGATCATGGTGGTCTTCCTGTCCGACTGGGTGGGTCAGATCCCGATGGCCGCACTGGCCGCAGTGATGATCATGGTTTCGATCGGTACCTTTTCCTGGGATTCGATCCGCGATCTGCCCAAGCACCCGATGAGCACCAATATCGTGATGATCACCGTCGTCGCGGTGGTGGTGGCCACCAGCAATCTGGCGATCGGTGTGTTCGTCGGCGTGTTGTTGTCGGCGCTGTTCTTTGCCAACAAGGTCGGCCGGCTGCTGCATATCACCAGCCATCTCGAAGACAACGGCGAACGCCGGGTCTACGAGATCACCGGCCAGGTGTTCTTTGCCTCGGCGAACCCGTTCCGTCATGCCTTCGATTTCGACGAAGCCTTGCCGGCGGTCACTATCGACGTGCATCGTGCTCATTTCTGGGATATTTCGGCCGTCGAGGCGTTGGACCGAGTCGTGCTGCGGATGCGTCGTGAGGGCACGACCGTCGATATCGTGGGCATGAACGAAGCCAGCAAGACGCTGGTGGACAAGGTGGCCGTGCACGACAAGCCCGATGCCGAGAAGCTGCTCGAGCAGCACTGATAAAAAGGGGAGAGCATGACCGACGAAAGAACGATCGTGGCCTGCGTCGATGGCTCGGCCTACGCGGCCGCGGCCTGCGATGCCGCCATCTGGGCCGCGGGCAAGCTCGACGCGCCGCTGACCTTCGTTAACGTGATCAGCCGACGCAAGCATGCGGCGGCGGCCGATTATTCGGGCCAGATCGGGCTTGGCACACGGGAGCACCTGCTCACCGAACTGGCCGAGCTCGATGGCCAGCGGGC
The DNA here is from genome assembly GCF_000732535.1 of Salinisphaera hydrothermalis C41B8. GTDB lineage: Bacteria > Pseudomonadota > Gammaproteobacteria > Nevskiales > Salinisphaeraceae > Salinisphaera > Salinisphaera hydrothermalis. The sequence goes on from NZ_APNK01000041.1 coordinate 11,745, forward strand.
ACGCCTGGCGCGTGAGCGCGGCCGCGACTTCCTCGATACCGCGCGCCAGCGCGCCGAGCAGGCCGGGCGACCCGACCCCACCACGCGCCAACGCAACGGCGAGCTGGTCGATGCGCTGCACAGCATGGACGACGAAATCCGCCTGCTCGCCATCGGCAAGCGTGGCGAGTCGGCCGGCGACGACGATCATCTCGGTTCCAATCTGGAGCGGGTGATCCGCGGTGTGTCGTGCCCGATCCTGGTCACCAACCAGAGTTTCACGCCGCCCCAGCGCGTGCTGATCGCGTTCGACGGCAGCAAGACCGGCCAGCGTGTGATTGAGCGCGCAGTGGCCACGCCCTTGCTGAGCGAAGTCGAGGTCCATCTGGTCTATGTCGGCCAGCCCAACGATGAGCGCCGCCGCCAGATCGATGCCGCGGCCGAAACCCTGCGCGCCGCCGGGGCGACGTTGACCACGGCGGTGCTCGAGGGCGACGTCGAGCCGGCGCTGCACGACTACCAGCGCCAGCACGGGCTCGATCTGATGGTGATGGGGGCCTATGGCCACACCCGAATTCGCCAGCTGCTGGTCGGTAGCACGACCACTGATATGATTCGACGCGCTGAGGTGCCGTTGTTGATCGTTCGCTAGTCCGGCCCGGGCGCCGGGCATGCACATTGCATGGCCCTCGGCGACGTTCATATCAGAAGAGGCGCCTGGCGGCGCCCGGGGGACTTGAATGACCAAGACAAAATCGAGCTGGCTGCAACGCGCGGCTATGGCGGCGGGCCTGATCCTGGCCGGCACGACACTCGCGCAGGCGGCGTCCGCGCCGACCATCAGCTTCGGCGTGCCGCCGTGGCCCGGGGTATCGGTCAAGACTCAGATCGCCGAGCAGCTGCTGGAAACGCTGGGCTATCAGACCCAGACCAAGAACATCGGATTGCCGTTCATCTATCGCGGGCTGACCGACGGCAACACCGATGTGTTCATGGGCGCGTGGCTGCCAGCCCAGAAAGACATGCTCGGCCCGTTGGTCAAGAAGAAACAGGTGATCAAGCTCGGCTCCAATCTGTCGGGTGCCATCGAAGGGCTGGCCGTACCGGATTATGTTTGGAACAAGGGCATCCACTCGATCCAGGATCTGGCCGCCCATCCCAAGATGTTCGACCATAAGATCTACGGCATCGAAGCCGGCAGCGCCATGGATCAGGCGATCTCCAAGGCCGTCAAGGACAACTATGAAGGTTTGGGCAGCTACAAGATGGTGCCCAGCAGCACGGCGGCCATGCTCGCCCAGCTCAAGCATTCGTCGCCCAAGAAGCAGCCGATGGTGTTTCTGGGCTGGCGGCCGCACTGGATGAACATCAAGTTCGACATCCATTATCTGAAAGACAAAAAGGGTAGCCCGATCGCCGGTATCAAGAGCCAGGTGCTGACGCTGGTTTCGGCCAAGCTCGACGATGACAACGTCAAGACGCTGCTCGACCATATTCATGTAAATGCCAAGACCCAGAGCCGCTGGATCTATGATTACAGCTACAAGAAGGGCGACATGTCGGATGTGGCCCACAAGTGGCTGGCGTCGCATCCCAAGACGGTCGAAAAATGGCTGGCGGGCGTGAAGACCGTCGACGGCAAGTCGGCCGTCGCGGCTTATCACAAGGCCTACGGCGGCTAGATTTACCGCTGCTTCGCACGTAAGAGCCCGCCGCTTCCCGGCGGGCTCTTTTCATGGATGTCGCGGGCTCGGCCCGTGTCTCATGATGGCCTCCGGATAAACCCGGATCGGACAAAAACCGATGCAAGGGCAACACCTATCCCCCTTACAGTAGCCTGAATTCGCGGCGTTGCATGCACCGCTTTCGCTGAAGCGGAGCATAGCCGACGTCGCCTGGAATCAAGCGAAGAGGGTTTGGATGAGGAGTCCGACAGCCACGCCCGATGCGGCGGTTTCCCACTCGAGGCCGCGAAAAGCCGGTGCCGGCCTCCTGTCTCGCCTGGTAGCGATCTTCTCGCTAGCGCTGTTCAGCCTGCCGAGCTGGGCGGATTCGTTGTTTTGGACGCTGGACCCAGCCGGCCCGGTCGCACGCTCCGAACGCTACACCCTGATCGTCGACGCCATCATCATGGCCGTGATCGTCATCCCGACGATCATACTGACCGTCATCTTTCTGCGCCGTTATCGCGCGAGTAATACCAAGGCCGGCTATGCGCCGACCTGGTCGCGCTCGATCGCGCTCGAGATCGGCATGTGGGGCATTCCGCTCATCGCCGTGGGCGTGCTCGGTTATTTCGTTTATACCGGCACCCAGGCCGCCGATCCGTATCATCCGGGCGCGATCGAGGACCAGGCGGGTGCGTCCAGTCAGCCGGCGCTGACCATCGACGTTATCGCGCTGGACTGGCGCTGGCTGTTCGTCTATCCGAAACAGCATATCGCCACCGTGCATACGCTGACGCTGCCGGTGAACCGCCCGGTGCGGTTCCATCTGACCTCGGCGACGGTCACCAATTCCTTCTTCATCCCGCGGCTGGCCGGTCAGATTTATGTCATGCCCGGCATGCATACCCAGCAACTGCTGCAGGCCGACAAGCGCGGTACCTACACCGGGTTTTCGGCGGCGCAGAGCGGGGCCGGGTTCTCGTGGATGCGCTTCAAGACCCACGTGGTCAAACCGGCCGCCTTCCAGCGCTGGGTCGCCCGGGTTCAGGCGTCGCCGGATCACCTGACCCATGCGCGCTATGAAAAGCTCGTGCAGCCGACCATCGATACCCAGGGCAAGCGGCTGTATTTCTCCAGCGTGGCGCCGGGCCTGTTCGACTACGTCACTAACGAAGTGCGGAACGGCAAGGTCTATCCCACCCATCTGTTTGCCGGGAAGAAGATGAAATGAGCGTGTTTGAACTGCGACGAGGTTGTGATCGATGCTAGTTCCGCTCCAGGGCCACTACAGTTTCTGGCTCGGCCGTTTGTCGATGCAATGGGTGCCCTACGACAACCCGATCATCGTGGGCGCCTTCGTGTTCGCCTGCTCGGTCGGGCTGGCCATCGTGGCCGGTATCACCCGCCTCGGCTGGTGGGGCTATCTCTGGCGCGAATGGGTGACGTCGCTCGATCACAAGAAGATCGGGCTGATGTACATGATCATGGGCGCGATCATGCTGTTCCGCGGCTTCGTCGACGCCGTGATGATCCGGGCCCAGCAGGCCATGGCCGCGGGGCCGCACACGGCCGGTTTCCTGGATGCCAGCCACGGCTATCTGCCGCCGTTCCACTTCGATCAGGTCTACGGCAGCCACGGTACGATCATGATCCTGTTCGCGGTCACGCCGATGCTCATCGGCATGATGAATATCATCGTGCCGCTGCAGGTCGGCGCGCGCGACATGGCTTACCCGTTTCTCAACTCGATCGGCCTGTATCTCACCGCGGTCGGCGCTGCACTCGTGATGCTGTCGTTGTTTCTCGGCGAGTTCTCGCATGCTGGCTGGGTCGGGCTCACGCCGTTATCGGAGCTGGCCTACAGCCCGGGCGTGGGCGTCGACTACTGGTTATGGGCGTTACAGATCAGCGGTATCGGTACGACCATCGGGTCCATCAACATCGTGGCCACCATCGTGAAGATGCGGGCGCCGGGCATGACCTGGGGCAAGCTGCCGATCTTCTCGTGGACGTCGTTGTCCATGAGCACGATCGGCATCACGGCGTTCCCGATCCTGACCGTGGTCGTCAGCCTGCTCACGCTCGATCGCTACGTCGGCACGCATTTCTTCACCGCCGGACTCGGCGGCGATCTGATGCTCTACAAGAACCTGTTCTGGATGTGGGGTCATCCGGAGGTGTATTTCCTCATTTTGCTGCCGTTCGGCGTCGTGTCGGAGGTGATCGCCAACTTCTCGCATAAACAGCTGTTCGGCTTCACCACCATGGTGCTGGCGACGTTCGCGATTGCCGGCGTGTCCTGGAGCGTATGGCTGCATCACTTCTTCGTGATGGGGCAGGGGCCGGGCGTGAATACCTATTTCGGCATCGCGACCATGCTGGTCGGCATTCCGACCGGGGTGAAGCTGTTCAACTGGATCTTCACCATGTGTCGCGGCCGGCTGCACTTCGATCCGCCGATGCTGTGGGCGACCGGCACACTGTTCCTGCTGCCGATCGGCGGGCTGTCGGGCGTGATCCTGGCGATGGTGCCGGCCGACTACGAAATGCATAACAGCGTGTTCGTCATCGCCCACTTCCACAACATGGTCATGGTGACCGTGTTCGCCGAGTTCGCGGCCATCACCTACTGGTTTCCCAAGGTGTTCGGCTTCAAGCTTGATCCGACCATCGGCAAGAAGGTGTTCTGGTCCTGGGTAGTCGCCGCGGCATTGGTGTTCATTCCCATGTACGGCCTCGGCCTGATGGGCATGACGCGGCGGCTGAGTTATATCTCCCGGCCCGAGCTGCAGCCGTTCCTGTATGTCCAGGAAGCCGGCATGTTCATGTTCTGCGTGGCGGCGTTCTACCAGTTCAAGCAGTTCTACATGAGCATCCGCGACCGGGCGAAGGGCGTGCATCTGATCGGCGACGGCGAAGTCTGGAGCGGTGAGCGCAGTGTGGAATGGGTGGCCCATTCGCCGGTGCCGTTCTACAACTTCGCGGTCACGCCCTATATCCACCAGCGCGATGAATGGGCGTGGCGGCGGGCCGAAGGCCATGTCCGCGCCAAGCCCGAGCGCTACGTCGATATCGAGATGCCCAAGAACACCGCCATCCCGTTTCTCATGGCCGGGGCGACGTTCGTGTTCGGTTTTGCCATGGTGTGGCGGATCTGGTGGCTCGGGGCAGTGAGCTTCGCCGGTATCGTCGCCCTGTTGGTGCTGCGCAGCTTCATCGACGATACCGAGTACACGGTCCCGGCCGCCGACGTGGAAAAACACGAGCAACAGTTCTTCCGCCATCGCGATGCCCACTCGCCGGATCTTCGTCCGATCGAGCAGGCCGGCAGAGGAGTGTATCTATGAGCGGCTTTCGCCCGCGTCCGTCATTCGAGCTGGAGGTGCGTCATGGCGTTTGATCAGACCGCCACACCCCGTCTGTTCGAGGAACGCACACCGGATCTGATCGGCAACCGCACCTTCGGGTTCTGGTTGTACATGCTCAGCGACGTGATTATCTATGCGGCGTTGTTCGCGGCGTTTTCGGTGCTGCATACGCACTATGCCGGCGGCCCGACGTCGCAACAGGTGGTGGAACCGCTGCACGGCTTCATCGATTCGGTACTGTTGTTTTCCAGTGTCTGGCTGCTGGGGCTCGGCATGCGTTCGATGGCGGTCGGCGAGCGCGCGATGCTGATCGCGTTCATGGGGCTGGCCGCGATCGTGGCGCTCGGATTCGTCGGCTTCGAGTCCTATGACTTCGCGCACGCGCTCGGTAAGGGCGAGTCGCCGCAGCGCAGTGGTTATCTGTCGATCTACTTCGTACTGCTTGGCCTGCATGCGCTGCATATCTTCGTCGGCATCCTGTGGATGCTGCTGATGATGGTCCAGGTCGCCTTCAAGGGCCTGACCGAGCCGGTCGTATCGCGCTTGCTCAATCTCAAGATATTCTGGATGTTCCAGTCCGTGATCTGGGTCTGCGTGTTCGTGTTCGTCTATCTGCTGGGAGCCGTGGGATGAGTCAAACCGAGAACACGCTCGATCACGTCGAGGTTCAGCTCGGCAGCGTCGCGGCCTATACCGTGGGCTATGTCCTCTCGATTCTGTTGAGCGGGCTGGCGTTCGGGCTGGTGTATACGCACGCGCTGCCGCGCCCGGTGATGTTCGGCGCGCTGTGCGGCATCGCCTTCGCGCTGATCCTGCTGCAGATGTTTCTCTTTCTCGGGCTCAACCTGAACCCGGGGCATCGCTGGAAGACCGCGGCCACCGTATTCACGCTGCCGATCCTCATCCTCATGATCGTGCTCACGATCTGGATGTTCTACACCCTGCAGCTACGGGTCATGCCGCACTGACGACGGCCGTTAATTGACCGCCCGATCGGGTTCGCGCAGCGTAACCGCATCGACTTCGAACTTGCGGATTGCAACATGGACGATATTCAGAATCGCGTCGCGTTGGTGACCGGCGCGTCGCGCGGCATCGGGCGGGGCGCGGCGATCGCGCTGGCACAGGCTGGTTGCCGTGTGGCGCTGGGCTATAACCGATCGGCGGACGAGGCCCGGGCCGCCGTCGCCGAGATCGAAAAAACCGGTGGCACGGCCATCGCCGTGCAGGCCGACATGGCCGACCACGACGCGTTGAACGCGATGGTGGATACGGTCGAATCCGAACTCGGCCCGGTCGAGATTCTGGTCAACAATGCCGGCATCAACCCGATCTATCCGCTGGACGAGATCGACGTGGCGCGCTGGAACGAGACGCTGCAGATCAATCTCACGTCCTGCTTCGTGCTCTCCCAGCGGGTCGTGCCCGGCATGCGCGAGCGCGGTTGGGGCCGGCTGATCATGATGTCGTCCGTGGCCGCTCATATCGGCGGCGTCATCGGCCCGCACTATGCCGCCAGCAAGGCGGGCCAGCTCGGCCTGATGCGCAGCTATGCCCGTATGCTGGCCACCGAGGGCGTCACGTCGAATGCCATCGCCCCGGCGCTGATCGAAACCGACATGATCGCCGGCAACGACAACATCACGCCGGACCTGATTCCGGTGAAACGCTTCGGCCGCGTCGACGAAATCTCGGACATGGTCGTCCATCTGGCCCGCAACGCTTACATGAACGGCCAGACCGTGAATATCGATGGCGGCATGTATATGAGCTGAGGCGACGGAGCGCGGCGTGTGGCGGCCGGTTCCAGTCGGATAAATGAGCGCTCGAAGCAGGCCGCCATGGCCTGCTTCTATTTGGCATCGGCCGACACGCCGAGGCGAGCCGGCGATGTCGCCAGCATCAGGCCACCGCGAGATCGGTTTCGGGCGGCTGGCGACGGAAACCGCCGGTGAGCGCGGCCAGATACGCGATGCCGAGCGTCAGCCAGGCCAGGCCCAGGCCGATGGCGGTCCAGTTCAGCTGGGTGAGCAGGCCGATATCCACCAGCGCCCCGATCGTCGGCAGCACCGCATAACCGAACACCGACAATCGCTGCGTCGCGCGCTGCCGCAGGTAATAGGCCAGCACGCAGACGTTGACCATCGTGAAGGCCAGGAACGCACCGAAGTTGATGAACGAGGTCGCCGTATCCAGCGACAGGCCCAGCGAGCCGAGCGAGGCGACGCCTACGAGTATCAGGTTGAACAGCGGCGTCTTGAACTTCGGATGCAGATAACCGAAGAAGCGTCGCGGCAGCACGCCATCGCGCCCCATGACATAGAGCAGGCGGCTGGTACTGGTCTGGATCGCCAGACCGGACGCAAAGCCGCCGACGATCACGGCGCTGTTGATCAGATCGGCAAACGCCTGGCCGCCGATGCGTACCGACATGCCGTAGGAGGCGGTGGATTCGTTGTCGAACACGCTGCCCGGGTGCACCAGCTGCATGATGAACGACACGGTCACGAACAACACGCCGCCGATGAGCACGATCAACACAATGGCGCGCGGCACCGTGCGCCCGGCGTCGACGGTTTCTTCGCTGAGCGTGGTCACGGCGTCGAAGCCGAGAAACGAGTAGGCCGCGATCGCGGCCGCGGCGGTCACGGCGGCGAACGTGGAGTGCTCGTTCCAGAACGGCGCGAAGTCGACCGCGGGTGCGGTCGGCGCGTGGCCCAGAAAGTGCACGCACATGAAAACGAACGCGGCGATACCGGCCACCGTCAGCAGCATCAGTCCGCGATTGACCCAGTCCGCCAGCACGATGCCGAGCCCGTTGATGAGCGTGGTGAGCCCGATGTTGACCAGCAGCCAGCCCCAGATCGGGATACCCGGGAACTGGGCGTTCAGATACAGCGACTGGATCAGCCAGGCCACCATCGGCAAAAAGAAATAATCCAGCAGAATCGCCCAGCCGACGAGAAACCCGATATGCCCGCCGAGCATGTTGCGTGCATAGCTGTAGGCCGAACCGGAGACCGGCGAAATACGCGCCATCTTGCCGTAGCTCAATGCCGTGAACAGCATGGCCAGCGTAGCGACGAGGTAGGCCGTCGAGGCCGTGCCGTGACTGGTCGAGGCGATCACGCCGAACATCAGCATGACAATGGCGGGTGCCATATAGGCCAGCCCGAACAGCACCACCGAGGTTAGTGAAAGACGGGTGGCGAGCGTGGTCGAATCGTTACTCATGCGGTTCCCCCTTGGGCCTGCGTTGGGCTCGTTCGAGCCGGTGCGAAATCGGCCGCGCTGCCGTCAACCGATATCCCGCACGGGTCGCCCTCGAGCGGAGTATCGAGTTGCCCATCGACGGCAGCCCGGCCGGTGTTCAGTCGCGGCGCCAGCGCGCCGGGTCGAGCGTGCCGCCGTACAGCGGCAGCTCGAGTACGGTGTCGACGTGGTCGAATTGCCCCCAGGGGCGCGTGACACCGGCCGTGCCGTAGCGCTGTACGTTCGCGACTTCATCCAGATCGATCACGTCGCCCAGCACGAGTTCGCCGGTGTCTTCGGTGCTCTGGCGCACCGTGCCCTGCGGATCCACCAGCAGACTGCGTCCGATGCCATCCGGTGCGGCGGCATTCACGCTCGCCACGAAAACCTGGTTGGCAATCGCATTGGCGCGGGCCAGCACGGTTTCCTGGGCGCGATCGCCGGTCGGCGTCTTGACCACGTTCAGAATCAGCTCGGCGCCCATCCACGCCAAATGGCGCGCGCTTTCCGGGAACCAGGCGTCGTAGCATATCGACAGGCCGATGCGCCCGACACCCGGCATATTGAAGACCTTGAATTCCGACCCGGCGGCCAGGGTTTCGTACGGCCGCCACGGGAAGATCTTGCGATAGGCGGCGACGCGCTCGCCCTGCGGCGAATAGACCGCCATCGTGTTGTAGATGCGCCCGTCGTCACCCCGCTCGAAAAAGCTGCCCGGCACCAGCCAGATGTCGAGTTCGGCCGCCAGCGAGGCGAGGGCGGCATCGCGTGGGCCGTCGAGCGGCTCCGCACAGGCCTCGGCGGCCTCGGCTTCGCTGGCGAAGTTCTCGACAGGCGACAAATGATGCTCGGGATACAGAAACAAGCGGGTTTGGCTATAGACCTGCCGCAGGGCACGCAGTCGTTCGCTGAATGTCTCGAGTACGCGATCGCGCGGGGCGGCGTATTGAACCAGGGCGATAGGAAGCGGACGGCTCATGAATGATGCGGCTTGGAAATTAATTAAATAAAATTTAGTTAATTAAAATGACGGCGTCAAACAAGGGCGGGGCCCGGAGGATTCATCGGCTCGCGGGCTCCACGCGGGCTATCGCACGGGGTGGTCCGGTATGCTCGGCGCCTGACGCACTCCCGATTCGAAGCGCTGACGCACAACACCCATGGCCCGTCCACGAAACCAAGGCGAACGCCGCCGGCAATTGATCGATGCCGCCACCGAAGCGGTCATCCAGCACGGTGTCACCCACGCCCGGCTGGCGGATATCGCCGACGAAGCGGGGCTCACGCCGGCCTCGGTGCTCTACTACTATCCGGACGTGCGCGAGCTATTCTCGGCCGTGTTCGAACACGGGCATCAGGAATACTGCACGCGGCGCGAGGCGCGAGTGGCCGCCGAGCGCGACCCGGTCGCCCAGCTGGCGGCCTGTATTCGCTCCGGCGTGCCGCGGCCCGGCCAGACCGAGCAGGCCAGTCGCGTGCTGTATGAACTCATGCCGGTCGTGCTTCGCAACGAGCAGGCCGCGATGCATTACCGAACGTTCGTCGAGCGACAGGCCGTGTTGTATCGCGATGTACTGGACAATGGCGCGGCCCGGGGCGTATTTCAGCTCGCCGCGTCGGCCGACTCGCTCGGCCGCGGTTTCGTCGCGCTCGAAGATGGCTACGGCGTTCAGGTGCTCATCGGGGGCATGACGGCCGATGACGCCGAACGGGCCCTGTTCACCCAGGCATCGGTGATGGCGGGCGTCGACGCGAAGGCATTCGGCATCGCGCCGCAATAGCGGGCCCGGTGCCGACATGCTTGATTGCCCGGCCCGCTTCAAGCAGATTGGCGGGCCGCTGTAAACATCCGGCCGCCGCTTTCCGATGACCGATTTCGAGACGCTTCGCTGGGCTGCCGGCCAGTTGTTCGGGCTGATCGCGCTCGCGCTCTGCGTGCTGGGTTTTGCCAGCAAGCGCGACGATCGGTTGTTCGTGCTGTTGCTATTCGCCAACGTCGCGTTTTCGTTTCAGTTCGTGATGTTTCGTAGCTGGGTGGCCGCGGCCATCGCGGCGCTTATCGTGCTTCGGATTCATCTGGTGCGTCGCTACAAGGGTCGGGCGAGCGTGATGCTGGCCATTCTGGTCGCAACCTGCCTGGTTTCGATCCCGACCTGGACCGGTCCGCGCGATATCTGGGCCTTGGCCGCCGGCCTGATCGGTACCTACGGCATGTTCATGCTCACGGGCATCGGCATGCGCTGGCTGCTCGCAGCGGCCGCGTTCTGCTGGGTCATCAGCAATCTATTGGTCGAGTCGTTTGGTGGGACGCTTGCGGAAGCGCTCATTCTGGTCACGAATCTGGTCACCATCGCTCGCTTGTATCGGGACCGAGCAACCGTCTAGTCCGCCCCAATCCGTTCACAGTAGCTGTGGATAAACCCGTGGGTAGATTCGCGCGACGCGCCGACGATCCGCGGTTTGGCCGGAATGATCGAATATTAACCAGACGTCCGATAGCGGAAAGCCGCATCGCGTACGTTGGCCGTCAGCGCTATACCTGAAGCAACGGCGAGCGGCGCGCATTGCTCGCGGCGGGCCGGCGCGGCGGCGCCCGATATGCCGCCAGGCCTTGATATACGGGCGATGAGGAGGTAGGCCATGCTGCGGTTGTTATTCGCGATGTTCTTGCTGGTCCTGTTTGCCGTGTTCTACATGGCCCTGCTCGGCGAGGTGGGATGAGCCGAAAGCGCCGCGGGTGCGGGATGTTAGACGCGATCCGGGCCGTTTGGAGCACGCGCTTTGGGCCGCCCGGGTTATCCCCGCAATCTGTGGATAAGTCGGTGAGTAAATCGTCGGTCGGTCGGCCCGCGCGCTGACGCGGCGGGCTCGAACGGCCCGAAACAGCGACTTGGTCAATCCGTGGTCACGACCAGGCCACCCGGCGGGGTCCAGCCCTCGCGGGCATCGTCCCAGGCGCGGGCCAGCGCGAACACCCGCGACTCGTCGCCGGGCCGGGCCAGCAGTTCCAGCCCGACCGGGCGGCCCTGACGGTCGAAGCCCGCCGGCAGGCTAATGGCCGGGAAGCCAGTGACCGGTGCAAGCAAGGCGTTGCTGCCATCTTGGGTGCCGCCCAGCAATGTCGGCGGCTGGCGCACCGTGGGGTACGCCATCACATCCAATGACTGCGCCTCGAAACAGGCGTTGAGCCGGTCCGCGAGGGCCGCGCGCGCCGCCAGCGCCTGCTGATAACCGGGGCTGTCGGTGCCGGGGTGGCGGGCGCGTTCGGAAAACACCGGCGTCAGCTGTTCGTGTTCGAGCCCGCGATCCACGATGTCCTGCAACGACCGCACCGGGCTACCGGCCAGGCTATCGGCATGCGCGGCCAGGTCGGCGGCCAGCGCTTCGGCGAACTCATAAGCGATCACGTTCGCGGCATCGGTGTCGCGGCGCAGGTTCTCGAGCGCGATCGATAAGACCTGGGCGCCCAGATAGGCCAGGCGTTCCACCGCCGCCATGCACACGCTCGCCACGTCGGCGCTGTGGTCGTCGTCGCGGTCGAACCAGGCATCGAGCACGCCGATGCGCATGCGGGCGCTGGCTTCGACGGGCTGGTACGGCCGATCGGCCAGAACGGCGAAGGCGCGTGCCATATCCGCGCCAAAGCGCGTCAGCGGCCCCGGCATGTCCTGCGTGGGGGATAGCGGCACGATGCCGTCCAGGGGAATCGCGCCACGCGAGGCCCGCAATCCGTACAGATGATGGAAAGCCGCCGGAATACGCACCGAGCCGGCAGTGTCGCTACCGATCGCGAGCGGCACATAGCCGGCGGCGACCGCCACGGCCGCGCCGCTGCTCGAGCCGCCCGGCGAATGATCCAGCGCATAGGCGTTGCGCGTGAAGCCGGTCAGCGAGGAAGCACCGGTGATGCCGGCGGCGAGTTCGTGCATCGCGGTCTTGCCCAGCACGATGGCGCCGGCCCGGCGCAAGCGGGCAACGATCGGGGCATCGCGCTGGGCAACGCGCCCCACGAGCGCGGCGGAGCCGGCGGTGGTCGGCCAGCCGGCGACATCCATATTGTCCTTAACCAGCACCGGAATGCCCTCGAGCAGCCCGATGGCTTCGCCGTTCGCGCGCCGGCGGTCGCTAGCCGCCGCAGCAGCGCGTGCCTCGTCGGCCGCGAGATGGGTGATCGCGTTCAGCGCCGGCCCGCGCGAATCGAGCGCTTCGATACGGGCGATGGCGTGTTCAACCAGGGTCGCGGCGTGCTGGCGCCCGGCGGCGAGCTCGTCGAGCAGGGTGTCGATCGACACGGTGGCGGGGTCGGGAGCGGTCATGGCGCAGTGGATGGGCAAAAAAATATTGTATCGCGAAGCTATTACGCGAGCGCATCGCGCACCACGCTTGATCGGTAGGCTGCTGACAGTCGGGGCGGCCGAGTCTGAACAACTCACAAAAACTGTGGATAAACCCGTGGGTGGATTGCGGTGGCGCCCGTGCCGCTTGGGATAGCGGCCGATGGTTAGAAACTAACCAACCGATAAAGCAGCCATCCAGCGAAGAATCGGGTAAAAATTAAAGACCCGGCCGGTGGCCACGACCCGAGACTCCGCCATGCCTGTGCATCGCCTGCCCACGTTCGGGCATCCGCATCTCGCACTGCTCGACGGCCATACGCCCATCCAGCGACTCGCGCGCCTGGAAGACGCACTGGGCCCGGCGCGGCGCGGCATCGAGCTGTACGTCAAACGCGACGATCACATGAGCCTGGGCGGCGGCGGCAACAAGCTGCGCAAGCTGGAATTCCTGCTCGGGCAGGCCCGCGCCGCGGGCGTGGATACCATCGTGACGGTCGGCGGGCTGCAATCCAATCATGCCCGGTTGACCGCGGCGGCCTGCGCCCGCCTGGGATTGGCCTGCGAGCTCGTGCTCACGCGTGTCGTCCCGCGTTCCGATCCGGAGTACGAAACCGGCGGCAACGTGCTGCTCGATCAGTTGTTCGGGGCGGTGGTGCACACGCGGGCCGGCGATGTGGACGCACTCGAGGAGGCTCATGCGCGGGCGGAGGCACTCGAAGCGCGCGGGCGCTGTGTCGTCGTTATCCCGACCGGCGGTTCCACCGCGACCGGCTGTCTCGGCTATGCCCGTTGTGCCTACGAAATCGCGGCTCAGGAAGAAAAACTCGAGTTCACCTTCGATGCGGTCGTGGTCGCGAACGGCAGCGGCGGAACCCACGCCGGGCTGGCGGCGGGCATGATCGCGCTGCGCCGCGATCCGCGCTGTATCCGTTCCTATGCCGTATTGGCCGAGGAATCCACGGCGCGGGCGCGTACCGCCGCGCTGATCGAGCAGACGCTGGACGCCATGGGCGCGGTCGCCGGCCAACGTGACACGAACGATCCGGTGGTCGACGGGCGATATCGCGGGCCGGGCTATGGCCTGCCGACGCCGGCCATGATCGACGCGCTGGCGCAGGTGGCCCGCCTCGAAGGGCTGATGCTCGATCCGGTGTATACGGGCAAAGCCATGGCTGGCCTGCTGGCCGATACCACGGCCGGCGTGTTTCAACCCGGCCAGCGCCTGTTGTTTCTGGCCACCGGCGGCGCGCCTGGGCTGCATGCGTATCGCTCGATTTTCGCGTCGGAAGCGGGGCCCGCTGCTGATGCTGAATAACCCACAGAATCTGTGGATAAGGCCGTGGGTGAATTGCGCTAAAACACGTCATCACGCGGCTTTCGAGCGGCTGGCCAATAATTGACCAGTCGATGCGTCGCCCGGGTTCGTTGGCGCCATGGCCATTGGCAGTACGGCGTTTGCCAGTGACCGAAAGCGGGCTGCCGGCCGCTCACGACGGCGCCATCGGCACGCGGCGCCGTACTTTGAACGAATGCTTAACGTGCCGAATGCTAGAAGACCTCGCGTACGCGTATTGAATAAGGGATGACTGGGGCATGCGGCGAATCTTCGTATTGGTGTTTGTGGCCGCGCTGGCGGGTTGTACGACGGCGCCCAACGGCCCCGCGTGGGGCTCCCAGGCCACGCTGACACCGGGCTGGTCGCGACTTGGCCACGCCGCCGCCGATGCCGCGCGCTCGCCGGTCACCTGGGCGCCGCTGGCGGCCGCCGGCCTGCTGCAGATCGACCACGCCGATCGCCAGATCTCCCACTGGGCCTCCGACAACACGCCGATCTTCGGCTCGCGCAACACCGCCCAGACCGCCAGCAACGTCATGCTGGGCGCGTCCGCCTTGTTGTATACGACCACGGCCCTCGCCGCGCCGAGTTATCAGGAAAACTGGTATTCGAACAAGGCCAAGGGGATCGGCGTCGGCATTGGCGCCGCGCTCACCACCGAAGGCGTTGTCGAAGGGCTCAAGAAGGGCGTGGGCCGCCAGCGGCCCGACAATTCCGGAAACGACAGCTTCCCGTCGGGCCATGCCTCGCTGACGTCGGTTTCGGCCACCATGACCCAGCGCAATATCGACACGCTACCGATTTCCGGCACCAGCAAATTCGCGCTGCGCAGCCTGGCCGTGGGCCTGAGCGTGGGCACCGACTATGCCCGCGTGGCCGGTCGTAAGCACTATCCCTCCGACGTGCTGGTCGGCGCGGCGCTGGGGCATTTCATTGGTGTGGTGGCCGACGAAGCCTTCCTCGGCGTACCGGCCGATCGGTTCGTGCCGGTGGTCAGCATGTCGCGCCACGGTGGCACCGTGGGCTTCGAAGGGCACTTCTAAAACCCGGCTAGTCAGCGCCTGCCCGCATCAGCCGGGCGGGCGGGGCGAGCCTCACGCCAGCCACGCCTCGATCGCCGGTACGAAGATGATCAGGCCGATCACGACCGAGCCGATGGCGCTCAGCAACACCGCGCCGGCTGCCACATCCTTGGCTTTCTTCACCACCGGGTGAAACTCCGGCGACGCCACGTCGCATAGCAGCTCGAACGCGGTATTCAACGCCTCGGCGACCCATACCGCAGTCATCGCCAGCACCAGCACGCACCACTGCATCGCCGACACGCCGGTCAATAGCCCAAGGCATACGACCAGCGCCGTCGCCGTGGCATGAATCCAGGCATTGTGCTGCGTGACCAGCAGTTCGCCGATCCCGACCACGGCATGTCGCATGCTGCGCAGCCGGCCATTGAAGGTGAAGGAGAGGGTCGTATCGTCCATCGATGGATGCCTGCGTTGAGTGCTCGCCAACCCGCGGCATGCAACCGCTCGGCCGGTTCCGGTTGTTTACGCAGCCCGGCATGAAAATGCAACCGGGCTGCCGTGAAATCATCGCGACCACGGGCAACGCTATCTGCAATCGATCGCCGTTCCCGCCGTGCGCGGGCAGGGCAGCGATCGTTGCCGAGAAACTACTCACAGAATCTGTGGATAACGCCGTGGGCAAGTCGGCCGTTCCGTGGCCGGGCAAGGGTTAGGAGGCGTTGGCCAAAAACTGACCAGAACGCCGGCCGGCAACCGTGGCCGGGAACACGCCGCAAGCCCGGCGGAGCGCGAGGCAAACCGGAGGTTATCCCGAGTGTCAGGCCACTGGACGGCCTACGTTAGACTACGCCGCGCCGGCACCTTCCGGGCTTGGTGTTGTCCACCCATTAGTGCGCGAGCATCCCCGCGCTCGTGCCGGCCCCACTTGATTCGAGACCTGCTCATGGCCAAACAGCAACGCGCCGCGCTCACGGATATCCAGAACGCGTCGACGGAAGAGCTGCAAACCTACTACGACCGCTGGTCCGACGCCTACGACGCCGATCTCGCGGCAATGGGCTATCAGGCACCGCAAGTCGCGGCCCGTCTCCTGCGCGACTACGACATCGCCGGCGAAGAGCCCATCCTGGACGTCGGCTGTGGCACCGGCCTTACCGGGCAAGCCTTGCAGCAGCAAGGCTTCAACAACATCACCGGCCTCGATCTTTCGCCCGTCTCGCTTCAGCACGCCGAAGCCAAAGGGTGCTATGGCGAACTCCATGAGTGCGATATCACCCAACCGCTACCACTGGAGAATCGTCAGTTCGCCGCCGTCCAGTGCATCGGTACGCTCACCTATGTGCGCGACACCTCGCCGTTCATGCGCGAACTGTGCCGCGTCGTCCAGCCGGGCGGGCTGATCCTGTTCACCCAGCGCAAGGACCTCTACGGCGACGCCTTCCAGTGCGCCCTCGACACTGTCACCGCTCAAGGCCTCTGGTCGCTCGTCCACCACTCCGAACCCCAGCCCTACCTGCCCAACTACGACGCCTTCGACAGCGCACAGGATATCTACTACGACCTGTATCGGGCGGCGGACTGATTTGTCCGCGTGGCGCCGCTCACTAAAACCCTTGCGAGCGGCGCTCAATTCCAATTGCATGTGGCGGTTGATCCGGACCCGCTGATTACACGAGACCGGCGACGTCTTGGTTTGCGTGGTTCCGAGCGCGTTCGCGCTGAGCGCAGTGGGTGGTAAACGCTCTTACCAGCCCGCGCAATCCTTCATATCGCTAGATTACGAGCCGACATACCGCTAACGCTTTGAATTCAATCGCTCGCGTTTTGCGCTTGCTAAAGGGTTATTGAGCCCGCGATTTCGACTGTGCTATGCAGACAGTACGGAAGGGGCTTAGCCGGCCTGATTTTATGGCCTTCTATGCTTTGTTGGGACCGGGGAATAGCTCGTGGACGATCGTATATCTGCCGCAACGTTTGGGCCGAACACGGCGCGTTCGCGTTTTAAGTGGGCTGGAATGCGACCGATTGGCGTCACGTCAATACGAGGCTTGAGCACGCTTTCTTTGGCTTTTTTGCTAGAGAAAATCGCCGGTATATCTAGATATGGATAGTTATATATCTAGTATTAGATATATGTCGTTTACTTGGCGTTAGCTTCTAAAACTATGAATAGTCGAGATATAGCTGTTTACCTCAGAGAAGCTGAGACTCAATGCCGTCTTAGCCTTGGTGCTTGCATAGCACTCAATAACGCTATGAACGCATCTTCCAAAAACGAGGATGGAACTCAGAACTGGGAGAGGTTTCGTTACATTCACGGCGAAGTCTTCCGATCGATTCATAGTCTTCTTACTCATGCGAGCAACATCTCACGGCTCTTTTGGCCGCCAATCGGACGTGGCAAAAATGGTGCAAAAAAAGAGGAGCGAGGCCGGATATTGCGTGAGCGAGTAGGGTTGCCTAACGAGAATCACCCTCTAAAAAAAAGAACTCTTCGGGATCACTTAGAGCACTTCGACGAGCGCATCGATAGCTGGCGAGAAACAAGCGCGCGAAAAAACTACGCTCAAGACTTGATTGGCCCGCAGAATATGATTCAGGGACTTGATCCCGCAGATATGATGCGTTGGTATGACCCTGATAGAAAACGCTTCATGTTTCGAGGCGAGGAGTTCGATATGCAAGAGCTTGTTTCTGCAATCAATGAATTACTTCCTACATTGAATAAGGCCGCTGAGGCTGCCGAGACCGAATTACGCGGTAGGAAAAGCTAACGGTCCGCTGCAGTTGACCGCCCGAAGCGCTGCCGCGCTTCAGTCGGCAACTGAGCTACGGCGTTATACCAGATCGTAATGACTGCAAATAATCTAAACGAGTGGACTGGATATCGCTTCGATTACTACCTTTCCGGTCGAACCCTGCTCTTCAATAATCAGATGCAAACTGGCGTTCTGATGCTTGGGTACGCAGTTGAAGCGCATCTTAAACATGTGCTGGCTTACGATCCTGAAGTCGGCAAGAAGTATCGTTACGGACATGACTTCATGGGTCTATTCCAGGCCCTGCGGGATGGCGGCTATATGCACGATGTGGAAGTCAGCGAAGATCTTCTACATTTCGTCGAGGATAATTTTGATCGACGTTATCCAAGCCAAACGAATCGAACGCTTAAGCGTGCTGAAGACCGCGGTCATGCGATTTCGATGTCCCCATCAGTAATTACAGCTTACGACGAGTTGATAATGCAGCTCGATATGTCGATTCTTAGGCTGTTCGATAGCCCGGGCTCATCCATTATGTTCAAGGCGGCGCAAGGCATCGACACTGCGGGAGTCGATCTGTTTTTCCACAGTAATTACTCGGCAGTCGCGAGAATCGAAACCGCGGTTAGCCTCTGCGACCGGTGGTTAGAAGAATTAAAACGCGAGAACCCGAATATATACGAGGTTAACCTACGGTCGCATCGCGAGCGTTTGCCGCTACTCGACGATCAAGCCCGTTTGCTGCGTTCAGAACGGGCTTCTATTGGGATTACGCCACGAGGTGGTTTCGAGGGCGCTCTGAAGGCCTCAAAAGAATTCGTATATCCGGGGCGTTACCGAGAGCTGCCAGATGGCACGCGTGTATTCGAGTCGTCGTTCTAAGTATAACGATTCGCTGCAGTTGACCGCCCAAAGCGCTGCCGGGTGGATTCAACTTCCAACTGCAACAGGAAGGCCTTTTCTGAGGACTTCATGGGGCGTGAGATAACCGAGGCGTTTTCGTGGTCGATGGTTGAGTAAACGAACGACTTTGTCGAGGTCTGATTGCGTGACGTCGCTCAAGGAAGCGGTTTTCCGATAGAACTGGCGCAAAAGACCATTCAGGTTTTCATTGCAGCCACGCTGCCACGGCGCATGCGGCTGAGCGAAGTAGATCGATAGGCCCGTGAATTCGCCGATGCGGTGGAAGTCAGCGAATTCGCTGCCGTTGTCGTAGGTCAGCGTATGGCGCCATCGTCTGGGCAAGCGTTTAAACGCCTAGATTGTCGCGTCGGCCAGTGGCTGTGCGTGGCGGCTCTAAAAGCGTTCGGGGTCTATCTTCGGATTCTGCAGGCAGCCGAGGGTGTAGAAATCGGCTAGACTCGATCCCG
>NZ_APNK01000042.1 GCF_000732535.1 Salinisphaera hydrothermalis C41B8
TTCCCAGGACCGCCGGAGCGCCGCTTGATCAAGTCTCCATACACCAGACTTGCATATAGCTCGCGCCGATGTTTGCGAAGAAGAGGACATGAAATGAGCGATTGCGGCTGTCACGTCGAAGCGAGCAACGAGGCCGAGCGCCGAATCCTACGGATCGCCCTGGCGCTCAACGCCACGATGTTCGTGGTCGGCATCACGGTCGGCCTTATCGCCCAGTCCATGGGGCTGGTCGCCGATTCGTTGGATATGCTGGCGGACGCCAGTGCCTATGCGATCGGCTTGGCCGCAGTGACACGCAGTGCACGTTTCAAGGCCTCTGCGGGTCAATTGAGCGGGTCGATGCTATTGCTGCTGGGTTTAGTCGTGCTGGCCGGTGTCGTATGGCGTGCGGTCATAGGCAGCGAGCCCGAGGGCTCTTGGATGATCGGGATCGCTTTTGTGTCCCTCACCGTCAATACCATCGTTCTCCGGTTGCTGGGGCGTTTTCGCCATGGCGAGGTGCATCTGCGGGCGACCTGGCTATTCACCCGGGTCGATGTAATTGCCAATGTGGCGGTGATCCTGTCCGGCGTGCTGGTGCTGGTTCTGAACAATGCCGCACCTGATCTGATCATTGGCACCGCGCTTGGTCTCTACATTATCAAGGAGGCGATCGGCATCGTGCGCGAGGCACGCGAAGAAAAAAAGACTGCGAAGTAAACGGGCGCGTTTTCAAGGAAGCGCCGTGGGCGATCTGGCCAACATCGTATTGATGGCCCGAGGCTACTTGGCGTGAGTTCGGGCAATCTTACGAATGAAATGATTCAGGAGTATCTCGATGAGCAAGAAGGTGAGCCGGTGGCAGATAACAGTCGCTTTCAAATTGACCCCATAGACGAGGGTACTAGTTCACGCTGGTTTCGATGGCCGTCTTTAGAGTTCCGACGGTGAACAGATCCGGTAGCCGCCGATGGATTGTGCCATCGGGAGTTAATATCACGGCGAACGGTAGGCCGGCCCCGCCGAACGCGCGTAGGTAAGCATCGAGGCGCGCATCGGGCCGGGTCAGATCGGCCTGGAGAACCTGCATGTCCGTGGTTGTGACCGCACGAACGATTGTCTCGTTGGAGTAAACGGTCTGTTCCAGAACCTTGCAGTTGATGCACCAGTCGGCGGTGAACTCGATCAATACCGGGCGGTGGTCAACGCGCGCGGCCGCCAGCGCACGCTCGGTCAGCGGTTGCCACGGTAGGCCATGCTCGGCGGCATTACCCTGGTTGATCTCGATCGCGGCGGCGCTCACGGCGACGATTGCCAGAACCAGCGCCGGTACCATCCTCGCGCCGAGCCCCGGCCCAACCCATAACGCGCGCAACAGCCAGAAGGTCAGCGCGCCGAGCCAGCCGCTCCACAGGAGTGTGCCGAATCGTGGGGCCACGACGGTGGTGGCGAAGAATACCGCGCCCGCCAGCAGTACCAGCCCCAGAACCTGTTGTATGCGCGAGAGCCATGGTCCGCTGCGGGGTATCCGGTTCAGCAAGCCGGGGCGCGCCAACAGCACGAGATAGGGCAAGGCCAGACCCACGCCGACGGCCAGGAACAGCGCCAGGATGGTGCTGGGCGCCTGCGTCAGCGCGAACGCCATGACGCCGCCGAGGAAAGGGCCGGTACAGGGCGCCGAGAGGATGGCTGACAGCAGGCCGGCCAGATACGGCTCGGCGTAGCCGTTGGCCTGTATCCGATAAAACCACTGCGGTGGCTGCAGACCGCGGCCCGCCAGGCTGTAGACACCGAGGCCCGCCAGCACGAAAGCGAGTACCGCCCGAAACCAGAACGCCTGGAACAGCGTGCCCCAGGTCCAGTGCAGCCAAGCGGTCGCCAGGGCGAGGCCGCCGAAAAACGTCAGCGTACCGGCGAGCAGCGCGGTGGCCGCGAGCAGGCGCTGCCGCGCACCGCTACCGACCACGCGGGCGATGCTGCGCAGTTTGATCGGCAAGGCAGGCAGCACGCACGGCGTCAGATTGAGCAAGACACCGGCGGCGACCGCGATCAGCAGATATGGCCCAAGAGTCATGGTCCGTATTTTCCTGTTGAACCGTCGGGCCCCGATCGCGAAGCGTTTCGATGTCGTCGGAAACCTGTGTTATCAAACACGCTCATGTTGCCCTTGGCCCGGAAGGTGTTCGGTTTTCGGTCGTCAAGCGAAAGGACACGGCGCCGTAGGTGGCCACGCAGTAAGGCACAGCGTAGGTCAGCAGCAGTTTCACGAGATTGAGGTGGTCCCCGCTGAGCAGCGCATCGCCCTGATTGATCAAGTTGAGGACTGTGCCCACGATCAACGCCACGACAAAAGACCGGCGTGGCACGCCGTCCGCGACACAACTCCGGCAAATGTGTGCTAAGCGGGCCATCAATGGTTCCTTTGATGGGCGCCGACGAGGACGCGGCGGATGGCGCGCGTCGCCAATAGAAAAAGCAGTGCGCCGAACCCGACGACAATCCAGACATACACCGGTAGTCTTAACGCATGACTGCCCAGCAAGACACTGATCACGGTCAATGGCAGGATGCCCAGGCCGGTTGTCCAGGCGAATGTCAGGCGGGGCACACCAGCCAGACCAGCGGCGTAATTGATTAGGTTGAATGAAACGATCGGAAGCAGGCGCGCTACCAGCAGGGGCGCAACGCCAATATGGATCGTGAAGGCATCCAGCCGTGCGCGGTATCGCCTCGGCACCAATCGGGTTCGTGCGGCTGGGCCCAGTGCGCGCGCTATTTCATAGCTCAGCAGCGCGCCGATCATGGCGCCCGACCAAGTGATCAGCACGCCCAGCCAGGGGCCGAATACGACACCATTGGCGACGGCGATCACCTCGGCCGGAAAAGGCACGAAGGAATGCGCCGCCATCAGGGCGATGGAAGCCAGCGGCGCCCAGAGGCCGGCCTGTGCCATCAGCGCCGGCAGACCGTCGATACTGAAATTGACGCCAGCCAGGCTGTACTCGATAAGACACCACAGAATGATGATGTCGATGCCCAACAGGACGACGGTCAGGACGAGCCCGCCCGCCAAGAGAGACCCGCGCCGGCCGTTTTTCGCGGCGTACAGTAATCCGCACGACGCCAGGATCAACAAGGTCAGACCGATCAGGGCGAGTGCGATACAAACCAGCAGTGTGCCGGAAGTCATCTCCATGTCAGTCCGAGATTGCCGTAAACCGGGCGGTCATGAGGCCCCATCGCCAGTCGATCTTGTAGCGCTCGGTGTCCACTGTCGCGTAACCGGCTTGTTCAACCAACGCTGCGCATTCTCGCGTACGATACACCCGGCCATGCGCCCGTCCGAACAGGCGCTGGTAGGCATCCAGAACGCGACACATCAGATAATCACCGCACCAATCGGTGATGACGAGCCGGCCGTCGGGCCGCAAAACCCGTTTTATTTCCCGCAGCGCGGTATCGGGCTCGGCGATGTAATGGAACATGTTGCAGGAAACCACGACATCGAACTGCCGATCGGCAAACGGCAGTGTCTCGGCCCATCCACGCTGCAGTTCGACGGCGGACGGGAGCCGGCGACGCGCGATCGCCAGCATCTCGGGCACCGGGTCGACGCCCGTCAGCCGGGCCGCTGGGTGAATGGCTGATAAACGACGCAGCAGCACGCCCGTGCCACAACCGATATCGAGCAGCCGGTCGGAGTCACATAGCGGCAGGCGCGCCACGGTGGCGCGTGCGGTGGCGTCAACGTAGAACGACCACCGGGTGTCGTAAGTATCCGCGAGGCCAGCATACTCTTGGGTAATACGATCGTGCGGGTCGTTCGTGGGCATGCGGCGCCGGCCTGTCTTGTTATTGCCTGTCCTGTTATTGGATGGGTGCATCGATCACAAGCGCACCCTATCCATTCAGTCGCGGCCGGACGGGCTTTGTTCTGCTACCGCCTGTTGAATCCGATCGAAACTCACCACCCCGGAAAACAAGGTATCGCCCACAATCACGGTGGGCGTGGCGCGCAGACGGATAGCTTTGCCGGCGTTTTTTTCCTTGGCGATAACGGCGTCGGTTTTATTGTGTTTCAGGCACTGCTCGAGCTTGTCGGCGTCAAGACCAGTTTCGACGGCGATATCGAGAAAACTAGAGGTCGCATCGTCCGTGGCGGCCCATTGGTCCTGCGTTTCGTAAAGACGGTCGTGATAGGGCCAGAATTTGTGTTGACGCGCCGCGCAACGCGCGGCCTCGGCCGCCTGCTGCGCGTGGGCGTGCATGGGTAGGGGAAAATCAAAGAATATGAACCGCGCCTTGCCGGACTTGACCAAGTCTTGACGTATTCGTCGAGCGGTGGGTGCGAAGGCGCCGCAGGCGGGGCACTGGTAATCGCCGAACTCGCGGATGGTGATAGGCGCGTTGTCGTGGCCGACCGCCACGCCGAGCGCGTCATACTGTGTTCTGAATGCGGTCATTGTGCTCTGATCGAGCTTGCGCGGATTGTCGGAGTCGGTCGAAGCTTTCGAGCCGCCCCGGAAGCTAATCAGCATGATCGCGGCGATAATCAGTACGCCGGCAATCACGGCGGGGATGAACAGAATCCCGAACAGGCTGCTTGGCGCTTTGTCAGTTCTCTTCATGCTGGTTTATCGCGCTGTGAGGAAAGAAAGGGTGTCGCGGCCAGCCAGTGCTCGACTGGCCCAGCCCTCGACATCGTTTCAAAAGGGGTCGATAACGCCCTCGAACACAGCCCCGGACATGGGGTGTCCGGGGCTGTGAGGTTGGATCGGCGTTACTTGTTCGGCTGCTTGGTCATGCGCAGATAGGGCTTGAGTTCGTTCCAGCCGGCCGGGAACAGCTCCTTGGCCTGCTCGTCGGACAGCGCGGGCGAGACGATCACATCGTCGCCGTCCTGCCAGTTCGCCGGCGTGGTCACCTTGTAGTTGTCGGTCAACTGCAGCGAATCGATCACTCGCAGGATCTCGTCGAAGTTGCGCCCGGCGCTTTTCGGATAGGTCAGCGTCATGCGGATCTTGTTGTTGGAATCGATGATGAACACGCTGCGCACCGTCGACGTATCGCCGGCGTTCGGGTGGATCATGTCGTAAAGTTCCGCGACCTTGCGGTCGGAATCGCCGATGATCGGGAAATTCACGGCCTGACCCTGGGTCTCCTCGATATCCGACGACCAGCGCTTGTGATCGTCCACCGAATCCACCGAAACCACGATGGCTTTCACGTTGCGTTGGGCGAACTTTTCCTTGAGACCGCCGACCGCGCCCAGCTCGGTCGTGCAGACCGGCGTGAAATCGGCCGGATGCGACATCAGCATGCCCCAGCCGTCGCCGAGCCACTCATGAAAATCGATCCGGCCTTCGGTGGTGTCGGCCGTGAAGTTCGGGGCGGTATCGCCTAGTCGTAAACTCATCGTTTGCTCCTCAAATCTAAAATAATCGGTAAAAAGCAGCCACTCATAACGAGTGGCTGCTGTTAAAGGCCCGAATCAGCCTTTGTCGGCGCTGCCGCTCTGGCTATCGGATTTTTTCATCTGGGCCTCCATCATCTTGTTGCAGTTGCTCATCATCTGGTTCATTTCGGTCATCATCTGCATCATGGGCATTTGGCCGTTGCCCATCATGCCCTGACCCATATGATCTTTATTTTTCATCATCTGCCCCATTTCACCCGCGCCAGAGTCGTTATCACTCGACGTGGCGGCGAATGAGGCGGTTGCGATGGCGGCCGATGCCGCGATGAAGGTGGCTGCGGTGAATGCTTTCAGTGTCTTACGCATGGTCTTGTTCCTCGATACGTTGGGGGGAAGGTCCCGGCAGTAGTGCCGGGGAATCGTTGGCTGGGGCGTGGGCCGCTTCGGCCTTCTGTTCGTTTTTTGAACAGGACTGCATGCTTTTCATACAGATGCCCACCATGATCAGGCACGGCAGCGTGCTGAGCAGAATGGGTAGAACGCCGGCGGCCGCCAGCCCGTTCCAGCCGAACGCCAGCCCGAGACCGACGATCGCGAGACCGCCAATCATCAAACGCTGACGCTTGAGCCAGTGCAGCGCCGGATGCTGCGGTTTGGCTTGCGGGTCGGAACTCTTGGTTTGGTTTTTAGAGCAGCTCATAACAGGGACTCCTTGTAATGGGTATTAACCATGGCTCAGTACGTGCCGTACACGTCGCCGCTTAGCGTGCGGACGACGAACGGCCCTTGTTTTTTGCCCTTCATTCCAGGCGAGCCGGCCGGCATGCCAGGCAGCGAAATGCCCTCGATGTCGGGTTGCTCGCGTAACAGTTGGGCGATGGCCGGCTCCGGTACATGGCCGACGACGACGTAGTGGCCAATCGTCATGGTGTGGCAGGAGGCC
Organism: Salinisphaera hydrothermalis C41B8; assembly: GCF_000732535.1. Taxonomy (GTDB): domain Bacteria; phylum Pseudomonadota; class Gammaproteobacteria; order Nevskiales; family Salinisphaeraceae; genus Salinisphaera; species Salinisphaera hydrothermalis. The sequence continues at coordinate 6,339 of NZ_APNK01000042.1, forward strand.
AACTTGGGCGGTACGCCGTGCTTTTGATTCAAGGCGGCCATATCGTCGGTATCGACGACCTTGACGTCGTAGCCCGCTTTGTCGAGATATTGCGCGTATTGCTCGCAGCAATGACAGCCCGGGTTGTGGTACAGCGTTGCGGCCACCGGCGCGGCGACAGCCGTGCCGGTAAACGCCAACGCGAAGACCATGAGCGAGAATATCGCCACGGCGCGGTTGAGAGATTGTTTCATCCAGATGTAACTCCACGTGACTTGAATACAAAGCGTCCGGATGACGCGGCCGAGCCGCATGCTGCGTATGCAACGTACGTGCATTACGCAACGCGACGGCGGTTAGGCCGGCCGACCCGTACAGGTCGGCAGAACTTCAGTGAAATCCGGACGTGAGGCGCGGTAAGCGCCGATCAGGTCAAACGCGGATGAAACGCGGAGGGAAGGGGTCGGGGCCCGACAGCATTCGGCCCAGATGGGCGCGCAGATGAAAGCCGGGGATGGCCCTCGGGGGCAACACGAGCGCGGCTGCGGTATCGTTTGTGTCAGCCGTCATGCTGCACATGGCGAGAACGCAGGTCGTGGTCGCGGGCGGCGCGTGCTGTTGGCTCGCAGGATCGGCCTGACATAGCGCGCACGCCGTTGACGGACTTGATGAAGACGGCATCGACCACGCCATGACGGCTGGACTGGCCAGCACGCTGGCTAAGATCAACAGCGTGATCAGGATGGAAGGAACAAGCCGCTTCATAAGACTTATAATATAGGCGCTCTTTATGACGATGACAAGGTAAAAGCGTGTAAAGCGTCAAAAATAGTTTTCAGCGTGCGTCATATCGGTCGGGCGTCGCCCTCGTAGATGAAGGCCATCGTTTTGGGGCCTTTCATATAACCGGTCTCGAGCCGCGCCACGTCGAAGCCTGCGTGTTCGATCAGTGCTTGAATCGGACGGTTCAGATGACAGCCGCCGCTGACCTTTGACCATACCGGGGTCAAACGGTGCTGCCATTTTCTCACGGCCTCTTCGGGCCCCAATCCGTGTTCGACGAACAGAAGCCGACCGCCAGGCTTGAGCACACGACGCATTTGTGCGAGCGCCCGATCCGCATGCGGGATGCTGCACAGCGTCCAGGTCGTCACGATCGTGTCGAGGCTCTTGTCATCGAACGGAATGGCTTCCGCCGAACCCTCGATCAGCGAAACCGGCCGGTTCGAGCGCCCGGCCGCGCGCTCCGCGAGGCGGACCAATTGCGGTGACGGCTCCAGACCGTGAATGCCGCGGACGTGTGGCCCGTAAAACGGCAGATTGAGGCCGGAGCCGATGCCGATTTCCAGCACCTCGCCTTGCGCGCCGGCCAACACGCGCCGACGATACGGTACGAGGTGGCGATTGCGCATGGCCAGGTGACAAAGCCGTGGCAGAACTACGTCGTTATAGAGTCCCATCGTTCATACTCATGTATTCGCTACTCGCCCACGCTCGCCACAGTATCGAAAAACATCGCCGGCCGCTGCCACAGCGAGTTGACAAAGATGGCGGTCACGCTCGCCGCCATCGCGACCATGGCCCACACCGGATAGATCAGGCCGGTCGCGGCCAGCGGAATACCGATGCCGTTGAAGGCAAAGGCCAGTCCCACATTCTGCAGCATCTTGCGATAGCCCCAACGGCTGATTTCCCACGCCGTGATCACGGCGCCGACCTGGCCGTTGAGGATGATGATATCGGCGGCATCGATGGCGATGTCGGCGCCCGAGCCCATGGCGATGCCGATATCGGCCTGCATCAGCGCGGGGGCGTCGTTGATGCCGTCGCCGACCATGGCGATCCGCGCGTCGCGCTGCATGGCGCGCAGCCGCTCGGCTTTGTCGGCCGGCAGCACATTCGCGTGGACCTCGTTGATGCCGGCACGCTCGGCGATATGGCGGGCGGTGCGTTCGTTGTCGCCGGTGAACATCGCCGTGCGGATGCCGAGCTCGTGCAGCCGGGCCACGGTGTCGACGGTATCGGCGCGCAAGGCATCGCCCAGCGCAATCGCGCCGAGCAAGTGCTCGCCGCGCGCCACGACAATCACCGTATGACCCTGTTGTTCCGAGGCTTCGATGTGGTCGTTCAAGGCGTCGAGCGTCAGCCCCGCCGAGCTCAGGAAGGCGGGGCTGCCCACCCGGATGTCGTCGCCATTGATCCGCGCCGTCACCCCGCGTCCCGACTCGGCCTGAAAATCGGCCACCTCGGGGAAATCCAGACCATGATCGAGTGCGGCCTCGACCACGGCGCGGCCCAGCGGGTGCTCGGAAGCGGCCTCGACGGCCGCGGTCAGGGCCAACAAAGCGTCCTCGTCGTCATCCAGGCTTTCGATATGGCGCACCGCCGGCCGGCCTTCGGTCAGGGTCCCGGTCTTGTCGAAGACTACGGTGTCGATCTTGCGCAGCGCCTGGAAGGCCTCGCCGGTGCGCATTAGCACGCCCTTGTCGGCCGCCTCGCCGGCGCCGCGCACGATCGACAGCGGCGCGGAGATGCCGACCGCACAGGGATAGCCCATCACCAGCACCGTCAGCGCGGCGAACACCGCCCGCTGATATTCGGGGTCGCCGCCGAGCAACACCGGACCGAGGGTCCAGGCGGCGAACGCGAGCGCCGAGATCGTCAGCACGGTCGGCGTGTAGACCTGCAACACGCGATCGACGATGTGCAGTAGGCCGGGCTTGAGCGCACGGGCGTCTTCCACGCTGGAAATCACCTGATGCAGAAAGCTCTCGTCGCCGACCGCCGTGACCCGGATCAGCAGGGTGCCGGTGCCGTTGATGGCGCCGCCGACAACGCTATCGCCGGCGGTCTTTTCCACCGGCAGCGGCTCGCCGGTAATCAGCGCTTCGTCCACCGCCGAATGGCCGCCGACGATCTCGCCGTCAACCGGAATACTCTCACCCGGACGCACCCGCACCTGCATGCCCGCCGTGATCTGCTCGACGGGCAGATCCTGTTCGTCGCCGTCGGTGACCACATGCGCGGTCTCCGGCTGCAGATCCAGCAGCCGCTTGACCGACTGCGCGCTGCGCGTCTTGACGATTAGCGACAGCCATTCGGAAAATAAGTGATAGGTCAGCACCATCACCGACACCGCGAAAAACGCCGCCGTCGGATAGCCCGCGGGTTGTGCCGCCAGGCCGATCGCGCCGCCGATTAGGCCGGCGAAGGCGCCGATCTCGACCAGCACGTGCTGATTGAGGATGCCGCGACGTAGCGCCTGGAAGGCCATGACGCCCATGTGCCGGGCCAACCCGAACATCATGGCCAGCGCCAGCGCGCCGACCAGCAGCGGCTCGGTGCCGGCCAGCACGCCGCTCGCGCGCAGCCCGAACAGGGTCAGCCCGCCGGCGGCCAGGCCGGCGCTGCCGGTCAGCGCGATGGCCGGCCCGCGCCCGCGCAGCACGGCATAGCCGAAGCCGACCAGGCTGACATAAACCAGCGCCGACAAACCCAGGGTCCAGGCGCTGGCAGTATCCACAATCAGCCCGACCGCGGCCAGGCTCATGGCCAGCGCCGCCACAAAGCGGTTACGCTCGATGGCCAGCGCCTGTTCCTGGCGCTCGAAGGGTTCGACCTTGCGCGGATCGCTCAGGGTATAGCCGATCTGCTGGAGCGTGCCCATCAGGGTGGCGGCGTCGGTCTCGCCGCCGTCGTATTCCACCAGCGCCTGCTCATGGGTCAGACTGACCGCCACCCGCTGCACGCCGGGTTTGGCGCCCAGCGCGCGCTCGATAGTGCCGGTGCACAGCGAGCAGTGCATGCCGCCGATATGGGCACGCACGCGGCGGATATTCGAGTCGCCGGTAGCTTCTTCGCTCCAGGGATGGAAGTCGTCGGAGTTAACGGTGGCATCATTCATGACAATACTCCGGGTTGAGGCGGGGATGTTCGGTCAATAAAAAGCCAGCCCGATCGACCAGAAACCCAGTAGCACCAGCACCGCGCCAGTGACGCGCGGCATGCGGGCGGCAAAACGGGCGATCGCATTCAACAGCCGCCGCCCGCGCTGGGTGAACACCGCCAGCACGAGCGGGCTGGACAGGGCCAGCCCAAAAATCAGCAGGGATACACCGCCATAGGCCACACCGCCGCCGGCCGCGGCCTGGGCGGCCGCGCCGCCGAGCAATACTGCGAGCAGTGGCGCCGCGCAGGCCGGGATGTTGAATCCAAACAAAACACCGAGCGCGGCGCCGCCGGAAGTCGCCGGTACGCGAGGCAACAAGCGATCGCTCTGGCGAATCAGCCACGGCGCGCCGCCGGCCAGATAGGCCAGCCCGAGCGCGACATACAAGCTGCCCAGCACCATCCACAAGCCGTGCTGGATACCCATGAATCGGGCGCCGATCACGGCCGCTAGCACGCCGAGCCCCGCCATCAGTCCGGCCCGGGCCAAGGTGAAGACCAGCGTCTGGTACAAACGCTGGTGCTCCGGCAGCCGGTCCAGGAACTTCAAAAACAGCAGGTGGCTGCCGACCGAGCACGGCTCCACGAAAGCCAGGAGCCCAAGGCCGGCAGCCAGCGCTCCAGCCTGTGCGATCTCCAAGGCTTATGCCGGCGCGGCGGCATAGCCGGCGTCCTGCACGGCCTGGGCCAGCGCCTCGGAAGACACTGTTTCGGCGTCATGGGCGATACGTGCCTGCTTGTCAGCCAATGACACGGAACAGCCTTTGACGCCGGTTTGCTGCTCGATTACGTTCTGTACGATCTGCACGCAGCCTTGGCAGTGCATGCCGTCGACGGTCAGCGTCGTTGTTTGCATGGAACGCTCCTGTGATTAAGGGGTTCGCCGCGTCGGCTTAGACCCTGTTTGCATTTCACATGAGCGTAGACCCTGGAGTCGACTCCAGGTCAAGAATTTATTTAAGCGGCCGGGCCGGGCGCCGAACGCGTTCACTCGGACGTATCCAAGCCGTCGATAATCGGACAGCCTTGATCGCTGCCCCGGCACAACTGCAGCAATTGCCCGAGTTCCTGTTGCAGCCGATCGAGATCGGCCATGCGGGCCTGAATCTCTTGCAGTTTCTGTTCGGTCAGCCGTGCGACCTCCGGCTGGGCGGCCTCACGACAGCTTCGCGATTCGAGCAATATCCGGATTTCATCCAGCGAGAAACCGCAACGCTGGGCGCGCCGGATGAAACGCAGCCGCGCTAGATCGCGCGATTCATAGCGTCGTCGCCCGCGATTATCCCGCGCGATCCGCGGCATGAGCCCAATTTTCTCGTAATAGCGCAACGTATCGACGGATAGGCCGGTCTGCTGGGCAGTTTCACCGATGCTGGGCATAGAATGGGATCCTCGAATTCATCGGAAAGTGGGTTCGGGGCAGTTGTGGCATATCAGGTTGCGCTTGTATTCATACCGCCATAACTGCGGGTCAAAGCCCAAGCAATCGAGGCAATGGCGCCGAGTATCAGCAATGTGGGGCGCGGACCGAACACCGAGCCCAACGTGCCGGCCAAGGGATGATTAATCAGTCAGCAGGCATGCGACCGGGCGAACTGAGCCTTACACAGCCGAACGCGACCGTATCGCGCTCGTACCCATCGCAAGGCCGAACACTTGCTCGCAGCACAAATGGTCAATCTACATCGAGATGAGCGGCAACCAGATCGCCAGCGTGATCAGTGTGGCCAGCAGTACCGGCGGCGTCAGCACCAGACCGACCTTCATGTACTGGCCCCAGCCGATGCGATATCCTTTGCCGGCCAGGACATGCAACCAAAGCAGCGTGGCCAAGCTGCCAATGGGCGTGAATTTCGGCCCCAGGTCGTTGCCGATCACGTTCGCGTAGATCATCAGTTCGTGGGTCAATTCGGGTACCTGCGCCTGCTTGATGGCCAGCGCGCCGACCAGCGTCGAGGGCATGTTGTTCATCACCGAGGCCACGAGTGCGGCGATAAAGCCGGTCCCGAGCGTGGCGACGAACGGGCCCTGCTGGCCCAGCCATTCGAGTACGGTCGCGCCGTAATGGGTCAGCCCGGCCTGGCCCAGGCCGTAGACCACCAGATACATGCCGATCGAGAACAGCACGATCTGCCAGGGCGCATTGCGCAGGACCGGGCCGAGCGGCAGAACGGCACCTCGCCCACCGCGCCACCAGCGGCCGGCCAGCCCCAGCAAAACCAACGCGCCGGCCCCTGTGACGACACAGAACGGCACGTGCCAGCGAGCGAGTACGAAATACGCGACCAGCAGCACGGCCAGCACCGGCAGCGCCGCACGGAACACATAAGGGTCGACGATCGCGCTCGCGGGCTTGTCCAATGCATCCACCGGGTAGCGGCGCGGAATGCGTCGGCCGAAATACAGCCAGAGCACCGCCAGCGTCGTGGCGATCGAGACCAGATCGACCGGCACCATGACCGCGGCATAACGATCGAACGAGACGTCGAAGAAGTTGGCCGAGACGATGTTGACCAGGTTCGAGATTATCAGCGGCAGGCTGGCGGTGTCGGCGATGAAGCCGGTCGCGATGATGAAGGCCAGCGCCGCCGAGGCGGAGAACTCGAGCCGAACCAGAATGGCGATCACGATCGGCGTGAGCAGCAGGGCCGCGCCATCGTTCGCAAAAAATGCGGCGATGACGGCGCCGAGCAGCACGATCAGTGGGAACAGCAGATGTCCGCGCCCGTTGCCCCAGCGCGCGATGTGCAGCGCCGCCCAGGAGAAAAAGCCCGCCTCGTCGAGGATCAGCGAGATGATGATCAGCGCGACGAAAGTGAAGGTGGCATCCCAGACGATATTCCAGACAACCGCCACATCGGAGAACTGCACCACGCCGGTGGCAAGCGCGATGGCCGCGCCGCCCAGCGCGCTCCAGCCGATGCCGAGGTTTTTCGGTTGCCAGATGACGAGCACGAGCGTGACGACGAAGATAGCCAGCGCCAGCATAAACGGCTCCTTGGTCGCGGTGTCGCTTAGTGCGCGACTTGATTGACCCGGCGGGAGGTTTCTTCGGCGCTTTCGACGCGCTCGGAATAGCGATCGGTCAGATACTCAGCTCGATCACGCATCAGCCAGGTGAACTTCGCGAGTTCCTCGCAGACGTCGACCACGCGCCGATACAGCGGCGAATCCTTCATGCGGCCGTTGTCGTCGAACTCGCCGAACGCCTTGGGCACCGAGGACTGGTTCGGAATCGTGACCATGCGCATCCAGCGACCCAGCACGCGCAGTTGATTGACCGCGTTGAAGCTCTGGCTGCCGCCGGAGACTTCCATCACGGCCAGCGTTTTGCCCTGGGTCGGGCGCACGCCGCCCAGCGACAGCGGAATCCAGTCGATCTGAGCCTTCATGATGCCGGTCATCGCACCGTGGCGCTCAGGACTGATCCACACCATGCCCTCAGACCAGGTGGCCAGTTCGCGTAACACCTGCACGCGCGGGTGATCCGCCTCGGCATCGTCGGGCAGCGGCAGACCCGACGGGTCGAATAGCTGGACCTCGCAGCCAAACCAGCGCAGCAGGCGCGCGGCTTCCTCGGCGAGAAAGCGCGAATAGGATCGCGACCGAAGGGAGCCGTAAAGAATGAGAATGCGCGGCGCATGCCGCGAGTTATTCGGGCCAACCAACGTATCGATATCGATTGGCTGTAGCGACTCTGGATCGATGTGGGGCAGGTCGTGAAAATTCATGCGATGCGCCATCAGATCGCCTTCGAATACGTGACGACTTCGCCGTCTTCCTTGGTGAACGTCGCGATCGGCTCGTCCAGGAGATTCAGCACTCGCTCGGACGGGCGACACAGGCGCACGCCCTGGTCGGTCACCACGATCGGCCGGTTGATCAGGATCGGATGCGTCAGCATGGCGTCGATCAGTTGATCGTTAGTCAGCGCGGGATCGTCCAGACCCAGTTCGTCATAGGGCGTGCCCTTGCGGCGCAGCAAATCGCGCGGTGGCATCGCCATCTCATCCAGCAACGCAATCAGGCGCTCACGCGACGGTGGATTTTTCAGATACTCGATGATTTCCGGCGTCTCGCCGGAGGCTTCGATCATGGCCAGCGTGTTGCGGGACGTGCCGCAGTTCGGGTTGTGATAGATCAGCGGGCGCATAAAAAATCCTCTAATCGTCCGGTGGCGATACGCAATCGGTGAGCGATTTCAGCAGTGGTTGGCAGACCTCGGGGCGCCCATTGCAGCAATCGCGCACCAGAAACCGAATGGTCTGCTCGATGCAGGCGAGGTTGGCGCGATAAATGATCGAGCGGCTTTGGCGATGTGATACGGCCAGACCGGCCCGCGTCAGCACCGCCAGATGCGCCGACATCGTGTTGTGGGGCACATCCAGAAGGCGCGCGATCTCGCCGGCCGGCAGCCCGTCCGGCTCGTGGCGGACGAGCAGTCGAAACGCCGCGAGTCGTGTTTCTTGAGCGACTGCTGAAAAACGAGCGATGGCGTCCTTTTCGTCCATATGTCCAATAATATAGACATATTGGACAATAGTAGCAAACTTGCACCGAAAAAAGCGTTAAACGCAGTACAACCAGAGATATCGGAATGCTCGCATCTCGAAGGCCTAATTGACAACTTGCAAAATGAGTGCTGTCAGGGGCGAGAGCAGTAAAAAGCAACCCGCTTAACCCCGGCAGGGTTCGTTGAGTCGCCCATGTAGATCATTGTGTGAAAGTCGTTTATTGCTTTTCCAGCTCGCTGCGAAAGGCCGACGTCAACCGGTCTGGCTTGATGCGATGACCGGAACAGATCACGGGAATGTACTGGTCGTGATCGCCGCCGCGCACCGGGTTGATGAACTGCCAGACGATCGTGCCGTCGGGCGTCAGTTCGAACAGCCGACCGCCGTCGGACTCGGTGACCAACCGGTTACCGTTGGGCAACTGCTGGATTTCGCTGCGGATCCGGCTTTGCAACGGGTGCTGCGGCGTCCCGTGGTAGCGCCATACGATGCCCAGCGTTTTCGGATCGATTTCGAGCAGCCGAGACGCATTGCCTTGTCGGAAATGGCCGTAATTGTCGAATACGTTGAAATGGCCGTTGGCCAGCACCCGTGGTGAGTGTTGCGCCAGCCACGGCCCGCGGGCCATCCAGGTGATTTGGCCGCTTTTGATATCGATCAGGCCGACGGTGCTCGGCGTACGGAACGACATTAAAGCCTGTTCGGCCTGGCCGTGTGCGGGGGCGAACGATTCGGCCAACTTTGCCCCGATATACTGAACGTTGTTGGTGTGCAGCGGATCTTCCAGATACTGGGACGGGGCGGTCTCGAGTAGCGGCCGATAGCGCGAGTTGTAATACGCGTTCAGCAGCGAGATTTTCTTGATCGGCTTGCCGGTCTTGCCATTGAGGACGACGAGAAAATCCTCCAGATGCGGCTTGGCGAGGTTGGGAAACTCTGGCAACACTTGGCTGCTGAACGCGTTCGAAATCGCCAGAACCCGGCCGTCGGGCGTGATATCGATATCGTGATGGGTGGCGCCGTGATATTTCCAGATGACGTTGGAATCGGTATCGAGCTTGACCAGGCCGTAGCCCCACGGTGTATCGGCAGCCGAGATATAGGTCGCCACCAGATCACCGTTGGGATACATCACGGCCTTGGTCCAATAGATCAGCCGGTCCGACTGCGCATCGTGTCCTTCCGGCGTTTTTTGCCAGACCTTGCTGTAAGGCAGCGACCAGCGATGCACTTCCTGGCCTTTCATGTCGATCAACGCGGCGTAGCTGCCGCCTGCGGACGTATACAGCGTGTAGCCGTTGTAAGCGCGTTTCGGATCGTAGATCGTCACCCTGCGCTTGTCCGTGCGCGCCGGGCGCCATTGATCGGTCTGGCTATAACGGTTGCTGACCGAGCGCTGTTCGACAACGGCATGGAATGCCTTGTACGCGTCGTCGAAGTATTGATACGGAAACACCCGGGCGAGGATGACGTAGCTGCCGACCAAAAACGCCAAGAACAGGCAGGCGATGAAAAAACCCGCGAACCCGATCCGATCTGTTTTATCCATTCGTATGGTCCTTGCGATAACGAAGATACGACGCCGATTCGATCATCGTTGTCATGAGGGAATAAGCGCACGTCGGCCCCAGGAGCTCACGGCGGCGGCTGTGATTCTTGTGATCTGAATGGCGATGTCGCGGCCGCAGAATCGCTGCCCGGCGGCCACCCTCAGCCAGGGTCCGAGCGCGATTCGATATCTTCTGGCCCCTGCCCGTCGACCACCTCATCGACCAGCTCGCGGATTTTCTCGCGGGCCTCGGCCAATGCCTCGGCCCCCGACTCGGTGGCGGTGTAGTACTTGCGCCGCCGGCCGGCGATAACCCGGTCCTCGCGCGTCAGATAGCCGGCCTTTTCCAAGCCGTGGAGGATGGGATAAAGGGTGCCGGGGCTGATTTCGTAGCCGTGGTGCTGAAGTTCGGCTATCAGCGCCTGGCCGTACACCGGCTGCTGCGCCGCGTGGTGCAGGATATGAATCTTGATGAAACCGAGAAAGAACTGGCGCAGCACGAGCATGGTATCGAGATGAATGGGCCGCCTCAGTGTAGAACCTATCGGCCGGACCTGTGGAATCTCCGAGCATGGGCAGCCTTCGTATAGTGTCGGGAACGTGCATTGTAGCGCTTGATATCCGTTCCCGATATTGACTTACGATATTAGATGCGGTGAGTATGCAGGCGTTTCGATCGAAAGGGAATCAGTGTTTTGTTCCGTGGCTGGCCAACGCCTCACAGGCCGTTTGCCGTCGCTATGACAACCGCTTGTTTTCCGCACGCAAGACAGGACGAGAGCACCATGACGTCGACATACAAAACCTCGTTGCTCGGACTCGGCCGCGTCGGACTGGTACTGGCGCTACTCGGCGCGAGCGTCGCGTCCGCGGCCGGTCAATCGATGCAGCGCGGCTCGGCGATGGACCGGTCATCCCACGGGATGGCTTCCGGAACCGCGCAAGAAGTAGCGCCCAAGGCGGTCGTCGGCCCCGTGACCGGGCAAGCGCTGGTCGAACATTTGCGCCAGGGCGGATTGATTCTTTGGATGCGCCATGGCGCGCGCGATGACCGCCCCGGCGAAGTGACCGACGCCCAGGCTGCTGCCCATAACTGCGCCCAGCAAAGCCAACTGACTGCGAAAGGCCAAACCCAGGCACGCGCGGTTGGCGCCGGCATGCGAGCGCTGAACCTGCCGATCGCCCGGGTCAACGCCGCCCGGCTGTGCCGTACCGAGACCACCGCCCGGCTGCTGAACGTCGGTCCGGTGCATACCGAGGCGCGGCTGGATGCGGCCAGCACCTGGAAAGACCGGGGTGGCGACGCGGCCTACGAGAACGCGATAGCCGCTCTTCTGTCGAACGCGCCGCCGCCGGGGAAGGACGTGGTCGACGTCACCAGCAAGCTGACCACCGCGCATCCCGAACCCGCGGTGCTGGCCGCGCTGTCGCCGGGCGAGGTCGCGGTATTTGCACCTGATCCGGATGGGCCGCCGCGGCTGCTGGCCCGGATCGGACGCCGCGCGTGGCCCGAGTTGGCACGTGAGTCGGGTTCGAGCTCGCAATAGTCGCGCAATCGCCACGCCTAATACACCACCTAATGGCGAACCCGTTTGCAAGGAAAAACCGATGACGTTCAAAACAGATGACCGCGATAACAACCGCCCCGACACACCGCACAGCCCGAGCCGGCGGCGGTTTCTGCAAGCCACCGGCGCGGCCGGCGCCTCGGGACTGGCGACCGTGTTGCTGCCGTCGTTTGCCCACGCCGCAGCGGGCACGGCTACCGCTGGCGGTTTACCGAACGCGTTGGGGCCGGCCGACGCGACCTTTCACATCGGTCCCGCGCTGGTGGAGCTTGCGCCGGGGCGCATCGTCAGCACCACCGGCTACAACGGCCAGGCGCCCGGGCCGCTGCTGCGGCTGAAGGAAGGCCGGCCGTTCACGATGGATATCTACAACGATACCGACGTGCCGAATACTATCCACCCGCACGGCCAGGTCATCCCCGTCGCCGCCGACGGCACGCCGGAGGAAGCCTCGCCCTATGTGCCCGCCCACGGCATGCAGCGCATCCGCTATCGACCCGGCCCGCGCGGCTTCCGCTTTCAACACACCCACATCTATGCCGGCGAGGATCTTCATCGCGGCACCTATACCGGCGAGCACGGCGTCGTGTATATCGAACCGAAGGACGACCCCGGCCGCTACGACCGGGAGGTTTTCCTTGTCACCCACGAATGGGAGCCGTTCTTTACCAGCAAAGGCGAGGAAGAGGAGCGCGTCAACATGCCGCCGCTGCACCCCGACAAGGCCGATGAGGAACACGAGCAAGGCGAGGAAAGCCAGCACGGCAAGGCCAACGGGCTGGAGATCGGCTACCGGCTGTTCTCCATCAACGGCAAGATGCTCGGCCACGGCGAGCCGATTCGGGTACGCGAGGGCGAGCGCGTGCTGTTTCATATCGTCAACGCCAGCGCCACCGAGCACCGGCGTTTCGCGCTGCCCGGCCATACGTTCAAGGTGGTGGCGCTGGACGGCAACCCGGTACCGCATCCCGCGCAAGTGGATGCCCTGGAACTGGGCGTCGCCGAACGCATCGACGCCATTGTCGAAATGAAAAATCCGGGCGTGTGGATTTTCGGCAGCGTACTCGATGAAGACCGCCGCCGCGGCATGGGCATCGTAGTCGAATACGCCGGCAAAAGCGGTCAACCGCAATGGGGCAAGCCGAGCCAAAAACCCTGGGACTACACGTTGTTCGGCAGCGACCGTGCGCCGCAGTCGCCGGACGACACCGTCAAGCTCGTGTTCGGCAAGATCAACGGCGGCCAGGGCGGCTTCAACCGCTGGACCGTCAACGGCAAGACCTTCCAGCAGCAGACCCACCCGATCCGGCTGGACCGGGGCAAGCGCTATCGGATCGTCTGCGAGAACAACAACGACGATCCGCACCCGCTGCACCTGCACCGCGTCGCCTTCGAGCTGACCAACATCGAGGGCAAGCGCACGTCGGGGATCATGAAAGACGTGGTCATGATCCGGCCCTACGGCCATGTGGAGTTCGACTTCAAGGCAGAGCACACCGGCCTGCATTTCTTCCATTGTCACAACCAGCAGCATCTGGACTATGGCTTCGCGACGCTCTTTGATGTGGTGTAGCCCGTTTCGCGCGGCGAACATCGCGTACCCGTTCACGAAAGATAGGAGGCTTCCATGTCACTACGCCGACGTATCCCGGTCACCGTATGTCCGCCGGTCATTGCCCTGGTGGTGTTAATCAGCGGCGGTAGCGCATTGGCCGCCTCCGCGCCCGCGCCGTTCCGGATCGCGGCCGAGCACGCCGGTTACGCCGCCAAGGCGGATAAGCTCGAGACGATACAGACGCACCTACACCATGTGCTCAACTGCCTGGAAGGCCCGCCGGGGCGTGACTCCCAGGCCGCTGCGGGCGATCCCTGTCACGGCAAGGCTGCATTGGACGCGCTTCCCCACCATTCGGCCAACCGCGTACGTGCCCGCAAAGCGATTAAAGCCGCGCGTATCGCCGTCACGCTGCATGACGAGCCACCCGCCCACTACCTTGCCCAGGCGGTCCAGGCGATGCTCACCGAAGACCTGTAAGAACGCGTGACTCGATCTCGTTCGGGTATCAGATAAGCAAGATGCGCGGCGACCGTCCCGGGGGGAGGGTCAGGCGCGATGCCGGGCAACAAAGTACGGGGCGGTCATGACGAAAAATGGTGCCAGCGAGTCCAACAGGAAGCAGTTGCGCCGCGAGCTCGGTCTGGGCGGCGCTATCTTTATGGGCCTGGGCGCGATCCTGGGCACGGGCGTGTTCGTCAGTATCGGCGTGGCCGCCGGTATTGCCGGCAGCGCGGTGATTCCGGCGATTGCGCTGGCGGCCTTGCTGGCCCTCTGCAACGCGCTGAGCGCGGCCCAACTGGCCGCTGCCCATCCGGTCAGCGGCGGCACCTACGAGTACGGCTATGAATTCCTGTCGCCGTGGCTGGGTTTTACCGCCGGGTGGATGTTTATCAGCGCCAAGAGCGCATCGGCGGCCACCGCCGCGCTCGGTTTTGCCGGCTATCTGCTCTATCGGTTCCACATCGACACCGGTTGGCGCGTACCGATCGCCGCGTTCGCGGTCATCGCCCTGACCGCCATCGTGCTGACGGGCATGCGGCGATCGAATCGGGCGAACACGCTGATTGTCGGCGTCACACTGATCGCGCTGATCGGCTTCGTGCTCGCGGGCCTGCCGGCGACGGTCGGCCACGGCGCCACCACGCTGTTCGATTTCACGGTCGGCGGGCAGCCGGTGGGCGCCACCGATCTGCTGTACGCCACGGCCTTGATGTTCGTCGCCTTCACCGGCTACGGGCGTATCGCGACGCTGGGCGAGGAAGTGCGTGCGCCGCGTATCACAATTCCGCGCGCAATCATCGCCACGCTGGCGATTTCGGCGCTGGTGTATATCGCCGTAGCGGTGGTCGCCATCGGAACCCTAGGCGCAGGACCGCTGGCGGCGGCCACGACCGGCAACGCGGCCCCATTGCAGCGAGCCGCCGAGGCGTTTGTTGTGCCAGGCGTGGGCTGGCTGATCGCCATTGGCGCAATCACCGCCATGCTCGGCGTCCTGCTCAACCTGATTCTCGGTTTGTCGCGGGTGTTGCTGGCCATGGGTCGGCGCCGGGATATGCCCGGCGTGCTGGCACGGCTGGATCGAAACGACGTCACCCCGTACGTTGCGGTCGGTGTCGTAGGTCTGATCGTGCTGGCCCTGACGCTCATCGGCAACGTCGAAACGACCTGGTCGTTCTCGGCGTTCACCGTACTGATCTATTACGCGTTGACCAACGCGGCCGCGCTGCGGCTACCCGTGGCGGCGCGGCGATATCCGCGTTTTGTCTCCTGGCTCGGCCTGGGCGGCTGTGTGGGGCTGTCGTTTTGGGTGGAGACGCCGGTTTGGATCGCGGGCATCATGGTCCTGGCGATCGGTTGGCTCTGGCACGGTGTAGCGATCCTGACCTGGCAGCAAGATAAGTAGCCGCCATAGGCACTGCTGATGAAGCGTCCACAGGCGGCGGACTTTCAGACCGACTCAGGGCCGCAGCATGACCGTGATCTTTATCAACTCGCTTTGGCAGCGGCCGGCGATGTTCTTCAATGCCGTGGCGAACGCCGCTTTGCCACTCGGCGAGCGCCTAATCACCGCGTCACCTGCGTGCCGACCAAGATAACCAACGCTCCCGCGAT
This sequence comes from Salinisphaera hydrothermalis C41B8, assembly GCF_000732535.1. Lineage (GTDB taxonomy): Bacteria > Pseudomonadota > Gammaproteobacteria > Nevskiales > Salinisphaeraceae > Salinisphaera > Salinisphaera hydrothermalis. The sequence continues at coordinate 21,567 of NZ_APNK01000042.1, forward strand.
CGCTAATCCGGCGCCCGCCGCATCCCAGCCGTTGGGGCGTATCCCTTCGGCCAACCAAAGCCAGCCCAAGGATGTGACGATATACAACCCGCCATAGGCGGCATACGCTCGCCCGGCGGCGCTCACATCGATACGGGTCAGCAGATACGCGAACAGGGCGAGCGACAGCAATCCGGGAATGAGCCATCCCGCGCTCTTGTCCTGACGCAGCCACGCCCAGAACGCAAAACAACCGGCGATCTCGGCCAGGGCCGCGCCCAGATAAATGGCAGCGCTGGCGGCATAAAATCGGATCATCATCGCGTCGTATCCGGGCCGGCCTTCAGGGGCCGACACGGACCAACATTTTCGCACCTACGACGCACCCGCCGTGCCACCGGTCCGGCAAGCGCCGGTACATCAAGCGCGACGACATTCAAAGCATCGCGCCCAAATCCGAACCGACGGTCGGATAGGCCGGCACCATCGTCTTCAAATCGGAAACTTTGAGACCCAGCTTGATCGCGAGTGCGAATATATTGATCAATTCCGCGTAGCCGGGCCCGAACAGATGGGCGCCCAAGATCTCATCGCTCGCGTTGTCGACAATAATCTTGACTGCCGCATACGGCTCGCCGATACGCCGGTTGGAAAACCAGCCGCTGGTATCGGTGAACTTGACGTTGACATCATGGCCGGCATCTCGGGCCTCTGACTCAAGCATCCCCACGCGGCCGAGCGCGGGCACGGTAAACACCACACTGGGCACGCCGCGATAGTCCGGGGTTTTATGGTTGCCCTTGAGCATATTGGAGGCCGCGACTTTACCCTCGAACACCGCGACTGGCGTCAGCGGCAGGCCGGTCGTGTCGGCGGCATCCCCCGCGGCATAGACGGCGGGGTTGGAAACGCTTTGCAGATATTCGTTGACCACTACACCGCGCGGGCCCGCCTCGATATGAGCGGCCGCCGGATCAAGCGCCTCGATCCCCGGCGCGCGGCCCGCGCCATGCACGACGCGGTCGACGGTCCATTGCTGCGATTTGCCATTCTGCTCGCCGATAACAACGAAGCCATCCGAGGTTTTCTCAATCGATTTCAGCGTCGTACCGGGCCGAAAATCGATGCCCGCCGTGGTGCTACGCGCTACCAGTTGGTCCACCAGATCGGGATCGAACGCTTTCAGGGGCCGATCGCCACGATCGATGATCGTGGTATGAGCGCCCGCACGCGCCGCCATGTGGGCGAATTCGAAGGAAATATAGCCGCCGCCAACGAACAGCAGGCGGTCCGGCAGCGCTTCGAGCGCCATGAACCGCTCGTTGTCGATCAGGTGTTCGGCTCCGGGGATATCGATAGGGCGCGGTATGGCACCGGTCGCCACCAGTACGTAGCGGCTGTGAAAGCGTTCGTCCTCGACCTCGATCGTATGGTTATCGACAAAGCGGGCGGATCCATGAAGCGTCGTGATCCCGTTTTTTTCTAGCCCGTTCTCGATGGTATCCGGCATCTTCTCGGTAAAACTACGCTTGTGTGCGACCAGATCGGACCAGTTTATTCTCAAGCCATGCTCTTCGATTCCTTTGCCCTGCATCAATTGCGCGGCATCGATAATCTCCGCGCCACGGCGCAGAATTTTCTTTGGATCGCAGCCGCGCAATGCGCAGGTGCCGCCGTATGGCAATTCATCCACGACCGCCACGGACCAGCCCGCGGCGGCGCATTTGTGAGCCGCGCTGACGGCCGCCATGCCGACGCCGATTGCGATGAGATCAAATGATTGAGCCATGATTGGGGCCTCTTGAAGTGGGCTAAATCGAGGGTTCACGTTGCTTGGGAACCGGCGACTGCTTTAATGAGCGATTCAGCGAATTCGACTATCGAAGCTGACACATCAGACGTTCGAGTGAACCGAGGAGTTCGCCTTGGAATAGCGGCGGCGTTGATCGATCAGACTCCAGACCGAGGCGCCCACCAACAGGGCCATGCCGACAATAATTAGGGCGGTTCCGGTCGGCCGTGTGCCCATGAGCACATGCGGCAGAATCACGCCCACCCACGCCAGCGCACCGCCCACCAGGCCTATCCAGAAGGGGGCGTAGCGCGAGACGGCGCCGGCTAACGCGCGGCCCTGAATGCTCAGGTTCCACATTATCCAGAGCACTGAGACCGTCATCAGCGGCGCCAATACATAGATATTGAGAACGGAGTGAAAAGCGCTGAAACCGAAGGCCGCCGCCAGGGCGGCGAGGATCGGACCGGCGCCCAGACAGCAGGCGCTGACGAATAGCGAGCCCACGAGACCGAATGATTGACGTCCAAAGCTCATGCGATTGCCTCTCGAGAGTTGTGTCGATGGGACGGATGGGACTCAGCCGGCGCAGCACGACAGCTGCTCGACGTTTTTGGTAAACGTCTGCGCGCAGAGCTTGAGGGCTTCCACATGCACCAGATACGGGAATAACAAGTTCCCCAGGGCCTCGACGGTCATGCCGGTATGGATGGCAAGCACCGCGGTCTGGATCATCTCGCCGGCCTCGGGGGCGAGGATCTGCGCGCCGATCAGGCGGTGGCTACCCGCCTCAGCGATCAGCTTCACGAAACCCCGGGTCTCGAAGTTGGCCAGCGCACGGGGTACGTTCTCCAGGCCGAGCGTACGGGTTTCAGTCGCGATGCCGCGTACCCGCGCCTGGCCTTCGTCCAGGCCGGCAGTGGCCACCTGCGGCTCAGTGAAGATGACCGCCGGCATGGCGGACAAATCCAGCGTGGCCTCGCCGCCGGTCATGTTCACCGCCGCGCGGGTGCCGCCGGCGGCGGCCACGTAGACGAGCTGCGGTAGGTCGGTACAGTCGCCGGTGGCGTAGATGTGCTCGATGCGGGTGCGCAGGTGCGCGTCCACTTTGACGCCACCGCGCTTGTCGGTCTCCACGCCGATCTGTTCCAGGCCGAGATCGCGAGTGTTCGGGGCGCGGCCGGTGGCAATGAGCAGCCGGTCGCCACGAATCGGGCCGTTCTGGGTCTCGAGGACGAACTGGCCCGCCTCGTAACGGACCGCGCTGGCCTGGGTGTGCTCGCGCACGTCGATGCCTTCGGCCCGGAAGGCCTCGGTAAGACCCGCGCCCAGGTCCGGGACCTCGCTCGACAGCAGCGTGCTGCGGGCCAGGACCGTCACCTTCGAACCCAGCCGGCGAAACGCCTGGGCCTGCTCGACCGCCACCACCGAGGCGCCGATGACCAGCAGATGCTCGGGCGTCTCGTTGCTGAACACCGCCTCGTCCGAGGTCCAGTAGGGCGTGTCCGCCAGTCCCGGGATCGGCGGGATCATGGGTGAGGCGCCGGTGGCGATCAGCACGCGATCGGCGGTGATTCGCTCCTGCCCGCCGCCCTGCAGGTCGACGAACAGAGTATGGGCATCCTCGAAGCGAGCGCGACCGCGGCGCATGTCGATGCCCGGGTTGTCGTCCAGGATCTTCTGGTATTTGGCCTGGCGCAGCTCCTCTACCCGCGAGTGCTGCTGCGCCGCGATCCGCGGCCGGTCGATCGCCGGCGCATGATCGGCCAGTCCGTCGAAGGGGTTTGCCCGCTGGTGCTGGGCCAGTTCGGCGGCCCGGATCTGGATTTTGGAGGGCACACAACCCACGTTGACGCAGGTGCCGCCGATGATGTCGCCGGACTCGATCATCGTGACTTGGGCGCCGGCCTCGGCGGCGCGGATGGCGGCGGCGAACGCGCCGCTGCCGCTGCCGATGATGGCGATACGCAGGCCCTCACCGTCGCCGTCCAATGTCGTGGTGGGCTCGGCGGGGGCTTGGTCGTCATCCAGCGTCCGGGCGTCGTAGCCTTTGGCGCGGACTGCCTCGATCAACGCGGCCTCGTCCGTACCGTCGGCCAGCTCGATCTGGGCACGGCGCGCGGGATAGGCCACCTCGGCATGCACGCCGGGTAGCGCATTGAGGGCGGCCTCGACCGTGCGGGCGCAGTGCTCGCAGGTCATGCCGGTGATGGCGAAGGTACGTTGCATGGCGCGTTCCGATGAAGCCGGTCGTTGACGTGATACCGTGACCGTATTGCCGTAGTTCGGTACGGAGTCAAATGATATGGACGCGCTGTCTATTGGCACGCTGGCCCAAACCGCCGGGGTCAACGTCGAGACCATCCGGTTTTATCAACGCCGCGGCCTGTTGGCCGAACCGGCGAAACCCTATGGCGGGATCCGCCGGTATGGCGAAGCGCATGTCACGCGGGTGCGGTTCGTGAAGTCGGCGCAGCGGCTCGGTTTCAGTCTGGCCGAAGTCGCGCAACTCCTGCAGCTCAACGATGGCGTCCAATGCCAGGAGGCCAGCGTTCTTGCCGAGCATAAACTGGTGGAAGTACGCGACAAAATGACCGACCTGGCACGAATCGAAACGGCGCTGTCTTCATTGCTTGAGGCCTGCCAAGCGCAGCAAGACGCGGTGTCCTGTCCTTTGATCGCGGCGCTACAGGGCGGGGGCAGGGGAGCGAAAACGTAGCGTACGACTCGTTTGTTACCGAGGAGTTATCCGTTTACTTCGCCTCAGTGGAGGTGACGCGGTGTTTCAATATCGCTGAAAATGGGCCGGACAATGAGTCCGGCCCGATCCTTCTGGCGGCAGGCGATAACCGAAGCGAGTGCCGGGCTGTGTTTCCATCTTCAGCCCGATATACCAACCCATGTATTCCGATGCTAAATAGCAGTGGCATTCGCCAAAGCTCCTGCTAGCCACCCGGCCGGGCGACCGATCTTAGACTCCCTACATCCCGTGTTTGATGCCGCGCTTGATCAGCCACCAGTTCGCGGGGTAGGCCGTCGCAAAGCCGATGATCATCGCGATCTGCATCATGAACCAGAAGGTGGCCGAGGCCACGTGGGGTTCTTGGGGCAGCAGCAGCTTAAACGCTAGCGCGATGAAGCCGAACATGCCGATTTCAAAAGCCACCAGCGACAGCGTATCGGCCTTGATGGCGTTGATGAACGCCCGTAACGGGTTGCTCTCGCCCATGCTCATCATCGGCAGCATCTGGAAGGCGATGCCGAACAGGTAGGCCGCTATGAATTCGCCGGCGAAGTGGCCGAGCAGCAACGATCCGGCGATGGTGAAACCGATCGCCGAGACCACCGGCGCGGCGATCGAGTCACCGAGGACGCAGCCGCCCGCACAATGGGTGACGCCGACGAGCACGCTCTGGGGAAATGGCTTATCCGTATGACCGCCGGCCTCGGCATCGGGTCGGCCGAGTTTCTTGTAGACCCACCAGCCGAATACCGGTGTGAACAAGCCGTTGACCGGCCACGTGACATTCATGATCTGCATCGGCTGGGGATGACGTATCACGTCGCGCAGTATCGCCAGTGCCGTGGCGACGCCCAATAGCACGAAGATCCAGGCAATGATTTCAAGTGTTTCCATTGCTTACTCCTGGGTTTGAATCGGCCGGCGCCGTTGCTCGATCGTTGACAGCGTTCAAGCCGACGAGTAAATTTTCGATCACATCCTAACCCACCCCTAGTGGGGTGGATCAATCAGTGGAGTCCCTGATGACTAAGCTAAAGATCGAAGGCATGAGCTGCCAGCATTGCGTCAAGGCTGTCGACACGGCACTGGCGGACGTGCCCGGCGTGGATCGGGTCGTGGCCGTTCGTCTCGACGAAGGCGAAGCCGAGGTCGAAGGATCGGCCGACACGAATGCACTGATCGCGGCGGTTGAGGAAGAAGGTTACGAGGCCCGCGTCGCGTAATGGCTGACCTCGATCCGCAAGAGACCCGTTTGGTTCTGGACCCGGCTGTACGTGACGACGCGCGCAGCCGGCTCCGGTCCATACGGGGCCATGTCGAGGGCATTCTGCGCATGCTCGAACGCGATGATGTCTACTGCGTGGATGCGCTCAAGCAGATCAAGGCCGTTAACGGCGCGCTCGCCAAGACGGGCGACATGATCCTGCGCTGTCATCTGAAACACCATGTGGTCACCGCCCACGAACGCGGCGATGACGAAGCGATCGTGGCCGAGCTCATGGATATTCTGAAATACCGCTAACGCGGAGGAGGCCGATATGGCCCAGGATACGATCCGGGAGATCGATTTCGGCGTCGACGGCATGATGTGCGGCGCCTGCGTGGCCCGTGTGGAAAAGAAGCTCAAGAAGGTCGACGGCGTCCAGAACGCTTCCGTCAATCTGGCGACCGAGCGGGCCAAGGTCTCGCTCGACACCCGCGTCAACGATGTGTCGGCGCTGTTCGATTCAGTTGCGTCGGCCGGATACGAGGCACGTACCGAAACGCTTGAGTTCAAGGTCGACGGCATGACCTGCGGCTCGTGTGTAGCGCGCGTCGAGAAGAAGTTGAGTAAGCTCGAAGGTGTGCTCGAGGCCACCGTGAACCTGACCACCGAGCGGGCTCGCGTGGCCTATGTGCCTGGTCTTGTGGATCGGGCGCGGCTATTCGAGGCCGTCGAAAAAGCCGGCTATACCGCGGTCGCGCTCGACGATGACGCCCAAGCGGATGACGACTCGCCCAGCGAGGCCGATCGGCTCAAAAAGGCCCTGATCCTGGCGGCTGCCTTCACGATTCCATTGTTTGCGATCGCCATGTTGCATGGCGTGCCGTCGATCGCGACCGCGATGGATCGGCTGCTACCGGCACGGGCCTGGACCATCATCGAGCTGGTGCTGGCCGTGCCGGTCCAGTTCTATGCGGGCTGGCGTTTCTATACGCTCGGCTGGGGCGAAATGAAGCATCTCGCCCCGGGCATGAACAGCCTGGTGATGCTCGGCTCGAATGCGGCGTTCTTCTATTCACTGGTGGCCTTGGTGGTTCCCCAGGTCTTTCCCAGCGGCACGGCGCATACTTATTTCGATGCGGCCGGCATGATCGTCACGCTCATTCTGCTCGGTCGCTATCTTGAAGCCGTGGCCAAGGGCCGGACTTCGCAGGCGGTCCAGGGGCTGATGCAGCTGCAGTCCAAGACAGCGCGCGTCAAACGCGACGGCGAATGGACCGAGGTCGAACTCGACCAGGTCGCCCAGGACGATATCGTATCCGTGCGGCCCGGCGAGCGCGTCCCGGTCGATGGTACGGTGCGCTCGGGCGAGAGCTATATCGACGAGTCGATGATCTCCGGTGAGCCGGTGCCGGTCGCCAAGCAGGCGGACGACGAAGTGGTGGGTGGTACCGTGAACCAGAGCGGTACACTCGAGCTCGAGGCGACCAGCGTCGGCGGCGATACCGTCTTGTCGCACATCATTCGCATGGTCGAGGAGGCCCAGGCCGAAAAACCCGCAATCCAAGCGGTGGCCGACAAGATCGCGGGCGTGTTCGTGCCGATCGTAATGGCGGTCTCGGCTGCAACGTTCGTAGGCTGGCTGATTCTGGGGCCGCCATCCGCACTCGCGCTTGCGTTTATCGCTGCTGTCTCGGTGTTGCTGATTGCCTGCCCTTGCGCCATGGGCCTGGCTACGCCGACTGCGATCATGGTCGGGACGGGCAAGGGCGCCTCGATGGGGGTACTGTTCCGTCGCGGCACCGCGTTGGAGCAACTGGCCCGTATCGATACCGTGGTGCTGGACAAGACCGGCACCCTGACCGAAGGCGCCCCGGCGCTCACCGAGCTGGAAACCACGAACGGCTTCGAGCGGGCCGAGGTGCTCGCCAAGGTCGCCGCCGTGGAAGCGACCAGCGAACACCCGGTGGCGACGGCGATCGTCAAGGCCGCCCGCCGCGAAGATATCGCGCTGTCCGAGGCGAGCCAGTTCCAGGCGCACACCGGCTACGGCGTGGAAGCCATGGTCGGCGAGCATTGGGTGCAGATCGGGGCCGAGCGCTATATGGAAAGCCTGGGCATCGATACGTCATCACTGGCCGATCGAGCCGACGCGCTGGCGCGTACGGCCAAGACACCGCTATTCGCCGCCATCGACGGGCAGTTGGCGGCCCTGATCGCCGTGGCCGATCCGGCGCGTGGCGAAGCCAAGCGTATGGTCAAGGCGCTGCACGCGATGGATTTGTCGGTGGCGATGCTGACCGGTGATAACGAAGCGACAGCCCATGCCATCGCGGAAGAACTAGGTATCGACACCGTGGTTGCCGGCGTCATGCCGGACGGCAAATCCGACGAGATCAAGCGGCTCCAGGGCGAGAACCAGTCGGTCGCGTTCGTCGGCGACGGCATCAACGATGCCCCAGCGCTGACCCAGGCCGATGTGGGCATCGCCGTGGGCAGCGGCACGGATATCGCCATCGAATCGGGCGACGTCGTGTTGATGCGGGCGGACTTGTCGGGCGTGGTCAACGCGATCGCCTTGTCGCGGCGTACCATGCGTACCATCCGCATGAATTTCGGCTGGGCCTATGGTTACAACGTGCTGCTGATCCCGCTGGCGGCCGGTGCACTGTTCCCGTTCACGGGCTGGCTGCTCAACCCCATGATCGCCGCCGGGGCGATGAGTATTTCCAGCATCTTCGTGCTTACGAATTCGCTTCGGCTCAAGCGTTTCAAGGCGGCATTGGAGCCAAGTCGGAAATTGTCGCCGGATGATGCCGAGACCGGAGCAACTGTTGACGAAACACACTACAACGAAGCGGCTTAAATCAGTCCCCGGGTTTGCCCCGGGGACGTTCTAATGCGATCGGGCGGGTCGAATCGACGTATGTCGGAGTTTCCCTCCCCCCGGGTTGTTGGTCACTCCGATTGACCGGCCTACTATGTGTCGGTCCGGCCGCGCCACATGCGTTTCAGGACATCATCTTTGCGTACAAAGTGATGATACAGCGAGCCGCCGATGTGGACGCCGAGCGCGATCAAGACGAGCCACCAGCCCGTAAATGCATGCGCTGTCCCGAGCGTCGCGCCGACTTGTTCACCGAGCGTGATGAAAGCCGGAATCGAGAATAGACCGAAGAAAGGGATGGACTGGTCGTGCGACGTGACCATCAAAATCCCGAAAATAGGCTGGGCGATAACGATCGTATAGATCACAAGATGGACGACGCGCGCCAACATCCGTTGCCATGCTGGGTCCGACTGTAGCGAGGGCTTGGGCTGCGTTAGCTGTTTGGTCCCGCTGTATGATGGTTCAACGTTAACGCCAGAGTTCAAAGCGATCTTATG
>NZ_APNK01000043.1 GCF_000732535.1 Salinisphaera hydrothermalis C41B8
AGCCGACTGCGGCTCAACGTGAACAATGTGGTGGGTTTACACACCTAGGGTCTGTTGAGGTTTCGTGCAAGCGCCGCGTTGGCGTTCGCAAATCGTGTCCGGCAAGGCGCGAGTCGCCGCGTCGTGGCGAGCCACGACCCAGACTCGCAACGCCGCCGGGCGCCCCTGGTTAATTTCTAATGGGCGGCCCAACCCGAAGGGACAAGCGCCCATATAAATTGACGACACGACGGCAATCCAGCGTTATAGCTCTCTCGCGTAGAACAACTACGCCACGTTCGCTACGCCTCGTCTTGCCGCAAAACAGTGCTTGGCGCGGACTCACACGAAACCTCAACAGACCATAGGGCGGGCCTCATGCGGTGGCGTCTCTCATGACGACACGCCCTAGTTGCGATTCGAAGCGCTCGGCCGGGTGTCGGCATCGCCCGTCGGCATGCTTGTGCCGACGGTCGCCTGCCACGCATCGTACCCCCCGACCAGCGCATAGGTATGCCGGTATCCGGCGGCCTGCAGCTTGAGCGCCACTAGCGCGGCCGAGACTTCGTTCGGACAGGCACAGAACACCACGATCGGAGTTTCAGCGTCGGTATCGGGCATGGCCCGATCGATCGCCGCGTCGAGCGGGATCGCGATGGCGTCGGGGATGGTTTCGTCGACGACGCTGGGTTCGCGAACATCCACGATCCGCAGATCGGGCGTTTCTGCCTGCATCGCCAGTAGTTCGTCGATTTCGACCCGTGGCACGAGCCGGCTTTGCTTGAGGAACCGATGACGCCGCCAGGCCTTCCAGAAGACGAACAGGAACAGCGCGCCGGCGACGATGAAAATGCCTTGCACCAGGTACGTTTCGAGCCAATGCAGCGTTGCCAGGATCGTACGCTGGAAAATCATGCCCAGCACGAGCCCTGAACTCACCCATAGCGCCGAGCCGATACCGTCGAACAGCAGAAAGGTGAGATAACGCGTCCGGGTGGCGCCGGCCATCAGTGTGGACAGGGCGCCGAGGCCGGGCACGATCTTGGCCACGATCAGTAGCTTTGGACCGACACTCAGGTAGAGATTGCGGTTCTTGCGAATACAGGTATCCGGCTCGAGCGACACGCGGCAGACCTGCGCCATCGACCAATGCCCGTAGCGGCGACCGACGCCGTACCAGATGCTATCGGCCAGCTCGCAGGCGACCATCGCGATCAACCAGACCACGGCCACGTAGCCCGCATCGCCGACTGTCAACGAGGCGAGCGAGCCCGCAATAAGCAGGGCCGGATAGGACGGCACCGGGAAGCCCATCTGTTCCGCAAATACATTGAGAAACAGCAAGGCGAGCGCGCCCTGAGCCGGGTCGCCGTGATTCATAACCGAGATCCAGTCAGTATGGCGGTCACGAGGAACGCATCGGGCAGGGAGTTATAGCGCAGAAATGCGTGCACACCGGCCGGATTCAAGCCATGGCGGCGTGCACGAACTTAGAGCCGAGTCCCAGGCACGCATATCGTATCGCCGCGAGAGATGAAACGCCGTCCGGCGAGCAAGGCGGGAACCCGTCGAAACGGGGAGGCGTGCCAGCACTTATGAGCGCATGCCCGGACTGGCGGTGGACTGCTTGGACGCTATGCAGCCCTGTGATCGAGCGGGGTACTGAAGACCGATGCCGCCGACGCGGTATAAACGGCAGACAAAAGAAAAGCCGCTGAAAAATCAGCGGCTTTTCTTAATCTGGTGCCGAGGAGAGGACTTGAACCTCCACGAGCGTTAGCTCACTAGCACCTGAAGCTAGCGCGTCTACCAATTCCGCCACCTCGGCTGCGGAGCGCGTAATTTAGGCGCCACATCCCGGTTTGTCAATAACGATTTCTGCGGTTTTGTGTTTGCGGTATCGTGAGCGCTTATGGAGAAATATTTTGAGTAAGAAAAAACGCCCCGTGAACGATTGGCGCGACCGCGATCCGAAGTTCTCGGCCGAGCAGGGCAGCTACGCAGAGCCCGTGCCCAGCCGACAACTCGTACTGGAGGATATGGCCGCCGAAGGGCGGCCCATGACGCGCGAAGAGCTCGTCGAGTACTACGCGCTGGCCGGGGATGCGGCCGAGGCATTCGACCATCGCCTGCGCGCGATGCTGCGCGACGGCCAGTTGCTGGAAAACCGCCGTGGCGCCCTGGGCCCGATCGACAAGATGGATCTGGTGCGCGGACGCGTACAGGGCCATCGTGACGGTTTCGGCTTCCTGTTGCCTGACGACGCCGAAGGCGACGACGTGTTCCTGAGTCCGCGCCAGATGCGCCAAGTCATGCACGGCGACCGTGCCGTGGTGCACGTGACCGGTCGCGATTCGCGCGGCCGGCGCGAAGGCCGGATTGCCGAGGTGCTCGAGCGCGCGAACGACACCGTGATCGGCCGCTTCGTCGAAGAAGACGGCATGTACCACGTGGTGCCCGACAACACGCGCATCGGTCACGAAATTCGCGTACCGGCCAATGCCCGCGGCGATGCCCACAACGAACAGATCGTGACGGTGCGCATCACTCAGCCACCGTCCAAGCGGGCCCAGCCGATCGGCGAAGTGGTCGAAGTGCTGGGCGACCGCATGGCGCCGGGCATGGAGATCGAGGTCGCGATCCGCTCGCACGGTATTCCGCACGAGTGGCCGCAGGAGGCGCTGGATCAGGCGCGCGCCTGTGGCGATGAAGTCGCCGAGGCGGACAAGCAATCGCGGGTGGATCTGCGCGATCAGCCGTTCGTGACCATCGACGGTGCCGACGCGCGCGATTTCGATGACGCGGTTTATGCCAAAAAGACACCGCGCGGGTTCAAACTCTGGGTCGCGATTGCGGATGTTTCGCACTATGTCGATCAGGATTCGCCGCTGGACGCCGAGGCGCAGCGCCGGGCGACGTCGGTGTATTTCCCCGATCACGTCGTGCCGATGTTGCCCGAGGCCCTGTCCAACGGGCTGTGCTCGCTCAATCCGGAGGTCGATCGGCTCGCCATCGTCTGCGAAATGCGCCTGGACCGCTCGGGCGAGCTGAAGTCGTCGAAGTTCTATTCGGCGGTGATCCGCTCCCACGCGCGTCTGCTCTATGAACAGGTGGCGGACTGGCTGGAGAACCCCGAGAACCTGCCGAAGCGCTACGAGAGCCTCAAGACACCGCTCAACGATCTGCATGCCCTGTACGACGCCATGCGTCTGCAGCGACGTGATCGCGGCGCCATCGAATTCGAGACCCAGGCCACGCGCATCATCTTCAACGAAGACCGCAAGATCGCGCGTATCGTGCCCACCGAGCGCAACGTGGCGCACAAGATCATCGAGGAGTGCATGATCGCGGCCAACGTGGCCACGACCAAGCACCTCACGCGCAAGCGCATGCCCATGCTGTATCGCGTGCATGCCGGGCCGGCCGCCGACGCACTGGAGGATCTTCGCGCGTTCCTGGCCGAGCGCGGTCTGGCGTTGCCGGGCGGCAACGATCCCGATGCGGCGGACTATGCCCGGCTGCTCGAGCAGGTCGAAGGGCGTGCCGACGCCAACCTGATTCAGACCGTGATGCTGCGCAGTCTGCAGCGGGCGGTGTATACGCCGCACAACGAAGGCCACTTCGGGCTGGCGCTGGATCACTACGCGCATTTCACCTCGCCGATCCGGCGTTATCCGGATCTGCTGGTGCATCGCGCGATCAAGCACGTCGAGAAACGTCGGCGGCCCAAGACCTTCGGTTACGACAACGCCGCCATGGAACAGCTCGGCCAGATCTGTTCCGAAGCCGAACAGCGCGCCGACGATGCCACACGCGACGTGGATGACTGGCTCAAGTGCGAGTACATGAGCGATTCGCTCGGCCAGACCTTCGACGGCACCGTGACCGGCGTGACGGGTTTCGGTCTGTTCGTCGAGCTCGACGGCATCTTCGCCACCGGACTGGTGCATGTGTCGTCGCTGTCCAGCGACTTCTATCACTTCGATGCCCAGTCGCGCTGCCTGCGCGGCGAGCATTCCGGGCGCGTCTATCGGCTGGCCGACAAGATGAAGGTGCGGGTGGCGCGCGTCGATCTGGACGAGCGCAAGATCGATTTCGAGCCGGTGGATCGCGATGACGGCAAATCGGCCGGTAGCCGCGGCCGGAAGAAATCGTCGCGCGGTGGAAACAGTGGCGGCAAGTCGCGGTCGAACAAGCGCCGAGCGAAACGCTCCTGATCTCCATCGTTACAATCATGCGTCAAGGAAAAGCCATGTTGCGTCAGAAGAGTTCCATTGCCCTTGCCCTGGCTGTTGCTGCTGCCCTGGGGCTGTCGGCCTGTGCCGACAACCCGAACCGTCGGGCCGAGATTGGCGGCGGTGCCGGTGCGGTGCTCGGCGGTCTGCTGGGCTCGCAGCTCGGTGACAAGTCCGGCACCAACGCCGCGATCGGCGCGGCGCTTGGTGCGCTGGCCGGCGCCGGGGTGGGCCATTACATGGACAACCAGCAGAAGGAACTCAACAAGAAGCTGGCGGCGCAGCAGGCGCGCAACGAACTCAACATCACGCGGCTGAATCAGGACACGCTCAAGATCGGTGTGGCCAGCGATGCATCGTTTGCCGTGGATAGCGCCAATCTGAGCCCGAATGCCCAGAACACGTTTAACAGCATCGCGAACGTGCTCAAGGACTATAAGAAGACCGCCATACACGTGGTCGGTTTTACCGATAACACGGGCTCCAAGCAGCACAACCTGAAGCTGTCACAGGAACGCGCGCAGGCGGTGGCCCAATTCCTGGAGAGCCGCGGCGTGAACTCGAAGCGCGTGCTGACCTGGGCTCGCGGCGAATCGGAGCCGGTCGCCTCCAACAAGACGGCCGAGGGACGGGCGCAGAATCGGCGCGTGGCGATCGTCATCAAGCCGATCGTCAAGGGCGACGAGAAGGCCGCATTCAGTGCGCCGCCGAACCTCGGCAACCCGCAGTACGAGACCGCGGATGGCAATAACGGCTGAGCTGTCCGCTCAACGCTTGCAACAGCCCGGCGCTGCCGGGCTTTTTTGATGGACGCAGACCGGGTTGAATCCTGATGAGTCAGAATACGAGCGATAACGAACGGATCGGCGGTTTCCATGCCGTGGTCTCCGCCCTCGAGGCCGGGCGCCCGATACGCCGGCTATGGCTGGCGGAGGGGCGTCGCGGCGGGCGCGCCGACGAGCTCGCAGCACGCGCCGAAGCCGCTGGCGTACCGGTTGAGATGGCGCCGATGTCGCGTCTGGATGCATGGCTTCCCGAAGTGCGTCATCAGGGGTGTATCGCCGAGGTGGAGCCGCCGCAGGAATATCGCGAATCCGAGTTGCCCGAACTGTTGCACGCGGTTGAGGATCCGTGGGTGCTTGCGCTGGATCAGGTACAGGACCCGCATAATCTGGGCGCCTGTCTGCGTAGCGCCGCGGCGGCCGGCGTGACCGCGGTGATCGCACCGCGCAAGCGTGCCGCCGGGCTGACGGCGTCGGTCCGCAAGGTAGCGGCCGGCGCGGCGGAGCGCGTGCCATTCGTGCCCGTGACCAATCTGTCGAGAGCGCTCAAGCGATTACAGGACGACGGGTTCTGGGTGGTCGGCCTCGACGGCACCGCCGAAGTCTCGCTCTATGACGCCGAGTTGCCACGACCGCTGGTCTGGGTGGCCGGCGGCGAGGCCAAGGGCATGCGCGAACTCACGGCCAAGCATTGCGACCTGCGGGTTTCCATTCCCATGGCCGCCGGCATGGAAAGCCTGAACGTGTCGGTGGCGACCGGCGTGGCGTTGTTCGAGACCGTGCGCCAGCGTCGATAAGCCGCCGGCTGGTCGCACGCATTGCGTGTGGCGGGCCAAGCGACTACAATCGCGCGCCTCGCGGCCGGTGGTCGCGATTCCTTGCTCCACGGCGCTCGCCGGGGGCTTTCAACCGAAAGGACACATCATGCGACATTATGAAATCGTGTTCCTGGTCCATCCGGACCAGAGCGAACAGGTGCCCGCCATGGTGGAGAAGTACCGCGGCGTCGTCGAAAACGACGGCGGCAAGGTGCATCGCCACGAGGACTGGGGCCGCCGCCAGCTGGCCTATCCGATCACCAAGATCCACAAGGCGCACTATGTGCTGCTGAACGTGGAGTGCAGCCAGGAAGCGCGCGAGGAACTGGAAGATTTGTTCCGGTTCAACGACGCCGTGCTGCGTCATCTCGTCATTGCCCGTCACAAGGCCGACGTCGATCCGTCCCCCTTGGCCAAGAACGCCGAGAAGTCGGACGATCGCAAGTCCGAGGACCGCAAGGCCCCGGCCGCCAGCTAAAGGAGCACTCCCATGGCACGTTTTTTCCGCCGCCGTCGTTTCTGCAAGTTCACCGCCGAAGGCGTCGAGGAGATCGATTACAAGGATATCGAGACCCTCAAGCAGTACGTCACCGAAACCGGCAAGATCGTACCCAGCCGTATCACCGGCACCGCGGCCCGCTATCAGCGTCAGCTGTCGACCGCGGTCAAGCGTGCGCGTTTCCTCGCGCTGCTGCCGTACACCGACCGTCATTCGTCGTAAGGAGGCGCTCAAGTGGACGTCATTCTGCTACAGAAAATCCGCAACCTGGGCGACCTCGGCGACACCGTATCGGTGCGTGCCGGTTACGGGCGCAACTATCTGTTCCCGCGGGGCATGGCTCTGCCGGCCACCAAGTCGAACCTGGCGGTCTTTGAAGAGCGCCGCGCCGAGCTGCAGGCCGCTTCGCAGGAGCGCGAAGACCGCGCCAAGCTGCGCGCCGGCCAGCTGCGTAACAAGAGCTTCACGATCGCCATGCGCGCCAGTGACGAAGGCAAGCTCTTCGGCTCGGTCGGTCCGCAGGAAATCGCGCAGGCCGTGGTCGACGAGGGTCACGAGCTCGATCCGCGCGAGGTCACGCTGACCGAGGGCACGATTCGGCAGACCGGCTACTACATCGCCGAACTGACTTTGCACGCTGAAGTCGTGTGCGAGGTCGAGATCGTGGTGGCCCAGCAGACCGACATGGGCATCAACATGCCGGTGCGTGTTACCGAGGACACGGAAGCCGACGCCACGGCCGAAGAGGTCGAGGGCGAGCGCGTCGAAGACGCCGGCGAGCCGGCCGACGCCTCGGCCACGGAAGCCGATGCGCCGATCGGGGAGCGCGAAGAGCCGTAAATCAACGGCTGCCCCGATCGTGACAAACGCCGCCTCCGGGCGGCGTTTTTTTTGGTTCCTGCCTTGCGTAAACTGCGCGAACCGCCCGCCACCGACGAATCCAACGCGCCCATGGCCGAAGCCAAACTGCCTCCGCATTCCATCGAAGCCGAACAATCGGTGATCGGCGGACTGCTGCTTTCCGAGAAGGCCTGGGACGACATCGCCGGCTCGATCACCGAGCACGATTTCTACCGCGAAGATCATCGGCTGTTGTTCCGCGGCCTGGCCGATCTGGCCGACACCAACCAGCCCCGTGACCTCGTTACGCTCACCGAATGGCTGCGCAACAACGGGCTGTTGGAAAAAGCCGGTGGCGCCACCTACATCGGCAATCTCGCGGCGGATATTCCGAGCGCGGCCAACATCAAGGCCTATGCCGAAATCGTGCGCGAGCGCTCGGTCATGCGCCAGCTCATCCGCGCCGGCGATACGATCACCTCAACTGCATTCGAACCGGCCGGACAGTCCGCCGAGGAAGTGCTGAGCGTTGCCGAGCAGGAGATCTTCAAGATCGCCGAGCAGGGCCGCAAGGGGCAGGAGGGCCCGCAGGGGCTGAATTCGCTGCTGACCAAGGCGGTCAATCGCATCGAGGAACTGGTGGCCCAGGAAGGCGCGTTCTCCGGTGTGCCGACCGGGCTGATCGAATTCGACAAGATGACCAACGGGCTGCAGCCTGCCGACCTGCTGATCCTGGCCGGGCGCCCGTCGATGGGCAAGACGTCGCTGGCCATGAACATCGTCGAAAACGTCTCCATCAAAGAGAAGGTGCCGGTGGCGGTGTTCTCGCTGGAAATGCCGGCCGAGCAGATCGTGCTGCGCATGATCTCGTCCTGGGGGCGGGTAGATCAGTCCCGGCTGCGTTCCGGCCGGCTGACCGAGGATGACTGGCCCAAGATCACGTCGGCGATCGGCATCATGAACGAGAATGCCCGGCTGTTCATCGACGATTCGGCCGGCCTGTCGCCGTCCGAAATGCGTGCGCGTGCCCGGCGGCTGAAACGCGAACACGATATCGGGCTGGTGGTGGTCGACTATCTTCAGCTCATGCAGGTGCCGGGCACCAAGGAAAACCGCACCAACGAGATTTCCGAAATCTCGCGTCAGCTCAAGGCGATGGCCAAGGAGCTCAACGTACCGGTCATTGCGCTGTCGCAGCTCAACCGTCAGGTCGAGCAGCGCGACAACAAGCGCCCGCGCATGTCGGACCTGCGTGAATCGGGCGGTATCGAGCAGGATGCGGACGTCATCATGTTCGTCTACCGCGACGAGGTCTACAACGAGAATACCGAGGACAAGGGCGTGGCCGAGATCATCATCGGCAAGCAGCGTAACGGCCCGCTCGGTACCGCACGCACAGCGTTCCTGTCGCATCTCACGCGCTTCGAGAATCTGCAGGAACACTACGACGACGATTTCATGGAGTAGGGCGTTTTGAGCTTTGTCTTGCATGCCGGCGGCGGCACGAACCTCTTGCCCGGGAGATTTTGATGCGGGCCCTGGCCACCATCGACCGATCCGCGCTGGCGCATAACCTCGAGCGTGTCCATGAGCTCGCACCGGGTCGCGAGGTGTATGCCGCGATCAAGGCCGACGGGTACGGTCACGGGGCAGCGACCGTGGCGCGCGCACTGCACGACGCGGACGGCTTCGCAGTATCGAGCCTGGATGAGGCCATGCAGCTGCGATGGAGCGGGATCACGCAGCCGATCATGACCTTGTCGCAGCCGCTGGATGCCGCGGCCTGCGCGCTGGCGGCCGAGCACGATATCCGACCGGTGATCTTCGATCGCACGCATCTCGCGGTGCTGGCCGACTATGTCGGGCCCGAGCTCTCGGTGTGGATCAAGCTCGATTCGGGCATGCACCGGCTCGGTTTTGCGGCCGACGAGGCCGCCGAAATCGAGTCGCAATTGCAGACGCTGCGTCACGTCAGCCGGGTGGGCTGGTTGACCCATCTGGGCTGTGCGGACGACCCGGCCAGTGCCATGACCAAGCGTCAGCTCGCCGCGTTCGAGGCGGGCACCACCGGCGTCGACGGCCAGCGCTCGATCGCGAACTCGGCCGGCGTGCTGGCCTGGCCGGCGGCGCATGCCGACGTGGTGCGCCCCGGCATCATGCTTTATGGCAGTTCGCCGATGACCGACGCCACGGCCGCCGACTACGATCTGCGTCCGGCGATGCATCTCACCGCGCCGATCATCAGTCGCCGGCGCGTGGCCGCCGGCGAGCCGATCGGCTACGGCGCCACCTGGTGCGCGCCCGAGGATATGGAAGTCGGGGTGGTCGGCATCGGCTACGGCGATGGCTATCCGCGCCATGCGCCGTCCGGCACGCCCGTCCTGGTGCGGGGTGAACGCGCCGCGCTGGTCGGCCGGGTGTCGATGGATATGATTACGGTCGACCTGCGCGCGGTGCCCGAGGCCGTAGTGGGTGAGCGCGTGACGCTCTGGGGGCCCGGCCTGGCCGCCGACGAAGTCGCCGAGGCCGCCGGCACCATTGCCTACGAGTTGTTCTGTCGCCTCACGGGCCGGGTTAGCGTCGAGATCGTTTGATCAGGCGTCGTCGGCGGCCGGCTCGGGGCGCCGCCGCGCCAGCGAGCGCTTGAAGAACTGCAGCTGATCGCTGCTGGACTGGCGGAATCCGGCGCCGCGATAGATATCGAAATGGCCGATGCGGTAATGCCGCTCCACCACGTTCTCGCCGCCCAGATCCGCGGCCGCGCTCGCGGACTCGGGCGGGGCGACCGTGTCTTCGTCGCAGATCTGGATCAGGGTGGGGCAGCGCAGCCGGCCGATCTTGCGGCCCGGGCGATAGAGCGCGAGCGTGAGCAGCGTGCGGGCACTCATTTCGTTGCGCCAGTCGTCCGGCACGATCGCCTGGTAGCCGTCGTAGGCGTCATCGGTGGCCATGGCGGCCAGGCCGCCGGGCCGGGCGACCAACGGGATGCGATAGGGCTCGGCACCCGCCAGATCGGCCAGTCTGTCACGCAGGCCGGCGATCACCAGGCGCAGCATATGCCAGAGTCCGTGCCGGCGCAGAACGTTCAACACCGCAGCGCGACCGTCCATCATCGGTCCTTGGGCGCTGATGGCCGCAACGCGCTTGTCGGCGGCGCCGGCCGCGATCACGTGCCCGCCGGAAAACGACGTGCCCCAGAGAGCCACGCGATCCGGGTCGATGCCGTCGATCTCGCGCACGGCGGCGATCGCTGCGGCCCAGTCCGCCAGTTGGGCGGGCACCGAGAGCAGCTGGCGAGGGCGGCCGTCGCTGGCGCCGAAGTAACGATAGTCGAACACGAGTACGGCAAAGCCGGCGTCGGCGAATATCTGGGCGTAGGGCTCCAGCCCGGCGTCGCGCGTGCCGCCCAGGCCGTGCGCCATGACGATGCAGGGCACGCCAGCGGGGCTGTCCATCGACTCGTTCTGCGCCGGATAGAACCAGGCCCGGCAGGTCGTGCCGCGGCTGTCGAATTCGAAATCTTCGCGATCCACCATGATCGAGCGGTGTTCTCCCTTGGACTGTCGCGCCGTGTTGGCGTGGCGTCACTCAGGCCCTAGTATGCCCGTTTGCCCACGCTCTGTTGATGCCTGCGACATGCCGCCGGCGTTACCGATCCAGCCCCGAGCGACCCGAATGGCCAAGAGCAAGACAGTATTCGTCTGCGATCAATGCGGTTCGACCCAGCCCAAGTGGTCCGGCCAGTGTCCCGATTGCGGCGCCTGGAACACGCTGACCGAAACCGTGCCGGCGGCCCCATCCAAGCCCGGAGCCGCGGCCCCGCCGGTCTCGTTCGGCGATACCACGCCGCAGGTCCAGAAACTCAATGCCATCACGCCGCGCGAGACGCCGCGCACGCCGACCGGCCTGTCCGAGCTCGATCGCGTGCTCGGCGGCGGCCTCGTGCCGGGCTCGGTGATTCTGATCGGCGGCGACCCGGGCATCGGCAAATCGACGTTGCTGTTACAGGTGCTGGCCCAGTTGTCGGCGGATATCCCCGCGCTCTACGACACCGGCGAAGAATCGCTGGAGCAGGTTCAGCTTCGCGCCCAGCGGCTCGGCGTGGCCGGCGCCGATCTGGCGGTATTGGCCGAGACCTGCGTGGAGCGCGTGCTGGCGCTGGCCAAGCCCCAGGCGCCGCGCCTGCTGGTGATCGACTCGATCCAGACCGTGTTTTCGCAGGCATTATCATCGGCGCCGGGCAGCGTATCGCAGGTGCGCGAATCCGCCTCGATGCTGGTGCGCTTCGCCAAGGCGACCGGCACCGCGCTCATTCTTGTTGGCCACGTCACCAAAGAAGGCACGATCGCCGGGCCGCGCGTGCTCGAACATATGGTCGATACGGTGTTGTATTTCGAGGCCGAGGCGTCGTCGCGTTTTCGCGTCATCCGGGCGGTGAAGAACCGCTTCGGCGCGGTCAACGAGCTGGGCGTGTTCGCCATGTCGGGCGCCGGCCTCAAGCAGGTCACCAATCCGAGTGCGATCTTTCTGTCGCGTCACGAACAGGCCGTGCCGGGCAGCGCGGTGATGGTCACGCGCGAAGGCTCGCGGCCGATGCTGGTCGAGGTGCAGGCGCTGGTGGACGGCTCGCAGTTGCACAACCCGCGCCGGGTCGCGCTCGGTCCCGATTCGCAGCGGCTGGCGATGCTGCTTGCCGTGCTGCATCGCCACGGCGGCATCGCGCTCGGCGATCAGGACGTGTTCGTCAACGTCGTCGGCGGTATGCGGGTGAGCGAAACCGCGGCCGACCTTGCCGTCGTGCTGGCCGCGCTGTCGAGCTTTCGCGATCGGCCGCTGGGCGACAAGCTGATCATCTTCGGCGAGATCGGCCTGGCCGGCGAAATCCGGCCGGTGCCCGGCGGCGAGGAGCGCCTGGCCGAAGCCGCCAAGCACGGTTTCACGCGGGCCATCGCGCCCAAGGCCAATACACCACGCTCGCGACGCGTGGGCGAGCTCGAAGTCGTGCCGGTGGCGAGGCTCGGCGAGGCGATCGAGGCCGTGACCGGCTGAATCGGGACCGAGCCGTGCGTTGCCTCCATCGCGGAAGGCCGGCCGGGAGCCAAAAGTGCCTTTAAGGCATTTATCCGCAGATCAACACAGATCTACGAGATGGGGCGGGGAGTCTGTTCGGGCGCAAGAGAGCGATCGTGGCGCAAGCGGTGATTGATGCGTCCGAATCTTCGAGTTCGGCGTTCCGACCGGCTCAGTCGCCGTTTAGCGCTTCGAACCCGCGACGCCACGACAGTACAGCAGCATCTGCGTAGATCTGCGGACGGTGTTCTGGCAGGAACGCAGCGCGAGAGCAGAACCGTGGCTACTGCGTCGTAGGCCCTCATCCGACTGACAGCACTCGTCCATCTTCAAGTCTTTAGATGGGCTCCAAGCCGCGCCTGTGCCGGCCGATGCCGAGCGCGAATCAGGCGTTATCGCCCTCGGTTTCCGTGTTCGCCCGAGTTCGGCGTGGCTTGCGGCGCGGCGGCTGGATGCGCACGGTCTGGATCAGGTTGGCGCTGGTTTCGGTGATCTCGAACACATATTTACCGATCTTCACCCGCGTGCCGGCCTTCGGGATGGTCTCGGTCTGCTCGGTGATCAGCCCGTTCACGGTGCGCGGGCCTTCCACCGGCAGCTTCCAGCCGAGCGCGCGGTTGAGCGCGCGAATCGACACGGTGCCGTCGACCAGATAGCTGTTCTCGCCGTCCATGGTCACGTTCTTCACGCGCGTGAGCGGGTCGGTGGTGAACTCGCCCACGATTTCCTCGAGGATGTCCTCGAGCGTGGCCAGGCCCTGGATGTCGCCGTATTCGTCGACCACGAAGCCGATGCGCCGTTTCTGGTTCTGGAAATTGAGCAGCTGTTGGTTGAGCGGCGTGTTTTCCGGAATGAAATAGGGCGTGCTCGCCATGGACACGAGCGTGTCCTGGTCGAGTTCGCCGTTGGAGATCAGTGCCAGCAACCGACGCATATGCACGATGCCCTTGATCTCGTCGATGGAGCCGTCGAACAACGGCAGGCGCGTGTGCTGGTTGTGCACCAGCTGTTCCAGGATCTCCGGCCACGGCTTGCTGATATCGATGCCGACGATCTCGTTTCGCGGCACCATGATGTCCTCGACCGTGGCGTTTTCCATGTCGAGGATCGACAGCAGCATCTTCTGGTGGCGGCGCGGGATCATGGCCCCGGCCTCGGTGACTACCGTGCGCAGCTCCTCGGACGATAGGGAATGTCCGGCCGCGTCTTCCGGCGAGACGCGGAGCAGCCATAGCACGCCGCGCCCAGCCGAGTTGAACAGGTAGACCAGCGGCCAGAACACCTTCAACAGCGGCTTGTAAATATAGGCCGCCGGGTAGGCGATGCGCTCCGGATACAGCGCCGACAGGGTCTTCGGCGTGACCTCGGAAAACACCAGCACCGCGATCGTCAGGAAGATGGTCGACAGCACCACACCGAAGTCGCCGTACAGCCGAATGCCGATTACGGTCGCCAACGACGAGGCGATGATATTGACGAGATTGTTCCCCAGCAGGATCAGGCCGATCAGCTTGTCCGGGGTCTCGAGCATGTCGGCCGCGCGCTTCGCCCCGCCATGGCCGGTCTTGGCCATGTGCTTCATGCGATAACGGTTGACGGTCATCAGGCCGGTCTCGGAACCGGAGAAGAACGCCGACAAAACCAGCATCAGGATCAGGATGCCGAACAGCATCCACAGGGGAATTGCGTCCAAGAGCTACAGGCTCGTGATCAAATGAAATCGCCGTGCGGGCGACGCGCGGCGGTTACCACCAATGTTCGCCCAGAATCAGCTCGAGCACCAACTTGCTGCCGAAGTACGCGAAAACGAGCACCACATAGCCGATCATCACGCCCCGTACCGCCAGGCGTCCGCGCCAACCGTAGCGCCAGCGGCCGAACAGCAAAATGGCGAACACCAGCCACGCCGCGACCGACAGCACAGCCTTGTGGGCCAGGTGCTGCTCGAACAGATGGCTGATGAACAGCGCGCCGGTGGCAATCGCCAGGCTGAGCATGAAAAATCCCGCCCCGATGAGGCGGAACAACAGCGTCTCCATGGTCTGCAATGGCGGCAGCGTGGTGAACAGACCGGAGGGCGGATGTTGGCGCAGCTGGCGATGCTGGAGCGACAGCACGGCGGCTTGAACCGCGCCGAGTGTCAGCAGACCGTAGGCGAGCATCGAAAGCATGATGTGGGCCTGCAACGGCCAGTCCAGTGCCTCGCGCGCCCCGTTTGGATCGGGCACGAGGAGCCCGGCGATGGCGCACAATCCGGCGAGCGGATACATCACCAGGCCCAGCGCACCAATCGAGCGCTTGAGCGAAAACAGCCATAACAGCAGCGCGGCTTGCCAGGCGAACAGCGATAAGGCGGAGCCGACGCCGATGATCATGGCGCCGGTATGCAGCGTCATGTGGACGAGGGCGACCATGTGCATTACCAGCCCGAGGCCGGCCAGTAGCGTCACCCTGAGGTAGGGCGCGCCGGTCGCATGGTGCTGGTAGACCGCATAGGTCGCGGCGGCATACGCGGTCGTCGCCAGCAGCACTTCGATGATGACGAACGTCATCGAGGGTTCGATGCAGGGAATATCATGGTGCTTATTCTGCCGTATTTGTGTCGCGCCCTGTTGACGTTTGCCGCGGCAGGGCGCGATACCGTCGCCTGTGGGCCGCGCCGGCCGCGGGTTCGCGGTGACGCCGGATGTGGCCGCAGCCAAGTGTCGGACGGCGTTCGACGCCATCCGCGCAGTGCTCGCGCCGCGGGAAATGAACAATCGAATCACGACAGAGCGGCTACGACCGTTATACTGGGCGTTGAATTACAGCAAGGCGCGTTGCCATGTTCGACTCTCTAAGTGATCGCCTCAATCGCAGCCTCAAGACGTTGTCGGGCCGCGGTCGGCTGACCGAGGACAACATCAAGTCCACGCTGCGCGAAGTACGCATGGCGTTGCTCGAGGCCGATGTCGCGCTGCCCGTCGTCAAGCAGTTCGTCGAAGATATCCGCGGGCGTGCGGTCGGCTCGGAGGTGATGACGAGCCTCACGCCGGGCCAGGCGCTGATCAAGATCGTGCGCGACGAGCTCACCAGTCTGCTCGGCGAAGCGAACGAATCGCTCGACCTCAAGACCAAACCGCCGGCCGTGGTGCTCATGGCGGGGCTGCAGGGCTCGGGCAAGACCACCTCGACCGGTAAGCTCGCGCGCTACCTCAAGGAACGCGAAAAGAAATCGGTGCTGGTGGTCTCGGCCGACGTCTATCGTCCCGCCGCCATCGACCAGCTCGAGCGTGTGGCCTCGGACGTCGGGGTGGATTTCCAGCCGAGTACGTCGAGCGACCAGCCGAAAAAGATCGCCAAGGCAGCGCTGGAAGCCGCGCGCAAAGGCTTCTACGACGTGCTGATCGTCGATACCGCCGGTCGTCTCGGCATCGACGAAAAGATGATGGCCGAGGTGCGCGAGCTGCACGACACGCTCGACCCGATCGAGACGTTGTTCGTGGTCGACTCGATGACCGGCCAGGACGCCGCCAACACGGCCAAGGCCTTTGGCGACGCGCTGCCGCTGACCGGCGTGGTACTGACCAAGGTCGACGGCGATGCCCGCGGCGGTGCGGCGTTGTCGGTCCGCCAGATCACCGGCAAGCCGATCAAGTTCCTCGGCACCGGCGAGAAGCTCGATGCGCTGGAGCCGTTCCATCCCGATCGGGTCGCCTCGCGCATCCTCGGCATGGGCGACGTGCTGTCGCTGGTCGAAGAGGCCGAGCAAAAGGTCGACAAGCAGAAGGCCGAAAAGCTCGCCAAGAAGCTCAAGAAAGGCAAGGGCTTCGATCTCGACGACCTGGCCGATCAGCTGCGCCAGATGCAGGAAATGGGCGGCATCGGTGCGCTGATGGAGAAAATGCCGGGTGGGGCGCAGATGCCCAAGGGCATGGCCGCCGCGGCCGACGAAACCCAGGTCAAGCGCATGCTGGCCATCGTCGACTCCATGACCAAACAGGAAAAATCCTTCCCGGACGTGATCAAGGCTTCGCGCAAGCGGCGTATCGCGGCGGGTTCGGGCACCCAGGTCCAGGACGTGAACCGCCTGCTCAAGCAGCATACCCAGATGCGCAAGATGATGAAGAAGCTCAAGGGCGGCAACATGAAGAAAATGATGCGCGCCATGCAGGGCATGGGCGGGAACATGCCGGGCGGTATGGGCGGTGGAGGCCCGGGGCTGCCGCCGGGCATGGGCGGCATGGGGCGTTGACCCCGAATTTCATGAGGCCCGAAGGCTTCCATTTTTCGCGGATTGACGTACAATGCGCGTCCTTTAAACCGCGCGCGGAAGAACCCGCCGTGCGCAAATTGAATTCTCAACGGCGATAAAACGGCTATGGTCAAAATCCGGCTTGCACGCTCGGGCGCGAAGAAGAAGCCCTTCTATCACATCGTGGCTACTCACAAGGCCAACGCACGCGACGGTCGCTACATCGAGCGTCTCGGGTTCTTCAACCCGGTGGCGGTTGGTGGCGAAGTGCCGCTGCGTCTGGACATCGAGCGCATCGAATACTGGAAGGGCCAGGGCGCGCAGCTGTCCGAGCGCGTGACCAATCTGGTCAAGTCCTTCAACCGTCACGGCGAAGGTGTGGCCGCGCCCCGCGTCGCGCCGCCCGAGTCCAAGGCCAAGGAAGCCAAGGGCCAGACCGTGCCGGCTGGCGAGACGGGTGACGTCTCGGCCGAAGCCGCGCAGGACGAAGCCTCCAGCTAAGTCTGGATCGTGGCCGGTACGGCGCCGCATCGCCACGTCGTACTTGGCCGCGTCCACGGCCTGTTCGGCGTGCGCGGGTGGGTCAAGGTCTACTCGTATACGCGCCCGGCCGAGGCCATCCTCGATTACGACCGGTGGTGGATTGGTAACGAAGGCGCAAGACGTTGTTATCAGGTCGTCGATGGCCGGGTGCAGGGCAAAACGCTCGTAGCCCGGCTGGCCGATGACGACGGCCAGCCCTTGCCCGATCGCGATGCGGCGGTCGAATTGCTCGATCTGGATATCGCGGTCGAGCGGGCCGATATGCCCGATCCCGAACCCGGCGAATATTATTGGTTCGATCTGATCGGGCTTAAAGTCGTCACGGTCGACGATATCGATCTCGGTCAGGTCAAGGCCATGATGGAAACCGGCGCCAACGACGTGCTGGTCGTCCAGGGCGATCGTGAGCGATTGATCCCGCTCGTCGTGGACGAGTACGTGATGTCGGTGGATCTCGAAGCCGGCGTCATGACGGTCGACTGGGACCCCGATTTTTAAAATCGCGCCCGACGCGCCGCGTCCGGCTCCGTGCCGCCCGCTTCCGTAGACCGGGGCAGATTATGCGCATCGACGCCGTCACGCTCTTTCCCGAATGGCTGCTCGAAATCGAGCAGTACGGCGTGGTCGGCCGCGGCCTGCGCGAACAGCGGCTGTCGCTTGCGGCGTGGAATCCGCGCGATTACACGGATCACCCAACGCGCCGGGTCGATGATCGGCCTTACGGCGGCGGGCCCGGCATGGTCATGCAGAGCGCGCCCCTGGTCGCGACGCTGGACGCCATTGCGGCACAGCGTGGCGACAACGAGCGGGCGCCGGTATTGTTGATGTCGCCGCAGGGTGCGCGTTTCGATCAACGCTGGGCCGAGCGGCTGGCGGTCGGGCCCGGGTTCATCGTGGTCTGCGGGCGCTACGAGGGCATCGACCAGCGTTTCATCGATACCCACGTCGATGCCGAGATCTCGGCTGGCGATATGGTGCTGTCCGGTGGCGAGCTGCCGGCCATGATGATCATCGATGCGGTAGCTCGACTGGTGTCGGGCGTGTTGGGCGACGACCGCTCGGCGGCCGAGGATTCGTTTGCCAACGCAATCCTCGATCATCCGCATTACACGCGCCCGCCGAGCGATACCGTCGGCGACGTGCCGGAGGTGCTGCTCTCGGGCGATCATGCCCGGATCGAGCGCTGGCGCGAGAAGCAGGCGCTGGGCCGGACCTGGCTGCGGCGTCCGGACCTGCTCGACGAGATCGACCTCAGCGCACGGCAGCGCACGCTGTTGGCTGAATTCGTCGCCGAATATGGCCGCGAACCGCAAGACAAATGAAAATTCACGAATAATTCGCGTGAAGGGGTCCCCAAGCGCGGAATGTTTCCGGTATAATCCGCCGACTTTGAACGCCCACCCACGGCTGACAACCTACGAATTCAGAGGCAGGCCATGAGCAACATCATCGACGAATTGGAAGCCGAGCAGAAGAGCGGCAAGGACATCCCGGACTTTTCGACCGGTGATACCGTGGTCGTCCAGGTGCGCGTGGTCGAAGGCGAACGTGAGCGTCTTCAGGCCTTTGAGGGCGTGGTTATCGCCAAGCGCAACCGCGGCCTGAACTCGGCCTTCACGGTGCGCAAGGTCTCGCACGGCGAAGGGGTCGAGCGTGTTTTCCAGACGTTCTCCCCGGGCATCGCCGAAATCAAGGTGCTGCGTCGTGGCGACGTGCGTCGTGCCAAGCTGTACTACCTGCGCGAGCGCAGCGGCAAGTCGGCCCGTATCCGCGAGAAGCTGTAACGCCGCGCCGCAATCCGCGGTCAAGAAAAAGGCGCCTTTCGAGGCGCCTTTTTTTATGCCCGGAATCCGGCGGAAATATTCAACCGGCTGGCTGTGGCCGTGTCAGGAATTGCCGCGCGACGCGTCCGGCGCATCCGGCAATACACGCGACACGCCGACCAGGCGTTGCGACCAGTACTGCCCGTTGAGCGCGACCCGTCGTACGCCGCCGCCCTGGGCCTTGCTGCCGGGGATAGCGACTACGGCGACGTTTTGATCGATGATCAGGCCGACCGTAAGCCGGCCGCGCCCGTCGGAGCTGTCCACGCGGAAGAACACCAGATCGCCGGGCTCGGCTTGGGACAGCGGGATCGGTCGTCCCGTATCGAGCTGATCGGCGAGGCTGCGCGGCAGTGCGCGACCGTTCTGGCGATAGGCATAGTAGGCGAGGCCCGAGTCGTCGAACTGCGACGGTCCGGCCATGTGCGCGCCGTAGGCGTCGCCGACCTGGGCCAGCGCCACCGAGGCCACGGTTTGGCGCGCGGCTGTGGTTTGTTCCAGGCTCTTTTGAATGCTTTCGCCCTGAGGCGCCGTGCTGCAAGCCGACAAGACGACCGTACCAAGCAGGGCCAAGCCCGCGGCTGGGCGCTGCCAGCCTCGATTTCGAAGTATTCGCTTCATGGCGTCATGATGCCGCATGCCCGGGCCGCCGACCAGAGCGGCGGCCCGGAAACCAAGCGTTCACAGCGCGCCCATGATTAGACCTGTCGATGGGCTACCTGGCTTTCGACGTGTGCGTCGGCCGGCGTCTCGTCCTCGATAAGGGCATCGAGGTATTTCTCGGCATCGAGGGCCGCCATGCAACCCGTCCCGGCCGAGGTCACGGCCTGACGATAGACGTGATCCATCACGTCGCCGGCAGCGAAGATGCCGGGTTTGCTGGTCGCGGTGGCGTTGCCCTGGGTCCCGCTCTGCACCTTGATATAGCCGCCTTCCATATCCAGCTGACCGGCGAAGATGTCGGTGTTCGGCTTGTGGCCGATGGCGATGAAGATGCCATCGACGGCGAGTTCCTGTGTTTCGCCGGTTTTGGCATGCCGGATCCGGCCGCCGGTCACGCCCATTTCGTCGCCCAGGACTTCGTCGAGTTCGTGGTCCCAGATGATCGACACGTTGCCGTTGGCGGTTTTCTCGAACAGCTTGTCGGCGAGAATCTTCTCGCCTCGGAACTTGTCGCGTCGATGCACGACGGTGACGTGGGCGGCCAGATTCGACAGATACAGGGCTTCTTCAAGCGCGGTGTTGCCGCCGCCGACGACCGCGACGTTCTTGTTGCGATAGAAGAACCCGTCGCAGGTCGCGCAGGCGGAGATCCCCCGGCCCATGAAATTCGTTTCCGATTCCAGGCCGAGATAGCGCGCGGTCGCGCCCGTCGCGATGATCAGGGCATCGCAGGTATAGACACCGGAATCGCCTTCCAGCCGATAGGGCGGAGCCGAGAGATCGGTGGTATGGATCTGGTCATGGATCATGCGCGTGTTGAAGCGCTCGGCATGCTGTTTCATGCGCTCCATGAGCCCCGGACCTTGCAGGCCTTCGACATCGCCCGGCCAGTTGTCGACGTCCGTCGTGGTCATGAGCTGGCCGCCTTGCTCGATGCCGGTGATCATCACCGGTTCCAGATTGGCGCGCGCGGCATAGACCGCGGCGGTGTAACCGGCAGGGCCGGACCCCAGAATGATCAGACGATGATGCTGGGCGTCGGTTTGGCTCATGGTATTCGCTCGAACGTCGTATGAATGCCGCTAAACTGCGGTGCGCGGCGTGTGGATTCAAGTCGCACGGCATGCGCCGGGTCGCTACACTGGCGCTCGCGGCACGATACGAACATAGCTTACGACCGCGCGCATCGCGCCGGTCTCATTGGGAGATGCTGTGGCTGGCAAACCGTCGTTTTTCCGGCGCCTGGTCGGGGGACTCTGGCGCACGCTCGCGCTGATCTATTCGCTGATTTTTCTGTTGATCCTGCTGGCGATCCCGGTCTCGATCTATCTTGTTTTGCATCATCCGGCGCCGCCGGTGCCGAACAAGGCGGTCCTGGTGATCGATCCGGTGGGCAATCTGGTGGAACAGGAGGATGGCGTCGGCAGCCTGGTGCAAAGCGCGTTGTCGAATCAGGGGCAGCCGTCGGTGGTGCGCAATCTGATCACGGCACTCGATCGCGCCCGGACGGACGATCGGATCAAGGAAGTACTGCTCAAGCTGGACGATCTGGACGGTGCCGCGCCCGGGCAGCTGCAGGACCTGGTCGCGGCGATCGATCGCTTCAAGCAGTCGGGCAAGCCGGTGATCGCATGGGCCGATGCCTATGACGAAAGCCGTTATGAACTCGCCAGTCACGCCGACAAAATCGTGGTCGACCCGCTCGGCTATGTCTTGCTGACCGGCTACGGCGCGTATCGGAATTACTACAAGGACGCGCTCGACAAGCTCGGCGTGACCGTCAACGTGTTCCGGGTGGGCAAGTACAAATCCTACGTCGAGCCCTATACCCGCAACGACATGTCGCCGGCCGCGCGTGCCGACAATCTGGCCTGGATGAATTCGCTCTGGGGCATATACAAGAAAACGGTCACGGCCGATCGCGATATCACCCCGTCGGATATCGATCAGTACATCAACAACTATGCGTCGAACCTGGTGGCCCACGGCGGCAACGCCGCGGCGCTGGCCAAGCAGGCCGGCCTGGTCGATCAGGTCGCATCGCTGGACGAACTGCATAAGCCGCTGATCGCGAAGGTCGGCCGGGACCCGGCCAGCGGCAGTTTCAATCAGGTCAGTCAGAGCGCCTATCTGGCCGATACCAATGCACATACGGCCGTCAGCGACTCGAAGCTCGCCGTAGTGACCGTGGCCGGCGATATCGTCAACGGCGAGAGCGTGCCAGGCTCGGCCGGGGGCGAAACCGTGGCTCGTCTGATCGATGCGGCGCGGCGCGACGATCATGTGGCCGGTCTCGTACTGAGGGTGAATTCGCCCGGCGGTTCCGTCACTGCGGCCGAGCGTATCCGTCGCGCGGTGCTGGCATTCCGCGAGGCCGGCAAGCCCGTGGTCGTGTCGATGGCCGGCATGGCGGCGTCGGGCGGCTACTGGGTGTCGATGAACGCCAACCAGATCTGGGCGGAGCCGTCCACGATCACGGGTTCGATCGGCATTTTCGCGATCGTGCCGACGTTTTCGAAGCCGCTGAACAAGCTCGGTATCCATACCGACGGGGTGGGCACGACCAAGCTCTCCGGCGCGATGCGGCTGGACAAGCCGTTGTCGGAACCGATCAAGACCATCCTCCAGGCCGGCGTCGAGCATGGCTATAACGAGTTCATCGGTCACGTCGCCAAAGCGCGCAATATGTCGACCGATGCGGTGAACAAGATCGCGCAGGGCCGCGTATGGAGCGGCGCGGACGCCGAGCGCATCGGGCTGGTGGACAAGCTCGGCGATGTCACCCAGGCGGAAGCCGCCGCCGCCAAGCTGGCCGGGCTGCAGCCCGACCACTACCAGCTCCGGGTCATGCGGCCGCCCTCGGACTGGCAGGCGGTCATGCAGCAATTCTTCAGCAGCCATATTTCGGCCGCGTTGCTGCCGGCCTGGCTGTCAGCGCCGGTGCATACCGACGCGGTCGATTTCCTGCGCAGCCTGACCGATCCGCACGGACTCTACGCGCGCTGCTTTTGCCGGCTACAATCCGCCGACACATTATCCGGCGCTGCCGAGGCGCGCCAGGCTCTCAAGGCACCTTGATTTATGGGACTTCTCATTGACGGTCGCTGGCACGACCAGTGGTATGACACCGAATCCAACGACGGCCGCTTCGTGCGTGAATCCGCGGGTTTTCGCAACTGGGTCGAAGCACGCGACGACGCGGCCTTCACGCCCGAGGCGGGGCGTTATCACCTGTATGTGTCGCTGGCCTGCCCGTGGGCGCATCGCGCGCTGATTCTGCGCAAGCTCAAGGGGCTTGAGAAAGTGATCGGGCTGTCGGTCGTCGATCCCTACATGGGGGAATACGGTTGGCAGTTTTCGGATGTCGAGGGTGCGATTCCCGATCCGCTGTACGGGCTGGACTATCTGCACCAGCTCTATCAGAAGGCCGCGCCGGACTATACCGGCCGGGTCACGACGCCGACGCTGTGGGATACCCGGCACGAGACGATTGTGTCGAACGAATCGGCGGACATCGTCCGGATGTTCAACTCGGCGTTCGATGCGTTGGCGGAACACCCCGAGCGCGACTACTACCCCGAAGCGCTGCGGGCCGAGATCGACGCGGTCAACGAGCGCGTTTACCACGATGTGAACAACGGCGTGTACAAGGCCGGTTTCGCGACCGCGCAGGACGCCTATGAAGAAGCATTCACGGCGGTTTTCGATACGTTGGATTGGCTGGACGAACGCCTTGGCGGTCAACGCTATCTGGCCGGCTCACGGGTGACCGAGGCCGACTGGCGTCTGTTCGTGACGCTGGTGCGCTTCGACGCGGTGTATTACAGCCACTTCAAGTGCAATCGACGACGCATTTCGGACTACCCGCATCTCGCCGGCTATCTACGCGAGCTGTATCAGGTGCCCGGCGTGGCTGACACCGTGAACATGAGCCACATCAAGCAGCACTACTATCGCAGTCATCCCAGCGTGAACCCGACCGGGATCGTGCCGGTGGGCCCGGAGCTGGATCTGGACACGCCGCCCAACCGCGATCATTTGCCGGCAGACGAGATCGACGCCTGACTCGCGCCTGTCTGGCCACGGTCTGGCCACGGTCTGGCCCAGGCGCCAGGTTCAGACAGCTAGCGGCGGCTACGGCGACGGGCGCGATCCAGCGCCCGCTGCAGGGCAAGTGGCCGGTTGGTGAAGATCCACGGAATATCGCGGCCGATTTCTCGCCGCATCAGGCCGGGTCGGCTGATGAAACCGCTGCCGATCCAGCGGTCGGCGCGCTGGCAGTCGCGGATATCGGCACGGCGGATGAACGGGAATGGGCCGGCGATGCCGCCGCAGTCGTGCCGCTGGCTCCAGTCGCGGATGGTTTCCCAATTGGCTTTCGCGACCGGCGCGAGCGCCGCCGCGGGCAGTTCGGCCACGGCCGCGAACAGCGCGGGATCGAGCGCGAGGACGTGGTAGTGCGCGCCCGGCGTCAGCCCGCGCAGATGCTCGCGCAGGCGCGCTTCAGCTCGGGCCGAGCCGCGTGCTTTGAGCTCGATCATCAAGTGCGCGCGGTCGGCGTAGCGCGCGATTATATCGGCCAGATGCGGCACCTCGGGCACGCGGCGATGCAGGGTCGCCCAGTCGAGCGCGTCGATCCGCTCGGGCCGTCCGAATACGCGGGCCAGATCGGCGTCATGCACGACCACCGGTTCGTCATCGGCGGTGTAACGCACATCGAACTCGATCGCGGCCACGCCGGCCGCTACGACCGGGTCGAATGCCGCCAGCGTATTCTCCTTGACCCGAATTCCGTCACGTTCGCCGCGATGGGCCACGATCATGGCGCGCGCGAGCTGCTCTGACGTGGGCCGATCACGCGGCCAGTACGCCAGCGCGGCCTCGGCGATCCAGAGTAGGGCATCTTCGACGAACGGGTGCACGGCGGCCTGTGCCGGTGGAGTCAGCGCCGGATTATAACGACTTCGCCCGAGGGTCATGGCGCGGCGATATGGTCAGGCGCGCCGGTTATCCCTATCCTTCCCCGTTTGCATCTCGATAGGCGATTCATGAAACAAGCCACCCGTCTCGTTCATGCCGGACGCCGGCCTGCCGATCATTACGGCATGGTCAATACGCCCGTCTATCATGCCTCCACAGTGTTATTCGACAGTCTGGAGGCGTTCGATGCGTCGAACGCCGATCCGTTTTCGGGCGTGCATTACGGGCGCCTGGGCACGCCCACGCAATTCGCTTTCGAGTCGGCGGTGGCCGAGCTCGAGGGCGCGCACGGCGCTGTAAGCAGCTGCTCGGGCCTGGCGGCGATTGCGACGGCGCTTCTGGCGGTGGTCCAGGCCGGCGACCATGTTCTGGTCGCCGATAACGTCTACGGCCCGACGCGCAAGCTGTGCGATGGGCTGTTAGCGCGTCTCGGCGTGGAAACCGAATATTTCGATCCGCTGGTGACCGCCGACGAGCTCGCGACGCATTTTCGCGACAACACGCGTGCCTTGTTTCTCGAGGCGCCCGGATCGCTCACCTTCGAGATTTCGGATGTGCCGGGTCTGGCCGCTGTCGCCCACGAGCGTGGGGCGACCGTAATCGCCGATAACACCTGGGCCACGCCGGTCTACTTCGATGCCTTCGGTCACGGCATCGACCTGTCGGTGCATGCGGCGACCAAATATATCGTCGGCCATTCCGATGCGATGCTCGGTGTGGTGAACTGTCGCGACGCCGAGCATTTCCGTGCGGTACGCCAGACCTCCATCGCGCTGGGCTATTGTGCCGGCCCGGACGATGTCTATCTCGGCGCGCGCGGTCTGCGTACGCTCGGCCAGCGCTTGCCGGTACACGAGGCCAATGGTCTGGCGCTGGCCAACTGGTTGGCCGAGCAGCCGGCGGTCACACGCGTGCTACATCCCGCCCGGGCCGATCATCCGCAGCATCATCTCTGGCAGCGCGATTTCACCGGCGCCTGCGGTTTGTTCGCGATCGAACTCGTGCCCGGCGAGCGGCATCAGCTCGGCGCTTTGATCGACGGGCTCGATTATTACGGCCTGGGTGCCTCGTGGGGCGGCTACGAAAGCCTCGCGCTGCCCGTGGAGCCATCGGGCTCACGCACGGTCACGCGTTGGCAGGCCGAGGGGCCGCTGCTGCGTATTCATGCCGGCCTGGAGGATATCGCCGATCTCATCGACGATATGGCGGCCGGCCTCGCGCGATACACGGCGGCCTGAGCCTTAACGGAATAAACCGCGCAATCAAGCGCTTGCCGCTCCGTGATGGCGAGCGGCAAGCAATGAGTCATGGCGGCGCGATCAAACGCGCGACGGTTGCGAGTCGCGCGGACCTCACCACGCCAGGCGGACGCCCGCGAAAATATGGCGATGTGTGGGCGGGTAGAAGTTGCGAAAGCCCGGTCGTTTGACCTCGGTTTCGGTATGAACGCTGGACCCGCGTGTGACGTAATGATGACCGTCGAACCAGGGTTTGGAATAACCGTCGTAGGGGAAGGCCGTGAAGCCCGGGTATGGTTTGAACGCGCTGTCGCACCATTCCCAGACTTGGCCGGTGGCGTTGAGATGTTCCGACCGCGCTGCGGCTTCCCATTCGTGTTCGGCCGGTAATCTAGCGCCGGCGTAACGAGCGAATGCCCGCGCCTCGTACCAGCCGATGCCGTGAACCGGGGCTTCGGCAATGGGCGTACGACTGTCGTGCCAGGCGATCTGCCAGCCGTCGTCGACCGGGCGCCAGTGCTGCGGATGTTCGACCCGATCAAGACAGCGCCAACGCCAGCCGTCGTCATCCCATAGTTCGTGACGATCATAGCCGCCGTCACGCATGAAGCCGAGCCATTCGGCGTTGCTCACTGGGCCGGGCGCCACGTCGAACGCTTCGACCGTGCGCTCGTGCGCGGGCTTTTCATTGTCGTACGCGTCGATGCCGGCGCTGCCGATCTGCATCGTGTGGCCCGGGATATGGACGCGTTCGCGACGTACGTCGTCCGGGGTATCGAGAGTAGCGACGGTCGGGTCGTCGGCCAGATCGAGCTGCGCGACCACCAGTCGCATGGTCTCAAGGTGTTGCGCGTAGTGCTGGCAGATGAACGCGTGCAGATAGCCCCGTTCCAGCAGGGCGTGGGGATGCTGCGCGGCGCGCGCCCAGTAATGATCGTTCAGAGCCGCGACCTGATCGGTCCATGTCCGCATCGCGGCTGGATCGGGCAGCCGGATGCTGCGTGTGTGCTTCTGACATTCTTCGGGGAAATAGAGCCCGCGCCAGCGATCGGTGACGGATCGATCCCCGAAGACCCGTTCGGCCAGCCAGTAGTGCTCGACGAAGAACACATGGCCGACGTGCCACAGCAGCGGGCTCAACTCGGGATGCGATTGACGCCGCAGCGCGGCCTCGTCGCGGCCGTCGAGCATGGCCTGCGAGGCACAACGTAAAGCGAGCAGGCGTGAGGCCGATGACTCGGTCATGATGCGAACGGATTCGGCAAGTTATCGTCGGAGCGTAACAAAGCGATCCGGAACGACAGCTTGCCAGCCGGGGTCCTCGTCGAAGGCCTCGGATGCTAGAACGACACCGCCACCCCACGATTCATGCAAATAGAGCGAGGGGGCGGTCGTATTCCAGGCGCTGCGTACGGCGGCGATCTGGCGGCCATCGGTCACCACCATGTTGAGCAGCGCCTTGAGGTCGTCGTGTTCGGCCAGCCAGCCCTGAACCAGGCGGAGAGCTTTTCCCAGGCGCTCGGGCAGCGTCCCGCTCTGTTGTCGTACCAGGGAAAACAGGTACTCGGAATCGGTATTCCCATTGATGCTTTGTTCGATGGCCGGATCGAGTTCGGCGCGGATGCGCGCCCGCAGGGTGGCGGCAAAATCCTGGATGTAACCGTTGTGCGCGAATATGAGCCCGTCACCGGCGAACGGCTGGGTGTTGGCATGATCGGTACCCAGGCCGGGCGTCGCACTGCGTACATTGCCGACCCAGAGTTCGCGGCTCAGGCTGCGGGCGAGGGCGTCGACGTTGCCGTCGGCCCAGATCGGCAGGGTATGGCGATAGATGGCGGGTCGTCCGTCGTCGGCATACCAGCCGACGCCCCAGCCATCGGCGTTGACGGTCGCGCTGGCCATCTCGCGCGCATCCCACGATTGGCGGGCGAGGCTGTGGGCCGGCGCGTCGAGGAAATCACGCAGCAGGCAGGACGGTCCGAGATAAGCAGCGATGCGGCACATGGGCGGCCGAAAAGAACAAGCGAATACCCCATGATAACCTCGACCAAAGCCAAGACATCGCGTGTTCCATGCATCGAGACGCCTCTCCTGTGCGGTTGGCGCATCACCGCGTGGCCCCCGAGCGTCGGGTGCCCGATCTGGCCGAGGATGCCCGAGCCGGGCTGCTGGCGCCGCCGCGATCCATGCCGCCGAAATATTTCTACGACGAACGCGGTTCGCGCCTGTTCGAGGCGATTTGCGATACCCCCGAGTATTACCCGACGCGGGCGGAAGCCGCGCTGCTGACCGACGTTTCGGAGCGCGTGATCGCCGATATACGGCCCGCGCATGTCGTCGAGCTGGGCAGTGGTAACTCGCACAAGACGCGGCACCTGTTCGCCGCCTGTGAGCGCCTGGGTATCCATCCGCGCTACTGGCCGTTCGAGGTCAGTCCGCAGATCATGCTGGATTCCGCCGCGGCACTGATCGCCGACTACGATTGGCTACATGTCGAGGCGATGAGTGGCGATTACACCGCAGGCCTGGGCAATCTGCCCTTGCCGGGCGACGGTGGCCGCCGATTGATCCTGTTCCTGGGCGGCACGATCGGTAATTTCGAGCCGGCTCAGGCCGATGCGTTTCTCGCCGAGATCGTATCGCTCATGGCGCCGGGCGACGCGTTGTTGCTCGGTCTGGATCGGGTCAAGGATGTGGCCACGCTCGAGGCCGCGTACGACGATGCCGCCGGCTACACGGCCGCTTTCAACAAGAACCTGATCAACGTCATCAACCGCGAGCTGGGCGGCGACATGCCGGTGGCGGGCTATCGTCATCGCGCGGTGTTCGATCGGACGCTGTCGCGAATCGAGATGCGGCTCGTGGCCGAGTATGCGCACCGCGTGCGGCTCGAGGCACTGGGTGCCGATTTCGAAATCGCGGCCGGCGAAGAGATCCTGACCGAGATCAGTCGCAAGTTCTCGCAAGAGGCGATCACGGGATTACTCGGCCGGGCCGGCTTGCGCCAAACCGCGCACTACCCGTACGGCGACGACCAGTATTCGTTGGTGCTGGCGGTACGCGACTAGGGTCTGTTGACGTTTGGCGCCGACTTACATGAAATCTCAACAGACCCTAGCCCGACAACGCAGCCGGTTGCCGGGCGGGTGCACCGCCGATCAATCCATGCTATTCGGCTTCGAGCAGCTTGAGTAGCAGCGCGGTCTGGGCGTGAAGACGATTTTCGGCCTCGTCCCAGACCACGCTCGCCGGTCCGTCGATGACCTCGGCGCTGACTTCCTCGCCGCGATGGGCGGGCAGGCAGTGCATGAACAAGGCATCGTCCGATGCCCAGCTCATCAGCGCGCGATTGACCTGGTAATTGGCGAAATCGGCCAGCCGGGTTTCACGATCGTCTTCATCGCCCATGCTCGCCCAGACGTCGGTGACCACCAGATCGGCGCCATCGACGGCTTCCTGGGCCTGGTCACAGACCGTGACCGCGTTGCCGGCATCGCGCAGCATCAACGCATCCGGCCGATAACCTTCCGGGGCCGCGATCCGCAGCGAAAAGCCCATCAGGCGCGCGGCGTTGATATAGGAATGGCACATGTTGTTGCCATCGCCGATCCAGGCCACCTTGGCGCCGCGGATCGAACCGCGGTGCTCGACGTAGGTCTGCAGGTCGGCCAGCAACTGACAGGGGTGCAGACGATCGGTCAGCCCGTTGATGACCGGCACCTTGGAATAGGCCGCGAACTGCTCGAGCACGGCGTGCGAGTGGTTGCGGATCATGATCGCGTCGCACATGCCGGACAGCACGCGGGCCGTGTCCTCGACGGGCTCCCCGCGCCCGATCTGGGTATCGCCCGGCGACAGGAAGATCGCATGGCCGCCCAGCCGCGTCATCGCCGCTTCGAAGGAAACGCGAGTACGCGTGGAGGCTTTTTCGAAGACCATGGCCAGGCTTTTGCCGACGAGCGGGCGATCGGTCGGCGCGCGGCGCTTGCGATCGATGGCACGTTCGATCAGGTCTTCGATACCAGCAGTGCCCAGGTCGTCCAGGCTAAGGAAATGACGCGAACTCATGGAAGAATACAGGTGGTCTGTTGAATGAAAAGCCAAAGCATCATGCCGGCCCGTACGCGGGCGCGCCTTGATACTTTTGGCGGGGCTGGGGGCCGGGATCCACTCGTAAGAGGGGCGCGCCTCGGAGGGCTGACCTGAGCGCGCGACGACCGGTGTTGCGGTCTTCGGTCGCGGCCAGCACTACGCGGCATCTGCCTTGCTCGCCCGATACAGGCTCGGGCCTGCGCAGCTGCGTTCCCTAGTGGAATTGGCTTTGAGCGGTCAATCGTCTAATAAAAAAGGTTCTTCGCAGATAAGCGTGAAAGGCGGCGG
>NZ_APNK01000044.1 GCF_000732535.1 Salinisphaera hydrothermalis C41B8
TTCCCAGGACCGCCGGAGCGCCGCTTGATCAAGTCTCCATACACCAGACTTGCATATAGCTCTAGCCTCGCCCCCGGCAATCTCGATGCGCTCCGATCGGATATGAAAGTCACGTGTAATCGAGCGGGATATTCCGCCCTTGATACGCGCGGATTCACTGGCTCGGCGTCGTACATCGGCGCGGGAAACGCCGGGGAGGAACATATCGAGGCCGGCGAGCATTCCTCCAGCCGCCATGGCTTGAAGAATACGACGTCGCTGGTCGTTGCATGTGTAATCTTTCAAATTCAGCTCCTTACAGCACGCTTTACCGCGCCGAGGTGGTCAAATTAGTGAGGCGGCGTGGCTGAGGCAGTGTCGCAAGCAGCCTGACCTTAACTCTTTGATTCTATTCATTTCCGGCCTTCGCGCTTGAAGTTAAAAGACGACCCACGGGCGCTACGTAAGGGGGATAACGTCGGGCGCCCATGGGCCGAATCGCGGCAAGGATGTCGAGGGACCTTGCCGCTTGCACCCGGGCCCATGGGAAGGGACGGCCCGGGCGAACACCGGTAATCCACATCTCGTTTGAGCGCGGCTGCCCTGGGACGGCCTGCCGAGCCACCGAGTTACGCAAGTGCGCCGTGCGATCTAGCCGGTGTCCGTATCGACCAGAGGGGCTAGCGTCTACAAAGAAATACGCGCCTTCGTCACGCCGCGGCTAAGCAAGTGCGACAAACGCACTCGGTAGAAGCCTCGAACGAACGTGCGGAAGGGCGGTAAACAAAGTTCGCTGCGCAGTACAGGGAAGAAAGCCATCATGGCATCGGCCTCTCGCGTGATGACTCGTGACTGTCGCTTGGTCCGGGTTACGGTACCGGTAATAATCAACACAATCAGTTCAAAAAACCGATTCATCGACGTTATCAACAATCAGCAAGCATTTAACTGGGTTGGGACGCCTCTGCGGACGTCATAGCGCATCAGCTAAATGGCGAAAGACGGAGGGCGGTAGGGCAGTCGAATGAAACCGACCTGGGCTCGCGATGTTACGGCCGCGAATGGGTAGGCAGGGCGCGGATTGGATGCCAGAGATGTGGCGGAATCACTTGCGAGCGCGCCGGAAGAGCAGCTACCTACCACATCGCAGCAACATCTTTGGTGTCGGGGCGGTACGTCGGGCTGCGATTCACGCGCATGTTCGCTGGTCTCGGCACTAGGTGTTGCGTGACTAGTGGCGCTTAGACAAGACAGCTCGTGCGCACCGGCCTGCGTGACCAGCGATTGAAATAAGAGCAGGGCGATTGCTACAGCACGAAGCATGCGAAGAAGGTTATTCGTGGCTCGGTGGAAATGCAAGAGGTCAACGTGCTCATTACATTAAACCTACGAGGTGATTCACGGTGAATTAGGTGCTTTGTCCGGGCGTTTGCTGGGTTGGTTTCGCCTTGAGTCGTTGGAAGCGCCAAAGTCCATTTGTTGCAGACAAACTCGTGGGATGCGAAAGTTTTGGGCGTCTTTAGTCTCCGGCCGATGTTATGGGCGTTGGCGAAATAGCATTGCCGTTGGGCGTGATCGTTATAATCGAAACGTTAAACGGTCGTCTTCTTGATCGTTCGAGTCATGCACGCTGTGGACTTGCACATTGGTCAAAGGACGCTGAGCTTGGCTCGGATGGTGTAGAGATGCCGGCTGATAAAGTTGAACGTCACTCCGACACGTAAGATGTGCATGAAAACCTCACCGAGGACTAATGGCTTTCTCGGTCGAGTTGGCTTCATCAACAATTGCGTCGCGAGCTTGTGAAAGGCAACTGCTACGGCATTGCTGAGATAGCGCCGAAATTATGATGTGGACCTTGCTGGCCGCTCGTTTCGACTAGGCTTGTGATTGTTTTTTGTCCGATTTGTGGGTCCATCGGGTTCAAATCGCGGCGTTCTTGTACAACCAGGCGTCGGGATCGGTTTTGCATTCGTGGGTGTCCGCGCGCCGGGTTTTGCCCTTGAAGTCGGGCGGGCCCTTCGGCGGCTCATCGTCATCGTCCTTGCGACGATAGCTGCCCATCGACGCCCAGGCGTCGATCAGCGTGCCGTCTACAAAGAAATGCTGTTCGGACAACAGCTGGCGCTGACGGGCTTGATCGACGACTGCCTCCAGCAGACGACCGGTCACCGCGCCATCAATAAACCGCTGCCGGTTCTTGGTGAACTTCGTGGCATCCCAGACCGCGTCGTACAATGAGAGGCCGACGAACCATCGAAACAGCATATTCTTAGCGCAGCTGCTCAATGAGCTGACGCTCGGAACCGATCGAGTACAGGACCTCGAGCAACAGCGCCCGGATCAGGCGTTCCGGGGCAATGCCCGGTCGGCCCGTATGCGAACAGCTGGCCGCCAGCGTGCCCTCCATCGAGTCCGGGGCCGCATCGGCCAGCGCGCGAATCCGGCGCAGGGGGATCGGCGGGCACAAAATCGGTCGTCTGCGAATACGAAAACAGCCACAGTTGCTCGGCGTCCGGGCTGCGCATCGGCTCGGCGCCTAGCTGTGTAAACCCACCACATTGTTCACGTTGAGCCGCAGCCGGCTGATCGGTGGTCGATGGTTCAGGCTGGCGTGAGGTCGATGCCAGTTGTAGTCATGCAGCCAGTACGGCAGATAGTCAGCGCGCTCATCGGCGTTTTGATAGACAGGGTCATCCGCCCATTCGTGTAGCGCCGTCTGAATCCAGCGCTCGGCCTTGCCGTTGGTCCGCGGCCGGTACGGCCGCGTGCGCTTGTGTTGAAGCCCGAGGCGACGACAGGCGGTGGCAAAGCGCGGGGATTGATAGCACGCCCCATTGTCGGTGAGTACGGCCTTGAACGGGACGCCCAAGCGGCGGGAGTAACGAAGCGCGGCGATCAGCGCCCGAACCGCACGGGCGCCGGTCTCATCCGGCCAGATGGTGGCATGGCCCACCCGGCTGTGATCATCGATGGCCATATGGAGGTAGTCCCACCCGGCTCCCCGCGACTTGCCGCGCCGGTCGCCCGCCACGCGATGACCGGGACGCGCAAAACGAGTCACTTTCTTGATGTCCAGGTGCAACAGATCGCCGGGGGCGTCGTGTTCGTAGCGTCGGACGGGCGGCGAGGGTTCCAGCGCCGACAATCGATTCAGGCTGGCCCGCTGGAGCACGCGCGCGACCGTCGCGCGCGGCACGCCGGTCTGACGCGTGATCGCCGAATAAATACGTCGCTGGCGACGGAGACGGCGGATGCGCGCTTGCTGCGCGCCTGAGGTCCGATGCGGGCATCGGTGCGGCCGGCAGCTTCGATCCCACAACCCCGCCCAGCCTTCGCGACGATAGCGCGCCAGCCACTTGTAGACCGTGCGGGGACTGACCGCCATGGCCTGGGCGACATCGACCGGTCTGAGCCCTTGTTCGATCACACGATGGACCCGCACCTGTCGACTGTGAACGGTGAGTCGCGCATTCTTGTGTGTTCATCCGGGTCGCTCCTTACGTCTGACGGATTTCAGCACCCATCAGCTTCAAGGCTTGCGGCTCGGATGAACAATCTACTGAGAGGTCACACCTAGCACTTACTCTCGCTGACTGTCCCGAGGTTTGCCGGGTTTTTCAGTGGCGCTCTAACGGCAATAGCGTATACCGCTGGTAGGCCATGATTATCGCCTCGTCTTTGCACCGAAAGTGTGGTCGAGTCGGGCCCGCGAACTGCAACCTTCAGATCAGACGCGGAAGATCGTCGCTTCCCGTTGGCGACGGTCTTCTGGCTAATGCAGTGGCGCGCCGCCAGCGGTTTGAGGCTCTTACATTGCTCGATGTTTTGCCGCGGTCTTTGTGGCTCTTTCTGTTTCTTGTAATCGCGACATGTCGAGTCAGACGGCCGTGCGGCGCAGCCGCAGTGCATTGCCGACCACCGAGACCGAGCTCAGCGACATCGCGGCCGCGGCGATGGCGGGCGACAGCAGCAGGCCGATAAAGGGGTACAGCACGCCGGCGGCCACCGGCACGCCGATCGCGTTATAGGCAAACGCGAAGAACAGGTTCTGCTTGATGTTGCGCATCGTCGCCCGACTGAGCTTCAGTGCACGCACGATGCCGCGCAGATCGCCCTTGACCAGCGTCACCCCGGCGCTTTCCATGGCAACATCGGTGCCCGTACCCATGGCGATGCCCACCTGGGCCTGGGCCAACGCCGGCGCGTCGTTAATCCCGTCGCCCGCCATGGCCACGAAGCGGCCTTCGGCCTGCAGCGTCTTGATGCTTTCGGCCTTCTGATCGGGCAGCACGCCGGCGATCACCTCATCGATATCCAGCGATCGAGCGACTGCCCGAGCCGTGGTCTGGCTGTCCCCGGTGAGCATGACCACCCGAATACCTTCCTCGTGCAAAGCGCGGATGGCCTCCGGCGTGCTTGGCTTGATCGGATCCGCAACCGCGACCAGGCCGGCCGGCTGGCCATCGACAGCCAGGAACATCGCCGTCTTGCCCTCGGCTCGCAGTGCTTCCGCGCGTTGCGTAAGGGCGGCCGCCTGCACGCCGAGCGTATCCATCAAGGCTGGATTGCCCAGCGCCACCGCGCGCTCGTCGATACGGCCTTTCACGCCTTGACCGGTGACAGATTCGAAATCGGTGTACTGTCCGGGTTGAATGCCGCGTTCTTCGGCCCCCTGGACGATGGCCGTCGCGAGCGGATGTTCGCTGCCGCGTTCCAGGGTGGCCGCCAGGCGCAGGACCTCGTTGTCGTCGAAATCGGCCGTGGCGACCACGTCCTGAAGCCGGGGGCGACCCTCGGTGAGCGTGCCGGTCTTGTCCACCACCAACGTATCGACGCGACGCAGCGTCTGTATTGCCTCGGCATTCTTGAACAGCACCCCCGTCGAGGCGCCTTTGCCACTGGCGACCATGATGGACATGGGCGTGGCGAGCCCCAGAGCGCAGGGGCAGGCAATGATCAGGACCGCCACGGCGTTGATGATCGCGTAGGCCATGGCGGGTTCGGGGCCGATAATCGCCCAGACGATGAAGGTAACGATGGCACTGACGATGACGGTCGGCACGAAGTAGGCCGCGACCACGTCCACCAGGTTCTGGATCGGCGCACGGCTGCGGCTCGCCTGAC
The DNA here is from genome assembly GCF_000732535.1 of Salinisphaera hydrothermalis C41B8. GTDB lineage: Bacteria > Pseudomonadota > Gammaproteobacteria > Nevskiales > Salinisphaeraceae > Salinisphaera > Salinisphaera hydrothermalis. The sequence goes on from NZ_APNK01000044.1 coordinate 5,107, forward strand.
TGACCATCTGCACGATCTGGGCCAGCAGGGTGTCGCGGCCCACGCGCCTTGCCTCGATCACCAAGGAACCGGTGCCGTTGATGGTCGCCCCGGTAACCGGCTCGCCGGCGTGTTTTTCCACGGGCATGGGTTCGCCGGTGATCATGGACTCGTCCACCGACGATTGGCCGTCGACGACTGCCCCGTCCACGGGTACTTTCTCGCCCGGACGCACCCGCAGGCGGTCGCCGATCCGGACCTGCTCCAGCGGCACGTCGTCCTCCGTGCCGTCGGCCGCGATCCGGCGCGCGGTTTTCGGCGCCAGCCCTAGCAAGGCCTTGATGGCGGCATTGGTTTGGCTACGCGCACGCAGTTCCATGACTTGGCCAACCAGTACCAAAGTCACGATCACCGCGCCGGCCTCGAAATACACGGCCACATTGCCGGTCGCGTCACGGAAGGATGCCGGAAAAATCTGCGGGAACAGCGTCGCCACGCAGCTATAGATATACGATACCGCGACGCCCAGGCCGATCAGCGTGAACATGTTCAGGTTCCAGCCGTGCAATGAACGCCAGGCCCGGACGAAGAACGGCCAGCCGCACCATAGCACTACGGGCGTGGCGAGCAGCCACTCGATCCATACCCCCACGGCGCGTGGGATCATCGCTTCGATCGACACACCGGGGATGTAGTCACCCATGGCGATGACGACCAGCGGCACCGTCAGTATCAGACCCACCCAGAACCGCCGGGTCATATCCGCAAGTTCCGGATTGTTTTCGGGCTCGGCGCTGACCTCCCGTGGTTCCAGCGCCATGCCGCATTTGGGGCATTCGCCGGGCTCGGTCCGGACGACGTCCGGATGCATGGGGCAGACCCATTCGGTGGTATCGGTTGGCGGTTCCGGGGAATCGGTTGGTTCTGCGCTCATCGTGTACGCCTCGCGTCCATCCGGGCCGCCATCGACCGTTCCCTCAACGGCCGGCCGGTGAGCCGTCACGCCGGCATTTCGAGCCCTCTCTTGTTCGGAAACTGGACCGTCTGCCATTGGAGGCTGTAGGCGAGGATGTTTGATTGTCTGATTCATGACTTGGGCCGTCACCGAAACGATCTGAACGAAAATAGAAGAACCGACCCGTTTCATCGATCGCTCGATGCAGGAGCCGAGAGACTATGTATAGACGCCCCGTTGGCCGTTGCCGTTGATGAGAATCAAATTCCGTCCCCAGCGATGAGAGGGATGCATGTAATCGATGCGAATCTGCTATGGCGCGTTTGTCTGGCCTGGGCGGTAGGCAGTTTGTGTCCGTGGTGGGGCGGAGACAGGCAACGGTCCGGCTGTTGATATGAATCAAGGCACGATGCAGCGCGACATGATCGAATACCGCCATGTCGATCTTTTCCGAGGAGAATTCATCGTGATGGACGGTAAATGGGCTGGCGTTTTGGCGTTTCTCGGCACTTCGGTCGCGGCGACGCCGGCCTGGGCACAATATGGCTCGGGTGGCCTGTATGGGCCCGGGATGATGTGGGGCGGCAGCTGGGTCGGTTCGATTTTCGGCATGGTGATGATGCTGCTCGTCTTTGCAGCGGTTATCGCGTTTATCGTGGTCGCGGTCCGATGGCTGGCCAGGCAGGAGGATCATCACCACGCCACGAACGCCCCGCCGACCGGTAGGCCGACAGCCCTTGATATTCTGAAAGAGCGCTTCGCCCGGGGCGAGATCGATAAAAAAGAATTTGAAGAGCATAAACGGCATCTTTTGGACTAAAAGTCCGATAATACAAGCCGGTCTCCGATCTTCTAAGAGCCTATTCTAATAGGACGGGCGGGGTCTGCGCTGGTCTGAGCGTGTACCCGGCTAGGGGTGTTTGGTCCCGCTGTATAGTGGTTCAAGTTTAACGCCGGAGTTCAAAGCGATCTTATGGGCCAAATACTTTACGGACGCGCCACGACCACGTACGCCACGCGAGCAGCAATACAGCGATCGACAGCTTCGGCCTCGCAGCTCGCACGGCAATACGGCATCAACGTGAAAACCGTGCTGAAATGGCGCCACAGGGCGCAGGTCGAGGATCGCCCGATGGGGCCGAAGCAGCCCCGCTCGACCTCGTTGTCGCGCGAGGAAGAAGCCGCCTGCCTGATCTTTCGTCGACACACCCAACTGCCGCTGGACGATTGTCTGTACGCCCTGCAAGACAGCATTCCGCATCTACGCCGTTCCAGTCTGCATCGGCTCTGTGCACATTGACATTGCCGAGGTCCGCCCCGAACAAGGCCGGCATCATCTGTTTGGGGCCATCGATCGCACGTCGAAGTTCGTCGTCGCGCGCCTTGAGTCCCAGCCCAATCGCCGGACAGCCGCCGCTTTTCTGGAGCATGTGATCGATGTATTGCCGTATCGCATCCATACGGTGTTAACGGACAACGGCATTCAATTCACCGACTCGGCGCGTTATCGCGATCCGAACAAGCCGCTGAATCGTCGATCACGCTTCGATCAGCGCTGTGTGGCGCATGGCATCGAGCACCGGCTGACCCGACCAAATCATCCGTGGACCAACGGCCAGGTCGAGCGCATGAATCAGACGCTCAAGGCCGCCACCATCAAACGCTATCACTATGCTGATCTCGAACAACTGCAGAGCCACTTACAGACGTTTCTGGCGGCCTATAATTACGCCAAAAAACTCAAAACCTTGAAAGGGAAAACCCCGGCCGAGTTTATCAGCGCCGAGTGGGCGCGGGACCCCCAGCCATTCTTTTATCCGCCAAACCAGTTATTGGCGGGACTGGACACCTAGGGAGCTTTGCCGCAATTGGGTGATGTCGAGGCAGGGCTTGCCCGCTGTACGCGCGGGGCTCCGCGCAGGTTTGTCGCCGGAGCGCCGCAGGTTGCAGGAGCAGGCGTATTTGGCTGGGTGGCTCGGGAGCATGCATCGCTCGCTCGATCGCAGCGATGCGTGCCCGTGGCCCTTGCGCTGTCAGGTCGCCGTCGCTGCTAGGGCGTGTTGAGGTTTGGTGCGCGCGCCGCGTTGGCGTCCGCAAATCGTGACCGGCAAGGCGCGAGTCGCCGCGTCGTGGCGAGCCACGACCCAGACTCGCAACGCCGCCGGGCGCGATTTGCGGCCCAACCCTTCGGGACAAGCACTGTTTTGCGGCAATCCAGCGTTATAGCTCTCTCGCGTAGGTCCACTACGCCACGTTCGCTACGCCTCGTCTTGCCGCAAAACAGCGCTTGGCGCGGACTCGCACGAAACCTCAACACGCCCTACACCCGCGCGCGCCGAACGGTGGGTGGCCACTCGGCTCGACGGCCGGGAGTCGGCGCCACTTGGATTGTGAAGCCGAACTTTCGACACCGTCAGTTTTTCGTTTTTGACGCGAAAGATCGAAATACTGCGCTCGAGTCCTTGCGATTGCGCGCTCAACGCCTGCGCGGATGCGGATGATTTTTCCACCAGCGCGGCATTCTGCTGCGTCATTTTATCCATGCTGGTCATGGCTTCGCCGACTTGCTCGATGCCCGTGCGCTGTTCGGTGGCGGCCATGGCGATTTGCTGCATGAGTTGGTTGACTTGCTGAATCGCGGTCACGACATCGCTCATGGTCTGGCGGGTCTGATCGACCTCGGTGCTGCCGGCATCGACGCGTTCGCTCGAGGCCTGAATCAGCGTCGTAATTTCTCCTGCCGAATGCTTCGTGCGTTCAGCCAGCGCGCGGATTTCGTTGGCGACGACGGCAAAGCCGCGGCCGTGTTCACCGGCGCGGGCGGCCTCGACCGCGGCGTTTAGAGCCAGCAGGTTGGTCTGGAAGGCGATGTTGTCGATCACGTCAACGATGGTATGGATCTGCTCGGACGAATCGCTGATCTGGCGCATCGTGTCGACTACTTTGCCGATCTGGTCGCCGCCGCGCGTGGCGGTGATCGCGGCCTGTTCTGCGAGCTCAGAAGCCGAGCTTGCGCTGTCGGCGCCCTGCGCGACGGTGGCTGTGAGCTGCTCCATGCTGCTCGATGTCTGTTCGAGTGCCGCGGCCTGGGCTGCCGTGCGTTGCGCCAGGTTGTCGTTGCCCGCTGCCATCTCGGTCGCCGCGGGCGCGACCACATCGATGCCTTGTTTTACGTCGCCCACGACATTGATCAAGCTATACCGCATGACGTTGAGCGAAGCCAGCAGGCGGCCGATGTCGTCGTTACGCTGGGCTGCGATTTCGGCGGTGAGGTTGCCTGCCGCGATCTGGCGACTCATCGTCAGCGCCGAGTTCAGGGGCCGGACGATACGGCGATTCAACGTTATGCCCCACCCGATGAGTGCGATGCTGAACACGCCGGCGGCCGACGCAAGTACATAAGGATGACCGGCCTCGACACGCCCCAGAATGCCGGTTGTCACGATACCCGCAACGCCGAGGGCCGTCATGAGCCCCAAACGCCAGCGCAACGACGGGTTGCCGAGACGGACAAGCCGCTTACCCAGGGCATGTTCGTGGATGACGCCGTTAACCAGATGGGCACGTGCTTTTTTACCCGCGCGCAGCCGCGCATAAACGCGGGTGGCGGTTGCTTTTTCCTCGGCCGTGACGCCCCGCCGTACCGAGGCATAACCCGACGCCTGCCCGTTCTGGACAATCGGCATGACGGTGGCATGAACCCAATAGAAATCGCCGTTCTTGCGGCGATTTTTCACGATGCCGGTCCAGGTTTTACCGGCGCGAATCGTGGCCCAGAAATCGGCGAACGCTTCCGGCGGCATATCCGGATGTCGGATCAGATTGTGCGGTGCGCCCACCAGCTCATCCCAGGCGAAGCCGCTGGCTTCGATGAACGCCGGATTGGCAAAGACGATATGGCTGTCCAGATCGGTCTGTGAGATCAGATACTGGTGTTCGCCCAGCACATATTCGTTGTTAGTGACGGGGGTGTTGTATCTCATGCGTCGCGCCTGCCCGATAGGCCAATGATGCCCCAGGAAAAGGGGCAATCCATGCGGGATTATTACGGCAGGAACGACGCGATATTGAGGCATGAATCGCGTGCGGACATGGGTTCTGAGCGGGACGTTGACCCGGCGTCGGCCTTGATCGTTCGAGGCGTTTGCAATCCGGGTGATCGGCCGGCCGTGCGGATTTCGAACCGTCTACAGGTTGTAGTAGTTCGGCCCCGATCCGCCTTCCGGCGCAACCCAGTTAATGATCTGGTATGGGTCCTTGATGTCGCAGGTCTTGCAGTGCACGCAATTGGCCGCGTTGATCTTGAGTTCGGCCTCGCCGTTGGCGTTCTCGACTATTTCATAAACGCTGGCGGGGCAGAAGCGGGTGCAGGGATTGCCGTATTCATGGGTACAGCGCTCGATGCAGATGTTCGTATCCAGCACCTGCAGATGTACCGGTTGATCCTCGTCGTGCTCGGTTTGGGCGTAATAAACTGACGCCAGCCGATCGCGTGGCGGCAGATCGCGTTTGACGTAGTCCTCGGCCTGTTCAGGGGGCGGGCCGTTCAGTTCGTCGAGGCGCCGGGTCGCGCGCCAGTCGGCGTGGTTGTGCAGCGTCCAGGGCGAGGCACCGCGCGTGGCGGTTTCCCAGACCGCGTTGGCGAGTCCGAGCCACTTGCCCTTATTGAAGCCCGGGCGAATGTTGCGGACCTTTTTCAATTCGGCACCGACGTTCGAGGCGCGCAGAGCAGCGTCGAAGCCGTCGGCGGCCTGATGGGCGGCCACATGATCGGCGGCGATGATACCGGCCTGCATGGCGGTATGGATGCCCTTGATCTTGGGCACGTTGAGCGTGCCGGCAGCATCGCCAATCAAGAGGGCGCCCGGCATCTCCACGCGGGGTAGCGATTGCCAGCCGCCCTCGACCAGCGCGCGTGCGCCGGCCGAGACGATCTCGCCGCCTTCGAGCATTGGCTTGATACGGGGATGGTGCTTGAACTGCTGAAACACCTCGAACGGGCGCAGCCGCGGGTCGGCGTAATCGAGCCCGACCACGAAGCCGATGGCGATCTGGTTATTGTCGAGGTGATAGAGAAAACCGCCGCCGTAGGTGTCGTCGTCTAGCGGCCAGCCGATGGTGTGCTGGATCAGGCCCGGCTGGCATTGCCCTTCGGGGACTTTCCACAGCTCCTTGAGCCCGATGCCGTAGGTCTGCGGGTCGGCATGGGCGTCCAGCTCGAAGCGCTCGATGAGTTGTTTGGTGCAATGGCCGCGACAGCCTTCGGCGAACAGCGTGATCGGCGCATGGATCTCGATGCCGGGGGTATAGCTGTCCTTGGGCTGGCCGGCCCGATCAAGCCCCATGTCGGGCGTGCGTACGCCCTTGACCGCGCCTTCATCGTCGAACAACGCTTCGGCGGCGGCAAAGCCAGGATAGATTTCCACGCCGAGCGCTTCGGCCTTCGGCGCCAGCCAGGCCATCATGTTCGCCAGCGATACGATCACATTGCCGTGGTTGTTCTGCTGGGGCGGGGTCGGCAGGCGGCTGCCGCCATGCTCGTGCAGCAACCAGAACTCGTCCTCGGCGGCATCGACGCAGATCGCGGGCGGATCATCGCGCCAGTCGGGTACGAGTTCATCCAGTGGGCCGGTTTCGATGACGGCGCCCGCCAGGCTGTGGCCGCCCACCTCGGCGGCTTTCTCCAGCACGCAGACCTCGGTCTCGGGGGCGTTCTGCTTGATGCGCATGGCCGCGGCCAGCCCGGCGGGGCCGGCGCCGACGATCAGTACGTCGTAGGCCATGACGTCGCGTTCGATATCTTCGCTCATGGGCAGCATTCGGGTGGGCCGGCACGCGTCGGCGCGCCGCGCGAAATTCGATGATCGCCATGGTAGCGCGCGATGCGCGGCTGGCGACTACTTGCGCAGGCTGATGCTGTCGACGGCGTGCTCGGGGCCCTTGGACAGGATCAGGCTGGCGCGCTCTCGGGTCGGCAGAATGTTCTGGCGCAGGTTGACCTCGTTGATCTCGCGCCAAATACGGTCGGCGGTGGCCACCGCTTCGTCATCGGAAAGATCGGCGTATTTGTGAAAGTACGAGTTCGGGTCGGAGAACACACTGTCGCGCAGCGTCATGAAGCGGCGGATGAACCACTGGTTGAGTTGCTCGATCGGCGCATCGACATAAATCGAAAAATCGATGAAGTCGGACACAAACACATGATGCGTGTTCTGCGGGTAGTCCATGCCGCTTTGCAGTACGTTCAGCCCTTCGAGCACGAGAATGTCGGGCTGGTCGACGATCTGTGAGCGATCCTGAAGCACGTCGTAGACCAAGTGCGAATACAGCGGCACCTCGAGTTGCGGTCGGCCGGCCTTCAGCTCGGAGACGAATTCGATCAAGCGATTGATATCGAACGAGACCGGAAAGCCTTTCCGGCTCATCAGATCGCGCGCTTCGAGCGTGGCGTTCGGGTACAGAAAACCGTCGGTGGTCACCAGCGCCACGTTGCGCTGCTGCGGCCAGCGGTTGAGCAGGGCCTGCAATACACGCGCCGTGGTCGACTTGCCGACGGCCACGCTGCCGGCGATGCCGATCACGAACGGCGGGCGACGATCGCGGTTGCCGAGGAAACGATCGAGCGTGGCGCTGCGATGCTGATTGGCATCCACATACAGATTCAGCAAGCGTGCCAGCGGGAGGTAGATCTCCCGGACTTCTTCCAGCGACAACGCTTCGTTGATGCCCTTGAGGGTGCGAATCTCGTCCGGCGTGAGCGTCATGGGCGTCGCTTCTCGCAACGCGGCCCATTGCTCGCGGGAAAACTGCATGTAGGGGCTGTCTACCGAGCGGGTCGACATCGTTCGGGTCCCCCGTGGCCGAAATCAAATCGGGGCAGTATAGCCGCCCGAGGCACGCTGCACAGGGGCAGGACGATCCGGGGCTGTGCGGGGGCAGCAAAATCGCAGCGCCACCGGGGCCTTGATTCGGTACGTCGATAGCCGCCAAGCCTCGCGAGGCGCGCTGGCTCGGCACGATCGTCCAATGGCGAGCACGAGGCCAGGGCAGGCGAGCCGCTATGTCTCAAGCAACAGACGAACGGCGAGCGTCGCCATCAACACGCCGATGCCGCTGTCGACGAGCCGCCAGGTGGCTGGTCGTGCGAACAGGCCGCGCAAGTAGCGCGCGCCATACCCCAGACTGAAAAAAAAGACGAACGAGGCACAGATCGCGCCGGCACCAAACAGTAATCGTTGTTCGCCGTAGGTGGCGGCCACGGTGCCGAGCAACACCAGCGTATCGAGATAGACGTGCGGATTGAGCCAGGTGAGGGCGAGCGTGACCGACAGCGTGCGGGCCAGCGTGGCGCCGTTTCCCTGGTCGGGTTGCAATCCCTGACTGCCGCGTATCGCACGACCCAGGCTGGCGATCGCATAGGCGGCGAGAAACGCCGAGCCGGCGTAGCGAAGCGCGCTGATCCAGTGCGGATGCACGCGGGTCAGGGCGCCGATCCCGGTCACGCCGGCGGTAATCAACACGACGTCGGACAGCGCGCAACACAGGCATACCGCGAACACATGTCGGTTGGCGAGGCCCTGACGCAGCACGAATGCATTTTGAGCGCCTATGGCGACAATCAGGCCAAGGCCAAGAGCAAAACCGGCACCGAAGGGCATGGCGGGAACCGAATAATGAACCGGGGCGCAGCTTGCGTTATCGCGCGCCAGCAGCAAAGCTAAAATTGCTAGCCCAGATTAAGAAAAATTAATGCGACTGGATTCGGCACAGCTCGCGGCGTTTGTCGCGGTTCTGCAACACGGCTCGTTCGAACGCGCGGCGCGGGCGTTGCATGTCACCCCCTCTGCCGTGTCACAGCGCATCGCGCGGCTTGAGGATCAGCTGGGGCTCGTGCTCGTTGCGCGAGGCACGCCCTGTATCGCCACGCCGCACGGCGAGCGCCTCGCGCGTCATGCCGAAGCCGTGGCGCTGGCCGAACGGGACGTACTCGGCGGTTTGGGCGTGCTCGACACCGACGAAGCACTGCCGGTGGTGCGTATCGCGGTCAACGCGGACAGCCTGGCAACCTGGTTCGTCGATGCGCTGGCCGGACTGCGCGCGATGCGGGTCGACGTGGTGATCGACAACGAAGACCACAGCGCCGACTGGTTGCGCCGGGGCGAAGTCATGGCGGCCGTAGCGGGCGAGACCGGGGCGGTCGCGGGTTGCGATCGACAACCGCTGGGCAGCCTGCGCTACCGTGCCACGGCGACACCGGGATTCGTCGCACGCCATTTTACTGCTGGCGTGACGGCCGATGAACTGCGCGCCGCGCCCGCGCTGTCATTCAACACGTTCGATCGGCTTCAGGCGCGCTGGGCCGAGCGCTATGTCGCCGCGGTGGAGCCGGGGATCGGTCACCGACTTCCTTCGACACAGGCGTTCGTCGAAGCCACGCTGGCGGGCGTTGGCTGGGCATTGAATCCCGAAGTGCTGGTGCGTGATGCGCTTGCCGACGGTCGTTTGCGTGAACTGGTCCAAAATACGCCGTACGATATTCCTCTGACATGGCATTACGTGCGTCGGCTGCACGGGGTACTCGGGGCGTTGACCGATGCCGTAGTGCTCGCGGCCCGGCGCCACTTGGTTGCATCCACGTGAGCGCTGGCCGGTTCGTTGCCAGAACGTAACGCCGCGTTTCATTCCCGTGACTCGCTGCTTGTTCATAATCTTGGCAGTATCCAACCAAGCGCGTGTCGGCCGCCGGCCGGCACTCTGGCAAGCGGGGGTTTAATGAACACAGTTCCGAGTTCGCAGCACTATCATCCGGCAATCAAGACCTTTCACTGGCTGGTCGCCGTACTGGTTTTTGTCGTTTGGCCGCTCGGCTTCCTACTGGGTATGGTCAAGTCCGGATTCCACAACGATTTCTTCTTCTGGCACGCCTCGCTCGGTTTCACGATTTTCTGGCTGATGCTGGCCTGGCTGTGCGTGCGTTTCCTCGCCGATACGCCACCCAAGCCATCGGACATGCCCGCGTGGCAAGCCGCTTTCGCCCATCTGAACCAGTGGCTGCTGTATCTGTCACTCATTTCCCAGCCGCTGATCGGTTTCCTGTTGGCCAGCGCGCACCACGGTACCTTCTTCTGGTTCGGCGTGATTCCGATTCCCAGCCCGCTCGGCCAAGCGACTGGAATCGCACCGACGCTGGCCGAGCTCCATGAATTCTTCGCGTGGGTGATTCTGGTGCTCGTGGGTCTGCATATCTGCGGCGCGCTCTATCACCGCATCATTCGCCGCGACGAGACCCTCTCGCGCATGACCTGAGACCTGTTGCTGTCGTCGTACGATGCCGTGCCAAGCGCTGTATTGCGGCAATACAGCGCTTTTTCTTTCCGCTCGGGCGGCCCATGAAGAATCAGCCAAATGCGCCCGTCAGCCTTGCGCATCCAGGTCGATAATTCGTCCTTGCCGGACAGGGTGTGCGGCACGCCAACGCGGCAGTGCGTACGAAACCTCAACAAACCCTAGGGGGAAAACAGCGCGCAACCGCGCCCGATCTCCATGCTTCGGCGAGCGCCAGCAGGCGGGACGCTTGAAACCGAGCGCCGCCCGTGCGGGGTCGGAACTGTCTTCGCGTATACGGTTGTGCGCAATTTGCTGTAACACGCGGCGCCGACGATGAGCGTGAACTCATCAATTCGTCGACATCTCGCAGGCGCGTTTCGGGGTGCAATGGTCGGTCGATAGCGCCACGGGGTGGCTGTGGTGTGCAACGCGAGATGGGTGACGCGCCCGGCGCGTCCGACCCGGTTGTGTTGCACGGAAACGCGTGCTTTTCTGGCCAATCAACGCCGTAGCGGGGACACGGCGAGTCCACTGAATGGTGCCTGTACGACGTGCCGTGCTGCACGTCGACACGGTCGACGAATCCGAGCTGTCGCTGCGGCGAGCGGCTCGAAATAACAATACAGGGAGAGGAGATGACATCGAGCTGGATGTCCCTGCTGGCGTTCTCGCCGCTGATTCTGGCCGCGGTGCTGCTGGTCGGCTTTCGACTGGCGGCGCGGACGGCCATGCCGATCGTCTATGTGTTCACCATCGCGGTAGCGTTTTTCGCCTGGCAAGTACCGGTAGTTCGGATCGTGGCGTCTTCGCTGCAAGGCCTGATGCTGACGATATCCATTCTTTGGATCATCTTCGGCGCGATCCTGTTGCTCAACACGCTCAAGCACTCGGGCGGCATTGCGGCGATCCGGAGCGGGTTTTCCGGCGTGAGCAACGACCGGCGTGTCCAACTTGTGATCGCCGCGTGGCTGTTCGGCTGCTTCATCGAGGGCGCCTCGGGTTTCGGTACCACGGCTGCGGTGGCGTCTCCGCTGCTGGTCGCACTCGGTTTTCCGGCACTGCCGGCGGTGGTGATCGGCATGATGGTGCAATCCACGCCGGTTTCGTTCGGTGCGGTCGGTACGCCCATCATCGTCGGCGTGACTGGCGGCCTGAATCAGAGCCAGGTTGCCTCCGAACTGGCCGCGCGTGGTGCCAACTGGGCTGATTATCTGCAGCTGGTGACGTCCGAAGTGGCCGTTGTACATGCGATCTGCGGCGTGCTCATGCCATTCGTACTGGTGACCATTCTCACGCGCTTCTTCGGCGAAGATCGGAAATGGACGCACGGTTTTTCGGTGCTGCCGTTCTGTCTGTTCGGGGGGTTGGCGTTCTCGATTCCCTATGCCCTGGCGGGTGTCTTTCTGGGGCCGTCGTTTCCGTCGATCATCGGCGCGCTGGTTGGGCTGTCGATCGTCGTGCCGGCCGCTCGTCGCGGCTTCCTGCTGCCGCGCGATACCTGGGATTTCGCGCCCCCGGAGCGTTGGCCCGCGGAATGGCTCGGGTCCATGGAGATTAAGTTCGACCACGTGACCGACCGGGCGCCGATGTCGACCTTCATGGGCTGGGTGCCCTACGGGTTGCTGGCGGTGCTGCTCGTGATTTCGCGCATCGTGCCGCCGGTTAAGGAGGCACTGAAGTCGGTTGCGATCAGCTGGAGCAATATTCTCGGTCAGCAGGGCGTTTCCGGTTCGATCGAACCGTTGTATCTGCCGGGCGGGGTGATCGTGATGGCGGTGATCGTCACGTTCTTCATCCATCGCATGCGAGCGGGTGCGATCCGGGCCTCGGTCACGGATTCGACCCAGACCATTCTGGGCGCGGGCTTCGTGCTGATCTTCACCGTGCCGATGGTGCGTGTGTTGATCAATTCCGGCGTCAACGGGGCCGATCTGGTATCGATGCCCGTGGCCATGGCGCAGTTCGTGGCCAGCGGAGTGGGCGATATCTATCCATTGTTCGCGCCCGCAGTGGGTGCGCTCGGGGCCTTCATCGCCGGCTCGAACACGGTCTCGAACCTGATGCTGTCGGACTTCCAGTTCCATATCGCCGAGACGCTGGGGGTGTCGACTGCATTCATGGTGTCACTGCAAGCCGTAGGCGCCGCTGCCGGCAACATGGTCGCCATTCACAACGTGGTGGCGGCTTCGGCAACGGTCGGCCTGCTGGGCCGCGAGGGTACGATCATCCGCAAGACGATTCTGCCGACACTCTATTATTGTCTTTTGACCGGTATCATCGGGCTGATCGGCTTTTATGTACTGGGCATCGGCGATCCGCTGATGGGGGGCTGAGCCGCCGCCCGGTCGATATTCACGAACACAACGCGAGGCGAACTCGATCATGCAGCATAAACCCACGCTCACGCTGGACGACGTCAACCGGATCCTCGATGCGGCCCAGGCCGAGGCCGAATCCAACGGCTGGAAAGTCGCGATCGCGGTGGTCGACGAGGGCGGGCATCCGCTGGGTCTGCGTCGACTCGACGACTGCGCCCCCATGGGCAGCTATGTCGCGACCGAGAAAGCACGGACCGCCGCCCTCGGCCGCAAGGAAAGCCAGGTCTTCGAGGACATGATCAACGGCGGGCGTAGTGCGTTCCTGTCGGTGCCCGAGCTCAAGGCCACGATGACCGGCGGCGTGCCCGTCGTGGTCGACGGCCAGGTCGCCGGCGCGGTTGGCGTGTCCGGCGTCAAGCCGGATCAGGATGCGGCGACCGCCAAGGCCGGAGTCGCAGCGGTCACGGGCTGATCGAATGCCGGCCCGGCCTTTGCTACGGTCGGGCCGGCATCATGCGCTCAGAAATTCGGCGCGCCGCGGACCGGGTTGCGTTCGCCAAGGCGTTCGCGGTCGTAGCCGAAACGTTCGGCCACTGGCCCGGTGAAGCGACGGATCGTGGCGATCTCGTCGGCCGCGAACGCCGGCTTGTAATAATCGGGCAGATGCAGCCGTTCGCTGGCGGATACGAGCGTGGCGTCGTCGACGTCCAGATCGCAGTGGCGATAGAAATCGGCCAGTACGGTCTTGGAATCCGTACACAACGGCTCGTAGCGCACGACCTGGGTCGCGCCGGCGAGCTGCGAATCGGCGCCGAGCTGATCGGCCAGCGCGCCGTAGACCATGGCCCAGTAGCGGGCCCAGCCTTCGACTTCGGCGCCTTCGCGCCATAATGCCTCGATGCGCTCGATCGCCTCGGGATCGCCGGTGTTGATCGGGCGGCGATCCAGGCCGAATTCGAAATGCCCGACCCGGCGCAGATGATCGATCGCGCGCGGGTGCGCTTTCTCGCCGGCCTCGAACAGCGTCTGCTGTTTCATGAGTGAGGCGATATGCCAGACCGGATCGCGGACCGGCAGCACGAAGCGGGCGTCGGCGAACATGGACTGGAGATACGCCAGGCGCATCAGGTTGTAGTTGCCCTTGGCCACATAGCGCTTGCCGTCGCGGATCGCGAGAATCTTGCGGATATGTTCGCGGTAAAATTTTTCGAACGCAGGGTTCGAGGTCTCGCGCGTGAGCACGTTGGAATAGGCTGGATCATGGCTGTGTTCGAAAAACGCCATCCACAGCACTTCCTCGAACGCTTCCGGGCTGTGTGACGTGACCGCGATGCCGTCGCCGTGCGCCCGCTCCGTGGCCGATTCGTCTTTTTCCGGAACCCGCGCCAGCCAGCGATCCCATAGCCACGGCGTGAATACGGGCGGGAAGTCGCGGTATTTGTGGGTGGCCACGTCCGGGTGTGCGGCCAGCAGTTCGAGCAGCATGGTCGTGCCCGAACGCGCCAGCCCGGCGATATAGATCGGCGCCTCGATAGCGACATTCTCGATCGCCTCGGCGGCCATCCTGGTATCGAAGTTGCCCAGCCGAATCGCGCCGCGCGGGTGGCGTTCCTGCCAGCCCGCGACGCGATGCATCCACGTGGGCACGGCGAAGCTGGCAACGGCGGCATCGCTGGGCGCCGAACGCGGCGTGCGCGTGGTGGAGTTGGAAGTCTCGTCGCTCATGCGCTGTCTACTCGATCCGGGCCCACTTGAACATCAACAGGGAGACAATGAACATCACCGGAATGAACACGGCCAGCCAGCCGCGCATCCACGCAGGTCCGACATGGATGAATTCGCGCTCGGGCAGATCGATGCGGACGGCGTCGATCGGGCTGTCGTCCGGCAGATAGCCGAGCGGATTGCCGACCAGCCAGTTCCAGGCGCTGTATTTGGTAATGATGGGCACGGGGGCGGTCATCGGGTACGCCTGCGTGGCATGGCCCACAGTCGTGACCGATACGGCCGGCGGATTATGGCTGCCGTCCCAGTGCGCGTTGGCGCCGCTGGCCGAGGCCGGGACGGTGGCGACCGTGGGTGTCGTGCCGTTCGTCGGCAGGTTGTAATCGAAATGGTTGTCGGCCCAGACCAAAAAACACAGCAACGGCAGGATCGCAATGATCGTGCCGGGCACGACCAGACCGATATGCTTGAAGGCGGTGGCGAACTGGTCGCGGATCAACGGGCCGGCGTCGGCGAACTCGCCGTCGAAGCTGTTGAGCTTGCGCCGTGCTTCGCGGGCCTCGCGCTTGGCCACGCCGATGCGCGCCTGCGGCGACAGCACCTTGTAGAGCAGCATGGTGCCGATCGCCAGGATCGCTGCCCACAACGCCAGCCGGAGCGTTGCCGGCAATACCGACGCGGCGGCGCCGTCGACCACGTCGAATACCGGCGAAAGAATATTGAACAAACCCATCATAGGTTCCTTGGATCAGGGCCGGCCGCGCCGTCGAGGCGCGGCCGCATCAATTCGCCGGCTCAGCCTCGGTGGCTGTCGCGCGATTGCTCGGAAGCCGGCTTGTCGGCGCTGGCGGCCGTTGCATGCTGTTCGCGCGCCTGCTGGGACTCACGGCGCTTGCGCCGCATGCGACGGATGGGCCAGAGGATGACGAATAGAAACGCCGCGCCGATGGCGCACAGCAGCCCCCATAGGGCACTGAGCAGGCTGAGCCCGGCACCCGGGCCGACGTACGCCTGGGCCGCGGCGAACGGCATCAGCAGAATCAGCAGCGTAATACCCAGCTTGAGCGGGGTGCCGAAGCGGGGCGTATTGGATGAACGATAGGACATGACATCACTCCTGCGACGTATTCAATGAGCGACGAAAGGCCGGGGCGAGGGCATCGGGCTTGATGCGCTGCCCGGACGAGACGACCGGTATGTACTGGTTCTGGTCGCCGCCGCGGATCGGGTTGAAGAATTCCCAGACGATATCGCCGTCGGGCGCGACTTCGAACAGACGACCGCCGTCGGATTCGGTCACCAGTCGGTCGCCGTTGGGCAGCGTGGTCACGGCGCCACGCAGCAGATTGGAAAACGGGTGTTGGGCGTTGCCTTCGTATTGCCAGACGATGGCGTCGTTGGTCGGATCGACTTCGAGAATCCGGCTCATGTTGTGCTTCTCGAAGTTGCCATAGTTGTCGAAGATGGTGAAATGCCCGTTCGGTAGCACGCGCATCGAATGCTGTCCGAGCCAGGAACCTTTGAGCGCCCAGGTTACTTTTCCGGATTTCAGATCGAGCAGGGCGGCGATGCCCGGATGACGAATCGAAAGCAGCACTTGGTCGCCATTGCCCTGGGCCGGGGCGAACGCCTGGCCTAGCTTGTTGCCGAGATACTGCACGCTGTTGGTATGCAGCGGGTCTTCCATGGCAAAGCTGGGGTCGGCGCCGAGCAGCGCCTTGTAGCGCGAATCCCACAGCGCATCGAAGATCGAAATCTTCCGGAGCACCTTGCCGGTCTGGCCATCCAGTTCGACCAGATAATCATCCAGCCACGGCGTGCTCAGATGAGCAAAGCCTTTGACCGGCTCGTTGCGAAAAGCATGCGTGAGGACGAACACGCGGTTGTCGTCGCTCAGGTAAAGATCGTGGTGCGTCGCGCCGTGATACTTCCAGATCACGTTGGATTGGGCATCCAGCTTGACCAGTCCGTAGCCCCAGGGCGTATCGCCGGCCGCGATGAAGATCGCCAGCAGGTCGCCGTTGGGGTACATCACCGCCTTGCGGAAATACATCAGCTTGTCCGGCTGGGCTTCGCGGCCGTCCGGGGTGGTGTTCCAGAGCTTGGAATAGTCGGCGTGCCACTGGTGCACGACGTGGCCCTTCATATCGATGAGATACGCGGTGGTCCGGCCGCCGGAGGTATACAGGGTATAGCCGTTGTAGGCGCGCTTGGCGTCGTAGATATCGACACCGCGCGCGGCGCTACGGGCCTTGCGCCACTGATCGGTCTGGGTGAACGGGTCGTCGATGGTGTGTTTCTGCTGCACCAGCGCCCAGCCGGCGCGATACGCGTTATCGAGAAACTTGTAGGGGAACACTTCGGCCAGAACGATGTACGCGCCCCCCAGGAACGCAAAGAAAAGACAGCCGATGAAAAACGCGGCCACGCCGAGGCGATCGCCTTTCTCCATACCCTAAATCTCTTTTATTTTCGGCCAGTTGGCGCCGCTATCACGACGTTGTTCGGCCGATTTTTGTGATTGTTGAGTATAGAATAGAGCGGGATGCTTAACGGCCGATTAGCCGACCGTTCGTCGGATCGTCAACCCTGGGCCGGGCCTTCGGGTGGGCCGTATTCGCCAGCGATGATGCGTTCGAGTTCGCCGTAGAGATCCACTTCGGCATGAATGCTGCGCAGGATCCAGTACAGTCCGGACAGGGTGCGCATCACGAACACCATGTCCGGCGCGGCCCGAAAATAACGCCAATAGCCCATCGACCGGCCCAGCTCGGCGCGGATCGAATCGATCAGTTCATCGCGCTCGAATACATACGGCCGCCGATCGCGCAGCGGGGCCAGGGCCGATTCAGCATGGCGCTCGTAGATGCCGCGATAGACGTCGGCGTGTTTCTCCCAACTGCCTTCGGGCACTGCGCCGAGCCGTTCCATGCCGGCGTGCACGCCGGCCCAGTCCTCGGTCATGGCGGCGGCCAGGATGTCGCGCATGGCCAGACGTGTCTCGACATTCAAATACTTGATGCAGCCGAAATCGTACAGCGCCATCGTGCCGCGCTCGGTGATGCCGAAATTGCCGGGATGCGGATCGGCGTGCAGCGCGCCGGCTTCGAACACCTGACGATTGATCGCCTCGACCACGGCTGAGCCCAGTTGCGGATCGCCTGTCTCCAACGGCGCGGAGTCCAGGCGCGTCGTGACCAGCGTGGCCTCGGTGCACAAGGCGCTGACCGGCTCGGGCAGCTCGAAATCGCGCAGCCCGAGCGTGCGCAGCCGTTGCAGGTTTGCCAGCTCGCGCCGATAGTCGGTCTCCTCGACGAAGCGTTCGCGCAGTTCGCCCAGCACGCCGTCGAGTTCGCGTCCGCCGATCGGCAAAAAGCGCGACCACTTGAGCAGCCGGCCCAGGTTGGCGATGTCGGCGTCGATGGAATCGGCGACGCCGGGGTAGCGGATCTTGACCACCACCTCACGCCCGTCGACCAGCCGGGCCGGATGCACCTGGCCGATCGAGGCAGCGGCCATCGCCGTTTCGTCGATATGCGCGATCATATCGCGCTGCTCGTCGGTCCAGCTCGCGGCCAGGACCGGCTCGAGATCGGCGAAGTCCCACGGTTCGGCGTTGCGCTGCAGGCGTGAGAGCTGTTCGGTGAGCTGCGCGGGCAACAAATCCTGATACAACGACGCGATCTGGCCGAGCTTCATCGCCGCGCCCTTCAGGCTGCCCAGCGTTTCGTACCAGTCCTGGCCGGTCTTTTGCAGGCTCTTGGCCCGGTCGTAGCCCGGCATGCTGCGCATCGCGCCGCGTGAGATGGTGCGGATGCCGGCGCCGATAATGCGGCGGCGGCGTTTTTTGGAGTCGTCGCTATCCGAGGCCATGGAGGGTCAGCCCGGTGGTGTTGCGGAGCCAGCCATAAAGGCTCTGAGCCTGACTGGGTTTGACGCGCGTACCCGGCACCAGCGCGGTGGGGCGCGGTTTGCGATCGAACACGAAGGCACCGTTGAGGCCGCCGGCGGCACGCGCCGCACCCAGCCATACGGCGGTGTCCGCGCCCATGCGCGCATCGCGCAGCACGGGCCGCATCAATAAATGGAAACGCGGCAGCGATTTTTCCACGCCGGGTGTATCCACCCAGCCCGGGTGCATGGCGTTGAATACGATGCCTTCATCGCCGTAGCGACGCGCCCAGTGCGCGGTCAGCGCCACGAGCGCGCGCTTGGCGCGGGCATAGGCTTTGAGCCCGCCGTAGTTGCTGGGCAGCGGCGCGAGGGCATCGATATCCAGGCCCACGGCATACATGCCGCCGCTGGCCATATTGACCACGCGCCCGCCAGCCGCGTGCAGCGGTTCGAGCAGCGATTCGGTGAGCACGAACGGGGCCACGAGATTGATCGCCACCGTGCGTTCGATGCCGTCTTCGGTGACACCGTATTCATCGAACAGGGCACCGGCATTGTTGACCAGTACGTCGATCTTCGGCGCGTCCTGCGCAATGGTTGCGGCTGCACGGCGCATGGCAGCAATGCTCGACAGATCCGCTTCGACGACGTCCACGGCATCGGGCGCGGCGCCGGCAAAGCCGCGCACGTGGCTGGCCGCGGCCGCCAGACGATCGGTATCCCGGCCGACCAACGTGACGTGGGCGCCGAGCCGGGCATATTCGGCGGCTATAGCTCGCCCGATGCCGCCTGTTGCGCCGGTGATCACCACGCGCTTGCCATCCATGAACTCACTGTGCGAGCGATCGCGCATGGCGAAGTAGCCGCGGTCGGTATACAACGCCTCGCCGGGCAGGATGCTGCGATCGGCGGCATAACTCAGCCAGCCCTGGCGCGGCGTTTCGGTACGGATCTCGAGCGCATCGGCCAGACCGCGCGCGGCCCGCGGCACCATCCGACGCATGATCGGCGCGATTACCGAGCGCGCGCGCGCCAGCGGGCCGCGCAGCGAGAAATGGCCCTGATAGTCGATACGTGAGCGGGCACCGCCGTCTTCGGCGCTGACGGTCAGCGTCTCGAACGTCTTGATGCCGGCACCGCGGCCGACCAGGTCGATGCGCCGGCCCGGTTGAAGGGTGTCGATGCGATAGCGCAGCGTCTTGCGCCGCGCGCCGAAACTGACGATGACGCGGAACTCGGTACCGGTCGCCGGCGAGCCGGGCGTGAGCTTCTCGGCCCGATAAACGGTCGGATCCCACTGTTCGCACGTCGAGAAATCCGCGATATAGCGGAAAACGTCGTGCGGCGAACGGTCGGCGGTGACATGGGTGTCGATTTCGATCATGGGCGCGCAGTCGATGTCTGCGACATTGGTCGGATTCCGTTCGTGCAGTCTGTGCACTGCAGGGCGACGCTGCAAGCGGTGTGAATCGATAGATCACAGGGGATGAATGCTCTGACCGCGATATCCCGGCAAGTTCCCTGAAAATCGGCATACCGCAGTACGGCAACGGCGTGAGAGACTCCGGTCATGAATGTCTTCGATCGTATCTACGCGCTGCACAAGCAACTGTCCGGCGCGCGTTATCCGATTCCCAAGGCCACACTGGAAGCGCGCCTGGAATGCTCGCCGGCCACGGTCAAGCGCATCATCCGGGACATGCGTCTGTATCTTGATGCGCCGATCGAGTACGACCGCGAGTACAACGGGTACTACTACGCTGGCGAGGCGGATGCACGCTTCGAGTTGCCGGGATTATGGTTCGATGCGTCCGAACTGGTCTCGCTGCTGGCCATGGACCAGCTGTTGGAAACGCTGGAGCCGGGTCTGTTGTCCGCCGATCTGGCGCCGGTTCGACGGCGGCTTGAGCGGATTCTCGAATCGCGCGCCATGGGCACCGGCGAGCTCTCGGCCCGCACGCGCGTGCTGCGCGCGACCGCGCGGCGGCCCGGGCCGGCCTTTGCCGACGTGGCCGCGGCCACGGCCATGCGACGACGGCTGTTCATGCGTTACCACGGCCGGGCCCGGGATACGGTCAGCGAGCGGACCGTGTCGCCGCAGCGCTTGGTCTATTACCGCGATAACTGGTACCTGGACGCCTGGTGCCATGCCTCGGATGGTCTGCGTAGCTTCTCCATCGACCGTATCCAGTCGGCGGAGATCACCGATACGGCCGCCGATGACATGAGCGGCGACGCGCTCGATCAACAGCTCGGCGGCGGCTACGGCATCTTCTCTGGCCATGCGGTTCATACGGCCATTCTGCTGTTCAGCGCCGCGGCGGCGCGCTGGGTGGCCGACGAGCAATGGCATCCCGATCAGGTCGGGGCGTGGCGCGACGATGGCCGCTACGAGTTGCGCGTGCCGTATGCCGCGGCCGAAGAACTGCTGCGCGACGTGCTGGCCTACGGGCCCGAAGTGGAAGTGGTCGGTCCGTCGGCGCTGCGCGAGGCGGCTGCGCAGCGGCTGTCCCGCGCGGCGGCGATCTACGAACTGTAAATTTTTACAGCTCCGGGTCGTGTTCTGACCCACCCCCGGTCGCATCCTGTGCCTCGAGTCGAAACCGCAAGATTCGCGACACAGGAGTTGGAATCATGTCGAACCGTCGAGTTGCCTCCAATCGCAGCGCCCATCCGGCATACGATGAACTGCGCGACGCCACCCGCGAACTGCGTCGGCGGCTGGCGCATGCCTTGTCGATCGAATATGACTGGCGGTATCACGATGGCCCCGAGTGGGCCGCGCGGTACTGGCGTGCCTTCGGCGATCTGGCTGTCGATCTGGCGGAATCCGCGGCGGCGCCGCGCTATCGTCAGGTCATCGCGCGCAGCGAATGGCCGAGCCTGTCCCGCGCCGAAGCCGACGACGTACGCACGATCTTTCGCGGGCTGGTGGCCGTAGCTCACCCGGCGGTCGACCCCGCCGCTGGGCAGGACGAGCGCGCCAGCCTCTGGCCCAAGATCCTGCGTGCCTATCGGGGCGGCGATCGCTCGGCGCTGGTAGCTGCGTGGTCGGAAACTCGTGCGCTGGCGCGTGGCCCCGGATTGCCGGACGACGTCGTGGCGCTGCGCGCCGAGCACGATCGTCTGCTTGAGGCCGCGGCAGCAGCCGACCGCCGACTGGCCGAGATGAGTCAGACGTTTCCGTTCAATATGCGCGACAAGCTGGACGATGCCGGCTGGATCCGTCGTCAGCGCCTGGCGCTGGCGCAGGTGCAGGCGTTCACGCAGGCGCCGGCCGGCGAGGCGGCGTGCAAACAGGTATCCTGACCGGCCAGGTTTCGTCCGGCGGTGTTTGATGGCGCGTCCGGTTCAGCACAATCTTGTACTCGACGATGCCGACGCCCTGCAGGTCCGCGCACGCGAGCTGACGGCATACTGGATCGAGCGGGCGCGGGAGATCACTGGCGCCAGCGCGCGCCGGTTGCCGGTGCCCGAAGTGCGTTTCGATCTGCGGGGGCGCTCGGCCGGCCAGGCGGTGTTCGCCCGGCGCACCCGGCGCTGCCATATCCGGCTCAACGCCACGCTGCTGGCCTCGCATCCGAGGGAAATGCTGGACGAAACCGTGCCGCATGAAGTCGCGCACGTGGCGATCTATCGGCTGTACGGCCGTCGCGCCAAGCCACATGGCGCCGAGTGGAAGGCGTTGATGCAGGCCTTTGGCGTCGATGCCTCGCCGTGCCATGCGCTACCAGCCGAGCCGACGCGCCAGCTCAAACGCTATCGCTATGCCTGCGGCTGCGACGAACCGGCCTGGCTGACCAGCATTCGACACAAGCGGGCCCAGGCGGGCACCGACTATGTTTGTCGTATGTGCGGGACGAAGCTGAAGTTCGACGACGCTGGATAGCGGCGTCTGATGCAACCCGGCCGCGTGGATTAGCCAGCCGCGTGCTGACCCGCCCAGTCGCGTGCAAATTGTTCGGCCGTCCGGCCGCTGCGATTGCCACGGGCCAGCGCCCATTGCAGCGCGGCACGCTCCCAGGACTGATCGATGCCAACTTCGGCCTTGATGTCATAGGCGCTCAAGTGGGCCGCCGCAATCTCCAGATAGTGCGCCTGGTCGAACGGATAGAATGACAGCCACAGCCCGAACCGCTCGGATAGGGAGATTTTTTCCTCGACCGCTTCGCCGTGATGGATCTCGCCGGTGGCGGCATCGACGGTTTTCGAGGCCTGATTTTCCGACTGGTATTCCGGCAGCAGATGGCGCCGGTTCGAGGTCGCATAAATCAGGACGTTCTCCGGCGCCGCCGCGAGCGAACCGTCCAGCACGGCCTTCAATGCCTTGTAGCTGCCGTCCCCGGCTTCGAACGACAGATCGTCCGAAAACACGATGAAGCGCTCGTCGCGCCCGGCAAGCCGGGCCACCAGATCGGGCAGGTCGACCAGCCGATGCGCCGGCACTTCCACGATGCGCAGGCCGGCGTCGGCGAATTCGGACAGCAATGCGCGGATGAGCGAAGACTTGCCGGTACCGCGCGAGCCCCAGAGCAGGGCGTTGTTCGCGGGCCGGCCATCGACGAACTGGCGCGTGTTGGCGAGCAACCGTTCCTTCTGGCGCTCGATGCCCTGCAGGCGATCGATCGGCATGGTGCTGGGCGAGGGAATGGCTTGCAGCCGGCCGTCGTCGCGCCAGCGGAATGCAAGAGCCGACCAATCGATGTCGCCGTCGACGGCACGCCGCTCGTCCGCCAGCCGGGCTTCTTCGGTGTCGGCCAGGCGGGTGAGCTGGGCAAGGATCTGTTCGAGGGTATCTGTATCTTGCATTGGGCTAGTCTAGGGCGTGTTGAGGTGTCGTACGAGTCCGCGCCAAGCGGTTTCCGGAAAGCGGCAATAGCCGCCTGTTTGCGCACCATGCCGCCGATGAAAAAAGGTTCTTCGCAGATAAGCGTGAAAGGCGGCGGTGACCGCATGGCTTAAGCTTGGATT
>NZ_APNK01000045.1 GCF_000732535.1 Salinisphaera hydrothermalis C41B8
AACCAGGCAGCTTGCCACTTAAAAATCGCTGTGGGCTGTCCAGCTCACGGGGTCCACTTCATATTTCCTGCCGAACTGGGTCAAGCGACTGCATGCTCGTGATGCACTCTAAATCGACCAGCGGGTGGTCTCGGGCGAATTCGGAGACCACGTCGCTGAGCCAGACGACACCGAACTCCGTCGGGATCGAGACTTTCATGCGTCCGCTTAGGTGGCCGTCTGTCTCGTGCAGCATGTTCTTCGCTTCGAGAAGATCGTCCATCAGCCCGGACGCATAGTCGTAAAGCAATTGCCCGCTTGGGGTAAGGCTGCAATGCCTGGAGTTTCGCGATAAGAGTCGTGATTCGAAGTCGTCTTCGAGCCGATTGAGGCGGCGGCTTATCGTTGATGTCGGGATACGGAGAGCCTTGGAGGCGCCCGATATCGTGCCGTGACGAGCGACTTCTATGAAGGTGGCCAAATTATTTAGATCCACAGTAACTATCCCTTATCCGAAAGAGGGCATATCGGTAGACGGAGGATACGATGTGCCTTGGTTTCATAAGTGGCCCGCGTTGCCGTCACTGCTGTAATGCCCACGGCCAATTATGAGGTCGACTTGATAACTAGAATATGTTCGAGGTTGTTGCATATTCGGGAAGGAGATTCCCATATATAACCAATTGCAGGATACAGCCTTTCCCGGTAGTAATAATCGACACGGCAAAACAGGCCACCAGTGATAACTGGTAGCCGTGACTCCGAGGAGATATTTAAGAGCCTGAATTACGACTGGCACCCGGTCTCCTGGCTCAACTTTCTGCGTCGATGGGAGCAATTCCTGCCGGCGGATGCGGACGACGTCGAATTCAGAATGTTTCGCCGCCAGCTCTGGGCCCGAATTGGATTTTGAGATGATGCTGTTAACGGTCCCCGAATCACTTCGTTTTTATTTCGAGAGTGCCAGCAACATCGAGGTCATCGACGGCCTCGTCGGCAAGCTGACCAAGGGTTCGAAAACCTCGCCCGACGACATGGGCCCCAACGATCTGGCGACATTCCACAAAGCCTTACTGGCGGCCTATCAGACACAGGTCGATTACTGGCAGTTTCATAAGGACATTTGGGATGCAACCTGGGGCGTAGCCATCGCGGCGCACAATCACTCCAAACAAGGCCAGCTGACACCATGTGCGCCGCATGAGTATGCGGGCGAGCTGTCGATCGATTATGTCTGGGACGACGCGTTTTATTACATGCACCGCTTCGAGCACAAGCCGGCGCTCAAGGGTGGGACGCTTGTAACCGGCGTTTGGGCGCGCCCGCGTGGCGTCAAGCTGATGTGCTACATCGAAGACGGAGTATATGACTTATCCAATGGACTCGATCTGGATGCATCGCTCTGGGCTGCCGATCACCCGGATGACAATCGTTATTCCGTCGCCTCCGAACCGCTTGAGGGCGCCCAAACGCTGAACTACGGGCTTTTGCATGCGGCGGCTTCACATGCCTTGAAGGTCATTAGCGCCGCGTAGTAACAATGCCGAAGCCGCGTGCCTTGGCCCTCGAAAGACGCGGCGCGATCAGGGGGCGGCTGGTCGGAACCCACCACAGTTGGTGGAGCACTGCCCGGGCGGCGGCGAGATCTGGCATTGCCCGGTTTATCGCGGGCGCACCTGACCCGGTCATACAGGCAGTGCGTTCAGTCTTTCCCGAAGCCGTGGTTTGAGAAAATCCATCAGCGCCCGTGTTTTCTGTGGCATCGGGGTTTGCCCGCTGTGCATCAGGCTGGCGGGCCAGGGCGGAGGCTCGAAGGGCGCCAGGACGGTTTCGAGCCGGCGGGCTTCGAGCGCTTCGGCGATCTGGTAAGACAAGACCTGCGTGATGCCGCCACTGCGTTCGGCCGCGGCAATCGCGCCCTCGGCGGTGGTAATGGTCAGGCGCGGTTCGATGGTCTCGGCGATGCGCTGTCCGTCATCGACGAATGACCAGGCATGCCGCGCGCTTGGGGCACCCATGACGATGCATTGATGCCGCGCCAACTCGCTGGGATGGCTCGGGCGCCCGAAGGTCGCCAGATAAGCCGGACTGGCACAGCAGACCCGACGGATTCGGCCGACCGGGACGGCGACCATGCGGCTGTCGGCCAAGTCGTCGATGCGTAGCGCGACATCCACCGGTTCTTCCATCAGATGCACCCGACGATCGACGAGCAAGAGTCGCACGTCGATCTCCGGATAAGCGGCCATGAAATCCGTGATCAGCGGGACGATGTGCAATCGCCCGAACACGATCGGCGCCGTCATCACGAGCTCGCCGCGCGGTTCGGCATATTCGCCGCGGACGGCGCGCTCGGCTTCTTGGACCTGTTCGAGAATGCGCCGGCATGCGGCGACATAAGCCGCGCCCGCCTCAGTCAGCTCGGTATGGCGCGTCGTGCGATTGAGCAGGCGGCTGCCCAGATGTGTTTCGAGATCGCCGATCCGGCGATGCACGGTCGATAACGGTATGCCGAGGCGTCGCGAGGCCGCCGAGAGATTGCCTTCTTCGGCGACGGCAATGAGCAGCGACATGGCGTCCAGGCGATCCACAGTATTCCAATATTCGGGATGGTTATTCCTGATATTGCCCGGTTATCCGGGAAACCGAAAGGCTCTAACGTAAGTCGCGTCCGGGAGATCACACCCGGGCGATCGAGTGACACCGGGGGAGCGCCGGCCCGGGCCGCGATCGCCTTGCCTATGCGCGGTCGTCGCCGGAGTCGTGTGAGCCGCCCGATCCCGATCGCGCGGGCCGGCCGGATCCTCTCGTCTCGAACACTAATGGAGTCCACTATGAACGATATCCGTTACCGCAGTCTCGACGTTGGCGGCACTCATATCTTCTATCGCGAAGCCGGCGTGCCCGGCGCGCCGAAACTATTGCTGCTGCATGGCTTTCCGACGTCGGGTCATATGTTTCGCGATCTGATTCCGAAACTTGCCGACCGTTATCACATCGTCGCCCCCGATCTGCCCGGCTTCGGTCGTTCGGATCTGCCCAAGGAAAACCGATTCGAATCGCTGGCCGAATCGATGGCCGGGTTCACCGAGCAGGTCGGATTCGATCGTTTTGCGGTGTATGTCTTCGATTTCGGCGCGCCGACCGGATTTCGCCTAGCACTCAATCACCCCGATCGAGTCACGGCGATCATCAGCCAGAACGGCAACGCCTACGAAGACGGGCTGGGAGATGGCTGGAACCCGGTGCGGGCGTACTGGGAAAACCCGTCGCAAGCGAATCGCGATGCCTTGCGTGTGCTGCTGACCGAGGAGACCACGATCTGGCAGTACACCCATGGTGTGCCCGAGCCGGAGCGCGTGTCGCCCGACGGCTATATGCTGGATATGCACTATCTGGAGCGCGAGGGCATTGCTGAGGTCCAGCTCGATCTGTTCGGCGATTACCGCAACAATATCGAACTGTATCCTGCATTCCAGGAATATTTCAGAACCTACCAGCCGCGTTTTCTTGCAGTTTGGGGGCAGCACGACCCGTTCTTCCTGCCGCCGGGCGCCGAAGCGTTCAAGCGGGACTTGCCGGAGGCGGAGGTGCAGTTCTTCGACACTGGTCATTTCGCCCTGGAAACCCATGCCGAGGAGATCGCGGCGGCGATTCGCCGCTTCCTTGGCTGATGATCTGGCGGCAACTATCGCGTGTGGGCCGAATGGGGCTTGCCGGCTTGTTGGAATAAGGCCAAGTCACGGCTGTGCTCCGATCGGCTGACGAAGAACGTCATGGCCGTCGGAGCCGGCTTTAGAGTCTATTTAAATAGGCTCCAATTGCCTGCATTTCGAATGTATCGCGTTATTCGCGTCTAGAAAAAAGGGCTCGGCAAAGCCGAGCCCTTGGGTTTGCACGCCACATGTCCCCGGGTGCCCCGGCATGGCAGCGTATCGACGTGATTAGAACGCCGCCCAGTCCTCTTCGTTATGTTGCGATGGCGTGGCTGCGGCGGGTGTCGCGGGCGCGGCCGGAGCGGGTTTGGGCTTCGGCGCCGGCCGAGATTCTGCTGCGCGTACCGGGCTGGGTTGCGGCTGCTCGCCGGCCGCAATCCGGAAGAAGGCGACCTGTGTCTTGAGCTCGTTCGCCTGTTCCTCCAGCGAGCGGCTGGCCGCCGCGGATTCCTCGACCAGCGAGGCGTTTTGCTGGGTCATGCTGTCCATCTGACTGACGGCCACGTTGACCTGGTCAATACCGCTGGCCTGTTCTTTGCTCGACGACGCCATTTCTGCGACCAGGTCGCTGACTTTCGTCACCGAGGCGACGATATCGTCGAGCGTGCTGCCCGAGAGCGTGACTTCGCGCGAGCCGTCGGCCACCTTGGCCGCGCTGTCCTCGACCAGCGTCTTGATATCTTTGGCGGCCGTCGCACTACGGCTGGCGAGGTTGCGGACCTCGGTGGCGACCACGGCGAATCCGCGCCCCTGTTCTCCAGCGCGCGCGGCTTCGACCGACGCATTCAAGGCCAGCAGGTTGGTCTGGAAGGCAATTTCGTCGATCAGACCCACGATCTCGCTGATCTTGCGGCTGGATGCGCTGATTTCGTCCATCGCCTGGACTGCCCGGCCGACCACTTCGCCGCCGTGCTGAGCCTGGGTCCGAACCTCCTGGGCCAACTGGTCCGCTTGCGCGGCGTTATCCGCGTTCTGCTTGACCGTCGAAGTCATTTCTTCCATGGAAGCGGCGGTTTCCTCAAGGCTGGCCGCCTGTTCCTGGGTCCGCGTGCTCAATTCGTCGTTGCCGCTGGCGATCTGACCGGCGCCCACGCTGACGGAGTCCGAACCTTGGCGCACGCGAGTGACGATATGGGCAAGCCGGTCCTGCATCTCGTATAGGCCGTCCAGCATCTGGCCGAACTCATCCTTGAACGGGTTGACCACCTTGTTGTCGAGCCGGCCTTCACCGATCGCTGCCACCAGATCGCGCGCGCTGGCAAGCGGTTTGGTGATTATGCGGGTCAGCCACGCCGTAATGGCGAGCGTGAGTACCAGCACGATGGCCAGCAACGTCCACACCAGAATATTGGTCGTGTGTGCTTGACTCATCCCGGCTTCATGGGCGGTGCGAGCTTGAGATACCTGCGAGTCGGAGAGTTGCCGTATCTCGGTGCGCAGCGTTTTAAACGGCGTATCGACTTGCGCGTCGTAGTATTGGCTGGCCTGTTGATAGTTGCCGGATTGGGCCAGACCGATGAACTTCTGCATCTTGGGCACGAAGTCGTGATAGGCCGCTATCGCCTGTTGGGCGCTGGCTTTCTCCGTGGCGCCCCGAACCTTGCTGGGGTAGTAGCGCTTGAAACGAGTGTCGATCTGCTGGTTCGTGTCTTTGAAGAAGGTCGCCAGATCGGCGGCCGCGTTCGAGTCTTGCTTGTTCAGAACTTTCAGCGCCCGGGTTTGGAGGCGGCTCAGCAATGAGTTGATGTCGGTGAGATCGCGTACCGAACGCAGGTTGTTCGAATACATGGCATTGCTGATGCCATTCGCTTTGTGCAACGACACCATCGATACGGCCCCGAGGGCCAGAACAAGCACCAGGATCAAGCCGAGACCCAGCCCCAGCTTGGCCTTGATGCTCCGAATTAAATTAAACATGTGCTATTTCTCGTAAAAAAATTAAAAATTTCGCGAACGACGGCTGTGACCCGTGCCCAAGAATTCGATCGATCGGTCTGTCGAGCCGATAGCGGCGATGCGAGTTATCGTCCCGTGATTCCCCAACAGGAGGGTTTTAGGCGTGTTATAGCCGTGTTATCGGCGGTATTTGTTGAAACTGTAAGAAAATTTCGAGATATAACGCGGATCCGCTGGTGGTTCGGATGCCCGCTTGGGCCGGATTCGCTTGGCGTTTTATTTATTTGCCGTGATGCCGACATCTCGCCCGGCTCGGAGAGATCATTCACCCCAAGTCAGGTTTCGACCGGCTGACCGGCGTTTGCGGCGATGCGCCACGGACCACGCCTCGCGCCATCTTGAGCCGAGATGAAAAGCCGGGTTCAGATCGCCCGTCGATCGGGCGGCCCCGGAATGGCGGCTGTCGTTCATCACCGCTTGCTGAAAGCCCGCCGTGCTCGCGGGTATCGACGTGCGCCATGGCCTGGCGACGGCCGGCCCCTCTCGATCGCAGGCATGACCGCGACGCGTGCCGAAACCGGTTCGGGCGTCGAGCGCACCTTGCGTTTACGTTGAGCCGCGTATGATCCAGCGCCTTATGCTGGATCGCTGCCGCGGCGGGTAGGCGCGGCGGCCGGCCGGTCCGGACACGCAATCTGCAATACAAAAGGTGAAGCTATGGCCCCGGGGCATGATCGGCGCAACCAGTTGACGGCCCGCCATTTCGTGCTGGCTTTTGGCGTGGTCAGCATGCTCGCGGACATGGTCTACGAGGGCGCACGCAGCGTGTCGGGGCCGTATCTGGCGACGTTCGGAGCCTCGGCCATGACGGTCGGTCTGATCACCGGGCTTGGTGAGGCGGTCGCGCTCGTATTTCGACTGGCGAGCGGGCCCTTGTCGGACCGGACGCAGCGTTACTGGACGCTATCGATTATTGGTTACGCCATGACCGTGATTGCCGTGCCGTTCCTGGCCGTGGCGTCGACCCTGGCCCAGGTCGGCGCTCTGATCGTGGGCGAACGCTTCGGCAAGGCGGTCCGGACGCCGGCGCGCGATACCATGCTCGCGGCCGCCAGCCATGCCTCGTTCGGGCGCGGTCTGGCGTTCGCTGTGCACGAGGCGATGGACCAGTCGGGTGCGTTTGTCGGGCCGTTGATCGTGGCGGGCATGATCGCGTTGTCCGGCTACCGGGCGGGCTTCGCTGTACTGGCCGTGCCGGGCGTGCTGACGCTCGCCGTGCTGCTGTGGCTACGCCGGCGCGTACCGGAGCCCACGGCTTACGACGCCCCGACGCCGGTCGACCAAGCGGACGCGGAAGCGGCACCGGCCCGGGCCTTGTCGGCGACGTTCTGGCTTTATACCGCGTTTACGGCGATGGCCATGCTGGGCTTCTCCACCTTTGCGGTGCTCGCGTACCACGATCAGGTGGCGGGCATCATCGCCCCGGCGCTTATTCCGGTCACGTATGCGGTCGCCATGGCAGCGGCCGCGCTGTCGGCGCTGGGCTCGGGCTGGCTCTATGACCGCATCGGTCTGCGCGCGCTGTTCACGGCCCTGCCGCTGGCCGGGGTGGTGCCGATACTGTCGTTCAGCGACGCCGTGCCGCTGGTGTGGGCGGGCGCTGCGGTCTGGGGCGCTGCCATGGGCATCCACGAATCGACATTTCGGGCGGCCGTCGCCGACATGACCCCCGCAGCGCGGCGCGGTACGGCATACGGCGTATTCACCGCCGCCTATGGTTTGGCCTGGCTGGGAGGATCGACCGTGATCGGCGCGCTCTACGATGCATCGCTCGTGGCCGTCACGGTGTTCGTTATCGCGACCCAGATCGTGGCCTGTGGGTTGCTGTTCGTGCTCTTGCGCCGTTCGCCTGGGTAGCATTCGAACCCAAGGCGAGTCGACCGCCCCGCCGGCGGCGAGCGTATGCTGATATCAGCAGGTTGCGGCTGAACTTGCCGCTATGGGCGGCGCGCCGCCCCGCTGATCGGACTGTTTCACCGTGGCCCGTTGAGGTAGGCGCGCGTGGCGAAATGGGGCGCTCGTAAATACCAGATACTGCTGGCGGTTTCGGCCACGGCGTTGGTCGTGGGCGGCGTTGGCGGACTCACCAGCCATGTCGTGCTCAATCGGGGGGCATGGGCCGGCGGGATTGCGATCACGCTGGCCTTCTTGCTGTACGACACGCTCACCCAGCTGCGGGCCTTCGGGGCCAAAGTCGATGTGCTGGCCGTGCTGACGATGGCCAGCGCGTTATGGCTGGATCAGTATCTGGCCGGCGTGATCATCGCGTTGATGTTCGCCAGCGGCCGGGCGCTGGAAGAGGTGGCCGGGCGCCGCGCGCGTGCAAGCCTGACCGCACTCCTGGAAAAGGCGCCGAAGACCGCGCATCGGTACGTTGAGGATCGACTGGAAACGGTTCCGGTCAGCGAGATTATCGTGGACGATCGGCTGCTGATCAGCGCCGGCGATACCGTGCCCGTCGACGGCACGCTTGCCAGCGCGGCTGCGGTGCTCGACGAAGCCGCGCTCACCGGTGAATCCCAGCCGGTGGCCTACGCGGCCGGGGCGGTGCTGCGCAGCGGCGCGATCAACAGCGGCCAGGCGTTCGAGATGCGCGCGACGACCACGGCCGCGCATTCGACCTACAGCGCTATCGTCCGACTGGTCGAACAAGCCCAGGCCAGCAAGGCGCCGTTGACGCGCATGGCCGACCGCTATGCGCTGTGGTTCATCCCGTTGACGTTGGCGGTCGCCGGCCTGGCCGGGCTGATCGCGCGCGACCCGGTGCGGGGGTTTGCCGTGCTGGTGGTCGCGACGCCGTGCCCGCTGCTGCTGGCGGCGCCGATCGCGATCGTCGCGGGTATCTCCCGGGCGGCCCGGCGCGGGGTGTTGATCAAGAGTGCGGCGATGATCGAGGCCCTGGCGGGTGTCCGCGTCGTGCTGTTCGACAAGACCGGCACGCTGACCCACGGTTCGGCGCGTATCGTTGGCATCGAGTCGCGTTCCGGCATGACGCCGGATGCGCTGCTACGGCTCGCGGCCTCGGTAGAACAGGCCTGCCAGCATGTATCGGCTCGGGCCATCGTGGCCGAGGCACAGCGTCGGGGCCTGATGCTGGCATTGCCGGACGATATCGAAGAAGTGCCGGGCGCGGGTGTCGCCGGCCGTGTCGAAGGGCACGCCGTCGTCGTGGGAAACGCGAGTTTTGCGGCCCGGAGCGCGGTACCGGAGGGCTGGGCGACCGGCGTTCTTCGTCAATCCGCTTTGCAGGGCTTGTCCACCGCGTTTGTCGGCGTCGATGGCGCGGTGGCTGGCGCGATTCTGTTGGCCGATACGATCCGGCCGGACGCGCCGCGGGCGTTGCGTGGCCTGCGACAGGCCGGGGTGCAGCGTATCGTCATGGTCAGCGGTGATCGCGTCGAGGTCGCGGAAACCATCGCGGCAGCACTCGATATCGACAAGGTCCTGGCGGAACGCTCGCCGGTGGACAAGGTGGCCGCGGTCCGGGCCGAGCGCGGACCCTATCAAACCGCCATGGTGGGCGACGGCATCAACGATGCCCCGGCGCTGGCAGCCGCAGATGTCGGCATCGCAATGGGTGCGCGCGGCGCCGCCGCGTCGGCCGAGGCGGCAGATGTCGTGCTCATGCAGGACCGCATCGACCGGCTGGCCGAAGCCTTGACCATCGCCCAGCGCAGCGACCATATCGCGCGGCAGAGTGTCGTCATGGGCATGGCGCTGTCGTTGGGCGCCATGGCGGTCGCGGCCGCCGGCTATCTGCCGCCCGTCTGGGGCGCGTTGCTGCAGGAAGGCATCGATGTGGCGGTTATCGTCAACGCGTTGCGCGCGTTGATGCCGGCCCTCGGCCGGCGTACTGCTCCCGGGCTGCCCCCGGCCACGATCCAGCAGTGGGGTGAAGAGCATGATCGGTTGCGGCCGTTGCTCGATCGCATCGATACAGTCACGCATCGGCTGGGCGACCGAGCGTCGGCGTCGGCGATTCGCGACGAACTCATCGTCATCGCGTCGCTGATCGAAGAACAGCTGCTGCCGCACGAACGCCAGGACGAAAAACAGTTATATCCGCAGCTCGCCGACTTGATGCAGGGCACGGACCCGACCGCGGCCATGAGTTGTACCCATCGCGAGATCTATCATCTGGCGCGGCTGTATACGGCATTCGTGAACAGCCTGACCGCCGCGCCGCTGACCGAGTTCGAGGTCTTCGAGTTGCGCCGGCTGTTGTTCAGTCTGAGTGCGGTGATGCGCCTGCATTTCGCTCAGGAAGACGAGATGTTTCAGGCGCTGTCCAACGAATAGCGTCTTTGTCCGTGCGCTACAACGTCAGGCGCGATTGAGACAACAAGAACCTCTATCGGCCGCGATGCGGCACCAAAGCAATTGTATAACCGCGGCCACACCGCGCATGTTGCGTGGAAGCAGCCGCGCTGCCGATCCGCGTCGGCCGCAGCCGAGAGGACAGATACCATGGGCCACGATCACGGACATCATCACGACCATAGTCATGGCGTGTCGGCGAATGCCGACCGGCGCTATCTGTATACCGCGCTCGGCCTGCTCACGGCGTTCATGATCGTCGAAGTGATCGTGGGTATCGTCGCCCAGTCACTGGCGCTCATCACCGATGCCGGCCACATGCTCACCGATGTGGGCGCGATCGGGCTGTCGCTGATCGCGATGCGACTGGCGGCGAAGCCGCCGGAAGGGCGATTCACGTTCGGCCTGAAACGTGCCGAAATCCTCAGCGCGCAGGCCAACGGACTGGTGTTGCTGCTGCTGTCGATCTGGTTTCTCGTTGAGGGCGTGGTGCGGCTGATCGAGCCGCCGCGGGTCGACGGGCTGTTCGTCGGCATCGTGGCGCTGGTGGGCATCGTCATCAATCTGGCCGCCACTTGGGCGATGAGTCGCGCCAATCGCGAAAGTCTCAACGTTGAAGGCAGCTACCAGCATATTCTGACCGATCTTTATGCGTTTATCGCGACCGCGATTGCCGGGTTTCTGATCTGGTTCACCGGCTGGTATCGCCTGGATGCGATCGCGGCCCTCACGGTGGCGGCGCTGATGCTGAAATCCGGCTACGGGCTGGTGCGGGAATCCGGGCGCGTCTTTCTCGAGGCCGCGCCCGCGGACCTGGACCCGGATACATTGCAGCAGGCCATGGTCGACGTCGATGGCGTCCGTGCGGTACAGGATCTGCACGTCTGGGAAGTCACCTCCGGCATGCCCTGTCTTTCGGCCGAGATACATGTCGATGCCGGCCTCGACTGCCACGAGATCCGCCGTTCGGTCGACGCGATGTTGCACGATCGCTTCGAAATCGTGCACAGCACCCTGCAGACCGAGCACATCGATCAGGCCAGCGGCCGGGTCGCGCATCATCATCAGGATCGCGTCGTCTGTGTCTTCGAGCAGACGACGTCATAAAACGCGATTGATCCTCTGTGTGCTGACGCCGGCCGAGGCGTTAACTCGGCCGGGTGATGGCCAAGCTGATAGAGCAGGCCGTGACGCCGACCGTGGTGTGGCAACGAAACGCGCTTGATCCGGCGCACTGAAGACGGGCCCGGCGATTGTTCATGCTCCGATCGCTTTGAGCTGGCTGCTTCGATACGAGAGCGGAAGCGCTTTAATGTGTTTCGTGCAGGCATTTGTCGTGATCGGCGAGCGTTTCGATCACCCGGCAGTTGCGCACGCGCTCGTGACGACAGCAGGTGAGCATGCGCTCCAGTTCGCCTTTGAGCGCGGTGAGCCGCTCGATCCGGTCCTCGACGGCGGCGAGCTGGGCGCTGGCGATCTCGTCGGCCTGTTCACAGGACTGCGTCGGATGATGCTGCATCTCGATCAGCGTGCGAATGGCCTCGATGTCGAAACCGAGTTCGCGTGCATGCCGGATGAAGCGCAGGCGCTGTACGGCGTCCGGGGTGTACTCCCGGCGATTGCTCGCACTGCGTGCGGGGGCCGCAAGCAGGCCGATGCGTTCGTAGTAGCGAATCGTGGGCACTTTGACGCCGCTGCTTTCGGCGACCTGGCCGATGGATAGCGCGGGCATGGGCAGCTCCATATTCTATAGTCACTATAGATATAGGAACGGATTGCCGGCGAGTCAAACGCTATACCGGCGTCCCGCGCCGGGCTTGATCCTATAGCCGCTATAGCACTTAGCATTCGACTTAGTTCGAACGCCGAGCGTGATGACTATGAGTGCTTCCGCCAAGACAAGCCGTTTTCATATCGACGGCATGGACTGTGCCGGCTGTGCGGCCAAGATCGAGGGTGCGGCGCGCCGTGTGCCCGGTATCGACCAGGTTTCGGTGTCGGTTACGGCTCGCAGCCTGACCGTCGAGCACGAGGCGGATGCCCGGCTCGACACGCTGGAAAAACGTATTCGGGCGCTTGGCTATAGCGCGTCGCGCATCTCGGCCAACGAAACGCGGGCGGATGCGGAGTCGCCGTGTGGCGCTCATGCTGACCATGACGCGTGCTGCGGACACGATCATGGCGCCGAGCCCGAAGCTACGGCGTTCGACGAGCCCGGTGCCGATCGAGCGGTCACGCGCTACCGGATCAGCGGTATGGATTGTGGCGGCTGCGCGGCCAAGATCGACAGTGCCGTCCGTCGGGTGCCCGGCGTTGACGTGCAGATTTCCGTGCCGAATCGCCGTCTCACCGTGCAGCACGGGCCCGATATGTCGCCGGCGCCGCTGGAAAAACGTGTTCGGGCACTGGGTTACGGTATCGAACGCGAGGGCGACGATGGCAGCGATGCATCGCACCAGCGCGACGCCGGCGATCAAGACGCGTCGCCCGTCACCGACGCGGCTAGTCACACCGCCGAAATCCCGTGGTATCGCAATACCAAGCTCGTCACCGCGCTTGCCAGCGGCGTCACGCTGGCGCTGGCCGCTGTCGTGACGGCCATCGTGCCCGGCTATGCATTCCTTTGGTTCGGCATCCCCACGCTCATCGGGCTGGTCCCGGTCGGGCGGCGGGCCGTGATGGGCGCGGTTCTCGCGGGCACGCCGTTTTCCATCGAAATGCTGATGTCGATCGCCGCCGTGGGTGCCATGGCCTTGGGGGCCACGCGCGAAGCCGCCGTCGTCGTGTTCCTTTTCCTGCTCGGTGAATGGCTGGAGGGCGTGGCGGCCAGCCGGGCGCGGTCGAGCATCTCGGCGCTGAGTGATCTGGTGCCGAAGTCGGCACAGCGGGTCGAGGCCGACGGCTCGATTCGCGAAGTGCCGGCGTCTACGCTGCGTCCGGATATGACCGTCCTGGTTCGTCCCGGCGACCGTATTCCGGCCGACGGCGTGGTGATCGAAGGCGAAAGCGCGGTCGATCAGGCCCCGGTGACCGGCGAGAGTACGCCCGTGCGCAAACAGGCCAACGACACGCTTTATGCCGGTACGATCAACGGCGGGGCGGCCCTGCGCGTGCGCGTCACCGCTGCAGCGAATGACAATACCATCGCCCGCGTGGTGCGGCTGGTCGAACAGGCGCAGGAGTCCAAGGCGCCGACCGAACGCTTTATCGATCGTTTCTCGCGCTATTACACCCCGGGCGTGGTGGCCGTCGCCGTGTTGATCGCCGTGGTCCCGCCGTTGTTGCTGGGCGGTGTATGGAGCGATTGGATCTATCGGGCGTTGGCCATCCTGTTGATCGGCTGCCCCTGTGCGCTCGTGATTTCGACGCCGGCCGCGGTCGCGGCGTCGTTGTCTGCCGGCGCGCGGCGCGGTCTGTTGATCAAGGGTGGGGCCATCCTGGAAGCGCTGGGCGGCATCGATGCCGTCGCCTTCGACAAGACCGGGACACTCACCGAAGGTCGGCCGCGCGTGACCGATGTCATGGCACTCGGCGATGCCGACGAGGCACGCGTGGTGCGCCTGGCGGCGGCTGTTGAACAACAGTCCAGCCACCCATTGGCGCGTGCCGTTACGACCGCCGCCGAGGCGCGTGATCTCCGGGTGCCCGCCGTCGACCGCGGCGAAACGCTGAGCGGCGAAGGCGTGGCCGCGGAGCTAAATGGCCAGCGGCTGTTTCTGGGCTCGATCGCGGCAGCCCGTCGGCGTGCGGCAATCGATGCCGATACCGAGTCGCGTCTCGAGCGCCTGAACGACGAGGGCAAGAGCGTCGCCGTCCTGTTGGTCGACGATAAGCCGCTCGGCGTGCTGGCCATGCGGGACGAGCCGCGGCCCGAAGCCTTGGAAGCGCTGGCCGATCTCAAGCGGCGCGGTATCGACACGGTCATGCTCACCGGCGACAACCGGCGTACCGCCGAAGCCGTCGGCAGCCAGCTCGGTATCGACGTGCGGGCCGATCTCATGCCGGAAGACAAGCAGAACGCCGTGCATGAACTGCAGGCCCGCGGCCTCAAGGTGGCCAAGGTCGGCGACGGCATCAACGACGCCCCGGCGCTGGCCGCGGCCGATGTCGGCATCGCGATGGGCGGCGGCACGGATGTGGCCCTGGAAACGGGTGACGCGGCCAGCCTGCACGACGATATCCGCGACGTCGGCGCCATGGTCGCGCTTTCGCGACGCACCCTGCGCAATATCCACCAGAACATCGGCATGGCGATGGGACTGAAGGCCATATTTCTGGTGACCACGATCGCCGGGCTGACCGGCCTGTGGCCGGCCATCCTGTCCGATACCGGCGCCGCGGTGCTGGTCACGGCGAACGCGCTGCGCCTGTTGCGAGTGCCGACGACGGCCGCCGGGCAACATCGGCCAGAGCGGGTTTCGTCTGACGCTGGCGTTGCCTGAGTCCCGCCAGTTCGCAGAGCGGCGGGCCGTGGCCGTTAAACGCGGCGCCCGCTGGCAATATCGACGCTCGCCGCCACGTCGCTGATCTGGATCTTGCCGTCGCCGGGATGCCCGGCGCCCGTGCGAGCGGCGGCCAGCAGCGCATCGACCACCGGCTCGACCTGGGCGTCGGCGACGTCGATCTCCAGTTTCACCATGTCAACCGTGCGTAAACGACCCCCATCGACCCCATGAGCGATCTCCTTGAGCGGCACCACGGCGATGGCCGGCAGGTCGGGCAGCGCCGTCAATGCATCGATGACGGCATCGGTACGATGGGCCCGGATATAGGCTTTGATCTCTTTCATGAGCGTCTCCTCGGCGAAGCGATGCGCGGCCTCAAGGCCGCCTCTCCATCCGTGGTTTTCAGTGGCGTCGCGGCCTTTGGGCCGCGACGAGTCTGATGAATAAAAGACGGCCCGCGAGTATCGATAGTGAATCGGGGACTCGCGGACCGAACGACGACGATGCCGGGTTCATGACATCGCCGCCCGCATCCCGGCAGAAAAGGGGACTACCGGGATGATCAAGGCCGCTATCGCTAGAGATCGACATCGCGTCGCGGTTCGGCGAACCAGCGATAGACGGCAGGCAGGACAAGCAGCGTCAACAGGGTCGATGTGATCAACCCGCCTACGACCACCGCGGCGAGCGGCCGTTGCACGTTGGCGCCGATGCCGTTGGCCAGCAGCAGCGGCACCAGCCCGAGGATGGCCACGGTGGCGGTCATCAAGACCGGGCGGAGCCGGTGTTCGGCTCCGAGCCGCACGGCCTCGTTCATGGGCATGCCGGATTCACGCAGCTGGTTGATGTAGGACACCAGCACCACGCCGTTGAGCACGGCCACCCCGAATACGGCGATGAAACCCACCGCGCCGGCCACTGACAGATACAGCCCGGAAACCCAGAGCGCGAATATCCCGCCGGTGATGGCGAACGGCACGTTGAGATAGATCAGCGCGGCATAGCGCAGGCTCGAAAACGCCACGAACAACAGCAGGAAGATCAACGCCATGGTGATCGGCACCACCACGTACAGCCGGGACATGGCCCGCCGCTGATTCTCGAACTGGCCGCCGTATTCCACGAAATAGCCGGGCGGCAGTTCGACCTCGGCGCCCACACGCTTCTGGATATCGCGCACGACGCTGCCCATGTCGCGCCCGCGCACGTTGAGCTGGACGAACAGACGCCGGCTGGCCTTGGACCGCGAGATCTTCTTGGGCCCGCGATAGACCTCGACGTCCGCGACCCGCGATAGCGGGATCAGGGCGCCTTCCGAGGTGCGGAAGGTCAGGTCGCGAATCGCATCGATCCGGTCGCGCGCGTCCGCGTCGAGCCGCATGAAGATATCGAAGCGCCGGATGTTCTCGAACACCTGGCCGACGCGAGCCCCGCCGATGCCGGCATCCACGACGCCGAGCACTTCGTCCAGCGAGATGCCGTAGCGTGCCAGCGCCTGGCGATCGGGCCGGATCACGATCTGCGGTTTGCCCCCCTGTTGCTGGACACGCACATCGGCCGCCCCGGGCACATCGCGTGCAATGGCGGCGATTTTGGCGCCGGTTTTTGCGAGCTCATCCAGATCGTCACCGTAGATGCTCACCACCACCTGGGCCAGCACACCCGACAACAATTCGTCGGTGCGCAGCTGGATCGGCTGCGAGAAGTTGTTGGCCAGCCCGGGCAGCGCTTCGCCCACGCGCTTGGACATGGCGGTTTGAAGCTGCTCGTAATCCCTCCCGCTGGACCAGGCATCGAGCGGCTTCAGATCGACCACCGACGCGATCACGTTGACCGTCTCCGGATCGCCGCCGACCTCGGCCCGACCGACGCGGGAATACACGCCCTCGACTTCCGGGAATTCCTCGATCACCGCCTGTACGCGCTTGGCGTAGTCGGTGGTGGTCTTGAGGCTCGCCCCCGGCGGCAGGGTGGAACGCACCATGAACGTGCCTTCGCGCAGCGTCGGGATGAACTCGGTGCCGAGCGTCGGAAACAGCGCCAGGCTGGCCGCGAACAGCACGAGGGCCGCGCCCAGCACGACCACCGGCGCCTTGATGGCGGCATCCCGGATCGGGCGATAGCCGGCCTTGAGCCAGCCGACCAACCGCGGTTCGCCGTGGGCGCTGCCCTTCTTGAACACCAGCGAGGCCATGACCGGCACGAACGTCAGCGCCATCACCAGCGCCCCGACCAGCGCGAAACAGATGGTGTAGGCCATCGGCGAGAACAGCTTGCCCTCGGTGCCCTGTAGCGTGAACAGGGGTGTGAACACCAGCACGATGATGGCGATAGCGAAGGTGATCGGCTGGGCCACCTCGGCCGCGGCTTCGCCCACCAGCCGGAGATGCGACACCGGTTCGTCGGCGCGTTCCTCCATATGGCGGAAGATGTTCTCGATCATCACCACCGAGCCGTCCACCATCATGCCGATCCCGATGGCCAGGCCACCCAGGCTCATCAGATTGGCCGACAGCCCGACGTAATCCATCGCGATGAAAGCGATCAGCACCGACAGCGGCAGACTCGCGATCACGATCAGCGTCGAACGCAGATTGCCGAGGAACAGATACAACAGGATCAGCACCAGCACCGAGCCTTCGAGGAGCGCATCCTCGACCGTGCCGGTCGCCTTCTCGATCAGGTTTGCCTGTGAATAATAGGGCTTCACCTGCATGCCTTTCGGCAGCGACTGGTTGATGTTCTCGACCTTGGCCTCGACCTCGTCGAGCAACGCCTGCGTGTTGCTGCCGATCAGCTTGAGCACGAAGCCGCCGACCGCTTCCTGGCCGTCGGCGATCAGCGTGCCGCGCCGGATGGCAGGGCCGAAACTGACTTCGGCGATATCGCCGAGATAGACGGGCGTGTTGTTGTTTTCGGCGACCTGCACCGCACGCAGATCGGCCAGCCCTTTCTCGCCGGGATCGACCCAGCCATAGCCGCGGATGATGTATTCCTCGCCGCCGCGCTCGATGAACGAACCACCCACGTTACGGTTGTTCGCCGCAATCGCGCGGCGCACATCGGCGACCGTGAGTTGACGGGCCGACAGCGCATTCGGATCGAGCTTGATCTGGTATTGCTTCTCGAAACCACCGATCGACAGCACGCCGGTCACGCCCGGCACCGTGCGCAGCTGCGGTTTGACGATCCAGTCCTGCGCGGTGCGCAGTTCGGTGGGCGAGTGATCGCCGCCGTCGGTGTTTTCGACCGTATACATCATCACCCGGCCGAGGCCGCTGGTGATCGGGCCGAGCTGTGGATCGCCGAGGCCCTTGGGGATCTCCTGACGGGCCTTGGCGAGGCGTTCCATCACCAGGCGGCGGGCGAAATAGATATCGGTGCCGTCCTCGAAGTACACGTTGACCCGGGACAACCCGAAGATCGACGTGCTCTGGACCCGTTCCAGCCCGGGCAGGCCGTACATGGCGATCGACACCGGATACGACACCTGTGTTTCCACATCCACCGGCGACAACCCGGGACTGGACGTGTAGATCTGTACCATCGACGGGGTCACGTCGGGATAGGAATCGATCGGTACGTTCTTGAAGGAATACAGACCGGCGCCTGCCAGGGCGACGATCGCGACCAGCGTGAGCACGCGGTTGG
This sequence comes from Salinisphaera hydrothermalis C41B8, assembly GCF_000732535.1. GTDB lineage: Bacteria > Pseudomonadota > Gammaproteobacteria > Nevskiales > Salinisphaeraceae > Salinisphaera > Salinisphaera hydrothermalis. The sequence continues at coordinate 18,065 of NZ_APNK01000045.1, forward strand.
CCAGGGCCAGCCGCACGAATCGAGCAATCATGACAACCTCCCGATCAGTGGCCGTGGGCGGCGCTACGCGAGCCGCTGGTCAGGGCCGACATCAGATCGAAGGCGCCGGCGGTAACGACTTCGTCGCCGGGCGCCAGGCCCTCGCGGATCTCGATCCGGCCATTGCTCTCGTGACCGGTGGCGACAGCCACGGCCCGAAACGCGCCGTCCTCGTCGCCGGGCACGAAGATGATCTGTTCGTCATCGCCGAGCGTCTGGACGGCATCGGTCGGCACCAGGGCATAGCGTTTATCGCCCTGGGTTTGCACGGTGGCTGTGCCGAACATGCCGGCAGCCAGTCGGCCGTCGCGGTTGTCGACGACGGCGCGCGCCGTGAGCGTGCGGTTCTGCGCATCCAGCGAAGCCGAGACCCAGTCCGTCTGACCGCTGAAGCGACGCCCGGGCAGGGCACGGACCTCGAGCGAGACCGGCAGGCCGGGGCGCATGGCGGCGGCCTTGCTTTCCGAGACCTGCAGCATGACCCACAGCTTCGAGGTATCGACCACCTGGAACGGCGTGTCGTCGGACGACAGGCTCTTCCCGGCCACCACATCACGGCGCTGCACGACGCCGGCCTTCGGCGTCCTCAACGCAAACCGCGACAACGGCGCGTCGGTGCCACCGTCGATCGCATCGATCTGCTCGTCGCTCAGACCGTATAGCCGTAGTTCCGCGCCAGCGGCCCGCATGGCGGCCCGGGCCGATCGATACTGGGCACGGGCTTCATCGAGGGCGGCCTGACTGATGATCTGGTCGTCGGCCAATCCGCGTTTACGACGATAGGTCGCGCGCGCATTCGCGTAGTGGGCTCGGGCGGTGAGGTAGTCCGCCTTGGCTTTGCCGAGCGCGACGCTGTCGAGGATGGCCAGCGTATCGCCGGTGTCGACCCGATCACCTAGATCGGCTTCAACGGACACCACCTTGGACGCCAGACGCGGGCCCACGGCGGCCACGCGATCGGCGTCGAAGCGGACATCGGCGGGGGCGGTAATCGTGTCCTCGGCCGTGCCGGCCGGGGCTTTATTGATCGCCAGCTTCAGGCGGTCACGTTGCTCGGCACTCAAGTGCACGGTACGCGGCGAGGGCTTGTGTTCCGACGCATGTGATCCGTTTTCGTCCGCATGAGAGGCGTCGGCGGCGGATGCAGCGCCGACGGCCATCGGGATCGTCGCGAGGGTTAGTGCGCCGGCCCAGAACAGGCCGCGTGCCATCCGGCGGATTCGGGTCTCGGGCATCGTTTTAGTCTCCATGGCGCGGGCTCCCGGCGTTGATCGCGATGAGCCCGCCGGTGGCGCGCTCGAGGTCGGTGGCGGCGCCGATCAGCGCATCCAGGGCCGACAGATATTCGCGGCGCACCGCGATGAGGTTGTTCTGGGCAGTGGTGATGGCGGGCGCGCCGACTTCACCGGCCTGGAAGGCGCGTTTCGTCAGTGCGACGCTTTGCTCGGCGGCGTCGAAAACGGCGCGATCGAGTGCGGTGACGCGGGTTCGTGCCGTGCTGTAGTCCGACAGGGCACGCAATACCTGCAGGCGCACCTCGCGTTGCAGGTTCTCCTGTTCGAGCTGTGCCTGGTCCAGATCGGCCGCGGCCTGTTTGCGTTCGCCTTCGTAGCGATGCAGCAGCGGCAATTCGAACGACACGCCGCCGCCGGCGATGGTCGCGCCGCTGCCGCCCGGGCCCTGACCGTTGCCGCCGTTTTCCTCGCGATAGAAACCGAACACGGTGAGGTTGGGAATGAGCTGGCGATCGGCGAGCTTGAGCCGCTCGCGCGCGGCGGCGACCCGACCGGCCGCCGCCATTAGATCGCTGCGCTGACGCACGGCCCGGGTCAGCAGCCCGGCGCGATCGTTCACGCGCAAGGGCTGGTCGAGATTAAGCGTGCCGGCGATCTGCAGACGGCGTCGTGGATCGATGCCCAGCATGTCGTCCAGCGCCAGGCGGGCGCGCGCCAGACGGTTTTCGGCCTGGGCCCGGACCGAACGCGCCCGGCTCACGCCCAGCTGCGCGGCGTTCAGCTCCAGCCGGGTGCCGGCGCCGGCCTTCATCCGCCGCTCGGCGTAGTCGTAGAGATCGCGGTTCGCGGACACGATCTCGCGGGCCGTGGTCACGGCGCGTTCGGCCACCAGCACCGACAAAAATGCCGCGCGCACCCGGGCGGTCGTGGCCGAGACCAGATAACGATAATTATCGCGGGCCGCGGCCAGTTCGCGATTGGCGGCCGACTCGCGCAGCCCGCCCTGGCCGGCGATCCAGAACTCCTGACTGAGCTGGATGTTCAGATCGGTGCCCGAGCCGGCCGGGGTCGAACGCTGGCCGGCCCCGAGCTCGATCCGCGGGTTCGAGGGAACCGCCACATCGGCGTGAATCGCCTTGCCGCTCAGGCGTTCCACGCGGATCTTGGCCGCGCGCAGGGTCGGGTTGTAGTCGGCGGCCCAGTCGAGGGCCGCGTCGAGAGTCAGGGGCTGGGGGATCTGGGTAACGGCCGGTGCCGATACCGCATACGCGCCCAGCCCGAGGCCGAGCGCCCAAGCGCCCAGCCGCAAGCGTATTGCAGACATGCATGAATCCTCATCGCAGAAAAGAAGAAAGCGAGGGGATTCAGGCTATGGGCGGGGTAACGAAGGGGTCGGGACCGGGCTCGACGTAGTGTCGGCCGCGGTTGGGCACCAGCAGTGCCGGGCGGGCGGCGACAGCCGCCGTGAAAGTCAGAATGATGCCCACGAAATGCAACTCGCCGTGGCTGCAGTGATCGCTGATGTCGGTACTTGTTGCGCCCACATCGCTGATGGACGAGGACGAGGCATCGCCGGCATCGGCCTGCACGGCGGGCGGCGTGGCGCCATCGACCGGGGCCGCATCCACGTGAATCGACCACGCCAACGCATTGCACAACAGGCAAAGCGCCAGCACGCCCTTGATCAGGGCCATGAATGTGGTGCGGTCTCGAGGCATGGCGCAATTAGAGCATGCCGGCAGACGCCGGCGCAAGTAGTTGTTGCGCCGTGTCGCGTCACACGCGATGCCGAAACGCCGTCGCAACCGCTTCGGCACAGAGACGTTTGAAACCCGGGCACGCGACCGGCGCTTTTATGCTGTTCGGGCCTCGTTCGTCGAAGAAAACGATCCGCAGATGACGCAGATTGCACAGATGCGGTGGTACTTCCGCTGCCTAGCGGATGCGAGACCCGAACCCGCCGCGGAGCCGGGAAGAACGCAAAGCCAACCAATCCGGTGTAGAACAACGAGCAGACAGCCCTTCGCGCCCCGATAGAACGAGTGTATCGAAGGATTAACCGCCATCTGCGTGAATCTGTGTTGATCTGCGGATAAATGTCTTAAGGAACGAAGAGAGCAGCCCTGCGGTGTCCCAAAACCAAGGTATAGAGACCAGTCCGCAAATAAACGCAAACTACGCTAATGCCGGATCGGTCATTTGACCCTGCTGACACTGGGCACTGTTAGGTTTTTCGGGCTTCGCTCCAAAAAGACTGTCCGTAGATCGACACAGATTCACGCAGATGTGGGGGCTTTCGCGGCATAGTGGATTCGAGGCGCTAATTGCTAGCGGCGGCGAACGAGGCGTGAAATTCGGATGAGTCGGTTCGGAAACGAAGCGCATCAAGCTATTTGCGCCACGATCGAGCTAGTGCCCCAATGATTAACCGCGATCTGCGTAATCTGCGTCGATCTGCGGATAAATGCCTTAAGGAACGAAGAGAGAAGGCCTGCAGCGTCTCAAAACCAAGGTATAGAGACCGGTCCGCAAATAAACGCAAACGACGCTAATTCCGGATCGGTCATTTGACCCTGCTGACACGGGGCGCTGTTAGGCTTTCGGGCTTCGCTCCAAAAAGACTGTCCGCAGATCGACGCCGATCTACGCCGATGCGGTTCTATTTTTCGCGGCGTAGCGGATTCGAGGCTCTAACCGGCTACGGCGTCGAACGAAATGTGTAATTCGAATGATGTGTCTGGGAACGAATCGCGTCGACCCGTCCGCACCACGATCGAGCTAATGTCTCCAACGCCTGATCGCCATCTGCGTGCATCTGTGTTGATCTGCGGAATAAATGCCTTGAGAAACGAAGCGAGCGGTCCTGCGGCGCCCGAAACTACGGTGGTCACGACCCCGCCTGTCCTTTGCGCTCTTTGCGTTCATTTGCGGACTGCAAAGATGAAATGCCACACGACCGCCATCCGTGTGGACCCGGCCTAATGCGTCGCCTGGTTCACACGACGCGAGACCTCTTCGGCACTTTCCACACGTTCGGAATAGCGATCGGTCAGGTAGTCGGCGCGGCCGCGCATCAGCCAGGTGAACTTGGCCAGTTCTTCGCAGACGTCGACCACGCGTCGATACAGCGGCGAATTTTTCATGCGGCCGTCGTCGTCGAACTCGCCGAAGGCCTTGGGTATGGATGACTGGTTCGGAATCGTCACCATGCGCATCCAGCGCCCGAGCACGCGTAGCTGGTTCACTGCATTGAAGCTCTGGCTGCCGCCCGAGACTTGCATCACCGCCAGCGTTTTGCCCTGGGTCGGGCGTACGCCGCCGAGAGACAATGGAATCCAGTCGATCTGGGCCTTCATGACGGCCGTGATTGCGCCGTGGCGTTCGGGGCTCACCCACACCATGGCTTCCGACCAGGTCGCGAGCTCGCGCAGCGCCTGTACGCGGGGATGATCGGCATCGGCGTCGTCGGGCAGGGGCAGACCGGCCGGATCGAACAGCTGGACCTCGCAGCCGAACAGACGCAGCAGGCGCGCCGCTTCTTCGGCGAGAAAGCGCGAATAGGAACGGGCGCGCAACGAGCCATAAAGAATCAGCACGCGCGGCGGATGGCGCGCTACGCCGGGGGCGGCCAGGGCGTCGACGTCGATCGGCTGAATTTCGTCGGGCTCGATGTGGGGCAGGTCGGCCAGGTCGGCGGGCGCAAAGCGCTGGGTCATGACTCGGCTCGGACGTAGGTGACGACTTCGCCGTCGGATTTGGTGAACTCCGCGACCGGTGTATCGAGCAGGTCGAGCACGCGCTCGGATGGCCGGCACAGAGCGACGCCGCGATCGGTGACTACGATCGGGCGATTGATCAGGATCGGATGCGCCAGCATCGCGTCGATAATCTCGGCATCGCCGAGGTTCGGGTCGTCCAGGCCCAGCTCGTCGTAGGGCGTGCCCTTGCGCCGCAGCAATTCGCGCGGGGGGAGCTGCATGGCCTCGAGCAGCCATTCCAGGCGGGCCCGGCTGGGCGGGTGAGCCAGATATTCGACGATTTCCGGCGTCTCGCCGGAGGCCTTCATCATGGCCAGCGCGTTACGGGACGTGCCGCAGTCGGGGTTGTGATAGATCAGCGGTTGCATGGGAATCCTCGTTCAGTCGTGGCGCGGCGCCGGCGGCTTGGGGGCGTTGGTGCGGGGTAATGCCCGGCAGGCTTCGGGGCGGCCGTTGCAGCAGTCGTGCAAAAGAAAGTCGACCGTCTCGGCCACGCGATCGAGATCGGCCCGATAGACGATCGAGCGGCTGTGGCGCTCGGCGGCGGCCAGCCCGCAGCGCGTGAGCACCGCCAGATGGCTGGACAGCGTGTTGTGCGGCACGTCCAGCACGCGCGCGATCTCGCCCGCGGGCAGGCCGTCCGGCTCGTGCTGCACCAGCAGGCGAAACGCGGCCAGCCGGGTCGGCTGGGCCAACGCCGCGAAACAATTGATGGCGTTATTCGTGTCCATATGTCGACGATTATCGACATAATGCGCCAAGCTGGCAATCCAGAGTCGCGCGAAGCGCGGCGTCGCGGCATGTCGATCTGCCGCATGAATGCCGGGCCGACGTGTTTGTCGCGCCGCGGCTTGTACATGGTGATCCGGCCCTTGATCGCCGGATCGCTCGATGAATCCGCGGCCCGCGTGATCGGGGTGATCCCAATAAACCGACCATATGGTAGGTTTGTGTATTCGTTTCGCTCGCCCCTCGTATGCGCCAGCTCCTGATTGCCTACGGTTTCTTGTTCGTTGCCATCGTCGCCGAGATCTTTGGCACCACGATGCTGGCCCGATCGGCCCAGTTCACGCGGCTGTGGCCGACGCTCGGCATGGGCGTGGCCTATGCCCTGTCGTTCTATCTGCTCACACTCGTGCTGCAGACCATTCCGCTGGCGATCGCCTATGCGCTCTGGGGTGGGCTGGGCATCGTGCTGACCACGCTGGTGGGTAGTCTGGTGCTCAAGCAGCCGATCGATACCGCGGCCGGTGTCGGCATCTTCCTGATTCTGGCCGGCGTGGTGATCATCAACGGCTGGTCATCGGCCGCAAGCCACTAAAAAAACGAGCGCATCATGGGATCCGCCCACAAGCGAGAGAAGAAGCCCGAGGCCGTACGTCGTGCTTTGCTCGACTGCGCTGCGCGTATCGCCATCGAGCACGGGCTGGCACGGGTAACCGTCCAGGCCGTGGCCGACGCGGCGGATGTGACCAAGGGCGGACTGTTGCATCATTTTGCCAGCAAGCAGGCGCTACTCGATGCCTTGTTCGTCGATCTGGCCGATGCCTACGAAAACGAAATCGAGGCGCGCATGGCGGGCCGGAGACATGCCACCGGCGTGTTCACGCGGGCCTATGTGGAAACCGTGATCGCCGACGTGGCCGAGCCCAGCTCGCGGCCGCGCGCCATCCTGGCCGTGCTGGCCATTGGCGATGCCCGCATGCGTGCGTTGTGGGCCGAACGCTTCGCACGGATGCTTGGCCGCCATGCTGACACTGACGATACCCTCGATCTGGCGACCCTCCGTTTCGCGGCCGATGGCTACTGGCTGTCCGAGCTGATCGGCAGTGACCCGCGCGATCCGGCGCGCGTCCGCGACAGCCTGTTGCAGTCGATCGCCGTCGCCTGAGGGCGCATCATCGAGGATAGACCGAACGACCAGCGGGAGCCCCCGCATGAACCATCCGGAACTCGACGATGAAACGGTTCGCGCCACGTTGCAGGCGTTGCGTCAGCAATCTCGCGATGAGAGCCAGCGTTCGCAGAGTCAGCGCGCTACGGTCGAACTCGACCAGACCACAACTGGGCGCTTGTCGCGTATGGATGCATTGCAATCCCAGGCCATGGCCCAGGCTACCGAGCGCCGGCGTGCCATCCAGTTACAGCGTATCGAACAGGCGCTCAAACGCCTGGATGAAGGTGGGTACGGCGAATGTATCGTCTGTGGCGAATGGATCGGCAAGGGACGGCTCGAGCTGGACCCGGCCGCGCTCAAATGCATCGAGTGCGCCGAATAAGAGGACAGCCTTCGACGCGTTGCCTGCACGGAACCTCGGTACGGGCTATTCGATCGTCGCCACCAGATGATCCCAGAGCTGTTCGGCCGGGGCGCGTAGCGAGCGCCGCTCGGGCCGGGTGAGTATGAATTGTTCGCGGGCCGGGCAGGCCAGCTCGAACGGCGCGACTAGCATGCTCCGATCGCCGATCAGCCCGCGATGCGCCAGGGCGATCCCGGTGCCCTGGGCGGCCAGCCGTAACGCCATGCTCTGGGTGTCGCACCACAGATGCCGGGTCGCAAGATCGGTTAGCCCGGCGGCCTCCAGCCAGGCCGGCCAGCCGACCGCGAAGCCGGCGGTATGCAGCAGCGTGTGGCCGGCGAGTGCAGCGGGCGTATCCAGCGTTTCGGCGATCGACGGGGCACACACGGCAGTCAAGGCATCGGTGCCCAGCGATTGCTGGACCAGATGCGGCCAATCGCCGGCGCCGTAGCGGATTTCCATATCCACGTCTTCGCCGATGAAATCGTCGGCCCACACGCCGGTGACTACGCGCAGCGGCGTGTCCGGTTGCTGGCGATGAAAGCTCTGCAGGCGCGGCGCCAGCCAGAACTGCTGGATCGCTGGTGTCGCGCGGATCGTGACCGGCGCGTCCGGTTCGGGGCCGAAGATTTCGGCCGTGCCGTGGGCGAGCCGATCAAACGCATCCTGCACGCTCGGCAACCAGGCTCGGCCGGCCTCGGTCAGCGTGAGCGAACGCGCATGGCGGATGAACAACTCCTGCCCGAGCCGGGCTTCGAGCAGGCGGATGCGCTGGCTGATGGCCGACTGGGTGACCGCCAGTTCCTCGCCGGCCCGGGTGAAGCTGAGCGTACGCCCGGCCGCCTCGAATGCTTGCAGCCAGGCCACCGGGGGTAGGCGCGCCATCAGCGAGCGCCTCGTCGCGCTATTAGCGGACCGGGGGCGGACGTTCTGGAATTTTGCATACGGCCATGATGCCGCAAATGCCTTAGCTAGGCTAAGGCATCGGGGCCAGATTCATCGTTTGTTCGCACGGCACCCCGGGTTCATCCTAATTGACGTTATTTCGCGAGCCTCGGGCTCGCTCGAATCAAGACGAGGATGGATATGGCGTCCGTGATCGATCGAGAACGTGTCGATATGAAAGAACTGGCCGACTACAGCGACGGCCCGGCGCTGATTTCGGCCCGGCTCACCGAAGTCGACGGTTCGCCGCGCGTGGCGCTGGCCTGGGACGATGGCGCCGAAACCGCGCTGCCGCCGATCTGGCTGCGTGATCACTGCCCCTGCGATAGCTGTCGCCATGCCACCTCGCGCGAACGTCTGTTCAAGATCATCGACGCCGAAGTCGGCGTGCCGAGCGTGTCGCTCGACAACGGCGTGCTGGCGCTGACCTGGCCGGACGGCCACGAAAGCCGGTTCGACAGCGTCTGGCTGCACCAGCGCCGGCCCGGCCAGCATCGCTTCCAGCCGCAGGTACCGGCCGCTCGGGCCTGGCGCGAGGGCTTCATGCCCGAGCACGTGGCCCATGCCGATTTCACGGCCGGCAACGACGGTCAGCGTCGCTGGCTCGAAGCACTCATCCGCGACGGCCTCGTATTGCTCGACAACGGCCCGACCGAGCTCGACGAAGTCGTGCGCATCGCTGAATCCATCGGCCCGATGCGGGCGACCAACTTCGGCGCACGCTTCGATGTGCAGTCCAAGCCGAATCCGAATAACGCCGCCTACACGGCGATCGAGCTGGAACTGCATACCGACCTGCCCAACTGGCGCAACCCGCCGGATATCCAGCTGTTGTACTGCCTGGAGAACGATGCCGAAGGCGGCGCTTCGACCTTTGCCGACGGGTTTGCGGTCGCCGAGGCCATGCGCCACGAAGCGCCCAAGCACTTCGCCATGCTGGCTGAAACGCCTATCGATCTGCGTTTCCAGGACGACGGCCACGACATCGCCGTGCGCGAGCCGATCATCCGGGTCGACGACCACGGCGAACTGCGCGAGATCCGCTTCAACAACTGGATTCGCGACGCCATTGATGTTGCCCCGGATCAAATCGAGGACTGGTACGCCGCCTACTGCGATTTCTGGGCCCGCCTGCGGGCGCCACGTTATCGCGCCGACTTCGAGCTGGCTCCGGGCCAGATGATCGCCTTCGACAACCGGCGCGTGCTGCACGGTCGCGGCGAGTTCAATCCGAACACCGGCAAGCGTCATCTTCAGGGCTGCTATCTCGATTACGACATGGTCGAGTCCAAGCTGCGCGTGCTGGCTCGCTGATCGGTCTGTTTGAGACTACGCCAAGACCCGGGCCGGCGACGGCCCGGGTTTTTTTAGGTTCATCGCACTTTACCGGGAAACGCGGCTTTGATTTTGAGGAAGAAGTAGTCG
>NZ_APNK01000046.1 GCF_000732535.1 Salinisphaera hydrothermalis C41B8
GCCTCGTCTTGCCGCAAAACAGCGCTTGGCGCGGACTCGCACGAAACCTCAACACGCCCTAGTATCGAGCGACGGGTCGCGTTCGGCGTCGTGCTGCTGGAGTTGCCACATGCGGGCATACGAGCCGCCAGCGGCGAGCAGCTCGGCGTGACGCCCCTGTTCGACCACGCGTCCGTCGTCGAGGACCACGATCCGGTCGGCATCGACCACGGTGGACAAGCGGTGCGCGATCACCAGCGTCGTGTGATCGGCGGCCAGTTCGGCCAGCGCTTCGGTAATGGCACGCTCGGCGTGGCTGTCGAGTGACGAGGTGGCTTCGTCGAAGATCAGGATCGCCGGATTTTTTAAAATCGCGCGCGCAATCGCGATGCGTTGCTTCTCGCCGCCGGAGAGCTTGAGCCCGCGTTCGCCGACCACGGTGGCCATGCCCTCGGGCAGCCGGGCGATGAATGCATCGAGATGGGCCAGCCGCGCGGCGCGCTCTATCGCCGCCCGATCGGCGGTCTCGGGGGCGCCGTAGGCGATGTTGTATTCGATGGTGTCGTTGAAAAGCACGGTGTCCTGAGGTACCACGCCGATGGCCGCGCGCAGCGACGCCAGACTGTACTCGCGGATATCGCGGCCATCGATGCAGAGCTGGCCGTGATCGACATCGTAGAAGCGAAATAACAGGCGGGCGAGGGTGGACTTGCCGGCCCCGCTGTGGCCGACCACCGCAATCTTGGCACCGGGCGCTGCCGTAAGGCTCACGCCGCGCAGAATCGGCCGCTCGGCTGTATAGCCGAAATAGACATCGTCGAACACGATTTCAGGCCGACTCGAGACGAGTTCGCCTGCGTCGGGGTGATCGGTCACGCCCGGTTCGATATCGGTGAGCGCAAACATGCGTGCGACGTCGGCCATCGCTTTCTTGAGCTCGCGATAGACGAAGCCGAGTGCGGACAGCGGCAGGAACAGCTGCAGCATGTAGGCGTTGATCATGGTGAGATCGCCGAGCGTCATGGAGCCCGCCACGACACGCCGGCCGGCGAGGATCATCATCGCCGTCATTGCCAGCGCGATGACCAGCGCCTGCAGCGTGTTGAGCACGCCCAGCGATCGCCGGGCCCGGCCCATGGCGTCGGCCCAGCGTTCGAGCTCGGCGTCGTAGCGCGCGGCCTCGAAGGCCTCGTTGCCGAAGTACTTCACGGTCTCGTAGTTGAGCAGGCTGTCGACCGCGCGGGTGTTGGCGGCGGTGTCCAGCCGATTGGATTCACGCACGTGGCGGGTGCGCCATTCCGTGAGCGCGGCGGTGACCGCGACATAGGCGACCACGCTCGCGAGCACGATCAGCGTGAACCAGATCGAGTAGTAGAACAGCAGAATTGCTGCCACCAGCCCGATTTCGAACAGCGTGGGCAGGATGTTGAACAACATGAAGCGTAGCAGGAAACGAATGCCGCCCAGGCCGCGTTCAATGTCGCGAGACAGCCCGCCCGTGCGCCGCGACAGATGAAAATTCAGATCCAGCGCGTGCAGATGCTGGAAGACCGACAACGCGACCTGATGCATGGTCCGCTCGGTGACGCGACCGAACACCAGGTCACGGATCTGGCCGAACAGGGTCGAGGCCAGGCGTAGTGCGCCATAGGCCAGCAGTAGCCCGAGCGGCAGGACGAGAGCCGCGTTGTGCTCCGAACGGTCCAGGCTGTCGACGATATGCTTGAGCGCGATCGGCAACAGCACCGATGCGCCCTTGGCGGCCATCAGAAACGCCATCGCCAGGCCAACGCGCGCCGAGTGGGCACGCAGATACGGCGTCAATGCGACCAGGCGCCGCCATTCCGCGTGGCGGACCTCGCGGGTGTCCGAAAAGCGCGGGCTCAAGACGTATGCATAGCCCGGCGCATGAACCGCGCGACCGTCACAGGTCGTTGCGCTCCGACAAGGGCTGCTGCGGAACCTTGCGCAGCTTGCTCGTGTCGTAGCCCAGATCCTTCACGCGCTGGACCAGGGCCTGATAGCGCTTGTCGCTGATGTGCGGTGTCCGCGCCATGATCCAGACATAGTCGCGCTTGTCGCGCGCGATGATGGTGCTGTCGTAGTTCGGGCTGACGTAGGAGATCACGTACTGCAGGCGCAGGACATGGTAAAAATGCATCGCCCAGACCGCGTTGCCGGTGCCGTCGATCACCGTGCCCGTGGGCGTCATCGTGTGCTGCTTGCCGTTGAAGCCGCCCTCGCGATACGTGAATTTCACGTGGATCGTATTGCCCTGGCCGCGGGTATAGCGCTCGATCTCGTTGTAGGCGTTCTTGGTCTTCGACGGCGGGATGTGCGCGATCACATACCACGGGCCCATGAAGCGATCGAGGTTGACATTGTGTTCGCGCGGGAAGCTCGGGCTCGGCACGACGCTACAGGCCGACAGCGCCATAAGGGCAAGCAGGGGAATCAGAATACGGAGTCGGGACATGACGGTCTCCAATATGCGGCGGCCCGGGGCGGGCCGCCGCATCTATAGTGTATGTCGTGGCTACGCAGCGCGCGCCGCGACGGATGCCGCATTAGTCCCAGATCCCGGGCTCGACCTGCTCGGGTTTTTTGAGTACGCGCTTGTGGAATACCGGATCGCCGGTGCCGGAGCGCCGCTGTTTTTCATAGTCGCGCAGCACCCGCAGCGCAATCGGGAACAACAACAGAATGGCGACCAGGTTGGTCGTGGCCATCAGGCCCATGGCGAAGTCGGCGAAATGCCAGACGAAGCTCAGCGTGGCCACCGAGCCGATGAACACCATGGCCAGCAGGAACGGCCGGATCCAGGCGATCGCCTTGTCGCCGAGATCGCCGAAAAGATAGTCGATATTGATTTCGGTATAGGCAAAGTTGGCGAGGATCGAGCTGTACGCGAAGAAGAAGATCGCCAGCGCGATGAACCACTCGCCGAAGGCGCCGAGGTGATACTGCATGGCGTCCTGGGTGAGCTTGATGCCTTCCAGCGACTGGCCGGCCGCATGCGCCTGCAGGATATGGTCGTACACGCCGGACAACAGAATCACGACCGCGGTGCAGCTGCAGATGATCAGCGTGTCGATTACCACGCCGAAGGCCTGTACCAGACCCTGGGCCGCCGGATGCTTGACCTCGGCCGTGGCCGCCGCGTTCGGCGTCGAGCCCATGCCGGCCTCGTTGGAGAACAGGCCGCGCTGCACGCCGTTCTTGAGCGCGGCGGCGACCGCATAGCCGGCCGCGCCGCCCGCTACCGGACCGTAACCGAACGCGGATTTCACGATCAGTGCCAGCATGTCCGGCACCTGCGCATAGTTCACGATCAGGATATACGCCGCGACCAGGAAATAGCCGACCGCCATCACCGGCACGATCTTTTCGGCCGTTTTCGCGATTGATTTGATGCCGCCATAAATCACGACGGCGGTGAGGATCACCAGCGCGATGGCCGTCACCCAGTTCGGCACGCCGAAGCCGCCCTCCAGACCCTGGGCGATGGTGTTGGCCTGGGCGCCGCAGAACGCGAAGCCGTACGCAATGACCAGGAACACCGCGAACACGATGCTCATCCAGCGTTGCCCGAGCGCACGCTCGATGTAGTACGCCGGGCCGCCGCGATAAATGCCGTCGCCATGATGGACCTTGTAGACCTGCCCGAGGGTACATTCGATGAAGGTGGTGGCGATGCCGACCAGCGCGGTCATCCACATCCAGAAGATCGCGCCCGGCCCGCCGGCGAACAGTGCCAGCGCCACGCCGGCCAGATTGCCGGTGCCCACGCGCGCCGCCAGCGAGGTTGCCAGCGCCTGAAAAGAGCTGACCCCCTTGCCGCTGCCTTTTTCGGTGAACACCAGCGCGGCCATGTGCGCCAGCAAGCGGAATTGCAGGCCGCGGGTGGCGACGGTGAACACCAGGCCGGCCCCGAGCAGCAGATAGGTCAGGATGTAGTTCCAGATGAAGCCGCTGACCGGATTGACGACCGTATTCACGGCCTGTTCCAGCGTGTCGATAATCGTCATCGAGTTGTCTCCCCGGCGCATCCGGCGGGATGCGCAATAAAACTTGGGCGACGATACGGCGTCGTGGCCATTGGGCCCGTACGCGGTGCTCCGGCACCAAGCATGAGCCACGCCAGCACGGGCATGGCCGGTTGGACCGGCACAGGCCGCGGCGTCTGCATCGTCGCGTGAAACGAATTGTCCCTGTGGAAGAACGTCCCCCGACGCCCGTTCGGTCCGGCCACTTCACTGTACCGGATACCCGAAGCCGGATCGGCGTCTTGATCGAGCAACTGCCGGGATCAATGGGCAGCGCGCGGGTGACGAGGCCACCCTGGTCTCGTCGGCGTGCTGCGTCCGCTCTTCATTGTGGGCGCCCTTTTTACAGCGCTGTCCGGGGCGAGGCAATTGGCCGGACGTCGTGTATCGGTCCGGAACTCCTTGGGGTTAATAAAAAAAGCCCGCCGCGCGGACGCGGCGGGCCCAGGGCTAGCCGGTCAGGCGATGGCGGTCAGTGCACCGGGCCGCCCTCGCTGTCCAGGCTGCATTCGGCCAGACCCGGATGGGTCGAACAGCGGATCTTTTTCAACAGATGCTGCATCTTGTGGCTGTACCAGCCGTCGTCCCACAGTTTCTGGCGCGTTTTGCGAAACATCTCCCGATATTTTTGATCGCGTTCACCCGAGATGTGTACCCAGTACTTGTCGGGAATCTTGTTGTCGGAGCGTTTGACCCGGCGCATGGTGGGGTCGTACATATTGTTGAACACCCAGGTGCGCGATTTCTGGCCAAAGTCGGCCGGGAACTTGTCCTTATGGAAGACCAGCTGGCCCGACAGCATACCGAGCACGAAATCGGCGATGCCGCCGTTGTTGCCCAGGCCCTTGTAGAGCTCGAGCGCGTCGTAGGCGAATGACGGGGCATAGGCCAGATCCACGCTGCCGTTGTTGAACATTGGCCCGAGCGAGGCAATCGACGCGCCTACGGGCGATGCGCCCGCCACATTGGCCAGCGTCGAGGCCTGCTTGTCGTAGGACAGCACGGCGATTTTTTTGCCCGCGAGTTTCTTTAATGAATCCAGATCGTTGCGGTTGCGTGCGAACAGGAACGCTTTGCCCAGCGGCACGACGCCGGCGACTTCGTAGCCGCCTTGTTGCATGTACTTGGCGGCCTTGGGGCTCGACATGACCTGGATCGCGGTCTTTTCCTGGGCGTAGGTTTGCAGGCCGCCGGCCATGTCGAGGCTGCCGGCGAACTTCACAAAGTGGATATCGCGCACGCCGGTGATGGCCGCCATATCGCACTTGCCAGCCTTGAAATCGTTGGCCGCCACGGCTTCGTCGGTATAGGCCTTCGGCTTGAGCTTGATGCCCCAGGAGCGCGCCTGAACGATGTAGTCCTGAAACGATTGATAAATAAAACCGTTGGCACCGATTGGATCGTAGATGCACAGGGTGCGGGTTTCCGTGGCGGCCGCCGGCTGCAGCGCGCCGGCGGCCAGCGCGACAGCGCCGAGCGCCAGCCCGGCCAGCCGGCGGGTGATGAGATTGCGAGTCATGATTGCTCCTCCTTGGATGTTATATCCGGACGGCCAAAACACGGCGTTCAGAACACGGCGTTGAAGATCAGCGGGGCGAACGCTACGAGCAGCAGCGACGAGGCCATGACGGCCATCGGCAACAGAATCGATTCGTAGCGACGCCAGAAACTCGGGTCGTCGGCCACTTCGGCATAGGCCGCGGCATACTCGGCCTCGCCGACCACCTGTCGGGTCAGCAGCTGGTTGAGCGCAACCGGTGGGCTGAGATAGCCCAGTTCGAAGGCCACCAGCACGATCATCCAGAAATGCACGGGGTTGATGCCGTTGTCGTAGGCGACCGGCGCGATAGTGGCGCTCACCAGGATGATGGCGCCGTAGGGGTCCATGATCATGCCGATCACCACCAGCATGAGCACCAGAATCGCGGTGGCTTCCCAGATATTGCCGAGATGGGCCGGGAACAGATTCATTACCCCGGAGCGTTCCATCACGCCGCCGAACACGATCGACAGCGTCATCAGCATCAGCAGCGCGCCGATGAGCGTGGAGGTTTCCGCGGTGGCCGCGCGCAGGGCGTTGGCGAAGCCGGCCGGCTCATACGACGGCGGCGATGTCTCGCCCCGGTCGGCGCTTTCCAGTTGATCGCCGTGCAGACGACGGGCCCGCCAGCGATCGTAGGCCAGCAGGGCGATCAGCATCAGCGGCAGGATGACCGGCGCCGAGAATTCATTGAAGCTTTGGCCGAGCAGATGCGAGTACACCAGCACCACCGCGGCCCCGATCAACAGATAGGGCACCAGCGGCACGATCGCGCTTAGCGTCTGCGGCAGGGCCGAGTCCGGCGTCGCCAGATGGGGACGCGATTTACGGGTGAGATAAATGAAGCCGCAGAACAACAGGGCGCTGAGCGCGAACACGTAGATGCCCCAGCCATACAGTTGGTCGGTCGTGACCTGCCGGTTCAGCGCGGCGATGATCACGACCATCAGGCAAGGGTTGAGCACCACGCCCATGCTGCCGGACATGGCGGTCGAGGCGATTGCCAGCTGGCGATAAGTGCCGGCGATACGCAGCTCCTGGTAGATCACTACGCCGATGGCCAGCACGAAAATGCCGGAGGCGCCGGTATAGGCCGTCGGCCAGGCCGAGGCCAGCACCAGGATGATCACCACGAACTCGGGGCGCATCTCCCAGGAGCGGAACAGCCCGAAGACCAGTGCCGCGATCCGGGTGTGCTTGAGCATCATGCCCACCCAGACATACAGCCCGATGCTGGTGTACAGATCGGCGAAGCGGATCATCTTCGTGAGCTGAATCACCGGCCCGGCGGCGTACTGCTCGACGCAGAAGAAATACAGAATCGAAACCAGCGCCAGCCAGCAATACAGCGGCACGGCCAGTAGAGCACGCAACACGGAACGGTCGTCGCCGGCATCGGCCGGGACCTTCACGAGCCGCCAGGCCGAAACCGCCGCCAGCACCGCGAAACCGGCGGCCCAGCCTGCATCCAGCAACAGATCGCCGCCGCCGTCGAGCTGCATCCAGGCCAGCGCGCTGACGGTCATGGCCAGATGCGTGGCCAGCTGTGCGCCTGCCGAAACGCGGTGATCCAAACGGCTGGCCGGCGGGCGCAGCGCGATCTGCTCGCTCAGCGCGAGCGCGATGACGCCGCCGAACAGGATCAGCAAGACCAGAATATATGGCTGCCAGGCCTGGCCGATAGTGTTGATCTGCCCCACGCCGAGCTCGATGGTACGAAACGCCCGCAGCGCGGCCGTGTCGGTCATCCGCTGGTTATAACGATACTGCTGGAAGCTCTGGCGACATTGCTGGCGCTGGGCCAGTAGCGACTGGCGCAGGGCCTTGGGATCGGCGGGGCCCGCATCGAACAGGCTGTCGCTGTCGGCCTTGGCCTGCTGCGCCTTGTGTACCCGGGCCTGGATATCCGGGTTCGGGTCGCAGTGGGGCTTGACCATATCGACGCGCAGCAGGTTGTAATCCTGCCAGATATGGCCGCCCAGGCTCAGCAGCTGGCCGTGCACGAACGCACTGGTGCCGAACACGATAGCCAGCAGCAACAGGGCTGCCGTCGGCAGCGTGACCAGCCAGCTGCGCACGTGGCTATAGAGCGTCGGCCGGTCGCCGGCGTGCGGATCGGAGACGGCCGACCCGTCGTTCACATAGAGTTCGGCCATCAGTTCAGCAGGCTATCGACGTCCACTTTGGACGAATCATCGTTCTGTTTCTTGTCGTCGCCGGGGAAGGTGCCGAGATTGAGAAACGGCGTACGCTGGCCGGTCTTCTGGGTCCAGATTTCGTCCGACAGGAACATCGCCTCGCGGTAAGCGACCTGGGTGAAGATGCGGTAATCCTTGGGCCCGTTGCCAGCGTTGTAGATCTTGGCGACCTGCCGGATGCCGTCGCGCTCGCGTTGCGGATCCGAGCGGCCGTAGCCGGCTTCGGCATAGAGCATCGCGGCCATGGGCATGCCCTTCGATTGGCCCAGGTCGGCCGCGGCCTTGAGCTGTTGCCAGGGCTGTGCGCCATTGGGTGCCGTGCCCGGCACGCTCAGCCAGACCACCGCCTGCAATGCATTCGGTACGCCCCACCACTTATCGTTGTCCAGGCAGTGGGTCGCCCGTGCCGCCCGGGCGGCGATGTCCTGGGGCACGCCGACGCTGCTGCCCGCGCGGATATCCGATAGTACTGCCTGTACGGATGTCAGCAGGCCGGTGAGATATTCCATCTGTTCGGTATCGCTGCCGAGCGTGGGGCATTTACCGTCGCCGATCTTGCCGAAGGCATTTTCGGTGTCGTGATAGACCTTGAGCCGGCGTTCGGCCGTGCGCTGGTATAGCCGCTGTGCCTGGATACGGGCATCGCGTGCCTCGGTGGTATGGCCGGCATGCAGGGCGCGGTCGAAATGCAGCTGGGCTTCCTGGGCGGCGGCTTCCGAGCACAGGCCGGCTAGCGTGTGCGTGTTGAGCAGGACCCGGCTGGGTGCGTCCATGACCCGGCCGAAGGAGCCCAGCAGCTGGGTCTGGCCGAGACCCGTGCCACAGGCCGACATGTCGAGATCGTCGCTGGCATAGACATGCGGCACGACTTCGTCCTGCGCCAGGTGATTGAGCACGGCCCCGGTGGGTTTGTAGATCAGGCCACAAGCGCCGAGTGCGGACGTGACGATCAGGATCAACGGCAGACGTAGGATCTTGGCCATGGCAGGTTCTCCCTCCTCCGACATATAGCTCGGTATCGACGGACGGCGAAAAGAGGCCGCCGTTGATCGAAGGCGACCGCCGGTTCGCGCCCGGCTTCGTGGTGGGTCTATCCATTTCGCCAGGGCGCCCGCGATCGCGTATTGGAAAAACTATATTTTTAGAAATGCGAGGCCAAGGTACCAAAACGTCGTATGCGACAATCTCGATTGATCGACCTGCGATACCCATGACCCAGTCAATCGATACTGATGTGATCGTGCTCGGCGGCGGCGCGGCCGGGCTGATGTGTGCTGCCGTGGCCGGCGCGCGCGGACGCCGCGTGCACGTGCTGGAAAAAACCCGGCGCGTGGGCAAGAAGATCCTGATGTCGGGCGGCGGGCGCTGTAATTTCACCAATCTCTACAGCGAGCCCGCCAACTTCCTGTCGGCCAACCCGCACTACTGCAAGTCGGCGCTGGCGCGCTACACGCCCGCCGATTTCATCGCACTGGTGGAGGCGCACGGCATCGCTTACCACGAGAAAGAACGGGGGCAGCTGTTCTGCGACGAGTCGTCGAAGCAGATCGTGCGGATGCTGCTGGACGAGTGCGAAAACGCTGGCGTGAACGTGCATACCGAGGTGGATATCCGACGGTTCTCGCGCACCGACGACGGCACGTTCCGGGTCGAGACCGGTGCTGGTGTCTGGACCGGCGCCGCGCTGGTGGTCGCGACCGGCGGCTTGTCGATTCCCAAGATGGGTGCCTCCGGCTTCGGCTTCGACCTCGCGAGTCAGTTCGGGCTGGCCGTACGCGAGCCGCGCCCGGCGCTGGTGCCGTTCACGCTACCGACGCGGGATCGCAAGGCGTTCGCCGAACTGTCCGGCCTGGGTCTGGATGTCGAGGCGCACTGCAACGAGGGAAGCTTCGATGCCGGCATGTTGTTCACCCATCGCGGCTTGAGCGGCCCGGCCATGCTGCAGGTGTCGTCCTACTGGCAAGCGGGCGATGCTGTCGGCGTGGATTTTCTGCCGGGCCGGGACGCCGCGGGCTGGCTCGCCGAGCGCCGCACATCCCGCCCGAACGCGCGGCTGTCGACCGTGCTGGCCGAATGCCTGCCGAAGCGTCTGGCCGCCTGCCTATGTCGTGATGCGGGCGCGGCCAGTCTGGGCGAGCCGCGTCTGAAGAGTCTGTCGGACGATGATCTGGCCGCGCTCGCGGCCCGGCTCGCCGACTGGCGGTTCCAACCCGACGGTACCGAGGGCTATCGCACGGCCGAGGTGACGATCGGCGGGGTGGATACCGACGCTCTGTCGTCGGCGACCATGGCCGCGCGCGACGTACCCGGTCTGTATTTCATCGGCGAAGTTGTGGATGTGACGGGTCATCTCGGCGGCCATAATTTTCAGTGGGCCTGGGCCTCTGCGAATGCCGCAGGTCAGGTAGTCTAGGGCGCATGTTCTTCGACTGCGTTGTTCAACATGCCGTACCGATTGGCTTTCCGTGCCACGCTGCCCTTGATCGTGGCGCTTGCCGGCTGTGCCACCCATGCCCCGGCCGAGACGCCGGCCCCCGGGCAGTCTGGGGCGAGTAGCGCCGACAAGTCATCGACGACGGCCGATCATTCGGCGTCGTCGGCGCAGAACGGGTCGAGCCATAGTCAGCAAACGCCGGCCAGCGTCAACGGTCGCGATGTGGCCGGGTTCGCGCGCTGGGTGGCAGGTTTCGAGCGTCGCGCGCGGGCCAAAGGCGTGTCCAGCTCGACGCTGAACACGGCCTTCGGCAATGCCGAGTTCCTGCCGTACGTCATCGAGCTCGACAACCGCCAGCCGGAGTTCAATCGCGCGATCTGGGATTATCTGGATACCGCGGTCTCGAATACCCGGATCAGCCATGGACGCGAAAAACTGGCGACCTATCAGGACACCGCCGATCGCGTGGCCCAGCGCTATGGCGTGCCGGGCTCGGTGATCGTGGCCATCTGGGGCATGGAGAGCAATTACGGCTCGAATTTCGGCCACTACGAGACGATCGATGCGCTCGCCACCCTCGGCTACGACGGACGACGCGAATCGTTCGCCGAGAACCAGCTCTACGCGGCGCTCAAGATTCTGGCCAACGGCGACATCAGCCGTTCGGACATGCGCGGCTCCTGGGCCGGGGCCATGGGTAACACCCAGTTCCTGCCGACCAGTTTCCTGTCGTATGCGGTGGATGCCGATGGCGACGGCCGGCGCGATATCTGGGGCTCGATCCCCGATACTATGGCCTCGACGGCCAATTACCTGGCGGACAACGGCTGGCATACCGGCCAGCCCTGGGGACGCGAAGTCGTCCTGCCGTCCGGCTTTGATTACGCCCAGGTGGACGGCGAGACGCATCAATCGACCGCGGCCTGGCGTGCCGAAGGCGTACAGCCGGTGGATTCGCGCGGCCTGCCGGATTTCGACTCGGCGGCCATCATCGCACCGGCCGGCGCGTCGGGACCGGCGTTCATGGTCGGGCCGAATTTCCGCGTGATCAAGCGTTACAACAACGCCACCAGCTATGCGCTCGCGGTCGGCTTGTTGTCCGATCAGATCCGTGGCGAACCGGGCGTCGAGCAATCCTGGCCGCGAGACGAAGCCAGCCTGTCGCGCCAGCAGGTGCTGGCGCTGCAGCGCGGTCTGAATACGCTCGGCTATGGCAGCGGCACGCCGGACGGCATCGTGGGGCCGAACACGCGGGCCGGCGTGCGCGCATTCCAGAATGCCCGCGGGCTCACGGCCGATGGTTTCCCGACGCAGAGCCTGCTGGACAAGGTCGAGGCGGCGACCGGCGGATAGGCCGTGTTCGGGATGGCCGGCCGTGGTACACCGTGCCCATAAAAAAGCCGCCCGAAGGCGGCTTTTTTTCGCATCAGCGTCTGTCGGATCGCTTTGCTTATTCGTGACCGGCAATCTGATGCGGCACGTAGGGCGCTTCGAGCTTGGCTTTCTCGTCCTCGGTGAGGGTCAGATCCATCGCCGCGATCGCGTCGTCGAGATGGTGTTCCTTGCTCGCCCCGACGATGGGCGCGGTCACCTGCGGATGGGCCGCCACCCAGGCCAGCGCCACCTGGGCCATGGAGACGCCACGGGCTTCAGCGACTTCGCGCACGGCCTCAACGATGGCATCGTCGGACTCGGCTGCGCCCAGGCCCCATTTCTGCGTCATGTTGTCGGTCTGCGACCGCTTGGATTCGCCGCCCGAGCCCTGTTTCTTGCCGGCCAGCACGCCGCGCGCCAGCGGGCTCCACGGAATCACGCCCACGCCCTGATCGGCGCATAGCGGCAGCATCTCGCGCTCTTCCTCGCGGTAGACGAGGTTGTACATCGGCTGCATGGTCACGAATTCGGTCCAGCCATTGGCGCGTGCCACCTCCTGGCACTTGGCGAACTGCCAGGCATACATCGACGATGCCCCGATGTAGCGGGCCTTGCCGGCCTTGACCACGTCGTGTAGCGCTTCCATGAACTCCTCGACCGGGGTGTCGTAGTCGAAGCGATGAATCTGGTACAGATCGACATGATCCGTGCCGAGGCGCTCGAGCGAGGCATCGATGGCGTGCATGATGTGCTTGCGCGAAAGGCCGCGGTTGTTGGGCCCGTCGCCCATCGGGTTGTAGACCTTGGACGCCAGCACGAAATCCTCGCGCGCGGCGTAGTCGATCAGCGCCTTGCCGACGACCTTTTCCGACTCGCCCTTCGAGTACATGTCGGCGGTATCGAAGAAATTGATGCCGGCATCCAGCGCCTTCTTGATGAACGGCCGGCTGGCCTGTTCGTCGAGCACCCATTCGCGCCATTCCGGCGTGCCGTAGGTCATCGTGCCCAGACACAGCGGCGAAACCCGCGTGCCCGTCGAACCCAGTTGCTTGAATTCCATGAATTTAGAGGGTTGCGATATGTGTGGTGGTTACAATAATCGCCGTTATCCGTACCCACAAGCTCAGTCGCCGTTCAAGTTGGGTGTGGCGTGGTACTGTGCGCGGCTCGATTTTGGGATGGCGGGACCGGTGGAACGCGGCACCACGCTTACGACGCTGCTGGAGATTCTTGAATCCGGCAGCGACAGCGAACAACTCACGCTCGGCGAGGTGCTGACCACCATCGGCGAGCGGGGCTATGCGCCACTGACGCTGATGCTCGCGCTGATCGCGATTCTGCCGACCGGCGCCGTGCCCGGCGTGCCGACGGTCTGCGGGATATCCATCGCGCTCGTGTCCATCCAGCTCGTGTTCGGCAAGCGTTATCCTTGGCTGCCGAAAAAAATGCGGGCGATGTCGATCAGCCGGACGCGGTACACGAAGGTCGCCGAGCGCGTACGGCCGTGGACCCGGCGTATCGATCGCCTCGTGTCGCCGCGGCTGCACTGGTTGGTCGAGGGCGCAGCGACGCGTGCGCTTGGCATGTTGTTCGTCGTGCTGGCGCTATGCATGCCGCCGCTGGAGATCCTGCCGTTCGCCGCTGCGGCGCCGGGCGGGGCAGTGGCGTTGATCAGCCTGGGTTTAGCCGGCCGCGATGGTCTGTGGGTCTTGCTCGGATTACTGCCGGCCGCACTCGGCGGCTGGCTGGTCTACGGCCTGGTGACGTGAGCGTTCGCCGCGCTCAGTCGGGCATCGGCTGGCAATCCGGACAGTAGTAAAGCCGGCGGCTGGCGATCGTGGTCTTGATGATCTCGCGGCCGCACTCATAGCAGGCGCGCCCTGCGCGGCCGAACACCATATGCCGCCGCTGGCCAAAAGAGGCGCCTTCGTCTTTCAGACGCTTCGCCCGTTCGGGCGGATTGGTGATGCCTTTCGTCTCGTAGGCGCGCCGAATCAGACGCACGACAGCCTCGGCCAGGCGCTGCTTCGCGTCGTCGTCGAGATTCTTCGGCCGGGTTTTCGGCGCGATGCCCGCCTCGAACAGAATCTCGGAGCGCAGGTAATTGCCGATGCCGGCGATGAAACCTTGGTCCAGCAATAAGCCGCCGAGTGCCCGGCCGGCAAAACGCGTGTCGTTCAGACGCTCGACCAGAGCGGTGGCGCGGATGTCCTCGTTGAGCGGATCCGGGCCGAGGTTGGCCAGATAGGGCACGTCGTCGAGCGCATCCGGGCGTACCAGGCGGATATCCGAGGCGCTGTACAGGCGTGCGGCCTTGTCCCGGGTGAACACCGCAAACCGCAACTGGCGCCGGGTGTTCGGTTCGGTCTCTGCACGCGTGATCCGCCATTTGCCGTAAAGCTGATTGTGGCTGTAGACACACCACGGGCCGTCGTCGCCGCGGGCGGCGAAAAATACGAGCACGGCCTTGCCGCGTGCCTCGACGCCGGTCACCCGGCGCCCGGCGAGCGCGGACTCGAACCCTTTGAAACGATCGAAGGCAAAGAACACCTGGCGAGCATCGCGGTTGCCGACCGCGTCGGCGATGTCGTCCACCATGCGGCGGATTTCCGGTCCTTCGGGCATGTGCGCGGGGCAGGTATGAAGATTGATGCGATTCTACGCAGGCCGCCAGCGTGCGGTTGCGTGCTAGCTTTATGCCAAACCGCTCACATCAGGAATGAACCGATGACTTTTCGTGGATGCGCCCGACGCGCCAGCGCCGGGCTCGTGCTTGGCGTGACGGTCGCCACGGCGGCGCATGCGGCGCCCGATCTCAAGCCGGGTACTTACAAGATCGATATCTCGCACACTTATGCCCATTTCCGGATCCACCACATGGGCCTGTCGACGATGCACGGGCGCATGGACGCGCGCAAAGGCACGATCCGGATCGGCGCCGACCCGGCCGACAGTTCGGTGACCATGATCTTCGACCCGGCCAGCGTAGATACCGGCGATGATTCGCGCGACGAGCATCTACGTAAGATGGACGGCTTCTTCCACGTCGAGGAATATCCGTCCATCACGTTCAAGTCGACACAGGTCACGTTCGATGGCCCCGATCACAGCGCCGCGAAGGTCACCGGCAAGCTGACGTTGCACGGCGTGACGCGGCCGGTGACGCTGGATGTCGATCACATCGCCTGCAAGGTGAACCCGCTGGAGCAGAGCAAATACACCTGTGGCTTCAACGCGGAAACCGAAATCAGCCGGAGTGCCTTCGGGATGGACGCGTATCCGAAACTGGTCGGCGACCAGGTCCACCTGTCGTTCGAGGTCGAGGCGAACAAGCCGGTCGATTCCGGGCAATAGAGCGGGATCGGGACTTTGGCTGGTGGCAGGCGGGCCAATGCGAGCGGTTCACCCGGGCCGGGCGCGCGGCCGAGATGAGCCCCCCGGCCGGCGCCTTGGTCGGGATCAGTTCGACGGCAGTTCGTCGGAGGTCACGATCTCGCAGATACGTGACAACTGCCGGATCGAGGCGTGATGATCCTCGATGTCGTCGGTGGCACAGGCGTCCTCGATCACGCGGATACGATAGTCGCGATCGTGGCCGTCGCGAGCGGCCGATTGCACGGCCCAGCTGGTCGAGACGCCGCAGAGATACAGCGTGTCGATGGCGTTGGCGCGCAGTACCGCTTCAAGCGGCGTGGCATAGAACGCGTTCACCCGCGGTTTTTCCACCACGAACTCCCGCTCGGCGTTGGCCGGCGTGGCGTCGAGCGCTTCATGGAATTCGGTGCCCCAGGTGCCGAGCTGCAGGACGCCATTCTCCTTGGCCTTGCCGAACAGCGGCGAACGGCTCGGGCATTCGGCATAGCCCGGCCCGAAACCGACCTTGACCAACACGACGAACCAGTCGTTGGCTCGGGCATGGGCCAGAGCGGTATTGGCGTGCTCGATCACGCGGCGCTCGGCGACTTGCGTCGCCGCGCCGGCCATCGGGCTGTCGGGATGCACGATGTCGTTGATGAAGTCGAGAGCGATCAGGGCTGTGGTCATGGCCGTTCCTTGGTCGTTTGATGGCCCGACTTTATCAGGCTCGTCCGTCCGCGCGTGTCGAGGTTCCGCCGGGTCCGGTCGCTCCGCGATGATTCATCCCTGCTTGGCTTCGAGTGCTTCCCAGCGTTCCAGCGCGGCTTCGAGCTCGGCCTCGACCGCGGCGTGCGCGTCGGTGGCTTTCTTGATATCCGCCGGGTTGCGATCGTAGAAGCCGGGTTCGCCGAATACCGCCTGGCGTTTCTCCAGGTCGGCCTCGAGCCGGTCGATGCGTTTGGGCAGGTCGCGCAGTTCCTTGCGTTCGGCGGTCGACAGCGCGGATTCAGTTTTTGGTTTGGGCTTCGGGGCCGCGGCCGGCTTTTTTACGGGGGCGGCCGCCGCGGGTTCCGCCGGGCGTTGGCGCAGATAATCCGAGTAACCGCCGACGTACTCGGCCACGCGGCCGTCGCCTTCCATCACTAGCGAACTGGTCACCACGTTGTCGATGAAATCGCGATCGTGCGAAACCAGCAGCAGCGTGCCTTCGTAGCTGGTCAGGCGTTCCTCGAGCAGTTCCAGCGTCTCGACATCGAGATCGTTGGTGGGCTCGTCCATCACCAGCAGATTGGCCGGGCGAGTGAACAGCTTGGCCAGCAGCAGCCGGTTGCGCTCACCGCCGGATAGCACATGCGTCGGGCTGCGGGCGCGCTTGGGCGAGAACAGGAAATCGCCCATATAACTCATGATGTGGCGATCCTGGCCGTTGATGGTCACCGACGAGCGCCCGCCGGCAACGTTGTCCAGCACGCTGATGTTGTCGTCGAGCGCGGCGCGATGCTGGTCGAAGTGGGCGATTTCGAGATTGGTGCCGAGCTTGATCGTGCCGGCATCCGGCTCGAGCTGGCCGAGCAGCAGGCGGATGAGCGTGGTCTTGCCCGCGCCGTTGGGCCCGATGATGCCGACCTTGTCGCCGCGCTGGATAGTGGTGGTCAGATTGGTGACGATCGGCTTGTCGCCCCAGCTGTACGCGATCTTGTCGGCCACGATCACGTTCTTGCCCGAGCGCGCGGCATCCTGGGTGACGATGTTGGCCGACCCGGTACGTTCGCGCCGCTCCGCACGTTCGGCGCGCATGGCCTTGAGTGCCCGCACGCGGCCTTCGTTGCGGGTACGCCGGGCCTTGATGCCCTGACGAATCCAGGTTTCCTCTTGCGCCAGCTTCTTGTCGAACTCGGCGTTGGCGCGTTCCTCGTCGGCCAGCGCCTTGTCCTTGCCTTCCAGGAACTTGTCGTAGTCGCCGGGCCAGGAGGTCAGGCGGCCGCGATCCAGATCGATGATGCGGGTGGCCAGATGGCGCAGGAACGCGCGGTCATGGGTGATGAACAGCAAGGCGCCGTTCCAGTTCAGCAGAATCTCTTCCAGCTGGGCGATGGCGGCGATGTCGAGATGGTTGGTCGGCTCGTCGAGCAGCAACAGATCGGGCTCGGAGACCAGCGCGCGGGCCAGCAGCACGCGGCGCTTCTGGCCGCCGGACAGCGCGGTGAAGTCGGCCTCCGGGTCGAGCTTGAGGCGGCTCAGCGTGGCCTCGACCTGCTGGGCCAGCGTCCAGCCGTCGTGGGCTTCGACGTCGGCTTGTGCTTTGGAGAACGCATCCATCACATCTTCGCCGGCCGACAGCCGTGCGGCCAGATCGTGGAAGCGCGCGACCGCTTCGCCCGCGGCGCCGAGGCCGGCGGCGGTGACTTCATACACGCTGCCGGTCGTCGCGGCCGGGACTTCCTGCTCCAGCCGCGAAATCTTCAGCCCCGGCTTGGTCTCGCGCTTGACGTGATCGGGCTCGATCTCGCCGGAGACGATCTTCATCAACGTCGACTTGCCGGTGCCGTTACGGCCCACGAGCGCCACGCGCTCGCCGGCAGCGATGGACAGTTCGGCGGAATCGAGCAGAACCTCGACGCCGTAGGACAACGACAGTTCGCGGAGTTGCAGCAGCATGGGCAGGACGCCGGTCGGGCGGTGACAAAAACGAGCGCTATTGTACGCGCCTGCCCGGATTCTCGCGTGCGCGACGGGGCGGCCGGGCAACTGTTCGCGCGCGCAGGCAGCGGGTAGACTGCGGGCTCGTACTGTTCTTATTTACAGTCCGCCACCGCGCGGCCTGCACGTGAACCCCACGCCTGCATGAATGCATCCGTCGTTATTGTCATCGTCGTTGCGCTGATCGTCGGCGCCGTGTTGGGCGCCGTCGTCGCCACGCTCATGGCTCGCGCCACGCGCGCCGGTCTGGCCTCGAAGCTGGACGCGCTCGAACACGAGCACGCCGCGCGCGGCAAGGCGCTGGCGGCTGCCGAGGACGAACTTGCTGCCGCGCGCAGCGAGAACGCCCGGCTCGGCGAGCGGCTGGATGCCGAGCAGCGTCATGCCGAGGACAAGCTCAAGACGCTGACCGAGGCGCGCGAGCAGATGGCGCACCAGTTCAAGACACTGTCGCAGGAGATTCTCGAGGAGAAGACCAAGGCGTTCAACGAATCCAGCAAGGCCAGCCTGGAGCCGCTCATCAACCCGTTGCGCGAGCATATCGGGCGCTTTGAAAAACAGGTCAAGGAAGCCTACGACGTCGAGAACCGCCAGCGCAGTGCGTTGGCCCAGCAGATCCGGATGCTGGAAGAGTCGAACAAGGCGATCGCCGAGGATGCCACCAATCTCACCAAGGCGCTGCGTGGCGAGTCCAAGACCCAGGGCAACTGGGGCGAGATGATTCTGGAAACCGTGCTGGAGCGCTCGGGGCTGGAAAAAGGCACGCAGTACGACACCCAGTTCGCGGCCACCACCGAGGACGGGCGCCGCCAGCTGCCCGACGCGGTCGTGCATCTGCCCGAGTCGCGCTCGCTGGTGATCGATTCCAAGGTGTCGTTGACCGCGTATCTGCGGGTGCAGGAAGCCGAGGACGAAGAGACACGCCGCCAGGCACTGGCCGAGCATATCGCCTCGGTGCGGCGGCATCTCAAAGGCCTGTCGGAGAAGAACTATCAGGGGATCGACGCGATCCGGACGCTGGATTACGTGTTCATGTTCATCCCGTCGGAGGCGGCCTATGTAGAGGCGCTGCGCGGCGACTTCAGCCTGCAGCGCGAAGCGCTCGACGCCAACATCGCGCTGGTGTCGCCGACCACACTCATGCCCATGCTGCGCGCGGTGGAGAATCTCTGGCGGCTCGACAAGCAGGAGAAGAACGCCGAGGCGATCGCGGCCCGCGCGGGCACGCTGTACGACAAGTTCGTCGGTTTCCTGGGCGACCTGGACAAGGTCTCGCGTAATCTGGATACGGTGAACAAGTCGTTTGCCGATGCCCGCAACAAGCTGGTCGACGGTCGTGGCAATCTGGTGCGTCAGGCCGAAATGCTGCGGGCGATGGGCGCGAACACCTCCAAGACCGCGCCCAAGCAATGGCGCGAGCAATCCCAGCTCGGCGCTGATCGGGCCGCGGCCGATCATGCCGGCGGCGGCGAGCTCGATGCCCTAGATATCGGCGAGGACGATCGCCGCGAGCAAGGACGTGGATCATGAGTATTTCCGTTCGAGAACGTCTGGCCGCGCTGCGTGAGGCGCGGCCGCCGGTCGAGCCGCTCGAGGCCCAGCGGCTTGCCGAGGCCGGCGCCTGGCTGATCGATATCCGGGAAGCCGATGAAATCGCCCAGGGCACGCCGGTCGGCGCGAAGCCGCTCGGCCGGGGCTTTCTGGAGATGCGCCTGGAACGCGAGGGCGCCGCGGCCGACGATACATTGCTGTTGCTCTGTGCGTCGGGCTCCCGCTCGTTATTGGCCGCCGATCAGTTGCACCAGCTCGGCTATACCGACGTGCGTTCGGTGGCCGGCGGTTTTGACGGCTGGAAAGACGCCGGGCTCCCGTTCGAAATGCCGCCCATGCTCGATGCCGGCGACCGGGCGCGCTATGCGCGCCAGCTCACGCTGCCCGAGGTGGGTGAGGGCGGACAGACCAAGCTGCGCGATGCGCGTGTGCTCGTGATTGGTGCCGGCGGTTTGGGCAGTCCGGCGGCGCTGTATCTGGCCGCGGCCGGGGTGGGGCATCTGGGAATCGTCGATCACGACACGGTCGATCGCTCCAACCTGCATCGCCAGATCCTGCATCGCGATGCCTCGGTCGGCCAGCCCAAAGTGCGCTCGGCCCAGGCCACGCTCAGCGCGTTAAACCCCGCGATCGAAATCGAGCCAATCGAGACACGCGTCGGCCCCGACAACGCGGCCGAGCTGGTGGCCGGCTATGACTTGGTGGTCGACGGTTCCGACAATTTCTCGGCGCGCTATGCCATCAACGATGCCTGCGTGGGCGCGAACATTGCGCTGGTCTACGGCGCAGTCGAGCGGTTCAACGGGCAGGTGGGCGTGTTTCCGGCCGGCGGACAGCCGTGCTATCGCTGCCTGTTCGCGGAAGCTCCGCCGGCCGGCAGCGCGCCGACCTGCGCCGAGGCCGGCGTAATCGGCGCGGTGCCCGGCATCGTCGGCACGATCCAGGCGCTTGAAGCCATCAAGCTGATCGTCGGTATGCCCGACACGCTCGCCGGCAAGCTGTTGTCGCTGGATGTGCGAACCCAGCGCTGGCGGACCTTGAGCCTGCCGGGTAACCCGCATTGCACGGTGTGCGGCACGGCTTAGCGCACAGTTCAAGCGCGGCGTGGTTCGACATTAGTCGACTGTCGGGGCTTCGGACCCGGCCGGTATCCTGTCGGTATTCCGTTGTATCCAATGATTTTGCCGTCGAGGAACGCGCATGCCGGCTTTTTATCTGATCGTGATTACGCTGGGGGCCTTTTATCTGGGCTACCGCTTCTATTCGAAGTATCTGGCCGAACGGGTTTATGCGCTGGACCCGAACTTCAAGACGCCGTCGCACGAGTTTTCCGACGGCGTGGATTTCGTGCCCACCAACAAGCATATCCTGCTCGGTCACCACTTCACGGCCGTAGCCGGTGCCGCGCCGATCGTGGGGCCCGCGATCGCCGTGTACTGGGGCTGGCTGCCGGCCATCGCCTGGGTGATTCTGGGCACCATCTTCGGGGCCGGCGTGCACGACTTCGGCGCCATCGTGACCTCGGCGCGCAACCGCGGCCAGAACATCGGCACGCTCTCGGGCAAGGTCATCTCGGCGCGGGCGAGCACGTTGTTCCTGCTCATCATCTTCTTTCTGCTGACGCTGGTGAACGCCGTGTTCGGCGTGGTGATGGCGATTCTGTTCCAGGCGCATCCGGGCTCGGTGATTCCGGCCGTGATCGTGATTCCGATCGCCATGTGCATCGGGCAGTGGGTCTATCGCATGAAGGGCGCGGTGCTGATCCCGTCGATCATCGGCCTGGTCTTGCTATATGCCGCGATCCCGGTCGGGCAGGCCTACCCGATCCATATCGATGGTCTGGCGAATCTGCTCGGGCTGTCGGTCCGGACTACCTGGATCATCCTGATCTTTGCCTACACCTGGTTCGCTTCGCGTCTGCCGGTGTGGCTGTTGCTGCAACCGCGTGACTACATCAATGGCCAGCAGCTGCTCGTCGCGTTGGTGGTGATCTTCGCCGGCGTGATCGTGGGCTGGGACCAGATTGTCGCCCCGGCTGTGAACCATGTCGCCGCCGATACCAAGCAATGGTTCCCGTATCTGTTCATCACCATCGCCTGCGGCGCGATCTCGGGTTTCCACAGCCTCGTGGCTTCGGGCACGACGTCCAAGCAGATCGACAAGGAAACCGACGCCCGCTACATCGGTTACTGCGGCTCGCTGGGTGAAGGCTCGCTGGCGCTGGCGGCCATTCTGGCCTGCACGGCCGGGCTGGGCTCGGCCGCCGACTGGAGCTCGGCTTATTCCAGCTTTGGCGCGGCCTCGGGCGGCGCCCTCGGGCATTTCGTCGACGGCGTCGGGCACTTCCTGTCCAACCTGGGGATCGATGCGCAGCTAGGCGCGTCCTTCGCCGTGGTCGTGGTCGTGACCTTTGCTGGTACCACCATGGATACCGGCGTGCGCCTGCAGCGCTATATCCTCGAAGAAATCGCCGAATTGGCGGGTTTCCGTAGCCTGGTCGGCAAGACCACCGTGCTCACCACGTTGGCGGTCGTCATTCCGCTCGCGCTGGCCTTGGTGCCGGGCGGCGACAGCGCGGGCGGCAAGGGCTTCGCCTTCGGCCAGCTCTGGACGCTGTTCGGCACGACCAACCAGCTCACGGCCGGTCTGGCCCTGTCCGTGATCAGCGTTTGGGTGATGTCGCGCAACCGCAATCCGCTGGCCGCGATCGTGCCGCTAACGTTCCTGTTGTTCATGACCAGCTGGGCGCTGGTGCTCAACCTGATCTCCTTCCTGCAGGAAGGCAGCTGGATGCTGTTGATCATGGACGCGGCCATCGCCGTCCTGACCGCCTGGTTGATCGTGGAAGCCGTGACCGCGCTCAACCGCCAGCGCGGAGAGCGCCGGGCCGAGGTCGCCGACGAGTCATGACCGTCGGCGCCGGCCATCGTCTGATGCTCGTTCGCGAGCAGGATGCCCAGCACAGCGGCTCCGGCTGCTGTGGCCGGCTCGGCGAGGCGCATACCGACCTGGGCGGCGCGGCCGACTATGCTCATAGCCGCGCCGTGATGGCATCGATCGGCGTGGTTTACCGGCGTCTGGAGCGCGCCGCGCCGGGGCTGGAAATCGATGTCGTCGACCCGCGCAATACGATCTGGCTGTATCCGGCGGTTTGGCGCGCCTCGCGTCGGGCCGGGCGCGGTGTCGGCGCGTCGTTGAGGAGTTTGACGCGCGCGGGCGCGGCCGCGGCCGTGGTGCTCGACGGCGAAGTCCTGTACTCGGGGGTGTTACCGGATCCCGAGGTGGTCGTGGCTACGATCATGGCAAAGTTGCACGCCTTGCACGCCGCCTGAGGCCGTAACGGCGTCAGCCGTGCGATTCTATTTTCGACGGGCCGAGCGGAGGCCGCATGGCGGACGACAAGAGTCTCTGGCGTCGTATCAACAGCTATCACGACGAACTGTTCGTCGCGCCCTGGCGAGCGAGCATCGCGCGTGAGGCGCGCAAGGAAGAAGACGTGCTCGTGGCCCTGCTGTTTCTTGAGGCGCTGGGTATCCCGGGGTCGGCCGATTATTTCGCGCTGGAGCTCTACCCGGATCTGATCGAGGCGTTTCATCACTGGCACCAGCGCATGGGCATGGAAACGTTTCCCGAAGCTGGGGTGTGCTGCTGATGGCAGCCAAACACGCGCACGACGAGCCGACCCGTTTTTTTCTCTTCGGCGGCAAGGGTGGCGTCGGCAAGACCACGCTGGCGGCGGCCCACGCCCTGCGCCTGGCGGCCGGCGGCGATCGCGTGCTGTTGGTCTCCACCGACCCGGCGCACTCCGTATCTGATCTGCTCGACACGCGGCTCGGCGACGAGCCGACCCCGGCCGGCGACAATCTTTGGGCGATGGAAATCGACCCCACGGCGGACGCCGAGCGCTATGTCGAATCGATTCGCGAGGACGCCCGTGAGGCGGTATCGAAAGCCGTGCTGCCGGCACTGGACCGGCATCTCAAACTGGCCGTACAGGCGCCGGGCACCGCCGAGTCGGCGTTGTTCGACCGCTTCACGCGGCTTATGGACAGCGCCCCGGGCGATTACGACCGGATCGTGTTCGATACCGCGCCGACCGGGCATACGCTGCGTCTGCTGACCCTGCCGTCGATGCTGGGAGCCTGGGTGGAAGGCCTGGCTGGCCAGCGCGCCAAAGTGAACCGGCTGCAGGGTATGTGGCGCTCGATGGCGGGGGTGTCGGAGCCGGATCGCGACGACCGCGTGCTCTCGCGCTTACGCCAGCGCGCCGATCGCTTCACCCGCGCCCGACAGCGCCTGCATCGCGAGGCGCTGTTTCACCCGGTCCTGCTGGCTGAGCGGCTGCCGATCGAGGAAACCGTGCGCTTGATCGACCAGTTGGGCGAGGCGGGCATCCCGGTCGGTGAGTTGTTCGTCAATCGCTTGTGGCCGGCCGATACGCAGAGCGCGTTCGTGGCCGAGCGGGTCGCGCAACAGGACGAGTATCTGGCTGAGATCCGCGAACGCTTTGCCAAGCGAACGCTGGTCGAAGTCGCTCAAAGCGCGCGCGATATTGTAGGCCGCGCCCAGCTCGACAAACTGGCCGAACGCCTACCCGAGCCAACGATCGCGACCGGTTGAAGCATGTTCAACGACTGGCGAGCGTCGAGCATTACGGCTAGCCTTGCGCCATGATCACGAATGCTTTGTTTCGCGTCGGCGCACGACGTATCGCCACGCTCGTCTTGTGTCTGGCTCTGCCTGTCGGCATGACGGCTTGTGCTGGGCTACCCACCCAGAGCTTTATCGCCCCGGGCGCGCACAATGCCCGCTACGACGGCTTTCTCGCCTACGGCGCATTTAGCGATCTGGCGGTCGAGGGCGCGTACGAGAAAGCCATGTGTCGCCAGCTGCTGGCCGCCGGGCACGCCTGCGAAACCATGCTCGATGCCGCGTCGCCCACCGCGCCGCAGAACGGTGCGAGCCGTCGGCGTGCCGCAATCGGCAGCGGCGCCCAGGCCGTCGTCATGATCGAATTGCTCGATCCCAGCGCCGATTCGCGCCGCATCCTGGCCTCGGGCCGGCCGGGATACCGGGTCAGCCTGATCGACATCAAGAGCCAGAAAGTGGTCGCGCGCTTCGCCATCGAAGGGCGCAAGAGCAACGAGGAGCCAGCCACTCGCGCCAAGCGCGTCGCGCGCGCCGTGACCCACGCGCTGCAACAACGCCATCTGCTCAAGCAGCGGTCGTGATCGCGGAACGAAATAGAATGGAGCGGCAGACGAGATTCGAACTCGCGACCTCGACCGTGGGAGGGTCGCGCTCTACCAACTGAGCTACTGCCGCACAAGGACTTACATCACTGTTGGGGGAATATTGGGGGAATTTTGGGGGTAAAGCAAGCGCTCTCGGCACTGCATCTGATAACGAAAAAGGTCATCGGGGGAGTCTGTGATTAGTAACCTCTTCGCGTTTTCGTGCCCAAGTACGCCCGCTTCAAACCATTATTGGCGGCTTGGCTGGCGCGCTACCAGCCGCACTGCTCGCCGCATGGGTCGGATATGGGCAGATCAAAACCAACCGCGAGAAATTACGGTGGGATCTATACCAGCGTCGTTTTCGGGTTTTCGAGTTTGCTGTTCGCGATTACCAGACGCTGCTCGAATCGCCAACACTAGACACACAAGAGGCGAAGGAGATACAGCGACAATTCATCGAGGTGAAACTTGAGTCGCAGTTCCTGTTTCGTAGCGGTTCAAGGATTCAGCAAATCATGGACTCTATCGATACAGATGCGGCGATCGTGGTTGGCATCCGCCGTATGTTCAAAGCTGGCAATCGCGGCCTGCCTCCGCCGCTGGTAGCTGAAGAAGACGAAAAGGTCATTAAGGCACTCGGCGATATCGGGAAGGCAATTCCTGATCTCCAAGAGGCACTCAGCGAGTACCTGAGCTTTGAATCCGTAGAGAGGCCCCGTCGGTATTTGATCGGTGGTCGTTTAAGCGAATTGATAAATGAGTTTCAGCTTCTTATTGCTAAATCCGCGCGAACGATAACCGGTTTATTTTCTTCGTGATCCTTGGCGTAGTGGTCGACCATCTTCTTACCTGCGTGGCCGGATAGGGCGCCGATGTAGTCGTCATCGAATCCCGCCGCGCGGTATAGGTGGATCCCGAACGCTCGCAACTCATGCAGCGTCGGTCGCTGTTTGATCGGCAGGTGGTCGTATGCGCCGGCCTTGTCGCGCGCCGCCGAGAACGCCTTGCTCAAGTAATCCAGCGTGAGCGCGAACGGGTGGGGTTTGGCCTTACGTGTTACCGCCGATGTAAAAATGACCCCCTGACGCCGACATAATTTTGCCCCCCCCCTGGGTG
>NZ_APNK01000047.1 GCF_000732535.1 Salinisphaera hydrothermalis C41B8
CGCGAGATCCCCAGCCATTCTTTTATCCGCCAAACCAGTTGTTGGCGGGACTGGACACCTAGGGCTTGTTGCCGTTTACTACGGGTGCGCGGCAAGCATCGTCTTGCCGCGACACGAGAAACGGGTATGCGCAAAACGGTTACAACGTGGAGCTGTCGACGTATCGTTGAACTCGCGGGGTGCGGTCGTTCAGGTTTTGCCGGCGGTGATGACGCACTCCGGGTCGGGTCCCGGCACAGAACGGGCGCCGTTTGGCCATGCGATCCAGTATCGCGCATGGCGTGATACGAGCTGCGACACAGGACACCAAGATTATGAGTGGAGTGCCCCGGCTGCTGTTGACGCCCGGCGAACCGGCAGGCATTGGCCCGGATCTGGCGGTGCGTATAGCTCAGCATGCCCACGCGGCGGAAATCGTGGCGGTCGCCGACCCGGCCCTGCTTCGCGAGCGCGCCGCGCACATCGGCCTGCCGCTACAGCTCGACCCGGTTGATTATGGCGCTGCGCCTGCGCCTCAGTGTGCCGGCCGACTTCGGATCGATCCGATCCCCCTGACCCGCCCAGCCACGGCGGGCCGGCTAGAGCCGGATAACGCCCCTTATGTCCTGGCAACGCTCGACCGCGCAGTGGATTTGTGTCGGCGGCGATCCGCGGATGCGCTCGTCACCGGCCCCGTCAACAAGGCGGTAATCAACCAGGCCGGTTTTGCCTTCACCGGGCACACCGGTTATCTCGCCGCGCGCTGCGAGAGCCCGGCGCCGGTGATGATGCTGACCACGGACGACGGCAGCCTACGCGTCACCCTGGCGACGGTTCATATACCGCTCGCCGCGGTGCCCAGTGCCATCAACGACACGGACCTCGCCCATACGCTGGACACCATTCACACCGAACTTGCCGCCCGGTTCGGCATTGCCTGCCCGCGCATTCTGGTGGCCGGGCTGAACCCGCATGCCGGCGAAAACGGCTATCTGGGCCACGAGGAAATCGACATCATCGGCCCGGCGGTCGAGGCCGCGCGCGCCCGTGGTATCGATGCCGTGGGGCCGTTGCCCGCGGACACGCTGTTTACCCGGCACCATCTGGCCAACGCCGACGTTGTGCTGGCGATGTACCACGACCAGGGCCTACCTGTCATCAAGCATCTCGGATTCTCGCGCACCGTCAACGTCAGCCTGGGATTGCCGATCGTGCGTACGTCGGTCGATCACGGCACCGCCCTCGAGCTCGCCGGCACCGATCGGGTGGATTGCGGCAGCCTTGAAGCCGCTCTGAAGATTGCCAGTCATATGGTCGCGAGCAGTCATGGCGCGTAAACGTTTTGGCCAGCATTTCCTGCATGAGCGCGGTGTCATTGATCGCATTCTGGCCGCACTCAATCCAGGCCCCGACGACCGCCTGATCGAGATTGGCCCCGGCGAAGGCGCGCTGACCGAGCCGTTGCTGGCGCAGGTCGAACAGTTGTCGGTCATCGAGATCGATCGCGACCTGATTGCCCGCTGGCAGACACGCGCCATCGAACGCGACGGCCTGGAGGTGATCGCCGGCGATGCATTGCGCATCGATTACGCCGCGCTCGCCGAGCGTCGCGGCGGCGCCGTGCGCCTGGTCGGCAATCTGCCCTACAACATTTCCTCGCCGTTGCTGTTCGCGCTACTGACCAGCCAGGCTCCGATCATCGATATGCACTTCATGCTGCAAAAGGAAGTCGTCGATCGCATGGTGGCCGGGCCGGGCAGTCGCGATTACGGCCGGTTGTCGGTGGCAATTGCGGCACGGGCCGAAGCCGACCTGTTGTTCGACGTCGGCCCGGGCGCCTTCCGTCCGCCGCCCAAAGTCATGTCGTCCGTGGTCCGACTGCGCCCGCGTACGCCCGATTTCGTCATCGACGATGACCCGCTATTCGATGGCGTGGTCGCGGCGGCATTCGGGCAACGCCGCAAGACCCTGCGCAACGCGCTCAAGTCGTACCTGGCCGCCGAAGCCATCGAGGCCTGTGGCGTAGACCCGGGGCAGCGCGCGGAGCAGCTTGCCGCCGCCGACTTCGCGCGTCTTGCCAATGCCGCGGCACAAATTCACGGCCCTAGAGGTCACACCTAGAGCGGAACGAGCTCGGAGCGGCTCATGAGCTGCGCGAAGGTCTTCGGTTCCAAGGGGCGTTGTACATCCGGCACGTTGGCTGGATCGTCCGGTAAGACGAAACGGTCACCTTCCTCGGCATCAAGCTCGGCGCGCTCGGCATCGCGGCTGGAGACCATGCGATAGATCACGGCGCCCGCCGCATGCTCTCGCCGCTCGGCCACGGCCCAGCGCACCGGTAATGCCGCCTCCGCGGCCCAATCGGGCTGGCGCGCGACACAAAGGATGAGCTCGCCGACCGCTGGTTCGGTCTGCGCTAGCGCTGTAGCCCATATCTCGCCCGCGTTTTCGAATGCAAGCAGCGCATCCGGCAGCGGCACCATGACCGGGACGCGCGGCAGCTCGACGCTGCGCCAGTTGGCCTGTAGCGTCACGACGCGCTGAACCAGCCATCGCACCACCCGCTCCGGCGGCACGCCATCAGCCGTCAACGCCTCGAGGGTACGCGTGCGCTCGCCCGACTCCGTAACGCGCAACACCCGCACCGCCGCCCCGGCTAGCAGCCCCTCCAGCGTCCCGCGCCAGATGGGCTCGAATCGCAACCGGAACGGATCCAGGGTCGATGGCTGGTCGATCGGCTTCGGCACAATCTCGGCCGGGGGGTGAGGCGTGGCTTCACCGGCGCCCGCCGCCTCCGATAACGGCGGGGACATCGCCACACGTTCGCGGACCTCGACGATACCGCCCTGCGGTGCGGGCGTCGTCGTCTCAGCCGGCGGGCGCGTCGCGTACTCGGGGGGCTGCCGACGCCGTCCAATCGGCTCGAAGCCCCCGCTCGGCCCGGGCGAATTGGCGGTATCCGCCGTTCTATCTCGGCGCAACAATTGTCGGACGCGGTGCACCGTACCTTGTCGCGCAGGCGTCGGCCGTTTCTTGCGCGATTTACTCGGCGCAGAGTCTGTAGCATGGGCCACCCGAGGCGAAGCCGTCACAGCCAGATCGCGCGGACGCCGACGCGCGCGCTCGAACAGCGCCAACCCCAAGAACGCCAGAATCAATGTCAGCCAGAACGCCGGCGCCGCATGGACGAAGACACGCCACCACGGCACGCCCGCATGCAGTTCGGCCCCGTCCGAGGTGGTGCGATAGATTTCGGCGCACAGGGTACGATACATCCAGGCCCGCCAAGTGCGAACAGTCGCCTGCGGTGCCATGCCCGCGAACCAGCTCGACCAGGCGCCGTCGGAGGCCACGAGACGGCCTTGCGCATTGCGAACGGTGAGAAACGCCATTTCGGAGGCGCCGGTCGTCACCAACCGATGCACCACCGCTTGCGGGTCGCCGCGATCCGAAGCGCCCAGTGCCGGCGGCAAGTCATGTACGGCCTGGCGAGCGGCGCTATCCAACGTCGCATGCCGTGCCCCGGCTCCGAAGTAGATCGCGCCCAGCACGCCCAGCAGTGTGAGCACCAGACCGAGCCATCGGTGACGCGTCGACAGTCGAACCGACTTCATTTTCAAATACGAGCCCCGGCCGGGGGAGGCGCGACCCGCCGGGCATGGCAAACTGGGCCACTTTGGTATCCAGCGCCGTGTCGCCCGGCCGGGGTAACGGGTCGAATGCCATCGGACGCCTGCGTGCCGAAAACTTCGGAGTTTGCCTTCATGTCCTGTTCCGATCCCTCGAGACGACGCGACGAGATATACGCTCGGCCCATGTCTCGTACACCGGCCTTTCTGTATTGCGGCAATCGCTCGCGCTGCCTACACCGCCCCCCATCGAATAATAGTCGCAGTCGCGACCCGCTACGGCAACCGTGAAACCGATACCGGGACGCGCCGTAGCCTGCGGGCTCGCCATGTTAGCGGCCGCGGGCCCGTTCACCCTGGGCGTCTGGCTATTCGCGCGACACATGCAGTTCGGTGCGATCACTGCGGACTGGGGCTGGCTCTATCGTACCGGCCAGTCCATCTGGGCATTCGGGATACCCCACCACGACTTGTTTTCATGGACGTTTCCCGATCGTCCGTGGGTGCTCTATCAATGGCTGTTCGAGGCGATTGCGGCGCCGATTTATGATGCGCTCGGCCTCCAGGGCTGCGTGTTCCTGGTCGGCCTGCTCGGCATGGCCTGCTATGCATGGATTCCCGCCCTGGCGCTGCGCCGCGACGGCGTGCACCCGATGTGGCCCTTGCTGATCGGGGCCCTGGTGCTGCTTCCAGTGAGCACCAATCTCGGCCTGCGCCCCATGCTCGCCAGTAATTTCGCTCTGCTGGCGCAATATCTCCTGCTCCGCCGCCTGCGTGCCGGAACCTTGAACCTGCCATTCAGTGCGCTGTGCATAGCCGCAATCTATGCGCTCTGGTCGAACATGCATCTGGGCTTCACCCTCGGTCTATTGTCACTACTGTTATTCGCCGCCGGCGATGGCTGGACCCGGTTCCGGGAGCCCGAAGCCGATGCCGCACGCCTGCGCACTTATGCGCTGCTGTTCGTGGTCGCGGCCCTGGCTAGCGGACTCAATCCCTACGGATGGACGCTCTACCGCTACATTGTGGATCTGTCGCTGGAAACCCGCATGAACGCGCATATCCACGAACTGATGCCGCCCCGCCTCGACAATGCCTACATGCAAGTGGGCGGCGCGCTGTTACTGGTATTCGCCATCCTGGCCGCCGTATTCCGACGGGTACTGAGCGCCGCCGAAATACTGCACGTCGTGGCGTTCGCGGCGCTCGCGCTGAGCGCGATGCGGTTCGTGATCTGGGCTGGCTTATTCTACGCTCTCGTTGCTCCCCGTGTGTTCGACCATGCCGCCAGACGATGGTCGCCTGCCTCACTCCGGGCGCGACTTGCCCCGCTCGCCACACGCCCCGGCGAACAAGCCGTGCTCGGGGGCCTGATGCTCGTCGGCGTCGGCGTTGTTACGCTGGGCGCCCCTGCAAGCGCCGGCCCGGCACATCTAGCCGACTGTGCGCCGCTCCGACGGTCGCTCGTCTACTTGGACACGCATTACCCGGCCGATACCCACTGGTTCTCGAGCGAGACGGCCGGTAGCTGCGCGCGCTTCTATACGCCCGACCGGCATGTCTTCATCGATACGCGCTTCGATATGTATCCGGAAGCCTTCGTTCTGCGGTGGTTCCACGCCTACCAGTATCGCCGCGGCTGGCGTGCGCTGTTCAAAGCCTGGCGGATCCGAGTCGCGCTGTTACCGCGCGGCGCGCCACTGATCAGCACACTGCGCCATCAAGCGGGCTGGCGGCTCGTTTACGAAGACGCCAGTGCCTTTATTTTCGCCGCGGACACTGGCCCCGGACGCGCGCGATCGGCAGACTGAGCCGATCATTGACCCGGGGACTCGTCTCGTGAGCATTTATGCCATCGGTGATATTCATGGTGCTGCGGGCCTGCTCGATCGTTTGCTCGATCGTCTGGCCGCCCGTGGCCCAATCGAGCGCCTCTGGTTCGTCGGCGACCTCGTCAATCGCGGGCCAGACTCGGCCGGCACCATACGACGCGTCAAGGCACTCGGCGACACCGCGATCACCGTACTCGGGAATCACGATCT
Organism: Salinisphaera hydrothermalis C41B8; assembly: GCF_000732535.1. Classification (GTDB taxonomy): domain Bacteria; phylum Pseudomonadota; class Gammaproteobacteria; order Nevskiales; family Salinisphaeraceae; genus Salinisphaera; species Salinisphaera hydrothermalis. The sequence continues at coordinate 5,651 of NZ_APNK01000047.1, forward strand.
CAGTCTGTTGAGCCTTGCCACGCACCCAGACGCCGCGAAGCGCGCGCCCGACAGCCTGAAGCCATTGCTCGCCGCCGAAGACAGCACGACGCTGCTCGACTGGCTGCGCCACCGTCCGCTCATGCATCACGACGCCGCACTCCGCTGGACACTGGTTCATGCCGGACTGCCGCCCACTTGGACGATCGCCGACGGCTTGGCACGCGCCCGCGAACTCGAAGCCGCGTTGCGCGCGCCGGACCATACAGCGTTCCTGTCCCAGCTGTTCGGCAACACGCCCACACACTGGGACTCCGGGCTCACCGGCATCCCGCGCCTGCGCTTTATCGCCAACGCCCTCACTCGCCTACGCTTTGTGACCGCCGATCACGGCCTGGACATGGACTACAAAAAGACGCTTGCCGATGCGCCGCCAGGATTGACCCCGTGGTTCGCCACGCCCGGCCGCGCCAGCGCTGGCGATCCCATCGTATTCGGCCATTGGTCGGCGCTCGAGCACGTGGCATGGCCGGAGCACAACGTCTGGGGTATCGACACCGGCGCTGCCTGGGGCGGCCGATTGAGCGCGCTCGATCTCACCCAGCCCACGCCTGAGCTGATCCAGGTCGCCAACGGCGAGTGATGTCGTAACCGCTCGGCCACGCAGCGCCCGGTGGATGGCCGGGGCACTCTGATACATCGCAGGCCGGTCACCCCAACCGGCCCGGCGCCGAGATCTCAGAAACTGCGGGTGACGCCGACCGAATACGTCGTATCCGTATGCTTCACACCGGGCTGCGGCTCGCTGTTGTATTCGTTCTCCAGCGATAGCTTCACGCCCCATACCGCACTGCTCGCAAGCGGCACCTGCGCGGCCAGAACCGAATCGAGCGTGTAATTGTTGATGGGGTCTCGGCTGATTTCGGGGTAGATCGTCAGTTCATGCGTCAACTTAAGCCAATTGTCGATGATCTGTGCATAATCCCAGCCGAGTTCGGCGGTCGCCTCCCCCTGACTGCCCTCATCGTCGGTGTAGTCTTCATACTGATAACCGACACCACCGCGAACCTTGAAGATCAAATGGTCCCGGCGAACGAGGAAGTACCCGGGTCCCACCGTGGTCCGCGACCGTAACGCGAGATTCTGAAACCTATCCTTCTCCAGCTTTTCCTGGGCGTACCAGAACGCGCGCGAGGTGAAGTCGTTCTCGTAACGTCCGCGTGCTTTGTACTGGGCCGCCGTTTGCTCGCCGTTCTCTTGCTCCCGATCCATGGACGCCTTGAGGGACAGACGCGTCGCGCCGGTGTCGCGCAGAGCCGAGGCCGACGCCAGCACACTGCGATTGTCCGTATTGCCGGAATTCCCGTTAATGCCCAGCTGTAATTCACCCGACCAATATTCGCCATCCTTCGGGGCGGCGAGCGACGCCTCCGGCAGTACATGCTGTTCCGCCTCACGAGGCTTCTGGGCATTCGCAGCCACCACTCGCGGCGAAATCTGTTGAACCGGCCCCAGTGCGCCGGGCGAGGACGCCCCCACGCTGTGCACCTGCCCATTCACGGTATAACTCTGGTGATGAGAATTGGGCGCATAGGCAAGCTTCGCGCGAACCACTAGCCCCCCGGCGAGGGCAACCCGCTTGGTTTCATCGGTGGCAATACCCGCGACCAGGCTCCGCTTGATCGACAGCTCGCCGGCGAAATCCGTCTGCAGCTTGAGCGTATCGGCCGATAACATCTCCACCGATCCCTTGAGCTGGCTGCCACCCGCGAGATACACCGTGTCCGCCGATGCCACGGGGCATAACCCCAACGCCGCGCATACCGCAGCGCCAACGACGCCTACCCGTTCGCGTTCCAACATATGACGCACTACCCCTTTCAATGCCCGCTCTTCAATCGAGTTGTATTTCTTTCGCCCATAAAAAAGCCGGCCCCTTACGGGACCGGCTTGCAACCGATCAGACGACCTGCATCGTCGATCAGCTGTCGTCTTCGTCCTCGACCTCGACGGCCGGACGATCGACCAGTTCGACAAACGCCATCGGCGCGTTGTCGCCCGGACGATAACCGCATTTCAAGATACGCAGGTAGCCGCCTGGGCGATCGGCATAACGCGTGCCGAGTTCGCCGAACAGCTTGCCAACAGCTTCCTTATCCCGCAGGCGAGAGAAAGCGATGCGGCGGTTGTGGACGCTATCCGTCTTCGAGAGCGTGATCAGCGGCTCGGCGATACGGCGCAACTCCTTGGCGCGCGGCAGCGTCGTGCGGATCAGCTCTTCCTTGAACAGCGACGAAGACAGGTTTTTCAGCATGGCAGCGCGATGCGAGGACTCACGCCCCAGATTGCTGCCGCTCTTGCGATGACGCATAACGATGATTCCTTAGCGAAGGGACGGACCGGGATTCAAGCGACCCGGGCCGTTTAGGCTTTTTCGAGTTCCGCCGGCGGCCAGTTCTCGACCGTCATACCCAGCTTCAGACCATGCTCGGCAAGAACTTCGCTGATTTCGGTCAGCGACTTCTTGCCCAGATTCGGCGTGCGCATCAGCTCGGTCTCGGTACGCTGAACCAGATCACCCACATAATGGATATCTTCAGCCTTCAAGCAGTTCGTAGAACGCACGGTCAGCTCGAGATCCTCGATCGGCTTGAGCAACGTAGGATCAATGGCGCTTGAGTCGCCTTGACGCGACGCCTCTTCACGCGCTTCCAGATCCACAAACACCGACAGCTGGTCGTATAACGTCGCAGCGGCGGTACGCACCGCGTCCTGCGGCTCGACGCTGCCGTTGGTTTCGATGTCGAGGATCAGCTTGTCGAGGTCGGTGCGCTGCTCGACGCGAGCACGATCGACCGAATAGCTCACACGACGGATCGGCGAAAACGATGCGTCAAGACGCAGACCGCCAATCTCGCTGGCGCCCGTATCTTCTTCGCCCGGCTCAGCCTTGCTCTGCGCGGCTTGGTAGCCCCGACCCTTACGCACCTTCATGCTCATGCGCAGCTCACCGCTGGTGAGATGCGCAATGACCAGATCCGGGTTCACGATTTCGACATCGTGATCGGTCGTGATGTCACCCGCCGTGACCGCGCCGGCACCCGACTTGTGCAGGTGCAACTCGGCCTCGTCGCGCTCGTGCATCCGCACCGCGACGTTCTTAAGATTCAACAGGACGTCAATGACGTCTTCCTGCATGCCATCGACCGTGGTGTACTCATGAAGCACACCGTCGATGCTGACTTCCGTAATGGCGGCGCCCGGAATGGACGACAGCAGGATGCGACGAATGGCGTTGCCCAGGGTGTGCCCATAACCGCGCTCGAGCGGCTCGAGCGAGATCTTGGCACGCCGATCGCTCACACGCTCCACCTCGACCAGGCGCGGCTTCAGCAAATCGTTGGACTGCATATGCAAATACCTCTGGCTGCGAATGCAGCGCGGCCTTCAATTACTTGGAGTAGAGCTCGACGACCAGGTTCTCGTTGATATCAGGCAGCACCTGATCACGATCCGGCACCGACTTGTACGTCCCCTTGAGGCCCTTCTCGTCCACTTCGACCCAATCGGCAAGGCCGATCTGCGACGCCACTTGGACGGCGTCAAGAATACGGGTCTGCTGCTTGGCCTTGTTACGGATGGCGATCACGTCGCCTTCCTTGACCTGATACGACGGAATATTCACCGGGTAATCGTTGACCGCGACGGCCTTGTGATTCACCAGCTGACGCGCCTCGGCGCGCGTGGCCGCAAAGCCCATCCGATAGACGACGTTGTCCAGCCGCGACTCCAGCAGCTGCAGCAACAACACACCGGTCGCGCCCTTCTGGCTGGCCGCCTTCTTGTAATAGTTGCGGAACTGATTCTCCAGCACGCCGTACATATGCCGCAGCTTCTGCTTCTCGCGCAGCTGCAGCGCATAGTCCGACAAACGCTGGCGGCGCGCCGTACCCTGTGCGCCCGGAAGCGTATCGATCTTGCACTTGCCTTCAAGCGAGCGACCGCGGCCCTTCAGCAACAGATCGGTGCCGGCGCGACGCGAAAGCTTGCACTTGGGACCCGTGTATTTCGCCATGATTAAATACCTTTGTCGCGAAGCGCGTTAGACGCGGCGCTTCTTGGGCGGACGACATCCGTTATGCGGGATCGGGGTGACGTCGATGATGCTGGTCACCTTGAATCCCGAGGCGTTGAGCGACCGCACAGCGGCCTCGCGCCCCGGGCCGGGGCCTTTTACGCGAACCTCAAGATTCTTAACGCCGTACTGCGAGGCGCCTTCACCGGCACGCTCCGCCGCGACCTGCGCGGCGAACGGCGTGCTCTTGCGAGAGCCCTTGAAACCGCAGGTGCCCGAAGTGCACCACGACAGGACATTGCCCTGTCGATCGGAAATCGTAATGATGGTGTTGTTGAACGTGGCATACACGAACGCGATACCATCGGTAACGTTCCGGCGCGCGCGCGATTTGCGGCTGCGGCTGTTCGAGGTGGATGCTGTCGCCATAATGTCTATCTACCTGTGATCTCGCGCGAAAACGGCGCTTATCGACGAATCGGACGACGCGGGCCCTTGCGAGTCCGCGAATTGGTCTTAGTACGCTGCCCGCGCACCGGCAGGCCACGACGGTGGCGCATGCCGCGATAGCAGCCCAGATCCATCAGCCGCTTGATGTTCATCGACACCTCACGACGAAGGTCACCCTCGATCGTGTACTGCTGTACCTGAGCACGCAGCGCCTCGACCTCGCCTTCGGTGAGATCCTTGATCTTGGTGTCGGTGGCTACACCGGCCTCTTTGCAGATCTCACGAGCGCGGGTATGACCCACGCCGTAAAGCGACGTCAGCGCAATGGCTGCATGCTTGTTGATCGGGAGATTGACTCCAGCGATTCGCGCCATTTGATTGAACTCCCAGCTCGCGGGTGCGGACGCGTTCGCTTATGAAGCACGAACGACGCCGGAAAAGCCCGCCATCATATCCTTAAAAACTGACTTTGACAATACCGCCGAAGCGGATCAGCCCTGGCGTTGCTTGTGCCGGGGATCCGTCGAGCAAATAACCATCACCGCGCCGTTGCGGCGGATGACCTTGCAATTGCGGCAAATTTTCTTGACCGATGCTCTAACTTTCATCTCGTCCCTCTACCGTGACTCGCGCCACCATGACCGCCAACCGGCGGGCGCCATGCGGCTTATCGCAACATGCCGGCCCGACCGCCAGCCTTCAGATTGTTCTTGCGCATCAGGCCCTCGTACTGATGGGACATCAGATGAGCCTGCAGCTGCGCCATGAAGTCCATGACCACCACCACGATGATCAGAAGCGACGTACCGCCGAAGTAGAACGGCACGTTGTACTTGAGGATCAGCAGTTCCGGCAGCAGGCAGACCAGCGTGACATAGACCGCGCCTGCCACCGTGAGCCGGGTCAGGACAGTATCAATGTAGTTCGCCGTCTGGATACCAGGCCGCACGCCGGGAATGAACGCACCGGATTTCTTCAGGTTTTCCGCCGTTTCGCGCGAATCGAAGACCAGCGCGGTGTAGAAGAAACAGAAGAAAATGATCATGCCCGAATAGAACAGCACATAAAGCGGCTGTCCCGGGGCAATCGCGTTCGACACCCAGTTGGCAACGCTGCCACCTTCGCCGAGAAAGCGAATGATCGTTGCCGGGAACAGAATGATGCTCGAGGCAAAGATCGGCGGAATTACCCCGGCCATGTTCAGCTTGAGCGGCAGATGCTGAGTCTGTGCCGAATACATTCGGCGTCCCCGCTGTCGCTGCGCATGATGAACCGGAATACGACGCTGCGCACGCTCGACGAAGACGACGAAGGCCAACACCGCCAGCGCGCCAACGAACAGAGCCACCACAAAGAAGAAACTCAGTTCCCCAGTACGCACCAGGTCCAATGTGCCGCCAATAGCTGACGGCAAACCGGCCACGATGGCCGAGAAAATCAGCATCGAGATACCGTTGCCGATACCGCGTTCCGTGACCTGCTCGCCCAGCCACATCAAGAACATCGCGCCCGTAGTGAGCGTGATCGCCGTCGTGAATATGAAACTGAATTCGCTGACGCCGTCGAGGGCGATGCCCTGATTCCAGAGTGCGATACCCGTACCGACGGACTGGAACCCAGCCAGGACGACGGTGCCGTAACGCGTATACTGCGTGATCTTACGCCGACCCGATTCGCCTTCTTTTTTCAGCTCCTTAAGCGACGGAATAGTCGCGGTGAGCAGCTGAAAAATAATCGAAGCCGAGATATACGGCATGACGCCAAGCGCGAAGATCGACAACCGCTTGAGCGCGCCGCCGGTAAACATTACGCCGACATCCAGAATCGTTCCGGATTGCTGCTGAAACAGTCGAGCGAGCTCGGCCGGGTCGATGCCCGGGACCGGGATGAAACTCCCGATCCGGAACACCACCAGCGCGCCGAGCAAGAACAGCAGCCGCTGCCGGATCTCCGTAAGATTGCCGGCATTCGGCATCATGCCGCCGCTCGCATTGTTGGAACGCTTGGCCATGCTTATTCGCCGACCGAACCGCCCGCCGATTCGATGGCCTGACGGGCGCCGGCACTCGCCGCCACACCCTTCAGCGTCACCGCCGAGGACAGCTCGCCCGAAGCGATAATCTTAGCGCCACGCGCCTGCCGCGGGACGATGCCCGCGTTCTTCAACGCCGCCAGATCCACTTCGCCGGAGAGCTTGTTCAAGCCGTCCAACCGCACTTCGACAACACCGGAGCCCGTCGCGTGGAAACCGCGCTTGGGGATACGACGTTGCAGCGGCATCTGACCACCTTCAAAGCCAACCTTCTTGTAGCCGCCGCTGCGCGAGTGCTGGCCCTTGTGGCCACGGCCCGCCGTCTTGCCCAGGTCGGAACCCGAACCGCGACCGACGCGCTTCGCGCTCGGGCGCGACCCATCCGTGTAATGCAGGTCGTTGAGCTTCATTTAAACCTCCTCGACCGCAAGCATGTCAGCAACCTTGTTGATCATGCCGCGATTTTCCGGGGTGTCGGCCACTTCGACCGAGTGATTCACACGACGCAGACCCAGGCCCCGAACGCAGGCGCGATGACGCGCGACGCGGCCGATAGGGCTCTTGATCAGCGTAACCTTGATCCGCTTGTCTGCCATGACCGCCTCGCTTAAGCCGTAATATCTTCGACGGACTTGCCGCGCTTGGCCGCGATGAACTCCGGATCGTGCATGTTGCGCAGACCATTGATGGTCGCCCGCACCAGGTTGATCGGGTTACGCGAGCCGTAGCTCTTGCACAGTACGTTGTTCACGCCAGCGACCTCGAACACGGCACGCATGCCGCCGCCCGCGATCACGCCGGTACCTTCCGACGCCGGACGCATGATCACCTTGCTCGAACCATGCTCGCCGACGATGGCGTGCTGCAGCGTAGAGCCTTCCTTGATCTGAACGCGCACCATGCTCTTGCGCGCGGCCTCCATCGCCTTCGCAATGGCCAGCGGCACTTCACGCGCCTTGCCATAACCGTAGCCCACCCGGCCTTCGCCGTCGCCAACCACGGTCAGCGCGGTGAAACCGAATTGACGGCCGCCCTTGACCACCTTGGCCACGCGGTTGACGGTTACCAGCTTCTCGAGCAGGTCGCCTTCGGTGCGTTGTTCGTTACGTGTTGCCATGTCTCGTATCCGTTAGAACTGCAGGCCGTTTTCACGCGCGGCATCCGCCAGCGCCTTGATGCGGCCGTGATAGGCAAAGCCCGAGCGATCGAAGGCGACCTCCTGGATGCCCGCAGCCTTGGCGCGTTCGGCGATCGTGCGACCGACGAGTTCCGCTGCCGACTTGTTGCCGCGATGGCCCGACACTTCGGCGCGCAGATCCTTGTCGATCGTCGACGCCGAAACCAGGGTCTGGCCGCCATCGGGCGACACGATCTGGGCATAAATGTGCTGCGGGGTGCGATGCACCGACAGGCGGTGCGCGCCCAGCTTGCGCATGTGCATTCGGGCCCGGCGCGCACGCCGCAGACGAGAAACCGTTTTCTTGTGCATAACGATCCTGAATCCGTTGCTGTAGGCGAAACCGCGCTACTTCTTCTTGGCGTCTTTGCGAATGATCCGCTCATCCGCGTAGCGAATGCCCTTGCCCTTATAAGGCTCCGGCGGACGCCACGCCCGAATCTCCGCCGCGGCTTGACCGACGACCTGCTTGTCAGCGCCCTTGAGCACGATTTCGGTCGCGCTCGGGGTTTCGACGCTCACACCCTGCGGCATTTCGTACACCACGGGGTGCGACAAGCCGAGCGACAGGTTGACCTTGTTGCCCTGGGCCTGAGCGCGATAACCCACGCCTTCGAGCTGCAACTTGCGCTCGAAGCCTTCGGTCACACCGCGGACCATGTTGGCAACCGTGGCACGCACTGTGCCGGCCATCGCCATGTTCGGCTGGCGACCGGTAGCCTGCGCGCGGGCCACGCCATCAGCTACTTCCACATCCACGCCCTGGGGCAAGCGGAAAGCGAGCTCGCCTCCCTTGCCCTTCACGGTGAGGTCGCGGCCATTGACGACGCACTCGACGCCGCTCGGAATATTGACCGGTGCTTTGGCTACTCTGGACATCTTTTTGCTCCTCGCCTGACCGGCCTTACGATACGTAGCAGAGGACTTCGCCGCCGTGACCGGCCGCGCGGGCCGCCCGGTCGGACATCACGCCCTGCGACGTCGAGATGATCGAAATACCCAGGCCGCCAACGACCTCCGGCACATCGTTCTTGTTGCAGTACAAACGCAGGCCAGGCTTGGACGCGCGCTCGATGTACTCGATCACGCCGTGGCCTTGGAAGTACTTCAAGCCGATCCGGAGACGCGGCTTACCGTCGACCTCGGCCGTCTCGTAGCCACTGATGTAGCCTTCATCCTCGAGCACCTTCGCAATCGCGAGCTTGAGCTTCGAGGAGGGCATTTCAACGCTTTCTTTGTCCGCCGACTGCCCGTTACGAATACGGGTGAGCATGTCGGCGATGGGGTCAGTCATACTCATGCGTACCGATACCTATTAACTGTGAACTACCAGGACGACAGCACGAGGCCGGGCACTTCGCCCCGCATCGCAGCTTCGCGCAGCTTGTTACGGGACAGACCGAACTTGCGATATACGCCCTTCGGACGGCCCGTGACGCGGCAGCGGCGTGTAACCCGGGTCGGGCTCGCGTCGCGCGGCAGCGCCTGCAGCTCCTGGGCGGCGGCATAACGCTCTTCAGGCGTGGCATGCGGATCGTTGATCCGAGCCTTGATCGCCTCGCGCTTGGCCGCGTACTTGGCTACCTTTTTCATGCGCTTTTCATCACGCGCAATCATGCTTTTCTTCGCCATAACTATCTCCGGAAGGGGAAGTTGAACCCTTCGAGCAGGGCTCGCCCTTCTTCATCGCTCGACGCAGACGTCGAGATCACGATATCCATGCCGCGCAGCGCGTCCACGCGATCGTAGTCGATCTCGGGAAACACGATCTGCTCTCGCAGGCCGAGGCTGTAGTTGCCCCGACCGTCGAACGAACGCGGGTTCAAACCACGGAAGTCACGGATACGCGGCAATGTGACATTGACCAGGCGATCCAGGAACTCGTACATACGGGCCCGACGCAACGTGACCTTGCAGCCGATCGGCCAGCCCTCGCGGATCTTGAACCCGGCAACCGACTTACGGGCGCGGGTCATCACCGGCTTCTGGCCAGCGATCTTTTCCATATCGCCCATCGCGGCTTCGATCACCTTACGATCGGAGACTGCCTCGCCGACGCCCATGTTGAGCGTAATCTTGGTGATTCGCGGCGCCGCCATGCGACTGCTGTAGCCGAACTTCTCGACCAGCTCGCCGATGATGCGGTCGTTATAGACCGCCTTCAACCGCGGTGGGATTGTTTGTTCTGCGTTTTCCATGACTCGCCTACGCGTCCACTACTTCGCCGGACGACTTGAAGACACGCACCTTGCGGCGGTCTTCGCCCTCGCCCAGCCATTTGAAACCAACACGCTCGCCCTTCTCGGTCTGCGGGTTGTAAAGCATCACGTTCGACACGTGCAGAGGCATCTCGCGTTCCTCGATGCCGCCCTGGATGCCCGCATTCGGGTCCGGGCGCACGTGCTTCTTGACCATGTTGATGCCTTCAACCACGACTTTGTCGTTGGCGAGCACGCGAGTGACGGTGCCACGACGACCCCGGTCTTTGCCGGAGACCACCATGACTTCGTCGCCGTTACGGATCTTGCTGGAGCTCATAGCACCTCCGGCGCAAGCGAAATGATGCGCATGAACTTGGCACGCAACTCACGAGTCACCGGGCCGAAAATACGGGTCCCGACCGGCTCGTTGTTGTTGTTCAGCAGCACCGCCGCGTTGCTGTCGAAGCGGATGACCGAGCCATCCACACGACGCACGCCGCGCTTGGTGCGCACCACGACCGCGTTCATCACATCGCCTTTCTTCACACGGCCACGCGGAATCGCGTCCTTGACCGTGATCTTGATGATGTCACCGACCCGGGCGTAACGCCGATGCGAGCCACCCAGCACCTTGATGCACTGGACCCGACGGGCGCCGCTGTTGTCGGCCGCACTGAGTTCCGATTCTGTCTGAATCATGACCTTGGCTATCCTGCAGTATCGAACTCGCCAGCCTTGTCGACGACACGGCTGAGCGACCACGACTTGTGACGGGAGATCGGGCGACCCTCACGAATTTCGACCCAGTCGCCGACATTGCAGACGTTATCTGCGTCGTGCGCCTTGAGCTTCGTGCTGCGCTTGACGTATTTGCCGTACAGCGGATGCTGCATGCGCCGCTCGATCGACACCACGATGGTCTTATCCATCGCGTTGCTGACAACGCGGCCCACAAGCGCGCGCTGACGCTTTTCGCCGGCTTCGGGTTGCGTGTTGGTATCGCTCATCGGAGTTAACCCTGCTTGCGTGCTTCGTTAAGCACGGTCTTGATACGGGCGATATCGCGCCGGATACGTCCGAACTGATGCGTCGCCGCCAGCTGACCGGTGCCCTGCTGCATCCGGAGGTTGAACTGCTCGCGCCGCAGCGCGACCAGCTCGTCGTTCAGCTCATCGGCCGATTTTTCTCGCAGATCTTTTGCTTTCATGATCGCCTCTACATGACCTTGCGTTCGACGAACACGGTCTTGACCGGCAGTTTCGATGCGGCCAGCCGGAACGCTTCCTGCGCGACTTCGCGCGAGACGCCTTCCATTTCGTAGAGCATCGAACCCGGCTGGACCTTGGCCACCCAGAATTCGACGTTGCCCTTACCCTTACCCATGCGAACCTCGATCGGCTTCTTGGTCACGGGCTTGTCGGGAAACACACGGATCCAGGTCTTGCCGCCACGCTTGATATGACGCGTCATCGCACGACGAGCCGCTTCGATCTGGCGCGCGGTCAGACGACCACGCTCCACGGCCTTGAGGCCGAACTCACCAAAGCTGACTTCGTTGCCGCGCTGCGCCAGACCGCGGTTACGGCCTTTCTGAACCTTGCGGTACTTGACTCGCTTGGGTTGCAACATATCCGCTTACCCCGCAGCAGCGCCGGACTCGGCGCTGTCTTCGACTTTGGGCTCGGTATCGAACACTTCGCCCTTGAAGATCCAAACCTTGACGCCGATGACGCCGTAGGTCGTCTTGGCTTCCGCCAGGCCATAATCGATGTCGGCACGCAGCGTATGCAGCGGCACACGACCGTCGCGATACCATTCGGTACGCGCGATCTCGGCACCGTTTAGACGGCCCGCAACGTTGACACGAATGCCGCCGGCGCCCAGGCGCATGGCATTGCCGACCGCGCGCTTCATCGCACGGCGGAACATGATGCGGCGCTCGAGCTGCTGCGCGATGTTCTGCGCGACGAGATAGGCGTCCAGTTCCGGACGACGAATCTCCTCGACCGACAGATGCACCGGCACACCCATGCGCTGAGACACTTCGGCGCGCAGCTTGTCGATGTCCTCGCCCTTCTTGCCGATCACGATCCCCGGACGTGCCGTATGAATCGTGATGCGAGCCGAGCGCGCTGGCCGGTCGATCTGAATGCGGCTGACCGAAGCGTGCGCCAGACGTTCACGAATGAACTCGCGCACCGCTAGATCGGTGTTCAGCGCATCGGCGTAACCTTGGCCCTCGGCGTACCAGCGCGAACTCCACTCGGTGGTGATGCCGAGCCGGAAACCGACGGGATGTACTTTATGACCCATATCTATATCCGCTGTCGTTGGACCGCCTAGCGGTCGGCCACACGAATGGTGACGTGACTCGTACGCTTGAGGATGCGATCGGCGCTCCCGCGAGCACGCGGCTTCATCCGCTTCATTGTCGGGCCCTCGTCGACCATGATGGTCGCGATCTTGAGCTCGTCAATATCGGCGCCCTCGTTGTGCTCGGCATTGGCCACGGCCGACTCGAGCACCTTGCGCACGATATGCGCGGCCTTCTTGGTCGAGAACTCGAGCACTTCGAGTGCCCGCTCGACCGGCATGCCCCGCACCTCGTCAGCGACCAGACGGGCCTTCTGCGGCGAGATACGCGCAAACCGCAATTTAGCGACAGATTCCATCTCGATATCTCCGCGTTAACCCTTGCGATCGCCGAGATGACCCTTGAAGGTTCGGGTCGGCGAAAATTCACCCAGCTTGTGCCCGACCATGTTCTCGGACACGAAAACCGGGACGTGCTGGCGGCCGTTGTGGACCGAAATGGTCAGACCGATCATGTCCGGCGTCACCATCGAGCGACGCGACCAGGTCTTGATCGGACGCTTCGTGCTCTGCCCCTGGGCCGCCTCGACCTTCTTGGCCAGATGCAGGTCGACGAAGGGACCTTTCTTGATAGAACGTGGCATAACTTATCCCGTACCTTGTCTGGCGCCCTAGCGCTTTTTGCGCTTGGTGCTCCGACGGACAATCATGCCGTCGGTGCGCTTGTTCGAACGAGTCTTCAGGCCCTTGGTCTTCCAACCCCACGGGCTGGTTGGATGACGGCCGCCACTGGTGCGACCCTCACCACCACCGTGCGGATGGTCGATCGGGTTCATGGCCACACCGCGAACGGTCGGGCGCTTGCCGCGCCAACGCGTTGCGCCGGCCTTACCGAGCTGCCGCAGGCTATGCTCGTTGTTACCAACCTCGCCCACGGTCGCCTTGCAATTGACATGCACGCGGCGCGTCTCACCAGACTTCAACCGCAGCACGCAATATTCGCCGGCACGCGCCGCGATCTGAATGCTGGTGCCGGCACTACGCGCCAACTGCGCGCCCTTGCCCGGCCGCATCTCGACGCAGTGCACCGTCGTGCCGACCGGAATACTGGCCAGCGGCAACGCGTTGCCCGGACGAATCGGCGACTGGGGACCCGACACGATCGGCGTGCCCGCCTCGACGCCGCGCGGCGCAATAATGTAACGACGCTCGCCGTCGGCGTAGAGCACCAGGGCGATGTTCGCGCTACGGTTCGGATCGTACTCGAGACGTTCGACCTTGCCCGGCACGCCATCCTTGTCGCGCTTGAAATCAATCAGGCGATAGTGCTGACGATGGCCGCCACCCCGATGCCGCACCGTGATGCGACCGTCGGTATTGCGCCCACCCTGCTTGTGCTTCTTGACCAGCAGGGCTTCGTGCGGCTTGCCGTTGTGCAGATCGGGGCGCTTTACGCTGACCACGAACCGCCGGCCGGCCGATGTCGGTTTGGCTTTCTTGAGTGCCATAATATTCAGCTCCGCTACGTCGCCCTACTGGGCAGCGCCGTCAAGAAAATCGATTTCGTCGCCGTCGGCCAGCGTCACGTAAGCCTTCTTGAAGCCGCTGCGCGCGCCCGGCTGGCCGCGAAAGCGTTTTTGCTTCGGCTTGTTGTTCAGCGTCGTGACACTTTCGACTTTCACGTCGAACAGTGCGGCCACGGCCTCGGCGATTTCATGCTTGCTTGCATCACCGGCCACCTTAAAGATGACCTGATTGGCCGCATCGCCGACCACGGACGCCTTCTCGGATACGTGCGGCGAACGCAGCACCTGATAAATGCGCTCTTTATTCATGCCAGCCATCCTTCGAACGCCTGCAGCGCGCTTTCCGTCATCAATACCTGCTCGGCACCGACCAGCGTGACCGGATCCAGGTCCGTAACCGCCACCACGTTGAAACCAACGATGTTGTTTGCCGAATAACCGACCTTGTCGTCCACTTCAGAGACCACAAGCACACCCTTGGCCTCGGCCGACTGATCGGCCAAAGCCTTGATCAGACCCTTCGTGCTACGCGCCTCGAGCTCGATGTCCGCGACCACCTTGAAACGATCCTGACGCACCAATTCAGAGGCGATCGCGCTCATGCCGGCGCGATACATCTTGCGATTGACCTTCTGCGAGAAGTCGCGCGGACTCGCCGCGAAAGTCACGCCGCCACCGGACCAGATGGGGCTGCGAATCGTGCCCGCTCGGGCACGCCCGGTGCCCTTCTGGCGCCATGGCTTCTTGCCGCCACCACTCACTTCAGCGCGATTTTTCTGCGCCTTGGTGCCCGACCGACTACCGGCCAGATACGCGGTCACGATCTGGTGAACCAGCGTTTCGTTGAACGGGCGGCCGAAAACGGCGTCCGACACCGAAACCGACTTATCGCCGCTTGCGAGATTCAGTTCCATACTCAAACCTGCCTATTCGCCAGCGCGCCGTTAACCGGCCTTCTTGACCGCCGGCTGAATGATGACGTCACCGTTCTTGGCACCCGGCACACCGCCGCGAACCAGAATGAGACCCCGCTCTTCGTCCACGCGAACCACTTCCAGGTTCTGCACGGTGGTCCGCGCATTACCCAGCTGGCCGGACATCTTCTTGCCCTTGAACACGTGACCCGGCGACTGGTTCTGACCAATCGAACCCGGCGCGCGATGCGCTTTCGAGTTACCGTGCGTCGAACGCTGCGAGCGGAAGTTGTGACGCTTGATCACGCCGCCGTAGCCTTTACCGATCGAACGACCAATCACATCCACGTACTGGCCCGCAGCAAAGACCGAAACCGTCAGTTCACCACCGACCTGGATTTCGACCTGCTCCGACTCGCTCGCCTCTTCACCTTCAGCAGCCTCGGGAGCAGCAGCCGCGACCTTGGGCCAATCGCCCTCGACCCGGAACTCCCACAGCCCACGACCTGCTTCGACGCCGGCATTCTTGTAATGCCCGGCCGCCGGCTTGGTCACACGGGACGCGCGGCGCGTGCCGGTGGTGACCTGAAGCGCACGGTAGCCATCGGTCTCGACATCTTTTTTCTGGACGACACGGTTCGGCTCGACCTCGACGACCGTGACAGGCACGGATACGCCGTTGTCGTCGAACACGCGCGTCATGCCGCGCTTGCGACCTACCAATCCAATAGCCATTTGTAATTACCTTCTCGCTTATCGCCACTCGCTAGAGGGGGCGACAGTTCAAGTATGGTTTTCCAGTGCAAAGGGCCCGCGTGATTGCGGGCCCCTGCCAACAAGAGGGCGCGAAGTATAACACGCCCTAATCGACTTGTCTCGCCCTTACTGCAATTTAATTTGGACGTCGACGCCCGCAGCAAGGTCGAGTTTCATCAAGGCATCAACCGTCTTTTCGGTCGGCTCGACAATATCCATCATCCGCTTGTGTGTACGGATTTCGTACTGATCACGCGCGTCTTTATTGACGTGCGGCGAGATCAGGATGGTATAGCGCTCCTTGCGCGTCGGCAGCGGGATCGGGCCGTGGACCTGCGCACCGGTGCGCTTGGCGGTCTCGACGATCTCGCGGGCCGACTTGTCGATCAACCGATGATCGAACGCCTTGAGACGAATGCGAATGTTCTGACTAGCTGCCATGACGATTCAAATGCCTCAGGCCGTAATCTTGGTCACGACGCCCGCACCCACCGTGCGGCCGCCTTCACGA
>NZ_APNK01000048.1 GCF_000732535.1 Salinisphaera hydrothermalis C41B8
AGCACCCATCAGCTTCAAGGCTTGCGGCTCGGATGAACAATCTACTGAGAGGTCACACCTAGGTCAGGACCGACCCGCCACACGTGGCCGTCGAGCCTATTCCAATAGCGCGACAGGGGCTGCGCTGGCCTGAGCGTGCACCGCCGTCCACGCTTCTTGTCGGAATAGGCTCTCAGTCGCCCCGACGCGTGCGCCAAAAGCGATGCGCGGAGTTGATGTACTGCAATAAACGGTCCGGACCCAGTTCAAAGTCGGACGGCAGGTCGATGCTCGCGATCGGCAACTCGGCTCGGCCGTCATGGCGGGACCGGAGCCGGATCACGACCCCACTGGCATGATGCAGGCTCAGCCCGTCGTCTCCAAAAGACCATTGATAGTGGAACGGGTCACTGAAGTCTCGATCTGGCATGGGAAGAAAAAAACAAGACAGGCTTCCCGGGCGCAGGCGTAAACGCGGTGGTATGCGAAGACGTCGCTCGTCGCCCGGTTTTTTACGCGGATCGCCGTAGGCGTTTTTTGAAGCCGCAAATTTTTGGCGAATGGCCGCGTGTATGCCATCCGGGACTTTACGTAAGCCTGAATGCCGGCCCCTGGACGCGAAAACAATATGACCGCTCATTGACGTGCCACCCACTGAGCTGCGACGGCCTATCTCAATGGCCTCAACCTGAGGTGGTCCGCGATTCGCGTCGATTCCTTGCCTCGTTCTCGCTATCCGCAAGCGCGCGCTCGGATGCCAGTGCGGTCGCGGTATCCCGCGGGTAGCTGCTATGCGCAAGCAGCAGAATGACGCCGGCAAGGGCGGGCAGAATCAAGAGCAGCAGGAAGGCATCATCGAGCCCCTGGGCCCCCTGTTCGATGGTATCGCTCGTCGGCCCGTAAGCGCCGCCACCGCCGCCGAACAGGGACGAAAAATATCCGAAAGCCAGGGGCGCCACTGCCTCGAACGCGTAGCGCAGCGTCGTTCGAATACTTTCGGCTCGCCCCCAGAGCCGGGACGGGATGATATCCAGCCGGGCCGCATCCAGTGGCGGATTACTGCCGCCGAGTGCGACGGCCGAGAGAAAGAGCATGGGGGCTGCAACCCACAGCATCTGACTCATCAATGCGGGCAACAGCACAGCAGCGGTCACCAGGAACGCGAGCCCGCCCACGACGATGCGCGCCGTAATCTTATCGCGCGCAATCAAGCGGTCGGCGAGTTGGCCGGTCACCAGAACGCCAAGAATCGATCCCAGGCCGAGACCTACGGTCGTCAGGCTGGCAACCGATTCGCTCAACCCGAAACGACCGCTCATGAACACCACGGCAAAGGTCCGTATGCCGGTAAAGTAGAAGTAGCCGAGGGCAGAGGCCACGATCAGCGCCACGTTAGTGCGAATCGTGAGCACATACGCCAGGGCTTTGCGTAACGGCATGTTGGCCGGATTTTCAGTCAACACCCGATCTTTGCGCGCCGGGATATCGAAGGCTTCGATTTCCTTGGCGAGCGCTTCGCGGTCGTCATCGGCGTGGGCCTGTTGTCGATCATGTCGATACGGCGGCAACAGGGCATGCCCGCCACGCATCGGCTCCGGTAGGCGCCAAGCAACGAGTCCGGCGAGAGTAAAACCGATCAGCCCAAGCGCCCAGAATGGCGCGCGCCAATCGACCGCCCCCGCGAGCAAGCCCGAGACCAGAAAACCGAACGCGGTCCCGAGCAATTCGCCGGCCAGCAGATAGCCCCAGATACGACCACGCTCGAAAGACGGAAACATATCGCCGGCCAGCGATGCGACCGCCGGGAAGGCGGTCGCCACGATCGCGCCGAGGCCGAGCCGCGACAGCAGTAGCCACGAAAACGAATGGGCAAACGCACTGACGACCATGGCAATCGACCACACCACGATGGCGCCCGTCAGCAAACGTTTACGATTGATCCGGTCGACCAGAATGCCCAGGGGCAGCGTGGCCAGTGCACCGACCCCGGTCGAGGCGGTCACGAGCAGTCCGATCTCGGTGTTTCCGATATGCAGAGCGCTTTCCAGGCTGGTCGCAATAGCGCCGATCGTGCATTTGTCGGCCCCGTCCAGGCCGAGTACCGCCGCGAGCAGCATGATTACTTCAATTCGACGCCAGCCCACGACACTCATCTTCTGACCCCGCCCACGGTCACGCGCCCGGTGTCGGGGCCCAAAAATCGAATCAGCGGTGCGCGGGCTGGACATGGCAGCGATTCCAGTCGGATAGCGGGTGTTTCGGAATCGGCTCAGGCTAGCGATGACCGGCAAAGGCGATAATCCGTAATCCTTCTTAAACCCGGCTCAGAGCGGCTTCACATGCCGGTCCGTCGCGCCGCAAAACCCCACCAGCTGGGCGCCGCGGCGCACAAGCGTTGGCGCCGCCGTGACGAACACCCTTTAAACTAGGGGAAAACACGTAGAGAGCACGACATCGCGATGGGTGGGCAAGCGACTGCCATTCGACAATCAGCCGACGAATCGATCGAACGTTTCGCACAACGTATCGCCAGCGCCGACGGGCTCGAGGCACTGTGTCGGCCCCTGCTCGATCTGTTGCAACGGATCAGCGGGCTCGATTCGGTCTATCTCACCGAGATCGACTGGCAGCAACACGAGGAACGCATACGCTTCGTACGCAACGAAGGCGAATGCAAGGTGACCGAAGGCCTGAGGCTGCCCTGGCGCGACACGCTTTGTCGGCGTGCGCTCGACGAGGACGTCCGCGTCGAGAGCAATGTGCCGCGCCGCTGGCCTCAGTCCGAGACCGCACGCGAGCTCGGCATCATGACCTATGTCAGCACGCCGGTTCGTATCCACGACCACGAGGTATTGGGTACGCTCTGTGGCATCAGCGCCCGTTCGCGCCACGTATCCAGCGAGGTGCTCGATCTGATGGACATGTTCGCACAGCTGATGGCGACCCAGATCGAGCGAGAGCGCGGTGCCGAAGCCGAGCGCGGCCGAGCCCAGGCCGCGGAACGCAGCGCGGCGCTGTTCGCCGCCTTATCCGAGATCGGACAGATCTGTTCCGGGGCGCGAGCGCTCGAACCCGCGCTGGTGGACTGCGCGCAGCGATTGCGTCAACTCGCGCCCGAAGCGCGGGTGGATGTCATCACACCGGCGAAAAGCGTCTCCGGCCCGGGCCGGGCGCTGTATGACTGGGCACGTCGATGTTGCCGATCGAACGCGATGACCGAAGGCGCTGGCTGGTGGCGACGCGGACAGAACGGGTGGGCGGAATGGGCGGCCGAAACCTTCATCGACGACCGATGGACGAACATCGGCCTGGCCTGCGCACTGCATGAGGGTGAATTTCATGGCGCGCTGTTAATCCGGCTCGAGGAGGCCCTGCCCAACCAGCACGCCATGCAGCAGGCCATTCAAAGCCTGGCCTTGCATCTATCCCTGCTGACCACGCGCGAGCGCCTTGAGTCCAATCTCCGCAGCGCCTACGAAGAACTTGAACGCCAAAGTCTTTGTGATCCGCTGACCGGCTTGTCCAATCGCCGAGGCTTCGAACGCGACGCGCGCCGTCTTGCGGCCAAAGTTCGTCGACGCGGCGGGCTCGCCTGCGTGATCTTCATCGATCTCGACGGCTTCAAGGCGCTCAACGATCGTCATGGACACGAACTCGGTGACCGTTTTCTCATCGAATTCGCTCGACGACTCGGCACCGCCACGCGCACCGACGAAACCTGTGCGCGCTACGGTGGCGACGAGTTCGTCATGCTGGCGCATCTCGATGCCGAGCGGCAGGCCGAATCGATGCGCACGCGCTTAGCCGCCTGCCTGGCCGGGCGCTACCGACTCGACGGCATCGACATCGACTACGCCGGGCCCAGTATCGGCATCGCCGTGCAAGACGATCATGATGAGCCCGTCGGCGATCTACTGGCCCGTGCCGACCGGGCGATGTACGAGCAAAAGCGCACGCGCAGACGGACCGGGGGCCCGCAACGATTCTGAATGGGCGACAATAGCGGGCCACCCGCTCTATTCCATCGCATGGCCCCCACCGCTAATCTTCGAATCGAACGTCTCACGCCGGACGCCGACATGGTGGACACCGTGGCCGACTGGACCCGGGCCGCCTGGGGCCATCTCAATCCCGAAATAACGCGCGCCGCCTGGCGTATCGAAACCTGCGACAACGCCGGGCCAGCAGGCGTGCCGTCGACTTTCGTCGCCTGGCTGGACGGTCGGCCCGTGGGCACCGCCAGTCTGGTCGCACACGACATGAAAACGCGGACCGATCTGACCCCCTGGCTGGCATCGGTTTATGTCGAACCGACAGCGCGTGGCCGCGGCGTTGCCTCCGCACTGGTTCGGCGCGTTGAAAACGAAGCGCGCAGCGCCGGGCTGGCGCACTTCTATCTCTACACGCCCGATCAGCAACGGCTCTACGCCAGACTGGGCTGGGAGCCGGTCGAACAAGCGGGCTATCTCGGGGAGCGAGTCACCATCATGAAGCGCCAGCTCGACGCGCGTTCGGCATAGACCACCACAGCGGCTGCGGATCACAGCGGTACCGCGGACCTTTTCACCCGGCACCAAACCAATCCGTGACGAGTCAATAACGCGCCTGTCAGACCGCGTGCTCCCCCGGTCCTGGGTCACGAAGCGGCTCGATACGGCGGACGACGCGTAGTGATTTGGATGTCGGTTTAATCGAAACGAACGCCACGGCTTCGATGTCCGAAAACGGCGAGATTTAATGCGCAGATCAACCTAGACTGCGTTCATGCACCTCAACGCCGACAGCTGCTATGCCGCCCTCGCCGCCCGGGACAACCGGTTCGACGGTGTATTCTTCGTGGGCGTGTCGACCACCGGCATCTATTGTCGGCCGATCTGTGCCGTGCGAATGCCCGGCCGTGATCGTTGTCGCTTCTTCGCCCGCGCGGCCGAGGCAGAGGCGGCCGGATTCCGTCCTTGCCTGCGGTGCCGGCCTGAACTCGCGCCCGGCAGCGCGCCGATGGATACCCGGCGCCAGATCGCCGATCTCGCCGTGATGCGAATCGAAGCCGGCGCGTTATCGGACACTACGGTCGAGGAACTGGCGGCGGAATTCGACCTCACGGGGCGTCAGCTGCGACGCATTGTGAAACAGCGTTACGGCGTCACCCCGATCGAACTCGCGCAGACCCGCCGGCTGCTGCTGGCCAAGCAGCTGCTCACCGACACCTCAATGCGAATCGCCGATATCGCCTTTGCCAGCGGGTTTTCGAGCGTGCGCCGCTTCAACACGCTGTTTCGCGCACGCTATCGCCTGAACCCGGGCCAGCTGCGCCGCGCCCGGCCCGATGCCGCGCCTGACGCCGCCGTGCTGCGGCTCGGTTACAGACCGCCGCTCGCATGGACGGCGTTGGCCGGGTTTCTGGCCGCGCGAGCGACGCCGCGAAGCGAGCAATTCGTCGATGGCAGCTATCGGCGAACGATCCGCGTGGGCGCGCGTACCGGCTGGATCGCCGCCCGTCCGGATCACGCGCGCGCGGAGCTCCGGGTCGATGTCGCCCCGGCCCTGCTCCCGGCGTGGCCCGAACTGCGCGTTCGGCTACGTCGTCTATTCGATCTGGACGCCAGCCCGCGGCAAATCGAGAGCCATCTCACGCAGGACGCCGAGCTCGCGGCCATCGCGACCGGCCCACGCGGACTGCGCATACCGGGCGCCCTCGACGGTTTCGACGTCGCGCTGCGCATCATCCTCGGCCAACAGATCAGCGTAGCGGCCGCATCCACGCTCTACGGTCGCTTCACCGAAACGTTTGGCGCGCCGGTCGACACGCCGTTCGAAGGCCTGACCCATCTGCCGGCGACGGCGGAGCGCATTGCGGCGGCCGACCCACAGGCGCTACATGATTGCGGTGTCACGCGGCGACGCGCGGCAACCCTTCAGGCTCTGGCCCAGGCCGTCGTCTCCGGCACGCTCGGCCTGAATCCGGATAGCGATCCAGCGAGCACACGTCACGATCTGGCAGCACTCCCCGGCATCGGGCCCTGGAGCCTCGAAACGATCGCCATGCGTGCGCTGGGTGACCCGGACGCACTACCCGCCAACGATCTGGTATTGCGGCGCGCGCTCGGCGTTGAACGCGCCCGCGAGGTCGAGAACAGAGCACAAGCCTGGCGGCCCTGGCGGGCCTATGCCGTCATGCAATTGTGGACTGCCGCGACGGCAGGAGGTTGATGACATGCCCACTTATGTTGCTTACATGCCCAGCCCGCTCGGCCCGCTCCGACTCGTCGGCGACGGCACCGTGCTGTTCTCTGTCACCATGACCGAACAACGCCACGCCGCCACCGGAAATGCCGGCTGGCATCGCGACGATTCGGCATTCGAGGCGGCTCGGCAACAGCTCGACGAATACTTTGCCGGCCAGCGCCAGACTTTCGATCTGGCGTTGGCGCCGAACGGCACCGCGTTCCAGCAGCGAGTGTGGGCCGCACTGGCCGACATCCCGTTCGGTCACACCGAAAATTACGGCGAACTCGCCCGTCGCATCGGCTCGCCCAGAGCAGCCCGCGCCGTTGGTCTGGCCAACGGGCGCAACCCGATTCCGATCATCGTGCCGTGTCACCGCGTGATTGGCGCCGATGGTTCGCTCACAGGCTATGGGGGCGGCATCGAACGCAAGCGCTGGCTGCTGCAGCACGAAGGCTTGCCGGTACCCGCCTCGCAGACGCGGCTTATCTGAACCCGCCGACGTCTCGCCCGATCGGGATCAGAACCACCGGTCTCGGGCGCGGCCGAGGTGCACGCCGAAAACAGGAGAGGCGTCCCGCGGGCCGCGACAGTTCGACCGCCGAGAGCGCGGTATGGCCGGCACGATTGAACGTCGGTTCGGTCGGCCTGTCAGTGGCCGCCACGGGTATCGGCGTGATCGGCGCTGGTTTCCTGGAAGCGTGCTTTCTGCTCGGCGCTGGCCTCTTGCTGATAGCGCGCCTTCCATTGCGCATACGGCATGCCGTAAACACGCTCGCGGGCCTGCTCGTAATCCATCGTCACGCCACGGCGCTCGGCTTCCGAGCGATACCATTTGGCCAGGCAGTTACGGCAAAAACCGGCCAAATTCATCAAATCGATGTTCTGTACATCGCTGCGCTTGTCCAGATGCGCGAGCAGATCGCGGAACGCCGCGGCTTCGACTTCGATACGGGTCTGTTCGTCCATGCCATACCTCGAAAGAATTGAAATAAAGCGGCCGCGGGTACGGCGGTACCCGCGCACGACGCCTGTCTAGTGCCTAGCGTTCGGGCGACACCGTGGACGCGCGCGCCGCGGCCGGGTCGCGATAACTGATCGTACGCTGTGGATACGGGATCTCGATGCCCTCGGCGTCGAAGCGTTGCTTGATGCGCTGACGCAGATCGCAGCTCATCACGAACCCGTCGTCGGCGTCTTTGGCCCACGGCCATACCTTGAGCACGACGGCCGACTCGCCCAACGCCGTGACCCGGGCAACCACGGCCGACTCGCCGGCTTCGATCTGGGCCGGCGTACGCGGGTCGATATGCAACGGGTGGCGCGCCACTTCGTCGACCATAATGGCCAGCGCGCTATCGATATCGCTGGCGTAACCGATGCCGAACTCGAGCGCCGTGCATACACGCGGATCGGTGCGGTGCGAGTTCACCACCGCATTGCTGCTCACCATGGCGTTGGGAATCACGATCCGGTTGTTGTCGGCATCGCGCAGCACGATCTCACGCAGGTTCATGTCTTCGACCGTGCCGGTCAGCCCATTCACGGTGATGCGGTCGCGCAACCGGAACGGCTTGAAGATCACGATCAGCACGCCGCTCATGACGTTGCTCAGGACCTGCTGCGAGGCGAGACCGGCGACCAGCGTGAGGACCCCGGCGCCGGCCAGCATCGAATGGCCCAATACGGCGAATTTTGGAATCTGGGCCAGCGCACAGCCCAAACCAACGACGTACACCGCACCGGAGATGATCCGCTTGGAAAACAGCAGACCGGTCGGATCGTAGTCGTCGTGCTGAGTGGCGAGGCGAATCGCCCGCGTGATCAACAGCCGCACCATGCCCGCCGCAACGATCGTGAGCAGCAGAATGACGGCCACGGCGATGAGCGTGCGGGCGTCGCCCGCTAGATGCGTAATGACCATGGTTCCGGTTCACCCCGAGCGCATACGCGAGCATGAAAACGAGCGCCGCGCCATCGAGAGCTGGGCATGCCCCAACGCCGGCTCGGCGCTGTCATTCATGCACGAAATCGAGATGCTCGAAAGCACCGAGTTCGTGGTCGGCCCGAAACATGTCAT
This sequence comes from Salinisphaera hydrothermalis C41B8, assembly GCF_000732535.1. GTDB lineage: Bacteria > Pseudomonadota > Gammaproteobacteria > Nevskiales > Salinisphaeraceae > Salinisphaera > Salinisphaera hydrothermalis. Next base: position 8,285 of record NZ_APNK01000048.1, read on the forward strand.
GGTCGCGCCGCAACCGGTCGGCTGCTTCCACGGCGAACTCGAGCATATCCGCAACAAACAGATCCGGCGGCCCCATCGCGCTGACGATCGCCGGCTCGATATCGTGGTCGATGTTGCCGGCCTCGTCGGACAGCGCATGCACACGAGCCAGCATGCGGCCACAGATATCGGCGTAGTCCTTCCAGTCGCTCTTCGACAGATCGTCGAGATCGATATCGTCGCGAAACGGCGCGCGCTCGCGCGACATATAGCTCTGGCCCTCGAACTCGATATGGCCGTAGAACACATCGCCCCGCACCAGCTGCACGGTCTGCGCATGGCTGATGCGCTCGCCGCGGCTGTCCATTTCATACACCGACGACGGCGCCAAACCGGCCAGCGCCGAGCGCCGGGCCTGCTTGTATTCGATAATCAGGTCGTCAGTGCCGTCGCCGGCCGCGCCCTCGACAAGCACGTAATAGCGATTGAGCCCGAGCGAGGCCGTGCCCTGGCCGCGGCGCAGGGCCACGTCCTTGACCCGCATGCGCCCGGCCCGCGCCGGCACCTCGATATGGTTCTCGGCCACGAGCCGGTCGGTGATTTCCTGAAATTCGTCGCGGCGCGACGAAATCGGCACCAGATCCTCGTTGGACTGAAAGCCGGTCTTCTGCTCATTGAGATAATCGTCGGCCAGCCATTCGGCGCGCGACTCGAAGGCATCGTCGATCAGGTCGGCCACCAGCTCCGGCGCGTTGTCGAAGCGCATTTCTTCGTCCTGCTCGGTGCCCTCCTTCGCCAGTCGCTGCATATCCTCGACATAGCCGCGCACGAAGCGCCGAGCGATCTTGATCTGCTGCTTGCGCTTCAATTCGCCCTCGACTTCGGCGGCGATGATGAAGCCCACCGCGCCGCGCTTGAGATCCCACGTGAACGGCGCGTAATACGCCTCGTCGAAATCGTTGACGCTGAAGATCGGCACGTTGTTGACGTTGGGCATTACCCCGAAATTCTCGGGGTGAACATCGCCGAGCGTAAGCACGGTCGGCATCCAGGCATCGTCGCCCGCCATGTCGCGATAGAACAACAGCGCGGTGCCACGAAAGAACGAATACAGCGAATCGGCGAGCTCGTCGAACTTCATCTTGGCATCGTCGGATTGTTCGGCGATGCGTGTTTCGTGATCCTCGCGCAGCGTCTGGCGTACATGCCGACGCCGATCGTGCCCGGTGAGCACCCGCGGCTGCAGCACGAACTCGCCCGCCGCGACCGCTTCGGCCAGCCGACTGAACGCCTCCATTCGAGTCGCCACCCGCGGTCGCTCGGGCGTGGGCTGGTGGCGTTCGAGCGCCGCCGCCAGTTCGTCCTTACTCATCGACGATCGTCCGGGGATGTCCAGCTCTTGAGCGCGTTGATAAAGCGCCTGGCGGGTCTGGGGTTGCGCTTCGGTCATAAGAACACCGTGATGTGGATACCGATCGACATGATGTCGGCCATGATCGCAATGCCGTCATCATGCCTGATCGATGATCACCGCGAACCGGGCGTCACTCGGAGCCGCGCCCGGTATAGCGATCGAAATGCTTCAGGCACTCGTCGAAATGATCTTCGAACATCTTGCGATATTGCGATGTGAAGTAGTTCACCGCGTTTTCGCGCTCGGCTTTCATCTGCTCGGCGTCTTCGGCCGTCGCCGCCACCTGGAACGCGTTAAAACGCGCGGTGGCATACATCACCGACGCGCTCACCTGCCCTGTCGGCGCCTCGTTGGCCTGGCGATTCAGCAGATCGATCACCGCGTCGGCACGCGCGCGAAATTCCGGGGAAAGGCCTTGTTGACTCATGCGTTCATCCGGTTGCATCCATTATCGAGCGCGCAGGATAGCGAATTCGCGACGGGCGATCCCATGCCCCGATGTGGCGCTCACCGATCGACACCGCACTCACGACCGGCGTACCGCCGCGACCGCTTCGGCCAGCGCGCGTACCGATTCCGGCGAACTGCCTTCGGCCTTGTTGTTGATCGTCACGTAAGCGGGCTGGCCGGCGCCGACCGTGCCGGCAATCACGCGCGCCAGCGCTGCTCGCGTGTCCGGATCCGGATCGACCAACTTGTCGAACGGCGCATAATCCTCGCGCGCCTTCTCGTAGCCGAACGCCCCGTGCTTGAGGTTCAGATTCCATCGACATACCAACGGGCCCGGCCACAGCGCGCGCAGAATCGGCAGCTGCGCCGCGATCGGCGGCATTTTCGGATGCAGGCCCAGGCAATACGTCGCGCCGCTGTCCTTCAGCGCGGCCACGAATGCCGGGGTCAGCCATTCCGGGTTGCGCACTTCCACCGCGACGACCGCGTCTGTATTGGCGGCTGCCGCCCGCAAGACACCATGTAACCGAGCGATCAGGCGGTCGATTTCGCCGAGCCAACGCGCCGGCAACGGGCTGATCTGGAATACCAGCGCACCGAGTTTTGGCCCCAGCCCCTGACTCGCCGGCGCGACGAACTCCCGCTGCGCCAGATCCGCATCCAGAAACCCGGCATTAGCCGTGCGCCCCTTGCCGCCGGATTCGCGAACCAGAGCATCCGTGACCAAGGCCGGTGCCTTGACCACGAAACGAAATGTCTCCGGCACTTGTCGGGCGTAGCCCGCGTACTGCGCCGCGCTCAGCGGTCGATAGAACGCTCGATCCAGGCTCACGGCCCAGAACAACGGATGCTGCGCATAAGCGGCCAACCCGTCGCGCGACAGCTGCTTTTCGCTATATATCCGGTCCCACACCAGACCGGCCCAGCCAGGGAAATGCCAGGACGAGGTTCCCATATGCAGGCCGTCCGGCAGGCCGGAGGCCAACTGCTGAAGCGCCGCGCTCGGACGGGCGGCCTGCACCCCCGATCCCGGTGGCGGTTCGTCGTCGAACAGGGAACCGCTATGCGGCAAAGCGTCGGAATCGGAAGCCATTGCGAATCGGTCCTACGGAGCAAGACGCGATTTTCGCCGATAACAGTCATTCGGCGCAGCCGAGCGGCGCGGTGTTACGGCACGTACCAGTGGTCCGGAGTCCGGTCGCATACGGCCCGGGTCGGGCCGGCATAAACGCGCCGGCCCGCCACCATGCGCGCGACCCCGCCGAACGCTGAGCCTCGCTTATCGCGCGCGCCTTGTCACACGAAGCACCCCGGGGTCCGGCTGTTACTGAACCGATTCAAGGGCCCCAGCCGACGCCGCGCCGCTCGTCGGCTGAACGGCCCAGGTATTCGCTGCCTCGCGCAATCGCCGTCGGCGGGCCTCCAGCTCGAGCTTGGCTTGTTGCAACTGACGCCCCTGCCAGCCCGGCACCGGGGCATTGCGATCTTGAGCCATGGTCGTGACCTCCCGCGCTGCGATACCTGCGATTGGATCAGCACGTTCCGTGCCAGCACGGGTGTCCTGGCGTGCCCGCCGACGCTCGTCAATATTCGGATCGTCCATGCGGTCATATCGACCACGCCGGGCGATTCTGTAACAACGGCATATCCGACGGCAGAAAAGTCTGTTTTCCGGCCCCGGAAACGATCGAGCCACTACGCCAACGAAATCGGCGGGTTGTTTACCTGGATCAAATAGCGTCGCAGCGTCGGCAGGTTTAATAGGACTAGTCCGGTACCCAACCAACCGTTCCGACCGGCGTGGGTGTCGGCAAAAGCGACGGTTCAAGGAGCGCTTGTGTCCCGTTATTCCCCGCCGTTGGAAGCATGCCCGCGCCGGCAAGAGCCGAACCCGGTGCATCCGTATCGTCGCGACGAACCCCTGCCCTGGCAGCAGCCCAAACCACGCGAGCAGGATGCCGACGCGCCGGAGCGCGTACAGGCGATATTGTCGAGCGACAGCTATCGCCAGGCCGATGAGGACACCGCCTTTCTCCGGCGATTCGATACCCGTGGCGTGCGGCTGCAGATCGATTATCTCAAGCCGGAGCAGCTGCTTGAGGAGCACGGCATCGAGCACACGATTGTCGTATTCGGCAGCACGCGTATCCCCGAGCCCTCAGCGGCGCGCCAGAACGTACAACGCCTGCAGGCCGCGCTGGCCGCCGACCCCGGCAACGTGCACCTGCAGCAGCATCTGGCAATCGCCGAGCGAGTCGCCGCCAAAAGCCACTACTACGACATCGCCCGCGCATTCGGGCAGCGCGTCGCGGCGGCACTGGCCGACCGGCCCGATTGTCGCGCAGTCGTGATGACCGGGGGCGGGCCCGGGATCATGGAGGCGGCCAACCGGGGCGCGTTCGATGCCGGCGCGAAAACCGTCGGTCTGAATATCACCCTGCCCCACGAACAGTATCCGAACCCCTACATCACGCCGGAGCTGTGTTTTCGCTTCCATTATTTCGCGCTGCGCAAACTGCATTTCCTGCTGCGGGCCCGCGCGCTGGTCGCCTTCCCCGGCGGCTACGGCACGTTCGACGAATTGTTCGAAACCCTCACCCTGGTACAAACGCGCAAGATCAAGCCGCTGCCGATCGTGCTGGTTGGGCGCGAGTACTGGGAGCGAGCCGTCGATATCGATTTCATGATCGCGGAGGGGGTGATCGATATCGAGGACGGTGAGCTGTTCTGGTTCGCCGAGACGGCCGAGGAAATCTGGGACGGCATCCAGCGCTGGTATGCCGCCTGCGGCGAGCCGTTGTTCACCTCCGGCACGTTCGACTGAGCGGCCTGTTTATGCGACCACGACAACGATAAAAGGAATCTCGATGAAACTGTCGTTTCACGGTGCCGATCGCGGCGTCACCGGCTCGTGTCATCTGCTCGAATGTGCGGGCAAGCGCATCCTCATTGACTGCGGCCTTTATCAGGGCAGCCACGAGCTGGACAAGGAAAATGCCGCGCCCTTCGGTTTCGACCCGGCCGGCATCGACGTTCTGTTGCTGACCCATGCCCACCTCGACCACTGCGGCCGCATTCCCCTGTTGGCCGGCCGAGGATTCAAGGGCGAAATCGTCACCACCGCTGCGTCCCGCGAACTGGCCCGGCTGGTCATGCTCGACGCCGCGCATTTACAAGAAGAAGACGCGGAACGCCGGCAGCGTCGAGCCAACCGGCGCGGGCAAAGCGCCCGCCGGAATCACGATGGCGATGGCCCGCTCTATACCGTGCTCGACGCGCTCAATAGCCTCGAATTCTTCGGCCGGACGGCAGTCTATAGCGAGCCCCTGGAGCTGGCACCCGGCATTCGGGCGACCTTCTTCGACGCCGGGCACATCCTCGGATCGGCCAGCATCCTGCTCGAACTGACCGAGGGCGCACACCATCGCCGCGTGCTGTTTTCCGGCGACATTGGCAACGCTGGCCGTCCGATCCTGCGTGATCCGGTCGTCCCCGGCGATATCGACGTAGTCATCATGGAAAGCACCTACGGCGACCGCCGTCATAAGGCCATGGCACCCACGCTCGACGAGTTTTATGCCGCGATCCACGACACCTTCCGGCGAGGCGGCAATGTCATCATCCCCACCTTCGCCCTCGAACGCGCCCAGGAACTGCTCTATTTCCTGCGCGAGGGCGTAGCGAACGGCCAGCTGGAAGGCGCGACCCAGGTGTTCCTCGATTCCCCCATGGCGATCTCGGCCACACGCATCTTCCAACACCATCCCGAATGTTACGACGCCGATGCCGCCGCGCTGTTCGAACGCGGGCATGACCCGTTCGACCTGCCGGGCCTGCACTTCACGCGCGAAAGCTCGGAATCAATCGCGCTCAATCGCATCGGCGGCGGCGCCGTCATCATGGCCGGCTCGGGGATGTGTACCGGCGGGCGCATCCGCCACCATCTCAAACATCATCTATGGCGCGAGAACTGCAGCATCGTCTTCGTGGGCTTCGCCGCCCACGGCACGCTGGCGCGACAAATCATCGACGGCGCGCCCCGCGTCCGCATCTTCGGCGAACAGATTCCCGTGCGGGCGCAGATCCACACGATCAACGGCTTCTCGGCGCATGCCGACCAACCGGAACTGCTGGCCTGGCACGCACGCACCGGTCGCCCCGAGCGTACGATCCTCGTCCACGGCGACGAAGACGTCATGCAGCACTTGGCGACGATGCTTTGCGACACGCAGATCGAAATGCCCGAATTCGGACAGACCATGGAACTGTAATGCCGTCCGGGCCGTCGGTCGTGCACAGCCGGACGAGCGACTGCAATGCATGTCGCTGGATATTTCAGGCGCGCGCCGCCGGCAATATGACCGTCACCCGCAGCCCGCAGGCAAACAAGGCCGCATCGGCCAGCTCGACGTGCCCGTTCATCTGTTCTACCAAGGTCCGTACGATCGAAAGCCCAAGCCCCGAGCCCACGACCTCGGTGCCCAGGCCCCGATAAAACGGCTCGAACACGCGCTCACGTTCGGCGGGATCGAGCCCGGGTCCGTTGTCCTCGACCGTGATGGCCACGCCGCGCGTGGTTTGTACCGCCCGAAGATCGATCACGCCGGCGGGTGACGTGTAGTGCACGGCGTTGGCGATCAGATTGCGAAGTACGGTCGTCAGCTCGACCTCGGCGGCCCGGACGTGGATATCATCGCCGCTTACGCCGATGTCGATCTGTTTGTCTTCGACCAGCGGCATCAACTCCGCCAGTACGCGACGGAACAGGTCGTGCACGGAAACGACGGACGTCGGCATCGCGGGCATGCTTTGCGCCCTTGCGTAGCTCAATAACTGATCGAGCATGAGCCGGTTGCGGTCGATGCCCTGGCGAAGCGTGCGTACCCGTGTTCGCGCATCATCGGACATGGCCGCCCCGCCCAGGCGCTCGGCCTGTAACGAGAGCGCGGTCAACGGCGAGCGCAGCTCGTGCGCGGCCGCTGCGATGAATCGCTGCTGCATCGTCATCGCGTCGGCCACGCGCCCCAGCAGCCGGTTGATAGCGGCCACGAACGGGCGAATTTCCTCGGGCAGCCCGTCCAGGGACACGGCCTGCAGATCGCGCTCGCTACGCCGATCGACCGCTGCGGCCGCCACCATGACGGGCGCGAAAACCCGTCGTACCAACGCGGTCACCGCCAGCAACAACAACGGCACCAGCACCAGAAACGGCAGCAGTCCGAGAAGCGCGCTATAGCCCGCGGTTTCGTCGCGAATCGCGGTCTGCTGGGCGACCGCAATCCGTTGTTTCGAGTTGAGCGCGGTCACGAATATCCGATAGGTATCGCCGTCCATCACCCGCGTTTGCAACCCGTCGGTCAGATTCGGCGGGAACCCGGTGCGAGAGGCCGTTTGCGATGCCGCACCAGGGGGCGGCAATAACGCCACGCGCAGCCGCGCTTCGGGATCGATCGGGGTGTCGCCGGACGGCTGCGTGTTCGGCGCTGGCAGGTGCTGCGCATCGAACAACGCCGCCGTCTGGCGCAGCATATCGTCCTGGACCTGGTTGGCCTCGGTGTAGGTCAAGACAAACGACAGCACGCCACCGACCACCGCCACGCCAACGATGATCACCAGCAGCCAGAACGAGAGCCGGAGACGAAGCGAGTCGTTCAATCGCGCGCGGAAACCATCCATCCGACGCCCCTGACATTCTTGATATGGCCTGTGCCCAGTTTCTTGCGCAACGCATGCAACAGGAATTCTATGGCGTTACTTTCCACTTCCTCGCCCCACCCGTAAACGTGCGCTTCGAGCTGCGCCCGCGACAAAATCGTACCGGGCCGGGCCATCAGTGCTTCGAGCAGCGCGAATTCCCGCCGCGACAGGCGCACTTTGGCCTCCTCGCCAACGCTTACAACGCGTGTCGCCGGATCCAGCGTCAATGTCGCACTGCGCAGCACCAGATCGGGCGTAACACTCGGACGCCTCAGTACGGCCCGCATGCGGGCGAGCAACTCGCTCATCGCGAACGGTTTGGTGAGGTAGTCGTCAGCACCGCCATCGAGACCGCGAATACGATCGTCGACCGCGTCGCGAGCCGTCAGGATCAGAACCGGCACGTTGTGACCGGCGCCGCGGATATCCGCGAGAACCGCTAAGCCATCCCGGCGCGGCAAGCCCAGATCGAGCAAAATCAACGCGTAGGATTCGGATTCAGCGGCAAGCGCGGCCAGGGCACCATCGCGTATCCAGTCCACCGCGTATGCGGCGTCCTTGAGCGATGCTTCCACCGCCGCGCCGATCATCGGGTCATCTTCGATCAGCAGGACACGCATATCGATACCGGCTCTGCCCAGCCTCGGTCCGATCGCCTGGCTTTAAGCCAAGCGACGCGAGGCGGACCACGGCCGGCTGGCGACCAGCATCAGCGCGCCCATCAACGCCACGGCCACGGCGGAGGCTTGCAAGCGCCCCAACTCGAGCCCGCCCTGATGCACCGACTTGGTCAGAAAATCGCCGAATGTGGCACCAAATGGCCGTGTAAAGATGAATGCGACCCAGAACAGCACGATCCCGTTGACCCGCGTTGCGTAGTGCAACGCCAGAACGACCCCGATCACGCCGGCCGTCACGAGCGCCCCTTGAATATAGCTCAGGCCCACGACATCGACCAATGCATCGCCGAATGCCGTACCGAGACTGTTCGAGAATATGACGGCAATCCAGAACATGATTTCCGTATCGGTGCGAACGATACGGCTGATACTCAGATCACGTTTACGGTAATACCAGACCGCGAGCGTGGCGAGCAGCCCCGAAACCAGGATCACCGAACCCCAGACATAACCGAGCCCCAGGGTACGGTCCATCATGTCCGATATCTCCGTGCCCATGGTGGTCGTGGCGACAACCGCGAGCCAGAACAGCGACATGCGATATTGCCGCGCACCGATCTGCGCGAACAGCACCGCAATTAGAAAGACCGCCGTAATAATCAACCCGGTCACATACCCCAGGCCGAGCGTCATGGATAAGGCATCGCCGGCAGTTTCACCCAACGTCGTGGCGATGATCTTCAATACCCAGAATAGCAGTGTGACCTCGGCGACTTTGGTCAAGGTGCCGGCCGTATCGGCTTTATTCATCGACAAATGGTTCACGATTCAACCTCCATAGACGGTTAAACGACTCGTAAAAATCGGGATAGAGCGCGCCCCGCGTGCGGCGGCCGTGCCGGATATTTCTTGTACCCGGCCGGCTTGAAGCCTCGCTCGACGGCTCGTGGCCGACGGCCCACGATCGGCAGCGGCGATCAAGCCTCAGTGGCTGATTCATCCGTGGCACGACATACGGTGGGCGCGCTCGTTGTACCGGAGGAGGACAACACGCTCGGGTTAGCCGGCGACGGCATGGGGCTGCGACTCCAGCCATCGCAACTGCCGCTGGCCGCGGCCATGATGCAGACCGTCAGCATGGTCGTTCTCCTTCGTCGGGCCGACTGTATCGGCGGTATGACAAAGGCTAGCCGGCCACACTTAGCACAGACTTAGGCCCGGCGATTCACGGGAGAAGGCGGAGCAATAGAGCCGACGGACAGCCCATCGAGAAACGGGGAAGCAGAATCAAGCGCCGGAAGCGAACATCTGCTGAGCGCGGCAAGAGATCGACGCCGCGCGGCCAGGCCGTTGCGCCCGGCCGAATGCCCGCAATTACGAGTACATCGAAAAACGACTCATCGGGTCGCCGTCGCTCAAGCGTCCGGACGAGCCGTCGGCTTGGCACCATGGGCATTCGCCGGCGGCCGTTTCCCAGCGCTCGCCGATCCAGTCGCAATCCAGGCAGAACAGCATGTCATCGTCGGCTTTATGCGACGCTCCGACGAGGTTGCCGGAAACGACCGCGTGCCGGGCATACTGATTCACCAATACCAGCGCGCGTTGGCGTGCCACATCGCCTACGCTGGGGCGAAGCATTTCAATGGCGCGCGCCAATGGGCGATGCGACCCGAGCTGGCCTGTGCGCTCCAGCGTATCGTAGTCGGCACAGCAGGATTGCAGTTCGCGCTGGATGAGTTCCACGGCTTGTTGCTGCTCCGTTGGCAGGGTCAAATCACGGCCACCGGGATGAAAATTGTTACCAGCGGTCACGATGAGGGCTCGAATTCAGGCACCGCAGCCACTTCGGCTCCGTGCACGGACGGCCACAGTATGCACTCTTTTTCGCCGTCACCGCTGTTGAACATACAGTCCACCGCCCTGGCTGGATTGATGCGCGTTAGGTTCTTCGCGCCGACAAGGCCCGGCCCAACGTCATTATCAACAGATTAAACGAACATCGTTAGAAAAGTATCAGCAGATGGGATAGCACCCCGATATTCGATTATAAGCGAACCGTCGGTCACGGCCGGATCACAAGGTATGTCTCGAACCCCGGGCGTTTCCGATCGCCTACTGCCGGCGCCCCGATAAACGGACACACGGCTGCAAGCGCCTTGAGCGTCGAATGAAAAACACACCCATGCCCACCCGCCGCTCGAATCATTGATTGCGGGCCCGAACCCGCCGCGGGTCGCAATAATATATCCCACTACGCGCTGTTTACCCATTCCCGGCTAGACATCCGCGCATTTTTAAATCGTGCCGCTGTCTTGAATGGCGGCCACTGCTGCCTCGGGCATTCAAGAGATACGGCGATCGGCGATAAGCGCACGACGCCCGATGGCCCCGAGCCGTCTTCACGTGCCGGTCACGTGGTCTCGGTCGGCAGAGTACGCGTAAGCCCCATGAGTCGTTGCGTTCCTCGGCTTGACTTGCACTGGCGTTGGCCGCCCGAGCCGGCCATCGTGCGGCGCCGTTAGGAGCCGCGCCGTGTTTGGGCATCTGATGCGCGACGGTTATGGCTCGATCGCCTCCATACTCGGTTTGCCGTCATGAGATCGAGTCCCGCCACTCAGTTGGCAGCCCCGCTCACCTCACCGAAATTGGCGCCGACCGCCTCGTCGCCCGCGACTTAGACTTTATCGCCAACCCGGCCTACAAGGGCTGAACCCGGTCAATCAGCGTTTTTTCAAAACTAGGGCCGAGAAAACACATCAAGGTAGAGCAAAGTCATCCGAGTTGACATTGATCAACACCGCGCCATCGCACGCCGATTGAAATAGAACTCTTCTTATGAAGTCCGTGGTCCGCGCGCTTTGATCATCTGGGAAAAGCACGTCGGTCCGGCGGTTTCGAGCCGCGTACACAGTACCGGCTCGAACGATGTAACGACACCGTAAATGATGAAGAGGTTGAGATCATGACGCGGCAACGAAAATCGAGATACCCGCTTGTACGCACCAGCCTGATCAGTCTGGCCCTCGCACTTGCTGTCGGCGCTGCACCTATAGCGATGGCCGGTGGCGGTGGAGGCTCCGGTGGCGGCGGAGGTTCTGGCGGCGGGGGTGGCTCGGGTGGCGGATCGGGCGGAGGCGGATCAGGTGGCGGTGGCGGCGGCTCCGGGGCCGGATCTGGAGCCGGCGGCGGCAGCGGCTCGACCGCCGGGCACGCGGGCATGCCGGGCAACAACGCACCGGGCATGCAGAACTCGATGCAAATGCAACAGCAGACACGAACTCGCGAGCAGACGCAGGATCGGATGCAAACCCAGGACCGCGACCAGCTCAGAGACCATGATCGGATGAAGACTCGCGACCAACTGAAGACCCGGGACCGGCTCCAGGATCAGGATCGCCTCAAGGATCAAGATCGACTCAAGGATCAAGATCGGCTCAAAGATCAGGATCGCACCCGTACTAAAGACAGCACTTCACAATAGACGACCTAATCGAAACCGACAGAACCTAACGTCTGTCGGTTTCGTTTGTAGCTAAATGCATCACTGATGCCGGCCGATTATTGAGATTTGTCAATAAACGACAGGCCGATCTCGCCTAGACTGATTTGACGGAGTTGCCGAAGGCGCCGCTACGCGGCGTTCACACCAAGAAACGATCGATATCGGCCGCTCCGAGCAGGTCCGGCCGGGATTGGGCGACACAGCACAAGTCGACAGCCAGGATCAGAAGATCTCGCGCGCATTTGGGCGCAGGAAGGCGTATGGAGGGGAAGCGCTTGCTGCTGGATGTTCGGCCCGAGTCCACTGCGCCCTTGTCTTCGTTCAGCGATCTCGATGCCGAATGGGAGATCCATACCTGCGATGGCATCGACGGGGTCAGGGCGCTTGCAAACGATCGAAGCTATCCGGTCGGCGTGATCGACCTGAGTCATCGATGCCTGGCTGCGCCGGGCATCGAGGAACTGCTGCTGGCCACACCGCGAACGCGCTGGATCGCACTGCTCAAAGCTGGGGCACTCGAAGACGGCGTGCTCCGCCGCCTCATCCGTGATCTCTTTCACGATTTTCATACGCTGCCCGTGGATGTCGGCCGGCTGCGCATGGCACTGGGGCACGCTCACGGCATGGGCACGCTGGATGGTAGCGATTGTGAATACGACGGCGATTTCGACATGGTGGGCCAAAGCGCGCCCATGCGTGAACTCTACCGCGCGATCGAAAAGGCGGCCCGAGCCGAGGCGCCCGTTCTGATTCACGGCGAAAGCGGCACGGGCAAAGAACTTGTCGCGCGCGCCATCCATACTCATTCGGCGCGTCGCTATGCGCCTTTCATCGCCGTAAACTGCGGCGCCCTGCCCGCCAACCTGATTCAATCGGAACTGTTCGGCCACGAGCGCGGCTCGTTCACCGGCGCCCATCGCCGGATGATCGGCAAAATCGAAGCGGCCGCGCCGGGCACTATTTTATTGGATGAAATCGGCTATGTCACCGTTAATTCGTGATAAAATATAACACATTGATATCACGATGATTGTTCTTGA
>NZ_APNK01000049.1 GCF_000732535.1 Salinisphaera hydrothermalis C41B8
TACTTCTTCCTCAAAATCAAAGCCGCGTTTCCCGGTAAAGTGCGATGAACCAAATAAAAGCCCGAAAGCTATGTTTGGCGGGCTTTCTGGAGGCGTTGTAGGAACGCCTTGGAATTAGAGGTGGTGCCCGGGGCGAGACTCGAACTCGCACTCTGTCACCAGAATCGGATTTTGAGTCCGACGCGTCTACCAGTTCCGCCACCCGGGCACGGTGCGAAGCGCGCAGTATACCTGCGCCCCCCGGGCTTGGGAAAGCATGTTGTGCCGATCGAGCCTGGAGCCTATTGGAATAGGCTCTTAATAGTGCGCGAGAATCGATTCCAGGTCGTTCTGATACGCCGTGACGGTTTGCTGGTAGGTGAGGTTCGGATCCGACTTCGTCCCGTTGATTACGATGCCATAAGCGGCGAACCCGCCATTATCCAGGCGCAAATAGCCGGCGAGGGCGCGCACGGTGACCGGCTCGGTCAGCGTGCCGGTCTTGGCGACGAGGCGTGTCTCGAAATCGAAATTGCCGCGTTTGAGCGTACGAGAGGGCGCCGACAGCGGCACCGGCAGGCTGCCGTAGAACGACGGAAACAGCGCGTTCTGATGAAACATATAGTCGAGCAGCGAGACGAGATCTCGAGCCGAGACGCTGTTACCGAGCGACAGCCCGCTACCGCTGTCGAACGTGCCGCCCCCGGTCGAGACCGTGGGGTAGGCGAATTTGTTGGCCCGTTCGGACAGGGCTTCCAGCGCCTGAGAAGCGCGCGGCAGCGACAGCGGCCGGTTGTAGCCGCTGGCCGCCGCGACGTCCAGGGCCAGCGTGTCCGCCATGTAATTGTTGGAGTACGCCATCATCGGGATCAGCTGCTCGGCCAGCGAGGCGCTCTTGACCCGGGCCAGCGTGGCGCCCTCATTTTTGACGTCGCCGCTGCGAGTGGTCACGGCGCCAGCGATATGGATGCCGGCGTTGGCGAGCATGGCGGAGAGCACGCGAGCGGTCTCGGCGGCTGCGCCAGTGACGGCGCGCTGGAAATCGTAGGGGCCGTAGCCCACCGGCAGTGAACCGCGGATATGCAGCGTCGAGCGGCCATTATCGTAGGTACGCCATGCCACCATGCCGGCCCTGGAGTTCGCGGGCCCGGTCTTCACTTGGTTATCGATGTCGTAGCCGGGCAGATCCGCCGGGTGCAGCACGACTCGCGTCGCGCGACCGGCGGCCGCGCCGGGATAGACCGTGGCCATGACGGTGCCGAAGTTCACGCCGGCCGCGGATAGCGGGGCACTGTAGGAGTGCGAGGCGCGCTCGCGGGCGTCGCAGCGGTCCTCGGTCAGGCAAGGCACGGTGCCCCACAGACCGTCGTCGACCACCAGATTACCGGTGACCTTGTCCACGCCGCGCGCCTTGAGCCGCATGACCAGTTCGTGCAGGTGGCGGTTGTCCAGCGAAGGATCGCCACCGCCCACGAACACCAGATCGCCGTTGAGCGTGCCGTGGCTGATGGGCCCATGGCTGGCAAAACGCGAGGTGAACCGGTGTTCGGGGCCGAACTGTTGCAGCGCGGCCGACGCGGAAAACAGCTTGCTGACCGATGCCGGGCGGAGTCTTTCGTCGGGATTGATGGCCGCGATCGTTTTCATATCGCTCAGTCGCACGACCATCGCGCTGACATGGGCATGTCGAGCCAGCGCGCGCAGGTTGTCGAGCGGGGTACGGCTGGCCGCCGCGGCCATCGAACTCCATAACAGAGCGGCCATGATGATGAGAAGGCCGGACGAGCGGGCGATGGGCGGCATGGAACGGTTCCCCGGCAGCAACGAGCGATGGCCGCCAGTCTAGACACAGGATTGTGTACGACTCAATCGGGATTCATGGCGATCTCCGAACGGCGCGCAACCGGGCGCGCGAGCCATCCCGGCGCGGCGCTCGCGGTGTGCCGCGAGCATGAGTTGGCGGGACCGTGAATCGGCTGGGGATGCGCGCGGCTACACGGCGGTCGACGCGCTCAGCGGACGGCTCTACACTGCGCCGCCATGATCTACGAAGCTCTGGGCCGGGACGGCAATGCGCGCCGCGGCCGTCTGCATTTGCCGCATGGCACCGTCGAGACGCCGGCCTTCATGCCGGTCGGGACCTACGGCACCGTCAAGGGCATGACGCCCGAGGAATTGACCGGGCTCGGCGCGGAAATCGTGCTCGGCAATACCTATCACCTGATGCTGCGCCCGGGCACCGAAATCGTGGGCGCCCACGGCGGTCTGCACGGGTTCATGCACTGGGATCGGCCGATTCTCACCGACTCCGGCGGGTTTCAGGTGTGGTCGCTGGCCGAAATGCGCAAGCTCACCGAGGACGGCGTGGCTTTTCGTTCGCCGCTGGATGGCTCGCGCCAGTATCTGTCGCCGGAACGTTCGATCGAGGTTCAGCACGCGCTGAATTCGGACATCGTGATGTGTCTGGACGAATGCACCGACTACCCCGTGTCCAAGCAGGACGCGGCCCAATCGATGCAGCTGTCGATGCGCTGGGCCGCGCGCTGTCGTGCCGCGCACGGCGACTCGAACAACAAGCTGTTCGGCATCAATCAGGGCAGCGTGTTCGACGACTTGCGCGCCGAATCCATGGCTGCGCTGGTGGATATCGGGTTCGACGGCTATGCCATCGGCGGCGTCTCGGTCGGCGAGGGCTGGGAAGACAAGGCGTCCGTGCTGGCCGGTGTGTTGCCCCGAACGCCCGCGGATGCGCCGCGTTATCTCATGGGCGTGGGCACGCCGGCCGATCTGGTGGCCTCGGTGGCCTATGGCATCGACATGTTCGACTGCGTCATGCCCACGCGCAACGCGCGCAACGGCTATCTGTTCACCCACGACGGGGTGGTCAAGATCAAGAACGCCGTGCACAAGCACGACACCGGTCCGTTGGATGCGAGCTGCGACTGCTATACCTGTCGCCACTACAGCCGGGCTTATCTGCATCATCTGTATCGGTGCGGCGAGATTCTGGCCGCGCGCCTGAACACCTGGCACAACCTCGCCTACTACCAAAGACTGATGCAGCGTATTCGCGGCGCTATCGAGGCCGGCGAATATGCGGCCTTCATGCGCGATTTCTTTACCGGCGCGGAAGGGCGGGGTACGCCCCAGGCCGCGCATGGCGGTTACGCTTGAACATCGATCCGGCGGGGCATGTCCGTCGTAGTCGGGTCGCAACAAACCCTATGGCATACTGTGCGGCTTGTTTGCGGCGCAGTCAGCGCTACCTTCGAGGGCTTTTTCTATGAACTTTCTGATTCCTCTCGCACACGCCCAGGCGGGCGGCGGCGGTGCCGAAGGCGGCAGCGCCATCTATTCGATCGGCATGATCGTCGTGTTCTTCGCGATCATGTTCTTCCTCGTGATCCGTCCTCAGATGAAGCGGCAGAAGGAACACAAGAAGCTGATCGAGAACCTGGCCAAGGGCAACGAGATCATCACCGCCGGTGGTGTGGCCGGTCGCATCCGCGAAGTCGGCGAGAACTTCCTGGTCGTGGAAGTGGCGAAGGACGTCGAGATCCGAGTCCAGAAATCGTCGGTAACCAGCGTGGTGCCCAAGGGCACGATGGATTCGCTGTAAGTTCGCTGCGCGAGCGAACGGCGTCTTGCGACTGATCGGGGTCTTATGAATCGTTATCCGCTGTGGAAATATCTACTGCTCGTCGTCGTGCTGGTCGTCGGCGTGCTCTATGCGCTGCCCAATTTGTTCGGCGAACAGCCGGCGGTCCAGATATCGCGGGCCAACGGCGACGCGGCGACCGCGCAGTTGGAAGACCGCGTCAAGACCATTCTGTCCAACGCGGACATTCCGGCACAGACCGTGACCTTGAACGATGGCCGCCTGCTGGCGCGCTACGGCGGGACGGACGAACAACTCAAGGCCGCTGACGCCCTCAAGCGCAAGCTGGGGGACAACTATACGGTCGCACTGAATCTCGCACCGTCCACGCCGGGCTGGCTGCGGGCGATCAGCGCCCAGCCGATGTCGCTGGGCCTCGACCTGCGCGGCGGGGTGCATTTCCTGCTCCAGGTCGACATGGACACGGTGTTCAAGGACACCTACGAGCGCTATGCGCGCGACGTGCCGCACTATCTGCGCGACCAGTCGATCCGCTATCAGCGCGCTTATCGCGACGGCGATTCGATCAAGTTGATCTTCCCGAACGCCGCTGCCATGAACAAGGCACAGGACGCGCTGCCGAGCCAGTTCAGCAACCTGCAGTTCAAGGCGGCGCCGAACGCCGAGAACACGCTCGTGGCCACGCTCACGCCCAGCCGCAAGCACGATATTCGCAACTTCGCGCTGGAGCAGAACCTCACCACGCTGCGTAATCGCGTCAACGAACTCGGCGTGGCCGAGCCGTTGGTCCAGCGTCAGGGGCAGGATCGGATCGTGGTGGAACTGCCGGGCGTGCAGGACACGGCCCAGGCCAAGCGTCTGCTCGGCAAGACGGCCACGCTTCAGTATCGTCTCGTGGCCCAGGGCCATGACCCGGAGCAGGCAGAGAAAACCGGCAATATCCCGGAAGGCACGCAGCTGTATCACATGAAGAACGGGCAGCCGATCCTGCTCAAGGACGATGTGATCGCTTCGGGTGATCAATTGGTGGACGCCTCGGCCGGCTTCGACCAGAAGACCAATCAACCGGCGGTATTCGTCACGCTCGACGGGCAGGCCGCCAGCAAGATGTTCAACGTAACCTCGTCGCACATCGGCGATCCGATGGCGGTGCTGTATACCGAGACCCGCTTCGAGACGCATTACAAGAACGGCAAGAAGGTCACCACGCAGCACAAGGAACAGAAGGTCATCAGCGTGGCCACGATCCAGAGTGCGTTCGGCAAGCGCTTCCAGACCACGGGTCTGCAGCGGGGCGAGGCCCATGACCTGGCGCTGCTGCTGCGCGCGGGCGCGCTGGCGGCCCCGGTTAATATCGTGTCCGAGCGTACGATCGGGCCGAGCCTGGGTGCTGATAACATCGCCGAGGGCGAGCGGGCGGTCGTGGTCGGCTTCCTGGTCGTCGTGGCCTTCATGGCGATCTACTACGGCATGTTCGGCATCATCGCCGACCTGGCGTTGTTCATGAATCTGGTGCTGGTGGTCGCCGCGCTGTCGATCATCCAGGCCACGCTCACGTTGCCGGGTATTGCCGGTATCGTGCTGACGATCGGTATGGCCGTGGATGCCAACGTGCTGATCTTCGAGCGTATTCGCGAGGAGCTGGATGCGGGCAATACGCCGCAGTCGGCGATCAAGACCGGTTACGACAAGGCGTTTACCTCGATCTTCGATGCCAACATCACGACGCTGATTGCCGCTCTGATGCTGTTCGGTTTCGGCACCGGCCCGGTCAAGGGCTTCGCCGTGACACTGAGCCTCGGCATCGTCACCTCGATGTTCACCGCGATCATCGGTACGCGAGCGGTGGTGAACCTGATCTACGGCCGTCGCAAGCGGCTCAAAAAGCTCTCGATCTAGGAGCCCTGCCATGCGTCTGATCAAGTCCAACACCAAGATCGATTTCATCGGCAAAGGCCGCTATGCGGTGATCGTGTCGGCGCTCGTGTTGCTCGTGTCCTGCGTGTCGCTCGGCGTCGGCAAGCTCTCGTTCGGCATCGACTTCACCGGCGGCGTGGTGGTGCATGTCCAGTACCCGCAGGAGGTCAACCTCAACAAGGTGCGTGGCGCGCTCAGCGCCGCCGGCTACAAGCAGCCGACCGTCCAGCACTTCGGCAGTGCCGAAACCGCGCTGATCCGGTTGCCGGCCTCGGCTGGCAAGAAGGCGGCGACCGTGGGCGACAAGGTAATGGATGCGCTCAAGTCCGGCCCGCCGGGCGCGAAGCTGCAGTCGGTCGAGTTCGTCGGCCCGCAGGTCGGAAACGAGCTGGTGAACAAGGGCGCGCTTGCGCTGCTCTACACCGTGATTGCAATTCTCATCTACGTCATCTTTCGCTTCCACTGGAAGCTCGCGACCGGCGCCGTGGCCGCGCTGGTGCACGATATCGTCATCACGCTGGGGGTGTTTTCGCTCACCCATATGGATTTCGATCTCACCGTGCTCGCGGCACTGCTGGCCGTACTCGGTTACTCGCTCAACGATACGATCGTGGTCTATGACCGTATCCGCGAGAACTTCCGGCGGATGCGCAAGGCCACGCCGAAGGAAGTCGCCAACGCTGCGATCAACCAGACACTGTCGCGCACGCTGATGACATCCGGCACCACGATCATGACGCTGCTGGCGCTGTTCTTCCTTGGCGGGCCGGTGATTCACGGCTTCGCCGCGGCGCTGCTGGTGGGCATCGTCACCGGCACGTACTCGTCGATCTTCGTGGCCAGCGCTCTGGCGCTGTACTTCAAGCTATCCGCCCAGGATCTCTTCCCGCCGAAGGAAGAGGATGCGGAAAAGGCAGCGCGCGTCACGCGTTAGCGATGACCTGAAACCGAGGGAACGAAAAGGCCGTCGATGACTCGACGGCCTTTTTTATGCGCACGATTGCGCCGACTCAGCGATGCACGTAGGCCGGCACGCCGCAGACCGAAAGCAGCGGTGCGCGTTCGGCATGATCGCGTATGAAATCGAGTACACGGGATTCACGGCCGCCGCGCGGCTGCCTCGCCCGCCGAGCACGAGCAGCGCGTCGAGCGCGCCAGCGTCGTGTCGGGCCTCAGCGCCAGCCCCTTGGCACAGCGAATGCCGGCGCCGGACTCGCCGATGAGCAGTCGCTCCTCGGGTCTGTTGTCCTAATCGGCCCAGACGCCGATGAGTACCAGGGCCCGAGTAGATCGAGCTCTTCGAGCCCGTCGAAGACGAGAAAACGGAATCGCATGTTGATAGCCGCGTCGGGAATGACGTGATCAGCATGCCGGGCGAGCACCCGCCCGGCCCAGAGTGTTGCGATCAGCGCCCGCCGCGCGGCGTTTTCACGATCTTGTCGAGCATCTGCGGGTAGAGCTTCGGGTTGGTCGCCAGGATATTGCCGGTTTCCAGCGGGTCCGCGTCGTTGTCGTGGGCATCGCTCGCGATGCCGCCGGCGGCACGCACCATCAGCATGCCGGCTGCCAGATCCCAGGCCGACAGGCCGATTTCCCAATAGCCGTCGAGCCGGCCGGCGGCGACATAGGCGAGATCGAGCGCGGCCGAACCGGAGTGGCGCATATGGCCGCTCGCCGACAGCATGCGGTTGTACAACGGCATATAGCTGGCGATATCACCATGCCGGCGATAGGCAAAACCCGTGGACAGCACGGCTTCGCGCAGGCGCACCGTATGAGATACCCGCATGCGGCGGCCGTCGACGCTCGAGCCCTTGCCGCGTTCGGCCACGAACAGCTCGTCCTTGACCGGGTCGTAGATGACGCCGTGTTCGACCACGCCGTTGATGCGACAGGCAATCGACACACAGAAGTGCGGGATGCCGCGCATGAAGTTCATCGTGCCGTCGATCGGATCGATGATCCAGACGGTATCCGATTCGCCGATATCGCCCGATTCCTCGGCCAGGAAGGCATGATCCGGATAGTTGCGCCGGATCGTATCGATGATCGTGGCTTCCGAGCGCTGATCCGCCTCGGTCACGTAATCGTTCTCGGCCTTCTGGGTGACCTGGCCGGTATCGCCACGGCGGTAATACGAGAGGATAACGTCACCGGCACGGCGCGCGGCGGTGACTGCGATATTGGTCAGGGGTTGCATGAAGCGGGCGCCTAAAAAGAAGCTAGCGTAACATTAGCGCCCTCGTATTTCCCTCTGATCAACGTCTGCCCATGAGCGATTCCGAGTCCGAGCACCCGACGCCCGACGCCGCCGCGTTGTCGCGACTGCGCATCGTGCTCGTCGGGGCGCAGCATCCGGGCAATATCGGCGCGGCCGCGCGCGCGATGAAGGTGATGGGGCTGTCCGATCTGGCGCTGGTCGCACCCGAGCGCTACCCGGATGCCGAAGCCACGGCGCGCGCTTCCGGCGCGGACGATGTGCTGGCTGCCGCGCGGGTGTACGACTCGCTGGATGAGGCCGTTGCCGATTGCGTGCTCACGATCGGCACCAGTGCGCGTACCCGGCGCACCCAGTGGCCGTTGATCGACGCGCGCGATGCCGCGACCCGCGCCGTGGCTGCCACGGTGAACGGGCCGGTCGCGCTGGTGTTCGGCCGCGAGCGGTCGGGGTTGAACAACGCCGAGCTCGATCGCTGCCAGCTGCATTTGCAGGTGCCCACCAATCCCGAATACAGCTCGCTCAACCTGGCGGCGGCGGTGCAGGTCGTGGCCTACGAGCTGCGCGTGGCGAGTGGCCACGGCATCGCGGCGAGTCCGGCGCACGAGCCGGTGCCCGCGGCCGATATGGAAGGCTTGTTTCAGCACTGGCACGACGTGCTGGTTGCGGCCGGTTTTCTCGATCCGGACGAGCCGCGCATCCTGATGCGCCGCCTGCGACGGCTGTTCAATCGCGCGGCGCCGGATCGTATCGAGACCAATATTCTGCGCGGTGCGCTTCGTGCGCTGGATCCGCGCGGTCTTCCCAATCGCCAGGCGAGCCCGTCATCGCAGAAAAAAACGAAAAAACAGCCGCCGTCGGCCTCCGGGGATTGACGGCTCTGCTGAGATGATGGCCTGTAGACTTGATCTCAGCGCTTTCGGCCCGAAATAGCCGTCTACAATCGAATGCATGCGCGCGATAGCGCGCGCCGGCGACAGGCCGCGCCGCCCATACCCGCGGCGCCACGTTTGGGAATAGCCGATGTTTGCTCGCTTCAAGGAAGATCTGCACGCGATATTCGAACGCGACCCCGCCGCCCGCAGCGTGTGGGAAGTCGTGCTCGCCTATCCGGGACTGCACGCCATCTGGTGGCACCGGGTCGCGCACTGGTGCTGGACGCACGGCATGAAGTTGATCGCGCGGATCATCTCCAATATTTCGCGTTGGCTCACCGGCATCGAGATTCATCCGGGCGCCGTGATCGGCCGGCGATTCTTCATCGACCATGGTTTCGGCGTCACCATCGGCGAAACCACGGTCATCGGTGACGATTGCACGATCTATCAGGGGGTCACGCTCGGCGGGACGAGCTGGAGCCCCGGCAAGCGGCATCCCACGCTGGAAAACGATGTCGTCGTCGGCGCCGGCGCCAAGGTGCTTGGCCCGTTCACCGTCGGCGAGGGCGCGCGTATCGGTTCCAACGCCGTGGTGGTCAAGGAAGTGCCGCCCGGCTGCACGGCGGTCGGCGTGCCGGCCAAACTGGTCAAATGCAAGGACGGCACGCCCGAGGACCGGCGTAAGGAAACCGCGGATCGTATCGGTTTCTCTATGTACGGCGTCACCCAGGACATGCCCGACCCGGTCGCGCGCGGCATCGATGCCATGCTCGATCATATCGATGCGCTGGAGCGCCGGCAGGACGAGCTGGAACGGCTCACCAAGCAGCTGAGCTCGCGCCTGGACGAGGACGAGCGCTCGACCACTGATCGCGTCTGAGATGAGCGCGTCGATCTATCTCGATCACGCCGCGACCGCGCCGCTTGCGCCCGGGGTGGCGGAGGTCATGCACGACGTGCTGGTTGGCGCGCCGGGCAATCCGTTGTCGCAGCACGCCGAGGGGCGAGCAGCCTGTGCGCATATCGACGCGGCCGCCGAGAAGGTGGCCGGGCTGATCGGCGCCGAGCCGCGCGAGATCGTCTGGACCTCCGGTGCGACCGAATCATCGAACCTGGCCCTGCGCGGGGTGGCCGAGTTCATCGGCGCCGGCGCACGCATCGTCTCGGTGGTTACCGAGCATCCGGCGACGCGCGATACGCTCTCGGCGCTGGCCAAACAAGGCGTGACCGTCGACTGGCTGGAAGTCGACGCCCATGGTGCGATCGATCACGACGCGCTGGCCGCCGCAGTGGCACAAGGCCCGGATCTCGTGTCGATCATGCAGGTCAACAACGAAACCGGCGTGATTCATGATGTGCCGGCGATCGCCGAACAATGCGCCGCGGCCGGTGTCGCGCTGCATGTGGATGCGGCCCAGAGCCTGGGCCGACTGCCGATCGATGTGTCGGCGACGCCGATCGCACTGATGTCGTTGTCGGCCCACAAGATCGGCGGTCCCAAAGGCATCGGTGCGCTCTATGTCCGTCGCCGCGCACCGAAGATCGGTGTTGCGGCCCAGATCATCGGTGGCGGCCAGCAGCGTGGCCTGCGCGCCGGCACGTTGCCGACGCATCAGATCGCGGGTTTCGGCGCGGCGGCAGCACAGGCAGCGCGCCACGGCATCGCATCGCAACCGGAATGGGCGCGGCTGCGAGAGCGGCTATGGCAAGGCATGGCGCCGCTGGGCGGACTGCTGCGCAACGGCCGGCCCGAAACCGCGGCGGCGCCGTTCTTGAGCGTGAGCGTCACCGGCGTGCACGGTGCGGCATTGATCACTGGATTGAATGAGGGCGAGCCGGCGCTCGCGGTCTCGACCGGGGCCGCCTGCAGCGCGGCCAAGGGCGAGTCGTCGCACGTCGTACGCGCGATGGG
Organism: Salinisphaera hydrothermalis C41B8; assembly: GCF_000732535.1. Taxonomy (GTDB): domain Bacteria; phylum Pseudomonadota; class Gammaproteobacteria; order Nevskiales; family Salinisphaeraceae; genus Salinisphaera; species Salinisphaera hydrothermalis. Next base: position 10,524 of record NZ_APNK01000049.1, read on the forward strand.
GCGCTCGCCGCGCGAGGCAGCCGCGACCATCCGGTTTTCGCTTGGCCCGGGCGTGGACGAGGTCGCTATCGATGCCGCCGCTCAACGTTTCCGTGACGAAGTCAGGCGACTGCGGACACTGGCTGAGGCGGCATGAATCGCGGCGCCGCCGATGACGCCATCCGGGCGCGCTTTCTGCGGCCGACATACGCGGTGGATGCCGATGCGGTCGATGCCTGGCCGGCCAGCGGCGCGGCGGATACGCCCGGCGAGGATGCGCGCTGCCGGGTGTTTCTCGCCGTTGGCAACGACGGCCGGCTGAAAGCGGCGTTCGCGGCGTTCGGGCCGCCGGTCGTGATCGCGTGCGCGGACTGGATTTGTGAACGCGTGACGGCTCAAACAGTCGAAATCACGCATACTGTTACACTCGCCGATGTCGAGAAGGCATTGGCTCTGACCCCGACTCAGCGATACGCTGGGTTGCTGGCGATCGACGCGTTGTCCAACGCGGTGATCAATCTGGGACAATAGGTTATGAGCGAAACGACACTGCAAACCGAAGATCTGCGGGTAACCGAAGCAGCCGCCGAGCGCATCAAGTACCAGCTCGAAAAGCGGGGCCATGGTCTGGGCCTGCGCGTGGGCGTGCGCAAATCCGGCTGCAGCGGTTATATGTACACGATGGACTATGCCGACGAGATCGGCGAGGACGACGACGTCTTCGAAAGCCACGGCGCCAAGGTCGTGGTGGCCCATAAGCACATGTCCGTTCTCGCGGGCACGACGGTCGACTTCCGTTCGGAAGGCTTGAATCGCATGTTCCGGTTCGACAACCCGCACGCCAAGAATGCCTGTGGCTGCGGTGAGTCCTTCATGGTGTAGCGTCTCGGCGGTGCCGTCCGGCGCGGCTTGGGCGCCGCGGCAGGCAAACGGGACGCAGCGAGCGCCGGCTGACCGATAGTAAACCGGCGTTCGCGTACGCGTCCATTCATTCGATACCCTGACAGGGCGGGCTTGTCCGCGATACAATGCCGGGTTATCCGCGCGTATACGCCGCGAGCGTCCGGCGGATATCAACCATCGTATTGTTTTTGTAGGAGAATCCATGGCCGCTGAGCGCACCCTGTCGATCATCAAACCCGACGCAGTCGCCAAGAACGTGATCGGCGAAATCTATCGCCGCTTCGAAAACGCCGACCTGCGCATCGTGGGCGCCCGTATGGTCCATCTGTCGCGCGAAGAGGCAGAGAAGTTCTACGCTGTCCATTCCGAGCGTCCGTTCTTCAACGCCCTGGTGGAGTTCATGATCTCGGGCCCGGTCATGGTCCAGGTTCTGGAAGGCGAGAACGCCATCGCCAAGAACCGCGATCTGATGGGCGCCACCAACCCGAAGGAAGCCGAAGCCGGCACCATTCGTGGTGACTTCGCCGAGTCCATCGACGCCAACGCCGTACACGGCTCGGACGGCGAAGATACCGCCGCAGCCGAGATCGACTTCTTCTTCGGCCAGGGCGGCATCTGCCCGCGCTAACCGCGCCCGACCCGAAGTCCATCGGAACCGATTCGCCATGACGAACGCCGACATCGACAACCCGACCCCGATCCGAACGAGCGCGACCGCCAGCGGTACGCGCGTGAACCTGTTCGGCCTGGATCGCGAAGCCATGGCAGCGTTCTTCAAGCAACATGGCGAATCGGCTTTCCGGGCCAAGCAGGTCATGCAGTGGATCTATGCCCGCGGCGTGACCGACTTTTCGGCCATGACCGATCTGTCCAAAAAGCTGCGTGATCGGCTGCCCGAGATCGCCGAAATCCGGCCGCCGGCCCGCATCCGCGAACAGGCCAGCCGCGATGGCACCCGCAAGTGGCTGCTGGCGGTCACCGAGGACATGGATCCGGACAACGCCATCGAGGCGGTCTATATCCCCGAAGCCGACCGGGCGACGCTGTGTATTTCGTCGCAGATCGGTTGTGCGCTGGATTGTTCGTTCTGTGCCACCGGCAAGCAGGGGCTCAATCGCAATCTCACCACGGCCGAAATCGTCGGTCAGGTCTGGATGGCAGAGCACGACCTGCGGGCCCAGGGCAAGGTGCACGGCGAGCGTGCCTTATCGAATATCGTGTTCATGGGCATGGGCGAGCCGCTGGCGAACTACCGCGCGGTGGTGCCGGCCATTCGTATCCTGCTCGATGATTATGGTTTCGGCTTGTCCAAGCGACGTGTAACCGTGTCCACCTCGGGCATGGTGCCGTTCATGGATCGGCTGCGGGCCGAAGTCGATGTGGCGCTGGCGGTATCGCTGCATGCGCCCACCGATGAGCTGCGCGATGAACTCGTGCCGATCAACCGCAAGTATCCGCTCGACGAATTGATGGCGGCCTGCGATCGCTATGTGCAGGGCAAGGAGCGTCGGGCGCATGTGGTCTACGAATATGTGCTGCTGGCCGGCGTCAACGATCAGCCGCACCATGCCAAGGCCCTGGCGAAGCTGCTCGGCAGCCGCCCGGCCAAGGTGAACCTGATTCCCTTCAATCCGTTCGACGGCTCGGGCTACGAGCGTCCGGCGGAGGCCGATATCCGGGCGTTCCAGGACGCGCTACATTCGCGCGGGCTGCGAACCACCGTACGGCGCACGCGCGGCGACGATATCGACGCCGCTTGCGGACAGCTGGTGGGGCGTGTTCGCAGCAAGCAGAAGCGTCATTTTCGCGACGTGCCCATTCGTGTCGAATCGCAGCCGGCTTCGCGCGTATGAGCCGACGCCAGGGCGCGCTGTCGATCCCGCTCGTGCTGGCTGCATCGCTGCTGGTTGCTGGCTGTGCCACCAACGGCGGCGTCAACCGTCAGGATGCGGCAGAGGCCAATGCCAACGTGGGCGCCGATTATCTGCACAAAGGGGTCAACGACCGAGCCCAGCAGGCGTTCAAGAAAGCGCTGAGCTACGACAAGGATAATTTCACGGCCAACTGGGGCATGGCGGTTGTCAGTGAACGGCTCGATCAGCCGGCTCGGGCCAATCGGTATTTCCAGAAAACTCTGTCGGTCCGCCCGGCGCCCAAGGTCTATAACAGCTATGCCGCGTTTTTATGCGAGCAGGGCAAGACCGATCAGGGCGTAGCCAACTTCAAGCGGGCGCTGAGCGCCGGCAACCCCGCGGATCGGGCCGATAGTCTGGCCAACGCCGGGCTTTGCCTGTACCGCGCGCATCGCCGCGATGAAGCGGCCGACTACTTCCGGCGTGCACTCAAGGCCGACCCCAAGCAGGCGACCGCCCTGACGCATCTGGCCTCAATCGCATACCATGCCCATAATTATTTGAGCGCGCGCGCGTTTATCGAACGTGCCGACGCTGCAACCAAGCTCGATGCCGCCCAGTTGTTGCTGGCCGCGCGCATCGAGCTGGCGCTGGGAGATCGGTCGGCCGCGGCGGCCTATCTCAAGCGCCACAATGCGAACCAGCCGACGGCGACACGGTCGCTGAGCCAACTGGAGTCATCGCGTCAATGAACGCTACGCACGACGATCAATCCGATCAGCCGAAAGAGCCGGCGCTGGCGCGCGGCGCCGAGGAAGAGGCGACGTCGCCTGGGCTGACTCGTAACAAATCCGACGGGCAGACCCCGGGCGAAATCCTGCGTGAGGGCCGCCTGGCGCACGATTACAGCGTCGACGACCTCTGCGCCCAGACCAAGCTCAGCGCACACACGGTCGAGGCGCTCGAGGACAACGATTTTCAGTCGTTGTCGCAGCCGGTTTTCGCGCGCGGCTATTATCGGCAATGTGCCAAGGTGCTCGACCTGGATGTCGAGCGCATCATGGCCGCTTACACGGCGATTGCCGGCGAAGCGCCGAAGCCGAAAATCGATCACGGCACCATCGGCGCCGGCATCATTCCACAGGATGTCACGCCTGGCGGCGGTTTCCGTTTTCGCGGTCTGTTCATCCTGCTACTCATTGTGGTGGTCGTGATCGCGGTCGTGGTGTTCGTGCTGCCGTCCAGCGGCGTGCCCGGTGCGATCACCGGCAGCAACGACAGCAACAACGCCGACCAGAGCAGCCAGAGCACCACCACGTTCGAGTTCAATTCGTCGAGCGATGACTCGTCCGGCAATAACAACGGCGACGGCAGTACGGCCAGCGCCACGGGCGCAGGCGCCGCGAGCGGGGGCAGCGACACGACGGCCCCGAGTACGCCCGATGTGGTCGGCAATAGCAGCGGTCAGGCGTCGACGGGCCAGCAGTCGGGTGGACGCAACGTCAATAAGACGCTCGGCATCAATCCGTCGAACGGGTCGGGCGCGCAGCCCGCCAGTAGTGACAACACCGCGCAGCAGCCAAGCCAACCGTCGGTGCCGCCCAACCGTCTGGTGCTGAAGTTCAGTAAACGCTCCTGGGTCCGGGTGACCGATGCCAATGGCGATCGTATGGCGTCCGGCATCTTCAAACCGGGCGATACCAAGGAATTCAACGGTAAGCCGCCGTACAAGATCACGCTCGGCTATGCGCCCGGGGTGAAGGTGAGCATCGGCGGCCAGCCGGTGGATGTCGCCGGGCAGACGAGCGGCGGCGGCATCGCCCATCTTACAGTCGATGCCGCGAACAACGGCAACTCCAGCGGCAACAACGGCAACGGCTAATCGCCCGTCACGTATAGAAGGATCTGATGAGTCAGCGTATTCAATCGATCCGCGGCATGCAGGATGTCCTGCCCGCGGAGAACGCGTTGTGGCACACGCTCGAACGCACCGCGGCCGACGTGTTCGCGGCCTACGGTTACGAGCAGATCCGGTTGCCGATCATGGAGCGCACCGGATTGTTCGAGCGCGGCGTCGGTGAGGTCACCGACATCGTGGAGAAAGAGCTCTACACCTTCGAGGACCGCGGCGGCGAATCGATATCGTTGCGCCCGGAGGGCACGGCCGGGGCCGTGCGCGCAGGAGTTCAGCACGGCCTGCTGCACAACGCCACACAACGGCTCTGGTATGTCGGCCCAATGTTTCGCTACGAGCGGCCGCAGAAAGGGCGCCAGCGCCAGTTTCATCAGTTCGGCGTCGAGGCCTTCGGTCAGACCGGGCCAGACGTGGATATCGAACAGATCGCGATGTCTTCGCGGCTGTTCAAGCGTCTCGGTATCAGCGGGCTGCGCCTCGAGATCAACACACTTGGCACCCCGGTCGAGCGTGCGACCTATCGTGATGCGTTGCATGCCTATTTCAGCGCGCACCACGACTCGCTCGACGCCGACAGCCAGCGCCGGCTGGATCGCAATCCGCTGCGGATTCTCGACAGCAAAAACCCCGAGATGGCCGAGCTGATCGCGTCGGCCCCGTCGCTGACCGACTATCTCGGCGCGGAATCCGCGGCGCATTTCCAGGGCCTGTGCAACGGCATCAAGGCGCTGGGAATCGATTACACGATCAACCCGCGCCTGGTGCGGGGCCTGGATTACTACACACGGACCGTGTTCGAGTGGCTCACCGACGATCTCGGAGCTCAGAACGCGGTGTGTTCCGGCGGGCGGTTCGACGGTCTGGTGAGCCAGCTCGGCGGCTCGGATACGCCGGCAACCGGCTTCGCGATGGGCGTGGAGCGTGTGGTTGCTCTGATGGAATCCCAGGGCGTGCCGCTCGACGATCTGGCGCCGCAGGCCTATCTGGTGCATACCGGCAATACCGCCAGTGCCCGGGTGCCGGCGCTTGCGGAACAATTGCGCGATGCGCTGCCCGAATTGCGGCTGCGGGTTCATGCCGGGGGCGGCAGTTTCAAGTCGCAGTTCAAGAAGGCGGACAAGAGCGGGGCGCGGCTGGCGCTGGTGTTCGGCGACGACGAGGCCGCCGACGATACACTTCAAATCAAACCGCTGACCGACGACCGGACACAGGAGCGCGTGGGGCTGTCCGAAGCACCAGCACGTATCGCCGCACTGCTGGCAGATGGTCGCGGCTGATACGACCCCAGCCGACAGAACGAAGAGACAAAGGACGGGAATGGCGGACTACGACAACAACGAAGAGCTGGCGAGCCTGGCGCGCTGGTGGTCCAAGAATGGCACCGCCGCGATCGTCGGCGTGCTCATCGGTTTGCTTGCGATCGGTGGCTGGTATGCCTGGGGCTGGTACAGCAACCGCCAGGATGCGCAGGCCGCGGATATGTATGCCGAAGTTCAGCAGGGCATCAGTGCTCAGAATGTGACCGGCGGCATCGACAACATCGTCGAGAAGCTCAAGAGCGACTACAGCGGCACCCCCTATGCCGGTGCCGCGGCGCTGTCGATGGCGAGCTACTATGTCGATCAGAAAAAGCTCGACAAGGCGGCCGCCGAACTCGATTGGGCGATAAAAAACGCTGACGGCAAGGGCATTCGCGAGATCGCCACCGTACGCAAGGCGCGCGTGCTCTGGGCGCAGAAGAAGCCCGACGCGGCGCTCAAGTTGCTGAATCGGGATCATCCGGCATCGTTCGATTCGCTGTTTGCCGAACTTGCCGGCGATATCCATGCGGCGCAGGGCGACGACGCGGCGGCCCATGCCGCCTATAAGAAAGCGATGTCCCATCTGCCGTCGGATGCGCCGAAGCAGATGCTCCAGCACAAGCTCGATCAGACCGCGCCGGCCAAGGCCGACGACGACATGCCGACCGATTCGAAGAAGTCCGACTCATGAAGAATTATCGACGCACGCTTGCCTGTCTGACGCCGCTGCTCGTCGCGGCCACCGTCGGTTTGACCGGCTGCGGTGGTGGTTCCACCATCGCGCAGCCCAAGCCGCTGACCCAGCTGCCGAATCCGGAATTCCGGATGCAGGTGCTGTGGCACGCCAACGGCGGTGATGGCGCCGGCAAATACGAAAGCGGGTTCGAGCCGGCGGTTGCGAACGGACGAGTTTACGTCGCCAACAGCAACGGCGAAGTTGTGGCGCTCAACCTCGCCAACGGCCATCGCGTCTGGCACGTCAATACCGATGAGAAACTCATCGCCGGCCCGTCGGTAATCGACGGTACGCTGTTGGTGGGCACCCGCAACGGCGAGGTGATCGCGCTGTCGGCTGCCGACGGAAGTAAGGATTGGAGTGCGGATCTGTCGAGCGAAGTGATCGCCGCGCCTGCGGGCACGTCGAAGGAAGTGGTCGCGCGGACTGTCGACGGCCATGTGGCTGCGCTCGACATGGCGACCGGCGATCGGATCTGGACGGTCGAAGACAACGTGCCGAACCTGACCATGCGTGGCACGGCCTCGCCGGTCATCCAGGGCAACACGGTTTATATCGGCACGGACGGCGGCAAGGTGCAGGCGCTGGATCTGGCCACCGGCGAACAGCGCTGGGAGCAGACGGTCGCACTGCCGGAAGGTCGCTCCGAGCTCGATCGCATCGTCGACGTCGACGCCAACCCGCTGATCGACGGCAACACCATCTATGCCATCAGCGCCGGCGATTCGCTGGTCGCGCTGAGCAAGAACGGCGGCCAGATCGGCTGGAAGCACAAGGTCGCCTCCGAGAACAATCTGGCGGCCGACAACAACAACCTCTACGCCACCGATATGGATAGCGTGGTCTGGGGCATCTCGCGGGCGACCGGCGAGCCGGTCTGGAAACAGGACGCGCTCAAATACCGCAAGCTGTCGGCGCCGGCCGTGGTCGATGGCCACGTTCTGGTGGGCGATTACGAAGGTTATCTGCACTGGTTGTCGCCCAGCGATGGTTCCATCGAGGGCCGTGGCCGGCCGTTCGGCGAGGCGATCCGCGCGCAGCCGGTGGTGGTCGGAGATCGGGCGATCGTGCTCGGCGCCGGGGGCGAAGTCGCCGCCGTGCGTTTCGACGCCCGCGGCAGCTGATCCGTGGCAGACGGCGGGGCCGTACTCCCGGTCATCGCGCTGGTTGGCCGACCGAATGTCGGCAAGTCGACGCTGTTCAACCGGCTGACGCGCTCACGCGACGCTCTGGTGGCCGACCAGCCGGGCGTAACGCGTGATCGGCAGTACGGTTTCGGCGCGCATGCCGGCCGGCGCTTCATCGTGGTCGATACCGGCGGCATCGGCCAGGACGACGAAGACATCGACACCCGCGCGCTGGCCCAGACCGATGCCGCACTGGAAGAGGCCGATCTGGTGCTCATGGTGGTCGATTATCGCCAGGGTCTGATGGCCGGCGACGAAGCCATCGCGGATCGGCTGCGTCGCAACGGTCAGCGGGTGCTCGTGGTGGTCAACAAGAGCGAAGGCCAGGCCAGCGTCAGCGCCAACGCCGAGTTCCATGCGCTCGGGCTGGGCGAGCCGTGGGCGATTTCGGCCGAACACGGCGATCGTGTCGGTCTGTTGCTCGATCATGTCTTCGCCGACTTGCCGGAGCCCCGTGCCGCGGTACGGGCGCATCGGCCCGATGCGATCCGGCTCGCCCTATTGGGGCGGCCGAATGCTGGCAAGTCGACGCTCGTCAATCGGCTGGTCGGCGATGAACGCATGCTCACGCAGGATGCGCCGGGCACCACGCGCGATGCCGTGGCCAGCGAGTTCTTCTTCGACGATAAGCCCTACGTCATCGTCGATACGGCCGGCATCCGGCGCCGGTCCAAGGTCGACGACGGCATCGAGAAGCTCAGCGTCATCAAGGCCATGCAGGCGGCCGAGCAGGCCCAGGTCGTGGTGCTCATGCTCGATGCACGCGCCGGTCTTTCGACCCAGGACATCCGTCTGCTCAATCTCGCGGTGGAGCGGGGCCGCGCGGCGGTGATCGTACTGAACAAGTGGGACGGGCTGTCCGAGGACGAGCGCGCCAAACTGCACGCCAAAGTGGTCGAGCGCATGGGCGCGTTCGACTATCTGCCGCTGTTGTTTGTCTCCGCGCTGCATGGCTCGGGGCTGCGTGATCTGATGGACGCGATCCAGGCCTCGTATGCGGCCTCGTTTGCCGAAATGTCGACCCCGCAGCTCTCCCGCGCGCTCGAAGACGCGGTGGCGGCGCACGCACCGCCGGCAGTGCACGGGCGCCGCATCAAGTTGCGCTTCGCGCACCAGGGCGGGCGCAACCCGCCGACCATCGTGATTCACGGCAATCAGACCCAGCGGCTGTCGGCCGAATACAAGCGCTATCTGGTGCGCCGTTTTCGCGAGCACTTCAACCTGTTCGGCACGCCGATCCAACTGGTGTTCAAGAACAGCGATAACCCCTACGCCGGCAAGGCACGCGGCCGGAGCCGATAATCATTCGGCGCGCGCTCGATGAGACGAGCGCCGACGGCTGCATATTCGATGCGGCGCTCGGATCGACGGGTGATCGGGTTTGATCCTGCCGCCCGTGTCGTCTAAGCCGTTGTAAGCCGGCCGTGTGGCCGCTCGCTTAACGCCAAGTCGCCGGGGTTGATCGAGCTATATGCAAGTCTGGTGTATGGAGACTTGATCAAGCGGCGCTCCGGCGGTCCTGGGAA
>NZ_APNK01000050.1 GCF_000732535.1 Salinisphaera hydrothermalis C41B8
TCCAAGCTTAAGCCATGCGGTCACCGCCGCCTTTCACGCTTATCTGCGAAGAACCTTTTTTATAGGCAACCACCGGGGCATCCCCGAAATAGGGCGGATGGTCGTGTCGGGTCAAACTGCTAGACTCGGTCGCTACATGCCCAAGCTAGTGTCCACGGGCCCCGAATCCCTATGGCGAAAAACTCCGACGGTGGTAAGCGCAAGCCGCTGAAACTCAAGACCGGCTCTTTCGATCGTAACGCCGCGATGGCCCGCATGGGCATGATGGCTGGCGCATCGTTCGCCACGCATACCGTGGGCAATCTGTTTCGCAGCAAGGCGGACCGCGAGGCCCGCAACCGCGAGTTCTACGTCAAGCAGGCACAGTTCCTGGCCGACGAGCTCGGCCAGCTCAAGGGCAGCGTGATGAAGGTCGGCCAGATGCTGTCGGTCTACGGGCAGTATTTCATGCCGCCCGAAGCGATCGAGGTGCTGCGCAGCTTGCAGGACGACAGCCCGCCGGTGGCCTGGGAGGACCTGGAGCCGGTGGTGATCGAGCGGCTCGGCCGCAAGCGTCTCGACGAGCTCGAGATCGATCCGGAGCCCCTGGCCGCGGCCTCGCTGGGCCAGGTGCATCGCGCCCGGCGCAAATCCGACGGCCGCGAGCTGTGCATCAAGGTGCAGTATCCGCGCCTGGCCGACGCCATCGATTCCGACATCCGCACGTTGACCAATATCGTGCGCCTGGCGCGGCTGGTGCCCAAGGGCATGGAGCTGCACTCGGTGATGGAAGAAGTGCGGGAGATGATCTACCGCGAGGTGGATTACGATCGCGAGCTGCGCATGACGCGTGAATTCGGCCAGCGGCTGGCACACGATGACCGTTACGTCGTGCCGGAGGTCTTTCCCGAATACTCGACCGAAACCGTGCTGGTGACCTCGTTCGAGGCCGCCGATCACGTACAGAGCGAGCGCGTGAAGAATCTCGCCCAGGAGCGTCGCAATCATCTGAGCGAATCGGCGCTGGAGCTGTTTTTCCTCGAGTTCTTCAACTGGGGCATCGTCCAGACCGATCCGCATTTCGGCAACTACAAGATCCGGATCAACGACGACGGCAAGGACCAGTTCGTGCTGCTGGATTTCGGCGCGACCCGGGAATTCGCGCCGCGTTTCCTCGGCTCCTACTACGACACGGTGGCCGGCGCCTTCGAGGGCGATCAGGCCAAGCTCATCGACGGCGCCATCGGCATCAATCTGTTGCGCCGCGATTCGCCGCAGCGTGTGTTCGACGATTTCGCCAAGGTGGGCCTGCTCATTATCGAGCCGTTCCGCAAGCAGCCGCCGGCCGAGCTATCGACGCCGGACGGGCGCTATAAATGGGGCGAGTCGGATCTGTTCTGGCGCGTCTCGCGTGCGGTACAGGACGCCGCCATTTCCCGCTGGTTCCGTATCCCGCCGCGCGAGATCGTGTTTTTGCACCGGCGGCTCGGCGGTGTGTTCGTGCTGCTGTCGGTACTCGGCGCCGAGCTCAACGCCCACGATTTGCTGGCGGCCTATCTGTATCAGGAAAACGGGCGTATCCGGCCCGACGCATGACGCGTATCGCTATCAAGGACGATTCATGAAATTCCAGGAAACCTTCGACTTCGATTATCCCGCCGAAATCATCCTGCGGATGTTCGGAGACAAGGACTATTACCTCGCCAAGTACGAAAAGATGGGCGGCGAGGCGCCCGAGGTTCTGAGCAGCGAAAGCGGCGACGCTCGCTTCTCGATCACGGTCCGGCATGCGCTCGACGCCAGCCGTCTGAAGTTCCCGGACTTCGTCAAGAGCCGGATCGGTGACCAGCTGTATCTGCGCCAGACCGACGCCTGGCAGCTGGATGCAGGCGAGGGCCGGCTGGATATCGAAATCGAGCGGGCGCCGGTCGAGATCGGCTCGCGGCTGAACCTCACCGACGCCGGCAACGGCTCGCGCCTGGTGCTGGATTTCAACATCAAGGCCTCGGTGCCGCTGGTCGGCGGCAAGATCGAGAAAGCCGTGGCCGGGCCGATCAGCCGCCACGTGCAGAAGGATCTCACGCTGACCAACCGCATGGCCGCCGACTACGCCTGAGCGACGCTTGGCGCGGGCGCTCGTAGCAGACTACGAGCGTCCGCGCCCCAGCAGGTTCTTGAGTTCGTAGAGCTTGGCCAGCGCCTCGCGCGGCGTCAGATCGTCGCAGTCGAGCTCTTCCAGTGCCTCGTGGATCGGGTCGTGGTCCGGCTCCCGCGGCTGCTCCGGTTTCGGGGCCTCGAACAGGCCGAGCTGTGGGCTGGCGCTCTCGCGCGACGCACTCTCCAGCTCGGCCAGATGCTTCTCGGCTGCCCGAATGACCTTCTTCGGCACGCCCGCCAGCGCGGCGACCTGCAGGCCGAAGCTGCGCGAGGCCGGTCCCGGGCGGATGGCGTGCAGGAACGCGAGCTTCTGCTCGCCGCCAGCATCGGCATAATCCGCGACTTCGAAATGCGCGTTCTTCGACGCCGGCCAGTCGGCGGCGATCTGGGTCAACTCGAAGTAGTGGGTCGCGAACAGCGTATAGGCGCGATTGTGCGTGGCCAGGCGTTCGGCCACGGCCCGCGCCAGCGCCAGGCCGTCGTAGGTCGAGGTGCCGCGCCCGATCTCGTCCAGCAGCACCAGCGATTGTTCGGTCGCATGGTGCAGGATCTGGGCGGTTTCGCTCATTTCGACCATGAAGGTCGACTGCCCGGCCGATAGATCGTCGCCCGCGCCGATGCGGGTGAAGATCCGATCGAGCGGCCCGATGGTGGCTGAATCGGCCGGCACGAACGAGCCGATGTGGGCCATCAGCACGATCAGCGCCGTCTGGCGCATGTAAGTCGATTTGCCGCCCATGTTGGGGCCGGTGATCAACAGTACGCGCGTGTCGTCGTCCAGCTCGGTATCGTTGGCCACGAACGGGGCATCGGAGAAGCGCTCGACCACCGGGTGGCGCCCGCCGCTGATATGAATGCCGGGCGTCTCGGTCAGTCGCGGTGCGACCCAGCGATAATCCACCGCACAGCGCGCCAACCCGGCCAGCACATCCAGCCGCGCGAGGCCGTCGGCGATCGACTGCAGCCGCGACATGTGGCCCGCCAGTAGCTCGACCAGTTCGGTATAGAGCTGTTTCTCGCGCGCCAACGCTCGTTCGCGCGCGGACAGCACCTTGTCCTCGAAGGACTTGAGCTCGGGCGTGATATAGCGCTCCACGGCCTTGAGCGTCTGCCGGCGCTGGTAGTCGATCGGCGCCTTGTCGGAATGAGTGCGCCCCATCTCGATGTAGTAGCCGTGCACGCGGTTGTAGCCGACCTTGAGCGTGTCGACCCCGGTGCGCTCGCGTTCGCGTTTTTCCAGCTCGGCCAGATAACCGTCGGCGTTGGCCGAGAGCTCGCGCAGTTCGTCGAGGTTGTCGTCGTAGCCGTCGGCGATCACGCCGCCGTCGCGTACCACCACGGGCGGCGAGGCCACGATGGCCCGGGCCAGCAGGCCCGCCAGATCGTCGGCCGGGTCCAGCGCGGTATCGATGCCGGCGAGCAGCGGGGCGTCGAGGCCGGCCAGTTCGCTCTTCAGACCGGGCAAGCCGGCCAGAGCCGAGGCCAGGCCGGAGAGATCGCGCGGACGTGCGGTGCCGAGGGCGATGCGGGTGGCGATGCGTTCCACATCGGCCATGGCGCGCAGTTTGTCGGCAATCGGTACGTAGGCGCCGCGCATGAGTGTCTCGATCGCCTGATGGCGATGCGCCAGCATATTGAAGTTGCGCGTCGGTTCGGCGGCCCAGCGTCGCAGTGCCCGAGCGCCCATGGCCGTGGCGCAGCGATCCAGCAGGCCGATCAGGCTATGCTTGGTATCGCCGTTGGCGCTGGCTTCGATCTCCAGATTGCGCCGCGTGGGCCCGTCCAGGATCAGCGTGTCGGTGACGGCATAGGTCCGCATGGAGGCGATATGCGCCAGTGCGGTGTGCTGGGTGGCCTCGACGTAATCGATCAACGCACCGGCCGCGGCGATCGCACGCGGCAGGTCGCCGCAGCCGAAGCCGTCGAGCTGGGCCACGCCGAAGAATTCCTCCAGCTTGCGGCGGGCCGACACGGCATCGAACAGCCATGCCGGGCGCTCGGTACGCGCGGTCTCGGGCAGGTTGAACTGCAGCGTCGACTGGTCCGACACCACGACCTCGCTCGGCGACAGGCGCGCCAGCTCGGCCGACAGCGCGGCTTCGTCGGCCACTTCGGTGACCGCCAGATCGCCCCGCGCCAGTTCCAGCGCGGCGATGCCGATCGCGCGCTTGGCCGGGGCGATGGCCACGATCAGGTTGGCCGTGCGCGCATCCAGCAATGCATCGTCGGTGACCGTCCCGGGCGTGACCACGCGAACCACTTCGCGCCGGACCGGGCCCTTGGTCGCGCCGGGCGCTTCCATCTGCTCACAGATCGCCACCGACTCGCCGCGCGCGATCAGCCGCGCGAGATAGGACTCGGCCGCGTGATAGGGCACGCCGGCCATGGGAATCGACACGCCGCCGGATTCGCCGCGGGCGGTGAGCGTGATGTCGAGCAGCTCGGCCGCGCGATGCGCGTCGTCGAAGAACAGCTCGTAGAAATCGCCCATGCGGTAGAACACCAGCATGTGCGGGTACTCGTCCTTGATCGCCAGATACTGGCGGATCATCGGGGTGTGCTGGGCGTGGCGGGTCGCCGTGTCGCTCATGGGCTCTCGTCGTGGCTGGTGCATGGCGCGGACAGTCGCGGATTGTAGTCGGAGCGTGCCGGTTTCGCAGGACACGACTGGCATAATGGCCGTATGACGACGCTCTACGACCCCGATAGCGCGATTGCCGAGCTGGTGGAACAGCTTGCGACGCTGTTGCCGGCGCGCGATTTGCGCCTGGCTACGGCCGAATCCTGCACCGGCGGGCTGATCGCGGCCGCCTGTACCGACATCGCCGGCAGTTCGGCCTGGTTCGAGCGTGGCTATGTGACGTATTCCAACGCGGCCAAGCAGAGCGATCTGGGCGTGGCGGCGGCGCTGCTGGCCGACTATGGGGCCGTGAGCGAGCCGGTGGTTGCCGCGATGACGCAGGGTACGCTCGCGGCCGCGCCGGTCGCCGACTGGTCGATCGCCGTATCGGGCGTGGCGGGGCCGGACGGCGGCAGCGATGAAAAACCCGTCGGCACGGTGTTCATTGGCTGGCAGGCCCGCGGCGGTAAGCCGGATGTGGTGCGCTATCGGTTCGAAGGCGACCGCAGCGCGGTGCGGCGTGCGTCCGTTCTGGCCGCGCTGGTGGGCCTGCGCGAGCGGGTCGACGCCGACTGAACACGCGATGCCATGACGGCGGGCGATGAATCCAAACGCCAGCGCCTGTTCTTCGCGCTCTGGCCGCCGGCGGATGTGGCTGAACGTATTGCGGAAATCGGGCGCACACTTGATGGGCCGGGTGCTGTGGTGCCGTGCGACAAACTGCACGTCACCCTGGCTTTTCACGGGGCCTGCGATCCGGCCGGCCGCGACGCGCTGCTCGCGCGCGCCGAACATGTGACCATCGCGCCGTTCGATCTGGTATTCGATCGGCTCGACGGTTTCGACAAGCCACGGCTGATCTGGCTGGGCTTGTCTCGGCCGCCGGCTGCCTTGTTCGAACTGGCCGAATTTCTGCGCGCCGATACGCTTGATCCGCGCGCTTTCGTGCCGCATATCACCCTGCAACGCCGCGCCGGGCCGATCAGCGCCCGTCCGGTCGCGCCGATTGCCTGGCGCGCCCGCGAGTTCGTACTGGCCGAAAGCGGAGCCCGGGGCGTGCCCGGCGGCTATCGCATACTTGCGCGCTGGCCGCTCGCGGGCGAGGCTTGATGCCTTCCAAATATGAAATAATGCGGCCTGTACCCGACCATCAGCAGTTCGCTTTCCCCTGCGGAAGGCCTGCGTTCGATTCGAACGGACCCGATCACTATGGATGAAGATCGCAAGAAAGCACTCGCCGCCGCGCTGAGCCAGATCGAACGTCAGTTCGGCAAGGGCTCGGTGATGCGCATGGGCGATGTCGACAATTCCAACGTTGCCTCGATTTCGAGTGGTTCGCTGACGCTGGACATCGCGCTCGGTATCGGCGGCTACCCGCGCGGCCGCGTGGTGGAAATCTACGGCCCGGAATCGTCCGGCAAGACCACGCTGACGCTACAGGCGATTGCCGAAGCGCAGAAGGCCGGCGGTACCGCCGCGTTCATCGACGCCGAGCACGCGCTCGACCCGACTTATGCCGAAGCGCTGGGCGTGGATATCGAGAATCTGCTGATCTCGCAGCCGGATACCGGCGAACAGGCGCTCGAAATCGCCGACATGCTGGTCCGTTCGGCGGCCGTGGACATCGTGGTCATCGACTCGGTGGCCGCCCTCACGCCCAAGGCCGAGATCGAGGGCGAGATGGGCGATTCCCACGTCGGCCTGCAGGCCCGCCTGATGAGTCAGGCGCTGCGCAAGCTGACTTCCAATATCAAGCGCACCGGCACGCTGGTGATGTTCATCAACCAGATCCGCATGAAGATCGGCGTGATGTTCGGTTCGCCCGAAACCACGACCGGCGGCAACGCGCTGAAGTTCTACTCGTCCGTGCGACTGGACATCCGCCGCATCGGCTCGATCAAGAAGGGCGACGAGGTCATCGGCAACGAGACCCGCGTCAAGATCGTCAAGAACAAAATGGCGCCGCCGTTCCGCAAGGCCGAGTTCGAAATCCTCTACGGCGAGGGCTCCTCGCGCGAGGGCGAGATCATCGATCTGGGTGTGGCCAACAATCTCGTGGAAAAAGCCGGTTCCTGGTATTCCTACAACGGCGACCGTATCGGCCAGGGCAAGGACAATGCCCGTAATTTCCTCAAGAGCAACCCGGAAATCGCTCAGCACATCGAAGCCGCGCTGCGCGAGAAGTTGTTGCCGCCGAAGAAAAAGAAAGGCGAAGAGGCCGAAGCGGAAACCGCGACCGAAGGCGAGGGCGATCTGCTCGGCAGCCAGAGTGGTGGCAAGTCCAAGTCGTGATCGGCGCGTTCGGCTGAGGCCCGGCTAGGGCGTGTTGAGGTTTCGTGCGAGTCCGCGCCAAGCGCTGTTTTGCGGCAAGACGAGGCGTAGCGAACGCGGCGTAGTCGTTCTACGCGAGAGAGCGACAACGCTGTATTGCCGTCGTGTCGTTAATTTAAGGGCGCTTGTCCCTTCGGGTTGGGCCGCCCATAAAAAATTAACCAGG
The DNA here is from genome assembly GCF_000732535.1 of Salinisphaera hydrothermalis C41B8. Lineage (GTDB taxonomy): Bacteria > Pseudomonadota > Gammaproteobacteria > Nevskiales > Salinisphaeraceae > Salinisphaera > Salinisphaera hydrothermalis. Next base: position 7,254 of record NZ_APNK01000050.1, read on the forward strand.
GGCGCCCGGCGGCGTTGCAAGCCTGGGTCGTGGCACGCCACGACACGGCGGCTCGCGCCTTGCCGGACACGATTTGCGGTCTCCAACGCGGCGCTCTCCCGAAACCTCAACACGCCCTAGAACGATACCGTGGCACCCGAAGCCGACGATCCGGACGCCGAACGGCTTGCCATCCGCAAGCGGGCGATGGACCTGCTGGCCCGGCGCGAGCATGCCCGGGCCGAGCTGGTCACCAAGCTCGCCAAGCGCGATCACGACGCCGACGAGATCGAGGTTGTGATCGACGAACTGGCGGCCGAAGGGCTGCAGTCCGATGCGCGCTATGCCGAGGCCGCCGTGGCGAGCAAATCGCGTCGCGGTATCGGCCCGGTGCGTATCCGGGCCGAACTGCGCTCGGCCGGTGTGGCCGACGCGGATATCCAGATCGCGCTGGATGAAGCCGAAATCGACTGGGACGCACTGGCCGAGGCCGCGCGCCGCAAGCGCTTCGGCGACGCACGGCCGGAAGACTTTCCCGCCAAGGCCAAGCAGATGCGTTTCCTGCAGCGCCGTGGCTTCGACGGCGATCAACTGGCGGCGGCGTTCGACGATTGACGCGTGCTCGCAGTGCGCGCCTGGGGAAAACCCCGGATATCGTCTTCGGTGGGGGCCGATGGCATGATCGAGGCGATCATTCCGGAGGGCTCGCCATGAAAGTCACCGCCGAAATCTGTGTCATCCCGCTCGGGGTTGGCGTGTCGGTATCGAAATACATCGCGGCTTGTGGCCCGATTCTCGAAGCCGCGGGCCTGAAACCTCAGCTGCACGCCTACGGCACCAACGTCGAAGGCGAATGGGATGACGTATTCGCGGCGTTCAAGGAATGCCACCAGACCATCCACGACCTCGGTGCGCCGCGGGTCCATACCTCGATCAAGGTGGGCACGCGCACCGATCGCGAGCAGAGCAACGACGACAAGATCGCCGCCGTGCGGGATCGCGGCTCGGCCATGTGATCGCTCGATCCGAAGCGCTCCGACGCACGTGCCGGGGTGGGGCATGAGCGCCGATTGCGGCCGGCGTCTGGAGGCTCGCGCTGGCGACGAATACGGCCCTGCGAACTGTGGCCTTCCAGCGCCCGAGTAGGGCGGATGGCTACGGTTTGCTAAACTGAAAGGCTATTTGTCGAGGGTCACCCGGAGACGCGTCCCATGATGACCACCAACGCGCTGCGTTCGCGTTTCATCGAATATTTCAAGGCCAACGAACATCGCTTCGTGGCATCGTCGAGCCTGGTGCCGGCGTCCGATCCGACGCTGTTGTTCGTCAACGCGGGCATGGTGCCGTTCAAGGATATGTTCCTCGGCATCGACCAGCGCGACTACAAGCGCGCGGTATCGGCCCAGCGCTGCGTGCGCGCCGGCGGCAAGCACAACGATCTCGAGAACGTCGGCTATACCGCGCGCCACCATACGTTCTTCGAAATGCTGGGCAACTTCAGCTTCGGGGACTATTTCAAGCGCGAGGCCATCCATTTCGCCTGGGAATTTCTCACCGGCGAGCTGGAGCTGCCCAAGGACAAGCTCTGGGTCACGGTCTACGAAGAAGACGCCGAGGCCGAGGCGATCTGGAAAGACGAGATCGGCATTCCCGAAGCTCGCCTGGCGCGCATCGGCGCCAAGGATAACTTCTGGCAGATGGGCGATACCGGTCCGTGCGGGCCGTGTTCGGAGATCTTCTACGATCACGGCGAGCACATCTGGGGCGGCCCGCCCGGCACGCCGGAAGAAGACGGCGATCGCTTCGTCGAGATCTGGAACCTCGTGTTCATGCAGTACGACCGCCAGCCCGACGGCACGATGGTCGATCTGCCCAAGCCCTCGATCGACACCGGCATGGGCCTGGAGCGCATCGCCGCGGTCATGCAGGGCACGCACGACAACTACGGCATCGATGTGTTCCAGACGCTCATGGCGGCGGCCGCCGAGGCTGTGGGCATCGAAGGCGAGCCGAGCGAGGCGCAGCTGCCGTCGCTCAAGGTCGTGGCCGATCATATTCGAGCGACCGCGTTTCTGATTGCCGATGGCGTGATGCCGTCCAACGAAGGCCGCGGTTACGTGCTGCGCCGGATCATGCGGCGCGCCATTCGCCACGGCTACAAGCTGGGCGCGACCGGCACCTTCTTCTACAAGCTGGTCGCACCGCTCAATGAACTCATGGGCGAGGCCTATCCCGAGCTGGATACGGCGCACCAGCAGATCGAGCGCGTGGTCGAGCAGGAAGAACAGCGCTTCTCCGAGACGCTGGCCCAGGGCATGAAGATTCTCGAGGATGCCATTGCCCACATGGCCGGTACCGAGATCCCGGGCGAAACGGTCTTCAAGCTCTACGACACCTACGGTTTTCCGGTCGATCTGACCAACGACGTCGCGCGCGAACGCGATCTGACGCTGGATAACGAAGGTTTCGAACGCGAGATGACGGCCCAGCGCGAGCGCGCGCGAGCGGCCAGCCAGTTCGGCGCCGATTATCACGCCAAGCTCGACGACGTCGGCGCGGCCACGGAATTCCTGGGCTATACCGAGGATGCGGCGGCGGCGCGGGTCGTATCGCTGCTGGTCGAAGGCGAGCCGGTCGATACGCTGGCCGAAGGCGGCCAGGGTGTGGTCGTGCTCGATCGCACGCCGTTCTACGGCGAGTCCGGCGGGCAGGTCGGCGATACCGGCACGATTGCCGGGGACGGCTTCCACTTCGTCGTCACCGATACGCAAAAGCAGAACGGCGTCTTCCTGCATTTCGGACACGTCGAACGCGGCACGGTGGTGCCCGGGGCGGATGTCTCGGCCAAGGTCGATGCCGCACGGCGCCGTGATATCGAACTCAACCATACGGCGACCCATCTGCTGCATGCGGCGCTGCGCGATGTGCTCGGCACCCACGTACGTCAGAAGGGCTCGCTGGTGGCGCCGGACCGGCTGCGCTTCGATTTCTCGCATTTCGAGGCGGTCACGCCCGAGCAGCTCGCGGCGATCGAGGCCCAGGTCAACCACAAGATCCGCGAGAACATCGAGGGCCGCATCTACGAGCGCAGCTACGACGATGCCGTGGCCGAGGGCGCCATGGCGTTCTTCGGCGAGAAATACGGCTCGACCGTACGCGTGGTGCGTTTCGGTGATTACTCGGTGGAGCTGTGCGGCGGCACGCACGCGCCGTCGACCGGCGCGCTCGGCTTCGTCAAGATCACCGACGAGCGCGGCGTATCGGCCGGCAACCGGCGTCTGGAGGCGGTCTCCGGCGGTTATGCGCTGGCCTGGATCCAGGACGTGCTGGATCGCCAGACGCGGCTTGCGAGCCGGCTCAAGGCTGCGCCGAGTGAGTTGGAAGACAAGCTCGATCGCCTGCTGGAACGCGTCTCCGGGCTAGAGAAACAGCTCGAGACCGCGAACCAGAAACTGGCCGCCAGTCAGGGCGACGATCTGGCGAGCTCGGCTGTCGAGGTCGGCGGCGCCCGTCTTGTGGTCAAGCGCATGGATGGCGCCGATCGCAAGACGTTGCGCGATACGGTCGATGCGCTCAAGAACAAGCTGGAGAACGCGATCGTGGTACTGGGCGCGGCCGAAGGCGACAAGGTCGCGCTGATTGCCGGGGTCGCCAAGTCGCAGACCGACCGGGTCGCGGCCGGCGATCTGGTCAACTATGTGGCTGGCCAGGTTGGTGGCAAGGGCGGCGGCCGACCCGATATGGCCCAGGCCGGCGGCACCGAGCCGGAAAAGCTCGACGCCGCGCTGGCCAGCGTGGTCGACTGGGTCGACGAGCGACTGACCGAGCGCGCGAACTAGAAGGGGCGGCGCGGTCGAGGGGCCGCTGCTGGCACTGCATCAATCCACGGGCGGCCGATGCCGCTCAGGACGAGGAAAAACGAATCCATGGCACTGATTGTCCAGAAATATGGCGGTTCTTCGGTCGGCTCGGTCGACAAGATCAAACGCATCGCCGAGAAGATCAAAGGCTATCGGGACCGCGGCGATCAGGTGGTCGTGGTGGTGTCCGCCATGGGCGGCGAGACCGATCGCCTCACCGAATTGGCGGGCGAACTTTCGGGTCGCCCCGTGCCGCGCGAAATGGATGTCCTGCTGTCCACCGGCGAGCAGGTGACCATCGCCCTGCTGTCGATGGCGCTGTCGCACATCGGCGTCAAGGCCCGTTCTTACACCGGCTGGCAGGTGCCGATTGTCTCCGATGGCCATCATTCGAAGGCCCGCATCGAGAAGATCGACGAAGACAACTTGCGCGCCACGATCGACGACGGCGCGGTGGCCGTGGTCGCCGGTTTCCAAGGCATCACCGGCGACGGTTCGATCTCGACGCTGGGCCGGGGCGGCTCCGACACCACGGCCGTGGCCCTGGCGGCTGCACTCAAGGCCGATGAATGCCAGATCTACACCGACGTCGACGGCGTCTATACCACCGACCCGCGCGTGGTCTCCGGCGCTCGCCGCCTGGACAAGATCACGTTCGAAGAAATGCTCGAGATGGCCAGCCTCGGCTCGAAGGTGCTGCAGATCCGTGCGGTCGAGTTCGCCGGCAAGTACGGCGTTCCGCTGCGCGTTCTGTCGACCTTCGAGGAAGGGCCCGGCACGCTGATCACCCTGGAGGAATACGTGGAAGAACCGATTATTTCCGGCATCGCCTTTACCAAGGACGAGTCGCAGCTGACCGTACTCGGCGTGCCCGACCGTCCGGGCATCGCCTATTCGCTGCTCGGCCCGATCGGCGAGAACAACATCGAAGTCGACATGATCCTGCAGAACGTGTCGGGGGACTCCTCGAGCGACTACACGCTCACCGACTTCACCTTCACCGTACACAAGCGCGATTACGAGACGGCCAAGGAACTGCTGGAAAAAGCGGCCCCCGGTGTCGGCGCGCGTGAGGTCACCGGTACGCCGGACGTATGCAAGGTCTCGCTGGTGGGCGTGGGCATGCGCTCGCACGCCAACGTCGCCGCGCGTATGTTCAAGGCGCTGGCCGACGAGAACATCAATATCCGCATGATCTCCACCACCGAGATCAAGATCTCGATCGTGGTCGAGAACAAGTATCTCGAACTGGCCGTACGCGCGCTGCACGACGAGTTTGAGCTCGACGAAGAGCCCAAGCGGGTCGAATCCGAGCTCACCCCGGCGGCCGATCAGTAAGCCAGGCCGCGTCATGACGGGCGTCGGCCGCAGCGCCGGCGCCTGCCGCTCTAGCGATTGGAAGGTTTTTCAAAAAAAGGGTTTACCCGAGGACATCGAGTCGCTATTATGCGCAGCCTCGATTGATCGCGGATGCATCGCACGGTCGCTTCATTCGAAAGTCGCTTTGTTCGACGAATCGACGCAAAGGGCTGTGTAAAAAACGAAGCCTTCGCGTCGAACGAGACAGAGATTTTTGGAGAGGTGGCCGAGTGGTCGAAGGCGCTCCCCTGCTAAGGGAGTAAGGGGTTTATAGCCCCTTCGAGGGTTCGAATCCCTCCCTCTCCGCCAGAACAAAAAGTTAAGCGCCCGTAGCTCAGTTGGATAGAGCGTGCGGCTACGAACCGCAAGGTCGGGAGTTCGAATCTCTCCGGGCGCGCCATGCAAGAAAGGCCCTCCAGATTTGGAGGGCCTTTTTTATTGCTCATTACTCATTTCGAACGCCCGACAAATCAACAAGTCGAGTTCGACGACCGCGCGCAGCGCGGGCGAACGGGGCGGCGCAAGCCGCACCGGCCCCGAAGGGGTGAGCGGCGCAGCCGCGAATAATCTCTCCGGGCGCGCCATGCAAGTAAAGGCCCTCCAGATTTGGAGGGCCTTTTTTATTGCTCATTACTCATTTCGAACGCCCGACACATCAACAAGTGGAGTTCGACGACCGCGCGCAGCGCAGGCGAACGGGGCGGCGCAAGCCGCACCGGCCCCGAAGGGGTGAGCGGCTCAGCTGCGAATAATCTCTCCGGGCGCGCCATGCAAGAAAGGCCCTCCATAGTTGGAGGGCCTTTTTTTGTTGGCTTTCGACTCAAAAATAACAAGTCGAATTGTTTCCGAGCTACATCCCGTGCTTGATGCCGCGCTTGATCAGCCACCAGTTCGCCGGATAAGCCGTCGCGAAACCGATGATCATCGCGATCTGCATCATGAACCAGAATGTCGCCGAGGCCACATGCGGTTCTGCGGGTAGGAAGACCTTGAATGACAATGCGATGAAGCCGAACATGCCGATTTCGAATGCCACGAGCGACAGCGTATCGGCCTTGATGGCGTTGATGAACGCACGGAACGGGTTCGATTCGCCCATGCTCATCATCGGAATCATCTGGAAGGCGATGCCGAACAGATAAGCAGCGAAGAACTCGCCGACGAAATGGCCGAGCAACAGCGAGCCGGCGACCGTGAAACCGACAATCGACACGATCGGCGCCGCGATCGAATCCCCGAGCACACAGCCGCCGGCGCAGTGGGTCACGCCCACCAGCGTGCTCTGCCATTTCGGCTTATGAACATGCCCGCCCGCTTCGGCATCGGGCCGGCCGAGTTTCTGGTAGACCCACCATCCGAACACCGGCGTGAACAAACCGTTGACCGGCCAAGTGACATTCATGATCTTCATGGGCTGTGGATGGCGGATCACGTCTCGCAGAATGGCCAGGCCGGTTCCAACGCCCAATAGCACAAATATCCACGCAATGATTTCAAGTGTTTCCACGGGTTGCTCCTTCTTTGCACCGGTTGGTGCTGCCGCAAGATCGATGAGCGTTTAAAACGCGATCTTGGTTTGACAGCACTCAGACCGAAGAGTAAGTTTTCGAGCACATCCTAACCCACCCCCACTGGGGTGGATCAATCCGTGGAGGCCCTGATGACCAAGCTGAAGATCGAAGGCATGAGCTGCCAGCACTGTGTCAAGAGCGTCGACGAGGCGCTTTCGGAAGTGCCCGGCGTGGATCGCGTCGTTGCGGTTCGTCTGGACGAGGGCGAGGCCGAAGTCGAAGGCTCGGCCGACCACAACGCCCTGGTCGCAGCCGTCGAGGAAGAAGGCTACGACGCTCGCGTCGTGCAATGAGCGATATCGAGCCGGATGAAACCCGTCTGGCTCTGGATCCGGCTGTGCGTGACGACGCGCGCAGCCGGCTTCGATCCATTCGGGGGCACGTGGACGGCGTGCTGCGCATGCTCGAACGCGATGATGTCTATTGCGTGGATACGCTCAAGCAGATCAAGGCGGTCAATGGCGCGTTGGCCAAGACCGGTGACATGATCCTGCGCTGCCACCTGAAACATCATGTCGTGACCGCTCATCAGCGTGGCGATGACGATGCGATCGTGGCCGAGCTCATGGATATTCTGAAATACCGCTAACGCGGGGGAGGCCGATATGAGTCAGGATACAATCCGAGACTTCGATTTCGGCGTCGACGGCATGACGTGCGGCGCCTGCGTGGCCCGTGTGGAAAAGAAACTCAAGAAGGTCGAAGGTGTTCAGGACGCCTCGGTCAATCTGACGACCGAGCGAGCCAAGGTTTCACTGGATACCAGCGCCAACGATGTCTCCGCTTTGTTCGACTCGGTGGCCTCGGCCGGCTATGGGGCCCATACTGAAACGCTCGAATTCAGAGTCGATGGCATGACCTGCGGCGCCTGCGTGTCGCGCGTCGAGAAAAAATTGAGCAAGCTCGAAGGCGTGCTCGAAGCCACCGTGAACCTGACGACTGAACGGGCTCGCGTGGCGTATGTGCCGGGGCTCGTCGATCAGCCGGAACTTTTCGAGAGCGTCGAAAAGGCGGGCTACACCGCGGTCGCACTCGACGACGAAGCTGCGGCGGATGACGACGCGCCCAGCGAGGCTGACCGGCTCAAGAAAGCGGTAACGCTGGCGGCCGCCTTCACGATTCCGCTGTTCGCCATCGCGATGCTGCATGACGTGCCGTCGATCGCGGGCGCGATGGACCGGCTGTTGCCGGCCCAAGCCTGGACCGTCATCGAACTGCTGCTCACGCTACCGGTCCAGTTCTATGCGGGCTGGCGTTTCTACACGCTCGGCTGGGGCGAGATGAAGCATCTCGCCCCGGGCATGAACAGCCTGGTGATGCTCGGCTCGAATGCGGCGTTCTTTTATTCGCTGGTGGCCTTGGTGGTCCCCCAGATTTTCCCCAGCGGCACGGCGCATACCTATTTCGATGCGGCCGGCATGATCGTCACGCTCATTCTGCTCGGTCGCTATCTGGAAGCCGTAGCGAAGGGCCGGACCTCGCAGGCGGTCCAGGGGTTGATGAAGCTTCAATCCAAGACGGCGCGCGTGAAGCGCGGCGGCGAATGGACCGAGGTCGATCTCGAACAGGTCGCCAAGGGCGATATCGTGTCCGTTCGGCCCGGCGAACGCGTGCCGGTCGACGGCACGGTACGCTCGGGTGAGAGCTATATCGACGAATCCATGATCTCCGGCGAGCCCGTGCCGGTGGCCAAGCAGGCCGACGATGATGTCGTCGGCGGCACCGTGAACCAGAACGGCACGCTCGAAATCGAGGCGACCAGCGTCGGTGGCGATACCGTGTTGTCGCAGATCATCCGCATGGTCGAGGAAGCCCAGGCCGAGAAGCCGGCGATCCAGGCGATGGCGGACAAGATCGCCGGCGTGTTCGTGCCGATCGTGATGGCGGTTTCGGCCGCGACGTTCGTCGGCTGGCTGATTCTGGGGCCGTCGCCCGCGCTTGCGCTCGCATTCGTGGCCGCGGTGTCTGTGTTGTTGATTGCCTGCCCCTGTGCCATGGGGCTGGCCACGCCGACCGCGATCATGGTCGGCACCGGCAAGGGCGCCTCGATGGGCGTGCTGTTCCGTCGCGGCACCGCGCTTGAGCAGCTGGCCGGTATCGATACCGTGGTGCTGGACAAGACCGGCACGTTGACCGAAGGCGCGCCGGCGCTGACCGAGCTGGAGACGGCGAACGGGTTCGAGCGGGCCGACGTACTGGCCAAGGTGGCCGCCGTGGAAGCGACCAGCGAACACCCGGTGGCTACCGCGATCGTCAAGGCGGCCCGCAGCGAAGACATCGCGCTGTCCGAGGCGAGCGAGTTCCAGGCCCACACCGGCTACGGTGTGGAAGCCACGGTCGACGGGCATCGGGTCCGGATCGGGGCCGCGCGCTATATGGACAGCTTGGGCATCGATACCTCGTCGCTGGCCGATCGATCCGATGCACTGGCGCGTGCGGCCAAGACACCGCTGTTCGCGGCCATCGACGGGCAGCTGGCGGCCTTGATCGCGGTGGCCGATCCGGCGCGGGGCGAAGCCAGGCGCATGGTGAAAGCGCTGCACGAGATGGATCTGTCGGTCGCCATGCTCACCGGCGACAACGAAGCGACGGCCCGGGCCATCGCCGAAGAGCTCGGCATCGATACCGTCGTGGCCGGCGTCATGCCGGATGGCAAATCCGACGAGATCAAGCGGCTGCAGGGCGAGAACCAGTCGGTCGCGTTCGTGGGCGACGGCATCAACGATGCGCCGGCGCTCACGCAGGCCGACGTGGGCATCGCCGTCGGCAGCGGCACGGATATCGCCATCGAATCGGGCGACGTGGTATTGATGCGGGCCGATCTGTCGGGCGTGGTCAACGCGATCGCGCTGTCGCGGCGCACCATGCGCACGATCCGCATGAACTTCGGCTGGGCCTACGGCTACAACGTGCTGCTGATCCCGCTCGCGGCCGGGGCCTTGTTCCCGTTCACGGGCTGGCTGCTCAACCCCATGATCGCCGCCGGGGCGATGAGCATTTCCAGCATCTTCGTGCTGACCAACTCGCTTCGGCTCAAGCGCTTCGAAGCGGCACTGGAGCCGAGCCGGGGGGCGCAGCCGGAGGCTCCCCGGGCCGAGTCGGCATCCAACGAGGCGCCGTATAACGAAGCGGCTTGATTGTTCGATAAGCGCGCATCGTGATGGCCCAGACGACATTTGTTCGACTGGGCCATTTTTTGTTGTGCGGTCAGTCTACTCTGTATTCGGCCGACCACGCCACATGCGTTTCAGCACATCGTCTTTTCGGACAAAGTGGTGATATAGCGCACCGGCGATATGAATGCCCACGGGGGCCAATACGATCCACCAGCCTGTGAACGCATGCAGCGCACCAAGCGTTTCGCCGACGTTCGCCCCAAACGAAACGAAGGCTGGAATCGAAAACAGTCCGAAAAATGGGACCGATTGCCCATGCGAGGTGAGCATCAACATGCCGAAGAGGGGTTGGGCGATGACGATGACGTAAATGACAAGATGCACTAATCGGGCTAAGACGCGCTGCCAGACTGGATCCATCTCTAGCGAAGGCTTGGGCTGGGTGAGACGCCAGACGATCAAAATCAGGCCGAATAATAGGATCAGTACCCCGATTGACTTATGAAGCATCATCGCCGTTTCATGAAATCCACTGGACTGGTGTGCGTGTTCGTGATGCTCACTCCCGTGCTCCGGTGCGATCCAAGTAAAAACGAAGATAAGCGAAAACTGCGCGAAAATAAGAAGTGCAAGTAGCCAGTGCAGATATCTGCTAATCACCCCATAGGATGCACTCGAATCTTCCATAGTATACCTCGGGCGGATGATATCGGGTAGCGCGGATGGCGACTGGATACGCCATCCGCGCGCTATTTCAGGATCGCTCTTCGATCCGTTGCGGCCAGCGATAGGCAACCATAAATGTTAAAAATATCACCGCGTAAAGCACCGCGTTGCCGAACATATTGCCCGTCATGCCGGTTTGTCCCATGGCTGTGTACGGGCCACCAAACCCTTCAGCAGTGGACCAGATCGCGAGGGAATAAAGAAACCCAACCGGCAATAATAGGCGAAGGAAGCGGCCGGTGATGAGGCTCCAGGCCAGCACCGCCTCCAGCAGCGAAGCTAATACAGCAAATAACACGGGGCCGATCAGCGTAATCAGGCTGATCCAAGCCTCGGTATAGGCCGACAGCCAGGGAGATATGCTCGAAAGTGGTGTACGCGGGAGTTTGAATTAGGCGGCGTATCCGGCTGGAAT
>NZ_APNK01000051.1 GCF_000732535.1 Salinisphaera hydrothermalis C41B8
CCACGTGACCAATCGTGCCGACGTTGACGTGCGGCTTGCTACGCTCGAATTTTGATTTGGACACGGCGACTTCCTCTTATGCCTTTTCCGGTTGATTGCGAGTCAGCGCCTCAACGATGTTCCGCGGCGCTTCTGCATAATTGTCGAATTGCATGGTGTAAGTAGCGCGACCCTGACTCATCGAGCGCAGATCAGTCGCATAACCGAACATCTCCGACAGCGGGACCGTAGCCGAAAGCTGCTTACCGGTCGGAATATCTTCCATGCCTTTCAGATTGCCACGACGTCGATTGAGATCGCCCATGACGTCGCCCATGTACTCCTCGGGCGTCACCACCTCGACATCCATCATCGGCTCGAGCAGCACGGGCGATGCCTTGCGCGCGCCGTCCTTGAGCGCCATGGAGCCGGCTATTTTAAACGCCGCCTCGTTGGAGTCAACATCGTGGTACGAACCGTCGTACAAGGTGACCTTGACGTCGACCATCGGGTAACCGGCGACCACGCCGTTGGTCATCGCTTCCTGGATACCCTTGTCGACCGCGCCAATGTATTCCTTCGGCACCACACCGCCAACGATCGCGTTGACGAATTCGTAGCCGGCGCCGGCTTCTTCCTGGGGCTCGATGCGCAGGAACACGTGACCGTACTGACCACGGCCGCCCGACTGACGAACGAACTTGCCTTCCTGCTCGACCTGCTTGCGAATGGTTTCGCGATAGGCCACCTGCGGCGCGCCGACATTCGCCTCCACACCGAACTCTCGCTTCATGCGGTCGACGATGATTTCGAGATGCAGCTCACCCATGCCGGAAATAATGGTCTGCGCGGTTTCCTCGTCGGTACGCACACGGAAGGACGGATCCTCCTGCGCAAGCTTCGACAGGGCCACACCCATCTTTTCCTGGTCGGACTTCGACTTCGGCTCGACGGCGACCGCGATCACCGGCTCCGGGAACTCCATGCGCTCAAGAATGACCTGGGAGTCCGGGGCACACAGCGTGTAACCCGTGGTTACGTTCTTGAGACCCACGACGGCGGCGATATCGCCAGCGCGCACTTCTTTGATCTCTTCCCGCGTGTTCGAGTGCATCTGCAGGATGCGACCCACGCGCTCTTTCTTGTTCTCGATCGGGTTGTAGACCGAGTCGCCGGAGGAGAGCACGCCCGAGTACACGCGAATGAACGACAGCGAACCGACGAACGGGTCGGTGGCGATCTTGAACACCAGCGCAGCGAAGGGCTCTTCGTCAGAGGCATGACGCTCGATCGTCTTTTCCGGATCGTTGGCGTCCTGACCCTTAATCGGCGGCACTTCCGTCGGCGACGGGAGGTAGTCGATCACGGCGTCCAGCATTGCCTGCACGCCCTTGTTCTTGAAGGCGGTGCCGCACAGGCAGAGCGTGATCTCGTTATTGATGACACGCTTGCGCAGACCGGACTTAATCTGCTCGTCCGTCAGCTCACCGTTCTCGAGATACATTTCCATGATCTCTTCGTCGGCTTCGGCTGCGGCCTCGATCATTTCTTCGCGATACTTCTGGGCGTCGGCCTTGAGATCTTCCGGGATCTCGCGCGCCTCGAAGGTCCGACCAGCGTCTTCCTGATTCCAGTAGATCGCCTGCATGCGAATAAGATCGACGATGCCTTCGAACTCGTCCTCGGCACCGATCGGCAGCTGGATGGTCACCGGATAGGTGGCCAGGCGCTTCTTCATCATGTCGATGCAGCGCCAGTAGTCCGCACCGAGCTTGTCCATCTTGTTGACGAACGTGATGCGCGGCACGTGGTACTTATCGGCCTGACGCCAGACCGTTTCGGTCTGCGGCTCGACACCGGCGTTGGCGTCCAACACACACACCGCGCCGTCGAGCACACGCAGCGAACGCTCGACTTCGATGGTGAAGTCCACGTGGCCCGGGGTATCGATGATGTTGATCCGATACTGCTCGGGGTACTGCTGCTCCATGCCTTGCCAGAAACAGGTGGTGGCCGCCGAGGTGATCGTGATGCCGCGCTCCTGCTCCTGCGACATCCAGTCCATCACGGCCGCGCCGTCATGCACCTCACCCATCTTGTGGGAGATGCCGGTGTAGTACAGAACACGTTCGGTCGTCGTCGTCTTGCCGGCATCGATGTGAGCCATGATGCCGATATTGCGATAACGCTCGAGTGGATGCTTCCGGGCCATGAGGATCTCTTGTAGCTCTTGCGAAATGGTGCGCGCGGAAAATCGCGCGTCTTACCAGCGGAAGTGCGAGAACGCCTTGTTGGCGTCGGCCATGCGATGCGTGTCCTCACGCTTCTTGACCGCGGCGCCACGATGCTCGGAGGCATCAATCAGCTCGCCGGCCAGACGGCGTGCCATGGTGTTTTCGCCACGCTTGCGGGCCGAATCGATGATCCAGCGCATGGCCAGCGTCGTGCGACGAACCGCGCGAACTTCGACCGGCACCTGGTAGGTGGCGCCACCGACACGACGGGACTTGACCTCGACCGCGGGGCGGACGTTGTCGAGCGCTTCTTCAAGCACTTCGATCGGCTCGTCGGTGCCTTTCTTGGTGGAGATCTGGGACAGCGCGCCGTAGACGATCATCTCGGCCTTCGACTTCTTGCCGTCTTCCATGATCATGTTCATGAACTTGGCCAGAAGCTCGCTGTTGTAGCGCGGATCCGGAAGGATTTCACGGCGCGGGGCGGATGCACGACGGGACATAGCTTACGTTACCTGTTCGTTTGAAAGGAGGCGGCCGACTTACGACTTCGGCTTCTTGGCGCCGTACTTCGAACGACCCTGACGACGCGCTTCCACGCCCGAGGCGTCCAACGCACCGCGCACCGTGTGATAGCGCACACCCGGCAAGTCCTTCACACGACCGCCGCGAATCAGCACGACCGAGTGTTCCTGCAGGTTGTGGCCTTCACCACCGATGTAGCTCGCCACCTCGTAGCCGTTGGTCAGGCGCACACGCGCGACCTTACGCAGAGCCGAGTTCGGCTTCTTCGGCGTGGTGGTATAGACGCGGGTGCAGACGCCACGCTTCTGCGGGCAGCCCTGCAACGCCGGCACGTCATTTTTCTGCCGTTTGTCCTTGCGGCCCTTACGGACCAATTGGTTGACCGTAGACACGTCGTCACCCTGATCTTAATCTAAAAATATAAGGCAGCCCGGGGCTCCGGGCTGCCAGAAGAGGACGGCGGATACTAAGGCAGCGACGTGACAATGTCAACCGTCACGCCGCTGCCCCGTAGCGCCATCAGTTCTGCTCGTCGCCAGCCGGGTCCGCGTTATGCGAACCGGCATCCGCGCGATCGAGCGCATCCTCGGCGTCGGCGCCGACTTCGGCCGTCATCTCGACGGCCTGCTCGGCCGCCTCGCCGCGAGTAGCCGGCAGAGCGCCCTGGAGGTCCAGCGGGCTCATCCGCTCGCGGCGACGCTGCTCGTGGTACGCCAGACCGGTGCCTGCCGGAATCAGACGGCCCACGATGACGTTCTCCTTCAGACCCCGCAGATCGTCCCGGGCACCGCGCACGGCGGCTTCCGTGAGCACGCGCGTGGTTTCCTGGAACGAGGCCGCCGAAATGAAGGATTCGGTCGACAGGCTCGCCTTGGTGATACCCAACAGCAGACGCTCGAAGGTCGCGGGCTGCTCGCCCTTGGCCTCGACCCGCCGGTTCTCGTCGAGAACCGCCTGGTACTCGGTCTGCTCGCCTTGCAGGAACTTGGTATCGCCCGCGTCGACAATCTCGACCCGGCGCAGCATCTGGCGAATGATCACCTCGATGTGCTTGTCGTTGATACGCACGCCCTGCAGCCGGTAGACGTCCTGAATCTCCTTGACCAGGTAGTCCGCGAGTTTCGGAATACCCTGGAGACGCAGGATGTCGTGCGGCATGGGCTCGCCGTCGGAGACGATTTCGCCCTTCTCGACGTACTCGCCCTCGAACACGTTGATCTGACGCCACTTGGGTACCAGCAGCTCGGTCTCGTAGCCGTCGCCGTCAACGATCTTGAGGCGCTGTTTGCCCTTGGTCGCCTCGCCGAAGCGCACCGTACCCGCGGCTTCGGCCAGGATGGCCGGCACCTTGGGCTTGCGCGCTTCGAACAGATCGGCAACACGCGGCAGACCACCGGTGATGTCGCGGGTCTTGGACGACTCCTGCGGAATGCGGGCGGTGACGTCACCGACCACCACTTCCTCGCCGTCCTCGACCACCACGATGGCCTTGGGCGGCAGGCTGTACGCCGCGGGGATCTCGGTGCCCGGGAAGTTCAGCTCGTTGCCGTCGGCATCCAGCAGCTTGATGACCGGACGCAGGTCCTTGTTGCCTTGGCCACGCGATTTCGGCTCAGTCACCACCAGCGTGGACACGCCGGTGATCTCGTCGATCTCACGCTGGACGGTCACACCCTCGATGAACTCCTCGAACTTCACCTTACCGGCGACTTCCGAGATGATCGGATGGGTATGCGGATCCCAGTCGGCCAAACGCTTGCCGGCTTCGACCGCGTCACCCTCGCCGACGTGCAGACGCGCGCCGTAGGGGATCTTGTAGCGTTCCTTCTCGCGGTAGTTCTCGTCCATGACGCCGATTTCGCCCGAACGCGAGACCGCCACCAGATGGCCGTCCTCGGCGTGCTCCACGGTCTTGATGTTGTGGAGCTTAACCGTGCCATCGCTCTTCGTCTCGACGCCGTCGGCCGACACCGCTCGCGAGGCAGCACCGCCCACGTGGAACGTACGCATCGTCAGCTGCGTGCCCGGCTCGCCGATCGACTGCGCGGCGATAACGCCAACCGATTCGCCGATCGAGACACGCTCGCCGCGCGCCAGATCACGACCGTAGCACTGGGCGCACACGCCGAACGATGCCTCGCAGGTGATCGGGCTGCGCACGTGCACCATATCGATGGAGTTAACCTCCAGCTTGTCGACCTCGCGCTCCGTGAGCAGCGTGCCGGCATCGATCAGGGTCGTGTTGTCGGCCGGGTCGACCACGTCGCGGGCCAGAACACGGCCCAGCACCCGCTCGCGCAGCGGCTCGACCACGTCGCCGCCTTCGACGATCGGATACATCGGAATGCCGACCTCGGTGCCGCAATCGACGTCGGTGATGACCACGTCCTGCGACACATCCACCAGACGACGGGTCAGGTAACCCGAGTTGGCGGTCTTGAGCGCCGTATCGGCCAGGCCCTTACGCGCACCGTGGGTGGAGATGAAGTACTGCAGTACGTTCAGACCTTCACGGAAGTTGGCGGTGATAGGCGTCTCGATGATCGAGCCGTCCGGCTTGGCCATCAGACCACGCATGCCGGCCAGCTGACGAATCTGGGCCGCACTACCACGGGCGCCGGAATCCGCCATCATGAAGATCGAGTTGAACGACGTCTGGTCGACGGGGTTGCCCTCGCCGTCCACGACTTCATCCAGACCGAGCTTGTCCATCATGGCGTTCGCGATCTGCTCGTTCGCACGCGACCAGATGTCGATGACCTTGTTGTAGCGCTCGCCCTGGGTCACGAGACCGGAGGTGTACTGGTCCTCGATCTCCTTGACCTCGTCTTCGGCACGCGCCAGCACGGTCTGCTTCTCTTCCGGGATCACCATATCGCCGACGGCGATGGAGATACCGGCCTTGGTCGACATGCGGAAGCCGGTGTACATCAGCTGGTCGGCGAACACCACGGTCTCCTTGAGACCGACGTTGCGATACGCCTGGTTGATGACCTCGCTGACCGTCTTCTTGCCCAGCTCCTGGTTGATCATCGCGAACGGCAGGCCCGGCGGCAGGATGTCGTAGAGCATCGCGCGGCCGACGGTGGTTTCCACCACCCGCGTGATCGGCGTGGTATTGCCGTCCTCGTCCATGTCGACATCGTCGAGACGAACCTTGATCAGCGCCTGCAGGTGAACCTGGCCGGCGTCATAGGCGCGATGCACCTCGGCCGGGTCAGAAAACGTCATGCCCTCGCCCTTCTGGTTCACACGCGAGCGCGTCATCCAGTACAGGCCGAGCACGACGTCCTGCGTCGGCACGATGATCGGCGCGCCGGAGGCCGGCGACAGCACGTTGTTGGTCGACATCATCAGCACGCGCGCTTCCAGCTGTGCCTCGATGGACAGCGGAACGTGCACGGCCATCTGGTCGCCGTCGAAGTCGGCGTTGAAGGCGGTGCAGACCAGCGGGTGCAGCTGGATCGCCTTGCCTTCGATCAGCACCGGCTCGAACGCCTGGATACCCAGACGATGCAGGGTCGGGGCACGGTTCAACAGCACCGGATGCTCGCGGATCACGTTTTCCAACATGTCCCAGACTTCCGGCTCTTCGCGCTCGACCATCTTCTTGGCCGCCTTGATCGTGGAGGCATACTCCAGACGCTGCAGGCGGGAATAGATGAACGGCTTGAACAGCTCGAGCGCCATCTTCTTGGGCAGACCGCACTGATGCAGCTTCAGCGTCGGACCGACCACGATGACCGAACGGCCCGAGTAGTCGACGCGCTTGCCGAGCAGGTTCTGACGGAACCGGCCCTGCTTGCCCTTGATCATGTCGGCCAGCGACTTCAGCGGGCGACGGTTGGAACCGGTGATCGCCCGACCGCGACGGCCGTTGTCGATCAGCGCATCCACCGACTCCTGCAGCATGCGCTTTTCGTTGCGCACGATGATGTCCGGCGCGTTGAGATCCAGCAGGCGCGAGAGACGGTTGTTGCGGTTGATCACACGACGATACAGATCGTTGAGATCCGACGTCGCGAAACGACCGCCGTCCAGCGGCACCAGCGGACGCAGGTCCGGCGGCAGCACCGGCAGCGCGCGCAGGATCATCCACTCGGCCTTGTTACCCGACTGCTGGAAATACTCCAGCAGCTTGAGGCGCTTGCCGAGGCGCTTGATCTTGGTGGCCGAACCGGTCGCGCCCAACTCCTCGCGCATGCGCTGGGCTTCGGCGCCCATGTCCATGTTCTTGAGGATGTCGAGCACGGCTTCCGCGCCCATCTTGGCCGTGAACTCGTCGCCGTACTGCTCGACCGTATCCAGATACTCTTCTTCCGAGAGCAGCTGATAGGGCTCGAGCGGCGTCATGCCCGGATCGGTCACGACATAGGCTTCGAAATACAGCACGCGTTCGATCGCGCGCAGCGGCATGTCGAGCAGCAGACCGATACGGGACGGCAGGCTCTTCAGGAACCAGATATGGGCAACCGGCGCCGCCAGGTCGATATGACCCATGCGCTCGCGACGCACCTTGGTCTGGGTGACCTCGACGCCGCACTTCTCGCAGATGACGCCACGATGCTTCATCCGCTTGTACTTGCCGCACAGGCACTCGTAATCCTTCACGGGGCCGAAGATACGCGCACAGAACAGGCCGTCGCGCTCCGGCTTGAAGGTCCGGTAGTTGATGGTTTCGGGCTTCTTGACCTCGCCGTACGACCAGGAACGGATGGTCTCGGGCGAAGCCAGGCTGATTCGAATAGCGTCGAACTCTTCGACGTCATCCTGGCTCTTGAACAGATTCAGCAGATCTTTCATGTCCTACTCCGGATCGTGAGATGTCGCTTGCAACGCACGCGGCGGGTTGGGCCGCGCGAACGGCCGGTGCCGGGCACCGACCGTTTCAACGCATCTCACTAATCGTCTTCCTCGAGTTCGATGTTCAGACCCAGGGAACGGATTTCCTTGGTCAGAACGTTGAAGGACTCCGGCATGCCGGCGTGCATCTTGTGATCGCCATCGACGATGCTCTTGTACATCCGCGTACGGCCGGCGACATCGTCCGACTTGACGGTGAGCATTTCCTGCAGGGTGTAGGCCGCACCGTACGCCTGCAGAGCCCAGACCTCCATCTCGCCGAAGCGCTGGCCGCCGAACTGAGCCTTGCCGCCCAGCGGCTGCTGGGTCACGAGGCTGTACGGCCCGGTCGAACGCGCGTGCATCTTGTCGTCGACCAGATGGTTGAGCTTGAGCATGTACATATAGCCCACGGTCACCGGACGGTCGAAGGTCTCGCCGGTACGGCCGTCGATCAGGTTCGCCTGACCCGACTCGGGCAGACCCGCCAACTTCAGCAGTTCGCGAATCTCGTCCTCGTTGGCACCGTCGAACACCGGCGTGGCCGTCGGCATGCCGCCGACCAGATTCTGGGCCATCGTCAGCATTTCCTCGTCGGTGAGCTGATCGACATCTTCCTGAGTACCGCCTTCCACATGGTAGGCCTTCTTCAGGAATTCCCGAATCTCACCGATCGCTTTCTGCTGCTCGAGCATCTCGCCGACCCGCAGACCGATGCCGCGCGCGGCCCAGCCTAGATGGGTCTCGAGCACCTGCCCGATGTTCATGCGCGACGGCACGCCCAGCGGGTTGAGCACGATGTCGGCCGGGGTGCCGTCTTCGAGATACGGCATGTCCTCGACCGGCACGATCTGCGAGATCACGCCCTTGTTGCCGTGCCGACCGGCCATCTTGTCGCCCGGCTGCACGCGACGCTTCACCGCCAGATAGACCTTGACCATCTTGAGCACGCCCGGCGCGAGTTCGTCGCCCTGCGTGATCTTTTCCTTCTTCGAGGCCAGCTGACGCTCGAAATCGGCCTTCTGGTCCTTGAGCCGCTGCGCGACGGATTCGAGCTGCGCCTGCGCTTCTTCGTCGTGCAGACGGATATCGAACCACTTCCCACGATCCAGGTCGTCGAGATACGACGCCGTGATCTTGGTATCGGCCTTCAGCTTGTTCGGACCACCGTCGGCGATCTTGCCCAGCAGCATGCTGCGCAGGCGATCGAACAGATCGTCCTCGAAGATACGCTGCTGGTCGGCCAGATCACGACGCACCTCGTCCATCTCGTCTTCTTCGATGGACAGGGCGCGGGCATCCTTCTCGACACCGTCACGCGTGAACACGCGGACGTCGATCACGGTGCCGTCCATGCCCGGCGGAACACGCTGGGACGAATCCTTCACGTCCGACGCCTTCTCGCCGAAGATGGCCCGCAGGAGCTTTTCCTCCGGCGTGAGCTGGGTTTCGCCCTTCGGCGTCACCTTGCCAACGAGGATATCGCCGGATTTCACCTCGGCACCGATGTAGGCAATGCCCGACGCGTCCAACTTGGACAGCGCGGCCTCGTTCACATTCGGAATGTCCGAGGTGATCTCTTCCGGCCCGAGCTTCGTCTCGCGGGCCACGCAGGTCAGCTCCTCGATATGCACCGAGGTGAAGCGATCTTCCTCGACCACCCGCTCCGAGATCAGGATCGAGTCCTCGAAGTTGTAGCCGTGCCAGGGCATGAAGGCCACCAGCAGGTTCTGACCCAGGGCCAACTCGCCCATGTCGGTGGACGGCCCATCCGCCAGCACGTCGCCGCGCTCGATGACGTCGCCCGGGGAGACCAGCGGTTTCTGGTTCAGACACGTGTTCTGGTTCGAACGCGTGTACTTGACCATGTTGTAGATATCGACACCCGACTCGTCGGCCGAGGTTTCCGAGTCATGCACCCGAACCACCACGCGCGAGGCGTCGACCTTGTCGACCACACCACCACGGCGGGCCGTCACGGCGTTACCGGAGTCGATCGCGACCTTGCGCTCGATACCGGTGCCGACCAGCGGCTTGTCCGCCCGCAGACACGGCACGGCCTGACGCTGCATGTTCGAGCCCATCAACGCGCGGTTGGCGTCGTCGTGCTCGAGGAACGGCACCAGCGAGGCCGCCACCGACATGATCTGCTTCGGCGAGACGTCCATGTACTGGACCTTGTCCGGCGCCGACATCGTGAACTCGCCCTGGAAACGGCAAGACACAAGCTCGTCGGTGAACTGGCCGCTCTCGTCGACCTTGGCGTTGGCTTGGGCAATGACGTAGCGACCTTCCTCGATGGCCGAGAGATACTCGATCTCTTCCGTGGCCACGCCGTTCTCGACGCGGCGATACGGCGTTTCGAGGAAGCCGTACTTATTGGTCCGCGAATAAACCGACAGTGAGTTGATCAGACCGATGTTCGGGCCTTCCGGCGTCTCGATCGGGCAGATACGGCCGTAGTGGGTCGGATGCACGTCACGCACTTCGAAGCCGGCACGCTCACGGGTCAGACCGCCCGGGCCGAGCGCGGACACGCGACGCTTGTGCGTGACCTCGGACAGCGGGTTGTTCTGGTCCATGAACTGCGACAACTGCGAGGAGCCAAAGAACTCCTTGATCGCTGCCGCTACCGGCTTGGCGTTGATCAGGTCCTGCGGCATTAGGCCTTCGGATTCGGCCACCGACAGACGCTCGCGCACGGCACGCTCGACGCGCACCAGGCCGGTACGGAAGGCGTTTTCCGCCATCTCGCCGACCGAGCGCACGCGACGGTTACCGAGATGATCGATGTCGTCGGTCTGGCCGACGCCGTTGCGGATCGAGACCAGTTCCTTGAGCACGTCGATGATGTCTTCATTCGACAGCACCGACTCGCCCTCGGCCGACTCCCGGCCCAGACGACGATTGAACTTCATGCGGCCGACCGCCGACAGATCGTAGCGTTCTTCGTTGAAGAACAGATTGTCGAACAGGTTCTCGGCGGCATCCTTGGTGGGCGGCTCGCCCGGCCGCATCATGCGATAGATCTCGACCATGGCCTCGAGCTGCGAGGTGGACGGATCCTGCATCAGCGTGCTGGAGATGTACGGGCCATGATCCAGGTCGTTGATGTACAACGTCGGCACATCGACGATACCGGCCATGCGGAACGCCTCGACCAGCTCCTCGGTGATCTCGGTGTTCGCCGCGGCCAGCTCTTCACCGGTATCGGTGTCGATGATGGCGCGCGACAGAATCTTGCCGATCAGATAATCCGACGGCACTTCCAGCTTGGAGACACCGGCGTCTTCGAGCTTCTTGATGTGGCGGACGGTGATGCGGCGACCTTCTTCGACCACGACGTCGTCGCCGGCCTTGATATCGAAGGTTGCGGTTTCGCCGCGCAGACGCTCGGGCACCAGTTCCATTTCCACACCCTTGTCGGTGAGATGGAACATGTTGGTTTCGTGGAACATCTCGAGCATCTGCTCGGTGTCATAACCCAGCGCGCGCAGCAGGATCGTCGCCGGCAGCTTGCGGCGACGGTCGATACGGACGTAGACGTTATCCTTCGGATCGAATTCGAAGTCCAGCCAGGAGCCGCGATACGGAATCACGCGGGCCGAATACAGATACTTGCCCGAGCTGTGCGTCTTGCCGCGGTCGTGATCGAAGAACACGCCGGGCGACCGATGCAGCTGGTTGACGATGACCCGCTCGGTGCCGTTAATGATGAAGGTGCCGGTGTCGGTCATGAGCGGCATTTCGCCCATGTAGACTTCCTGCTCCTTGATGTCCTTGACCGGCTTCGGGTTGGCCTTGCTGTCCTTGTCGTAGATGATCAGACGCACGGTCACGCGCAGCGGCGCGGAGTAGATCATGCCGCGGACACGGCATTCCTTTTCGTCGAACACCGGCTGACCGAGCCGGTAGCCGACGTATTCCAGCGCGGCACTACCCGAATGGCTCGCCATCGGGAATACCGAATTGAAGGCGGCATGCAGCCCGGCATCGGCCCGCTTGTCCGCATCGAGACCTTGTTGGAGGAACTGGCGATAGGAATCGATCTGCGTGGCGAGGAGAAACGGCATCTCCAACACCGACGGCTGTTTCGCGAAATCCTTGCGGATTCGTTTTTTCTCGGTAAACGAGTAGGCCATGTCACTCAACCCTCTTGGTTGGACGGACCGCGAGTGGGGCACTCTCGCGGCGGGTAGCGCGAACTTGTCAAAAGCTCCAGTCTGAGCCGGCCATCGAGGACACCGGATCACACTGCAGGTTTCGAATGCAGCGGCAACGGGAAAAGGCCGGCAGCGTCATGCGCTACCAGCCATTTTCCCAAACGCGTCAAGTTATCGTATTGATCAACTCGTTGTGCGTTTTCCCAGCCGTAAAAGACCGGATTACTTGAGTTCCACCGTGGCGCCGGCTTCCTCAAGGTCCTTCTTCATCTGCTCGGCTTCGGCCTTCTCCACGCCTTCCTTCAGCGTAGCCGGCACGCCTTCGACCATTTCCTTGGCTTCCTTCAGGCCCAGGCCAGTGATCTGGCGGACGGCCTTAATGGCGCCAACCTTGTTGTCGCCGAAGCTGGTCATCACGACGTCAAACTCGGTCTGCTCTTCGGCAGCAGCGGCTTCACCGCCAGCAGCCGGGCCAGCCGCCATCGCGACCGGAGCCGCGGCCGACACGCCGAACTTCTCTTCCATCATCTCGACGAGCTCCACCACGTCCATCACGGACATTTCGGAGATCGCTTCGAGTACTTCTTCCTTCGTAGCAGCCATTGTATAGCTCCTGTTCAATAGATTGGGATCAATCGATCCAATTCAACAACTCGGGTAATCAAGCAGCCTGCTTTTGATCGCGGACCGCAGCCATGGCACGGGCAGTCTGGGCGACCGGCTCGCGCGTCGTGCGGGCCAGCTTGTCGATGGGCGCCTTCATGACGCGCATCAGCTGGGCCAGCGCTTCGTCGCGGGTCGGCAGCTTCGCCAGACGGTCCAGCTGATCGCCGGGCAGCAACTGCCCATTGAACGAGACCGCCGTGACTTTAAGGGCTTCATGGGACTTGGCGAACTCACTGATAACGCGTGCCGCCGCACCCGGATCCTCCAGCGAAAAGCCGAGAATCACCGGGCCCGCGAACGCATCACTCATGCATTCGTAGTCCGTACCCTTGACCGCCAGCTTGGCCAGATTGTTCTTGACCACCTTCAGATAGGCGCCGCCGTGGCGAGCGCTGATGCGAAGCTGATCCATCTGACCTGCGGTGAGACCGCGATATTCCGCCAGAACGGCGGAATGCGCGCGGGTCGCCACATCGCTGACTTCTGCCACCATGGCCTGTTTGGCTTGAAAACTCATGGCCATAGTCATCACTCCTTACACATGCCGACGGCCCTCCGCCGGCGGTGACTGAATCCGCCTTGCGACGGACCCATTCGACGACTGCGATATACGTCTCGCGACGTTATCGCACACGTCATCTGCGCAGGCTGATCTTCCGATCTTTAAGAACCGGACGGCCCGGTTCGCCTGGCGGTCTTTGACGACGCAGCCATCGCGGAGCGGGCTGCGCTACAAAGAACTTGCGATGCCCGGAGCGAACCCCGGGCATTTCGATTCGCTACGCTGCGACTCCCGAATGGTCCACGGTCAAACCGGGGCCCATCGTCGTCGACAGCGAAACCTTCTTGAAGTAAACACCCTTGGCGTTGGCCGGCTTGGCTTTTTTCAAGTCCTGAATCAGGGCGGCCAGATTTTCGAGCAGCGCCTGATTGTCGAAATCGATCTTACCGATCGGGGCATGAATAATGCCCGCCTTGTCGGTGCGATACTGCACCTGGCCGGCCTTGGCATTCTTGACCGCCGTTTCCACATCGGCGGTGACCGTCCCCGTCTTCGGGTTCGGCATCAGACCCTTCGGACCCAGAATCTGACCGAGACGACCGACCACCGGCATGGCATCGGGCGTCGCCACGACCATGTCGAAATCGATCTCGCCGGCCTGAACCTGCTCGGCCAGATCGTTCAATCCGACGATGTCGGCACCAGCCGCCTTGGCCTTCTCGACGTTATCACCCTGGGTGAACACCGCAACGCGAACGCTCTTTCCGGTGCCATTGGGCATCACGGTCGAGCCACGCACGTTCTGATCCGACTTGCGAGCGTTGACCCCGAGATTCACGGCGACTTCCACGGTCTCGCTGAACTTGGCACTGGCCAGCTTCTTCAGCAGGTCCAGGGCCTCATCCACCGGATAAACCTTGACCGGGTCGATCTGATCGCGGATGGCCGCCTTGCGCTTGGATACTTTCGCCATGGCTTAGCCCTCCACCTTGATGCCCATCGAGCGGGCGCTACCGGCAATGATACGAACCGCCGCTTCCATATCGGCCGCGTTCAGGTCCGGCCACTTGGTTTCAGCGATCTGCTCGACCTGGGCACGGGTCACCGTACCCACCTTATCGCGCAACGGATCCGCCGCACCCGACGAAATGTTCGCGGCCTTCTTCAGCAGGATCGACGCAGGCGGCGTCTTCTTGATGAACGAGAAACTGCGGTCGGAGAACACTGTGATCACGACCGGAATCGGCAGACCCGGCTCGATGTCCTGCGTCTCGGCGTTGAACGCCTTGCAGAATTCCATGATGTTCACGCCGTGCTGACCCAGCGCCGGCCCCACGGGCGGGCTCGGATTCGCCTTGCCGGCCGGAATCTGCAGCTTGATATATCCGGTGACTTTCTTAGCCATTACCTACTCCTTTTCAGGTACTCGCGCCACGGGACCGGCCCGGGCTCCCTGTCTTTACGCTATGCGGCAGCGCGACCGGATCAGGTCTTCTCGACCTGATCGAATTCCAGATCCACCGGCGTCGAGCGACCGAAGATGGTGACCGCGACGCGCAGGCGGTTCTTTTCGTAATTGACTTCCTCGACCACGCCGTTGAAGTCCGCGAACGGACCGTCGATGACCCGCACTTCCTGACCCGGCTCGAACACCGTCTTTGGCCGCGGCTTGTCGACCGACTCTTCAACCCGGTTGAGAATCTGATCCGCCTCGGCATCGGAAATCGGCGCCGGCCGATCGGCGGTGCCACCAATGAACCCCAACACCCGCGGCACGCTCTTCACGAGATGCCAGGTATCGTCGTTCATTTCCATGTGCACCAGCACATAGCCCGGGAAGAACTTGCGCTCGGTGGTCCGACGCTGGCCGTCGCGCACTTCCACGACTTCCTCGGTCGGCACGAGAACCTCGCCGAAGTAATCCTCCATGCCGTTGCGTGCGATGTAGTCCTTGAGGGAATCGCGCACTTTCTTTTCGTATTGCGAAAAGGCTTGTACGACGTACCAGTGCTTGGCCATAAGAACAGCTCCGCGCTCAGGCGCGACCGGTCAGCAACGTGACGGCGTAACCGAGGACGATATCCAGCGCCCAAATGAACGCCGCAAGGATCAGGACAAAAACCACGACGAGCAGCGTGGTCTGCATGGTTTCCCGTCGCGTCGGCCATACCATGCGACGCAACTCGGTTCGCGAACCCTGCACATAGGACCAAGCGGTCTTGCCGAGCGCGGACTGAAAGGCGATCAGCGCCGCCACCACGACACCGGCCAGCATGCCGAGCACGCGAATGACGTCGGTGTATGCAGTGAAATAGTAGTAGCCCGCGATGCTGACGATCAGCACCACTATGGCCAGCCATAGCAGCGCCGTATCTAGGGCGCTGGCCGTACGTTGTTCTTGAGCTGCCATCGACTACTCGACCGAAAACGAAAAACCACGCGTCTAAAAGTGGCAGGCCAGGAGGGACTCGAACCCCCAACCTGCGGTTTTGGAGACCGCTGCTCTGCCAATTGAGCTACTGACCTAGACGCAAACTTTTTCTTTTCCGCGAAAAAGATCGCGGATGGTACCACAGATCGCGGGCTTGGCAACTCGCGTATCTATCATACCAGACCTTGAAGCCCAATCGGCCCGCGACGCATCACGCCGCGGGCCGATGGGCTACAGCCTAGAGCAAATGCCTCAGGCCGTAATCTTGGTCACGACGCCCGCACCCACCGTGCGGCCGCCTTCACGA
>NZ_APNK01000052.1 GCF_000732535.1 Salinisphaera hydrothermalis C41B8
TCCTCGGCTACGTCGTGCGCTGGGTCGACCAGGGCGTGGGCTGCTCCAAGGTGCCGGACATCACCGACACCGCGCTCATGGAAGACCGGGCCACCTGTCGGATCTCGTCGCAGCACATCGCCAACTGGCTGCATCACGGCATCACCAACGAAAACGACGTGCGCGAGACGTTGATGCGCATGGCCAAGGTGGTCGACCGCCAGAACGAGGGCGACCCGAACTACACGCCGATGTCGGCCGACTTCGACGCGTCGATCGCCTTCCAGGCGGCCTGCGATCTGGTGTTCAAGGGCCGCGAACAGCCGTCGGGCTACACCGAGCCGGTGCTGCATGCCCGCCGGCGGGAGCTCAAGGCGGCGCGCGCAAGCTAAGCTCCAGCCTGACTTGATGCGAAGAGTCGGCTGCGATCGCCTGCGCAGCCGAGCATAAAAAAAGCCCCGCTGAAGCGGGGCTTTTTCGTGGGCGGCGTGCGGAGCTAGCCGCCGACCATGGTACGCAGGGCCAGATAATGAAACATCCAGATCGTCAGGCCGACCGCCATGAAGAACAAGGGCACGGTAAGTACGAGCGACACCGTGTGCCAGATCATGGTCTTGGACAGGTCCAGCTTGAACAGCAGGAAAAGCTGACCCAGCCCGGCAATCACGGCCAGCACCGTGATCCAGGTCAGCGTATCGCTCTGGGACAGATCGAAGCCGACCGTGACCAGGCAGGCGATGCCCATTGCTACGATGCCCAGCACGAAGGCCGCGATATACATCGCGCTGCTAGCACTGCGGACCTCGGGGTGCGTCAACGGATTGTGTTCGTCGTGTGCCATCAGCTCGCTCCCATGAGATAGACGTAGGTATAGACGCAGACCCAGATCACCGCCTGGAAGAACCAGAAGATACGCAGGTTGATGAAGCGTCCGACGACGGTTTCCGTGAAGCCTTCACGCGAAATCTGGATCAGCATCGCGGCCATCCAGATCAGGCCCACGAACACGTGGCCACCATGAACCCAGACGATGGTCCAGAAGTCCGACAGAAAGGCGCTGGCCTGCGGTACGGCCCCTTCACCCACGAGGCCGGCGAATTCCCATACTTCGACCAGCAGGAACAGCACGCCGAGCCCGAGCGATGCGCCCATCCAGCGGACGACGCCGGCGCGGTCGTCGTTCTTGAGCGCGACGCTGGCCAGCCCGTACATCAGCACGCTGGTAAACAGGAACAGCGTAGGCAGCAGACCCTCGACCGGATCGATGACCTGGCTGGCCGTGATGTCGCTCGTGCCGTAGGCATGAGTGTAGACCCCATGAGCCGCGAACAGGGCGGCGAAGATCATGGCGTCGCTCATCATGTAGAGCCAGAACCCGATCGAGCGCAGCCCGATCGCGTCCGGGTGCCCGGCATCCGGCGCCCAGAGAGTCACCGGGCTGCGATCGCGGTATCGGTTGTTGTCGTGTCGTGACATAACGATTGTCTCCGGTTGCGCGATCAGTGCTGGGTGGCCGGCGAGCCGTGCTCACCGGTCTGATGGATCGAGGCATGCGCCCGGTCGTCCATCTTCTCCAGATACGCGGTCTCGATACGCTCGACCTCCGAGGCCGGCACAATGTAGTCGATATCCTTCTGGAACATCCGGAAGATCAGCGTGCCGATCACGCCCAGCAGGGCGAAGCCGGCCAGCCACCAGACACGCCACACGGCCGCGAAACCGAACACGCCGGTGAAGAAGGCCAGCACGATGGGCACCATGGTGTTCTTCGGCATGTGGATATCGGCGTAATGGTCCGGCTTGAGCGAGGTCAGGCCGTGCTCACGCCGCCAGGCCCATTCGTCGATGGAGTGCACCACCGGCGTTGCCGCGAAGTTGTAGAACGGCGGCGGGCAGTGCGTGGCCCATTCCAGATTGCGCGACGTTTGCCAGGCGTCCGAGGTGACGACGGCGTTCTTCTTGCGGTCGCGGATCGACACCACGATCTGCAAGAGGAAGGCAAAGATCGAGGCCACGTACAGGCCGATACCGAACACTTCCAGCAACAGCAACGGCCACCAGCCCGGGTGCGCGATGTAGTCCAGGCGTCGGGTCATGCCAAGGAAGCCCAGGGCATACATCGGCACGAACACGAACACCGAGCCCGACCAGAACAACCAGAAGAAGATCTTGCCGAGCTTCTCGTCGAGGTGGAAGCCGAAGACCTTCGGCCACCAGAACGAAACCGCGCCGAACAGCGCGAAGGCAATGATCAGGAACATGTTGTGGAAGTGGGCGACCACGAACACGCTGTTGTGCGAAACGTAGTTGATCGCCGGGATCGCGAGCATCATGCCGGTGGCGCCGCCACCGATCAGCAGCAGGATCGAACCCAGCGCCCAGAGCATCGGGGTCTCGAGGCGCACGCGGCCCTTGATCATGGTGAAGGCCCAGTTGAATACCTTCACGCCGGTCGGGATGCCCACCAGCATGGTGGCGATCGAGAAGAAGGTATTCACCACCGGTCCCTGACCCATGATGAAGAAATGGTGCAGCCACACGGCCCAGGACACGCCGGCGATCGCCATCGTCGCCACGATCATGGCGTTATGGTTGAACAACGGCTTTTCCGAGAACGTGGGTACGATCTCCGATAGGAAACCGAACGCCGGCAGCACGACGAAGTACACCTCCGGGTGGCCCCAGATCCAGAACAGGTTGGTGTACATCATGAAGTTGCCACCGCCATCGGCGGTGAAGAAATGCGTGCCCACGTAGCGATCCAGCGTGAGCAGCAACAACGCGATGGTCAGCACCGGGAACGACGTCAGGCCGATGATGTTCGTGCCCAGCGTGGTCCAGGTAAAGATCGGCATGCGCATCAGCGTCATGCCCGGCGCGCGCATCTTCAGGATGGTGGCAATCAGGTTGACGGCACCCACCGTGGTACCGATCGAACTGATTTGTATCACCCATATCCAGTAGTCGACACCCACACTCGGGCTATGGGCCAACTGCGTGAGGGGCGTCAGACCGACCCACCCGGCATGCGAGAAATCGCCGATGAACAGCGAGGCCATGACCAGACCCACTGCGACGATGGTCATCCACAGGCCGACCGCGTTGAGGAACGGGTACGCCATGTCGCGGGCGCCGATCTGGATCGGCATGATCAGGTTCATGAACCCGACCAGCATGGGTGTGACCGCCAGCAGGATCATGATCGTGCCGTGGGCGGTGAACACCTGATCCATGTGATATGGCGTCAGATAGCCGTGGGTGGCCCCCAATATGCCGGGTGAGTCCGGCCCGACGGCGGCCGCCTGCTGGGTGCGGATCATCAGGGCGTCGAAGAAGCCGCGGAACAGCATGACCAGACCGACGATGATATACATCACGCCGATCTTCTTGTGATCGACGGTGGTCAGCCATTCACGCCATAGCCAGCCCCACAGCTTGAAGTAAGTCAGCGCTGCGACAACCACAAGGCCACCGCCGACGGCCAGCACGAATGCGAAGCCGATGACCGGGTTGTTGTAATGCAGTTGCAGGAGCAGCGGCAGGCGGCCCCAGAACCAGTTCCACGGTCCTTGTAAATCAACAAACATCAGTTATTGCCTCGGTTCGGTGTGCCGGTGGCATGCGCCTTGAATTCTTCGCTCTGCATGTCTTCGGTCATGAAGATCGGCTTGACGTCGGCGATTTCGCCCGACTTCACACCCTTGATGACCTTCGTGAACAGGTTCGGGTCGACCTGGCCATACAGACGCCACGTATTGCCGGTGTTGACCGTGGGCTTTGCGAATTGCTTGAACTTCGACCACGTCATCTGGTGCGGCGAAGCCTTGGCCTTGGCCACCCACTGGTCGAATGCCTGCGGCGTAACGGCTTTCATCTTGTAGTTCATCCAGGAAAAGCCAGGGCCGCTGAACTCGGTCGAAAAGCCGCGGTAGTCGCCGGTCCGATCGAGATAGAAATTATGTTTAGTCCGCATGCCCGGCATGATGTAGATCTGGTTGATCACCTTGAGCACGTAGAAGTCGTTGGTGACGCCGGCCGACGTCAGGCGCATCTCGACCTTGCGCTTGGTCGGGACGATCAAACGATTGGCGACCGCGATGCCTTGTTCGGGGTAGACGAAAAGCCATTGCCAGTCGGTGGTGATGACATCGATCTTGAGCGGTTTCTGCTGATGCCCAGAGGTATCGACTGCCTGTTGCACCGAGGTCGGGTGGTAGGGCTCCACCGCGCGGATGCCCTGGTAGCTGAAGTAGGACATCACACCCACGACCATCAGCGGAACACCCCAGACCACGATCTCCACTAGCCAGGAATGGTTGAACGTCGGGTCGTAGCGGCCGCGGCCGCCCTGGCGATAGCGGAAGAACGCCCAGATGACCAGGGCTGTCGCCGGTATGATCACAACCGCCAGCAACAGAATATCGACGATCAGGTAGTAAACCGACGACTGGGCGATGGGACCGTTCGGATGCAGGATCCAGAGCCAGTCATCGGAACTGCAACCGGCGAGGGGCACCAGGATCAGCAGAAGAAGGCATGCCTTCAACGCACGGCGATAATTCACTGTTTTCATGAGCGATCAGTTCCACTGGATGGGCGGCGACCGTGCAGTACGGCGTATCCGTCAAGACAGAATACGATATGCACTACATCGTCGACGCAGCATTTGGATGTGCACAGTGTCCTGGCACACGTCTCATGCATGCGCACTGTACGCAACTACGACGATAGTCGGATGCGCGGCGTGTTCATGTTGCATCAGATCGCGCCATGCGTCCATCTCGTAGCGCCGGGCCATGCCTGGCGGCGTACTGTTTTTATAAACTAAAGCAGAGAGTTGCAGCGATCCGGCGATACGAACGATCGGTCGTGCCCGGTCGTTGGTTCGCTGCGCACCGGTTCGGTCTCGCCAACGACCGGGCATCGTTCGATACGCCGGACGGGGTAACAAACGAGAAATTCATCCCATCGCCCGTACGCGCTGCGAGCCGGATTCCGTACACCCCTCGTGCCGCAATCGACGAATTTGTCGTTAATATAGCCCACTCATGTCCGAAACACGCCAACGAATTGTTCACGCCCGCCTACTCGTTGCGGCGCGATCGACATGATGAACCTGCGTCACCTTGCGGTTTTTCACGCCGTGGCGCGTTTGGGCAGTTTGTCGCGAGCCGGTCAGGAGCTGCACGTTACGCAACCGGCGTTGTCGCGCGAGTTGCGCGCTTTCGAGCAGCGTCTGGGAGTGCGTCTGTTCGACCGCCACCCGCGGGGGATGAGGCTGACCGAACCCGGGCGTCTGCTGGCCGGTTACGCGGACCGACTGTTCGCCATCGAAGCCGAGGCGAGCGCGGCCATGAGCGCGGCAGCGAGCGCACGCCGAGGGCGTCTCGCGATTGGGGCAAGCAATACCGTCGGGACCTACGTTCTGCCCGCGATATTGGCAAGCTTCCGGCGCGACCAGCCGGAAGTCGATATCGCGCTGCATGTCGACAATACGCAACACGTTGCCGAAGGTGTGGCGGACATGCGCTATCTGGTTGGATTCATTGAAGGCCCGCTACATGTCGACGGGCTGACGGCGGCGCTGTTTCGAACCGATGTCATCGTGCCCGTGGTTGCCGCCGCTCTCCCGGACGGCCGCACGCACGCGGACCTGCCGCTGTTATTGCGCGAACCGGGTTCTGGCACACGGGAACTGATCGACGAGCGGATCGCGACCACACCCATGGCTCAGGCGCCGGTCATGGAGTTCAGTAACACCGAGGCCCTGAAACAGGCCGTGATTCACGGCGGCGGCGTAGCCTGGCTACCGCGTATTGCGATCACCGGCGAACTCGAGCGCGGCCAGCTTCGTATTTTCGGGGCTCAATCGCTGCAAATAACCCGTGAATTGCGCCTGATTACGCGTCGGAACGCGTATTTGCCTCCGGTAGCCGAGGCGTTTATCGACGCGGCGATGCGCGGCGTGTGATGCAGGCGCATCTTGATTGTGCCTCCGGTATGCATAAAAGGCATGGAATAGTTTCCGAATAAGCAATTCAAGGCAAGCTCTCCACAAGGTAGATTCGTTAATGAGCTATAAGGTCATATCTGAATCGAATAACGAGAGCCGCCATGTCGAATGCTGCCAGGCCAGCCGAGCCCGACCTGCCGCGTTGGGCCAAGGTGATCGACCAGACCACCTGCATCGGTTGTCATGCCTGCACCACCGCTTGCAAGTCTGAAAACGGCGTA
Organism: Salinisphaera hydrothermalis C41B8; assembly: GCF_000732535.1. Lineage (GTDB taxonomy): Bacteria > Pseudomonadota > Gammaproteobacteria > Nevskiales > Salinisphaeraceae > Salinisphaera > Salinisphaera hydrothermalis. The sequence goes on from NZ_APNK01000052.1 coordinate 6,214, forward strand.
CCGGTCGGCGTATCCCGAACCTATGTGAAATCGGTCGATGTCGGCGAATTTCCGGATGCCCGCCGCGCGTTCCAGGTCACGCGGTGTAATCAATGCACCGATGCCCCCTGTGCCTCGGCCTGCCCGACCGGAGCGATGCACAAGCGCGCTGACGGCATCGTCGATTTCAACAAGGACATCTGCATCGGCTGCAAGGCGTGTATCGCGGCCTGCCCGTACGACGCAATCTTCATCAATCCCGAAGATCATTCGGCCGAGAAGTGCAATTTCTGCTCGCATCGGATCGATTCCGGCCTGGAGCCGGCCTGTGTAACGGTCTGCCCCACGCAATCGATTTTCGTCGGTGATCTCAACGATCCGAACTCGCGTGTGGCTCAAGCGGTCAATCGCGAGCCGGTGTCGGTACGCAAACCGGAAAAGAACACCCGCCCCAAGATGTTCTACAAGGGGGCTCATCAGGCCACCCTCGATCCGTTGGCCGCCGAACGCCCGGCCGGTGGCGACTTCGCCTGGGCCCAACAGGCCAAAGGCAGCGGCGGGTTCTTCGACAACATCGTGCCGTCGGGCAATCCGCTGGGCGGCAACTCAGCCGCTGCCACAAAGTTGTCCTACGACCAGACCCATCGCAGCCCCTGGGATTGGCGTGTATCGGCCTATACCTGGACCAAGAATATCGGCAGCGGCATTTATCTGATGGCGATGCTGCTGGTCGCTACCGGGTTTATGAGCCCGGACAATCCACTGTGGCGCTGGGTGGCGCCCATCGGCGGCGGTTTCTTCGTGGCCGTGACCTGTCTGCTGTTGGTCGCGGATCTGTCGCATCCGTTCCGGTTCTGGTTGATCTTCTGGCGCGGGCGCTGGGAAAGCTGGCTGGTCAAGGGCGGGGTGATCCTGGTCGCCTACAGCGCGCTGCTGCTGGCGCATTTCGTCTCCAGCATCATGGGCGCGACCTGGGTATCGGTTTGGTTGATGGCACCCGGCGCAATTCTGGCCGTGCTCAGCTCCATCTACACCGCCTTCCTGTTCGGTCAGGCCAAAGCCCGCGATCTGTGGCAGAACCCGCTGCTGGCGCCGCATCTGCTCACCCAGGCAATGGCCGCCGGTTCGGCGGTCGTGGTGCCGTTCGCCATCATCTTCGCTCCGCAGACCACACAATGCGTGCTGTGGATGACCGGCGCGGCGACGTTGGTTCATCTCGTGTTCGTCGGCGCTGAATTCACCGCGCCCAGCCCCAGCGAGCATGCGCGTGTGGCCCATTACGAAATGACCCGCGGGCGCTTCAAGAAGTTCTTCGCCGCCGGCGTGGCCCTGTCGGCGATCGGCCTGCTCGCCCCTTGGCTCGGCGTCTGGGTCTGCCTGTTCGCCTTCCTCGGGCCGCTGGCCTACGAGCATGCCTTCGTGCAGGGCGGCCAGGCCGTGCCGCTGGCTTGAGGGGCACGAGATGCGTTCGCGAAGCCTATTGATCCGCAGACCAACGCCGATCGACGCCGATATTAAAAAACCACGATCGCCGACTCGTGGCCCTCTGTGCCTGAGTGAGCGTTACACGCTGCGGGAGTGGGATTCCGAAGGCATTTTCGTCCGCAGATACACACAGATGGACGCAGATAAAGAAACGCGATGTCTTTCATTCCGCGTGGCTGAAAATCTTGGCGGCCGTGATGACCTGCGCCGTAGTACGCCGCCACCCGAAAATTGTCTTTTCGATCTGCGTGACTCTGCGCTGATCTGCGGACGAATTTCCTTGATGCGCCGCCCGCGCATCGTGGCGCGCGGATGCCTGGAGAATCCACGATGAAACCCAAGAACTGGATCGCGGCCCTCAATGCCCGTGTCTCGGCGTTCAAGAGCGAAACCGAATCGCAAGGCAAGACGTTCTACCCGGGCGCGAGCCGCATCGATCTCGCAAGCTTTCCGCCCAAGGAACACTGGGACGACTGGATCGCGCTGGAACCCGTGGCCGGCACCGGCAAGCGACAGGAAAAGCATTACATGCTGGTGCCGACCACCTGCTTTAATTGCGAGTCGGCCTGTGGTCTTCTGGCCTACGTCGACCGCGAGACTCTGGAAGTGCGCAAGTTCGAGGGTAATCCGGAACATGCGGGTTCGCGCGGCCGTAACTGCGCCAAGGGCCCGGCCACGATCAACCAGGTCACCGACCCCGATCGCATCCTGTATCCGCTGAAGCGGGCCGGGGCCCGTGGCGAGGGCCAGTGGACGCGGGTCAGCTGGGACGAAGTCCTCGACACGCTCGCCGAGCGCATCCGCAAGGCGATCGTCGAAAAACGCCACCGCGAGATCATGTACCACGTCGGCCGGCCGGGTGAGGACGGCTTCACCGAAGACATCCTCAAAGCCTGGGGCGTGGACGGACACAACTCGCATACGAACATCTGTTCGTCGAGCGGGCGGGCCGGTATTCAGTACTGGATGGGCTATGACCGGCCGAGCAACGACTTCGCCAATGCCGAAGTGATCCTGCTGACCAGCTCGCATCTGGAAGCCGGGCACTATTTCAACCCGCATGCCCAGCGCATCATGGAGGCCAAGAAACGCGGCGCGCGTCTGATCGTGGTCGATGTGCGCATGTCCAACACGTCCACCCATGCCGACCACTGGGTTTCGCCGTATCCGGGTAGCGAGCCGGCGATCTTCCTCGCCGTGGCCCGTCACCTGATCGAGATGAAACGCTATAACCGCGAATTCGTGCGTCGTTGGTGGAACTGGCACGAGTACATGACCGCCGAGCGGCCGGACGAGCCGGCGACCTTCGAGGCTTTCGAAAAAGTGCTTGGCGAGCTCTATGCCGACTACACCTTCGAGTACGCGGCGGCCGAATCGCAAGTGCCGGTCGCCCAGATCGAAGCGGTCGCCGAGACCATCGCCGGGGCGGGCACCAAGCTCTGTACCCAGAACTGGCGGTCGGCGGCGGCCGGTAATCTCGGCGGCTGGCAGGTCTCGCGCACTCTGTTTCTGCTCAATGCGCTGCTGGGCGCGATCGGCGTGGAAGGCTCGACTTATCCCAACGGCTGGACAAAGTTCGTCGGCAAGCGGCCCATCAACGCCGGCCATCCGGAGCACTGGAACGACCTGACCTTCCCGCTGGAATATCCGCTCGGGATGAACGAGATGTCGTTCCTGTTGCCGCATTTCCTCAAGGAAGGCCGTGGCACGCTCGATACGTATTTCACCCGTGTATACAACCCGGTCTGGACCAATCCCGGCGGCTTCGACTGGGTCGAGATGCTGTCCGACGAGTCGAAGATCGGCCTGCATGCCGCGCTTACGCCGACCTGGAACGAGACCGCCTATTTCGCGGATTTCGTTCTGCCGATGGGCCATTCCTCGGAACGCCACGATCTGGTCTCGACCGAGACCCACAACGAGAACTGGGTGACCTTCCGTCAACCCGTGGCACGCGCGGCCCGCGAGCGCCTCGGCGAAACGATTACCGACACGCGTGAGGTTAATCCCGGCGAAGTCTGGGAAGAAAACGAATTCTGGCTGGAGTTGACCTGGCGGATCGACCCCGACGGCTCACTCGGCATCCGCCAGCACGTCGAGTCGATGAGCACGCCCGGCGAGCGCCTCTCGCTGGATGAATACTACGGCTGGATCTTCGACCATTCGATCCCCGGCCTGCCGGACAAAGCCGAGGCCGAGGGCGTGACGCCGCTGGCTTATATGCGCCGCTACGGTAATGTCTCGATCGGTGCGGTGGGCGAAGCCCTGTACGAAAACGAGATTCCGCCCGAACAGCTCGAAGACGAGCATGTCGACCCGCACGGCCGGGTCTATACCCGGGCGGCGGCACCGCCCCAGGTCAACGGCGCACCCACGCCCAATCCGGAACCGGACGCCGAGGGGCGTCGCCCGGCGGGCGTAGCGATCGACGGCACGGTTCGCGCCGGCTTTCCGACGCCAAGCGGGCGGCTCGAGTTCTATTCCTCGACACTCGCGCAGTGGGGCTGGCCGGAGGTGGCGCTGCCGACTTATATCAAGAGCCATATCCACCGCGACAAGCTTGCCGCGGACCAGATGCCGCTGATCCCGACCTTTCGTCTGCCGACCCAGATCCATACCCGCGGCGCGAACGCGAAATGGCTGAGCGAACTGGCGCATAACAACCCGGTATGGATTCATCCGCAGGATGCGGAGCACAAAGGCATTGCCGACGGCCAGCGGATTCGTGTCGAGACCGAGCTCGGATTCTTCGTGGCCGAAGCCTGGGTCACCCAGGGCATCCGCCCCGGCGTGGTCGCCTGCAGTCATCACATGGGCCGTTGGCAGTTCACCGGCAGCACCGATCACCACCAGCGGACGATGGAAACCACGCTGGCGCACGACGGCGGCCACTGGTCGCTCCGGCCGGTCGAGCACAAGCAGCCGCTGGCTCCGCAGTCCGGCCCGGACGCCAAACGCGTGTGGTGGACGGCGGTCGGCGTGCACCAGAACCTCACCTTCGGCGTGCATCCGGACCCGGTCTCGGGCCAGCACTGCTGGCACCAGGCCGTACGGGTCCGCCCGGCCGAACCCGGCGACGTGCCCGGCCAGATCCATGTCGATCTGGAAAAATCCGATGCCGTCTACCGCGAATGGCTGGCCATGACGCGCCCGGCGGACCGGGTCTCGCCGGATGGCACGCGGCGCCCGGGCTGGCTGCTGCGCCCGCTCAAGCCGACCGCCGAAGCCTGCAAACTGCCGGATAGCGTGTCGTCATGAGCGCGACGGCCTCTGCGGATCTGTTGCGACTGCTGGCCGCCATTGCCGAGTCGCCGTCGTCGGCTCATGCTGACTATGCCCGCGCGCTGGGGCTGGCGGCGCCGGCCACGGCCGCGGATTGGCAGGTCGCCCATACCATGGCTTTTATCGAGCAATGCCCGCCGTTCGCTTCCACGATGCTGGGGGAGGGCGGCCAGATCGGCGGGGCCGCAGCGGCGCGGGTGGCCGATTTTCGGGCACTGCTCGGCGCCGAGGTCGAGACGGCGCCGCCGGATGTGCTCCCGGCGCTGCTGGCCGATTACGCGGAACTGGTCGAACGCGCGGCGAGCGATGCCCGCGCGGCGCACGCGCGCGCGGCCATGCTCTGGGAACATCTGCTGTCTTGGGTCATGCCGTATCTGGATGCCGTCAATCGCAGCGCGCCGGCGCCGTACGATGGCTGGGCGACGCTCATGCGCGACGTACTGCTGGCCGAAACGCAGGCCGTCGCGCCGCCCGATCTACTGCCGCTTCAGCTTCGCATGGCGCCGCCGGCCCTCGATCTGGCGCACGCCGAATCGGTGGATGCCGCGGTACGCGCGCTGCTGGTGCCGGCCGCCAGCGGTATCGTGTTGACCCGAGTCGATCTCACCCGTGCGGTGATCGCGCTCGAGGCCGGACTGATCCAGAACAGCCGGGCCTTCGCGCTTGGCCAGCTGGTCACCCAGGATGCGCCGGCGACGCTCGACTGGCTGGCCGCCGAGGCGCGCGATCAGGCGATCGCGCGGATGGCCGAGATCGAGTCTCTGGGCGTCGTCGGCCAATTCTGGGCGGACCGTGCGCACGCCACCGCTGAGGCGCTGGACGATCTGGCCCGCGTCGCTTCGGCCCGACGCGTGTCATCCGGCGCGCATTGAACGCGCCCGGCTTTTACACCCTGTTTTTTGATTCCAACAACCCCGATACTGACAACCGATGAGCGAGCAAGACGACCGATCCCACAAGACGTCCGAAGAACACGAACCGGACTATCGCTTCACGCTGGCCAACGAACGCACGTTCCTGGCCTGGATCCGGACCGCGCTGGCTCTTCTGGCCGGGTCGGTGGTGATCGTGCAGCTGGTGCCGGACCTCGGTATTCCGGAAGGGCGACAGGCGATCGCCGCGGTGCTCGCGATCGTGAGCATGGCGGTGGTGGCGGGCAGCGCGCTGCGCTGGCATGCCAGCCAGAAAGCGATGCGCTTCGATGCACCGCTGCCGTCTACGCTGATGCCCTGGTTGCTGGCACTGGGCGTGATCGTCGTCGGCCTGATTGTCACGCTTCTGGTGCTCATCTATGGGGTGAAAACCAGTGTCTGAGCGGCTGATTCCCGGTCGCCCCGGGCTGCAGGCCGAGCGTACCGACCTGGCCTGGGCGCGAACCTCGCTCGCGTTCGCGGCCAATGGGGTGCTGCTCCTGTTCCGACATGAAATGTCGGCCCCGTTGTGGCTCCATCTCACTGCGGCCGGACTGGCGGTCACGCTGCTTGTATTCACGTTGATCACATCGCGTCGGCGCCGCCGCGTACTCGAATGTCGCCCGTTGCCCGAGCCGTTGGCCGACTGGACTTCTCTCGGTCTGCTGGCGGGGGGCACGATCCTGCTTGCGCTGATCACGCTGGCGTTGGTGCTGGCGCCGATCTGGTCGAAGATCTAATCTGGCAGGTCGCTCGGCTATAATCCGGCACTCGTTCCGTCCGGAAGCTGGAAGATCGCGATGACTCGTGGTGGGCAAAACCCCCGGTATCTGTGTGCGACAGTCGGGCACTCGCGCGGCGCACCGGTCGCGGCATGACGTTCATCGCCCTCGCCATATTCGTTGCGACGCTCGCGCTGGTGATCGTCCAGCCGCGCGGGCTGGGCATTGGCTGGAGTGCCACCGCCGGCGCGCTGGTTGCCCTGGCGGCCGGCGTGGTGTCGCTGGACGACGTCGCCACCGTCTGGGGCATTGTCTGGAACGCGACGCTGACCTTCGTCGCCATCATCATCATCAGCCTGTTGCTCGACGAGGCCGGCTGGTTCCGCTGGGCGGCGTTGCACGTCGGCCGGGCCGGCGCCGGTCGCGGGCGCCGTTTGCTGGTGCTCGTCATGCTGCTGGGCGCACTGGTGGCGGCCGTGTTCGCCAACGACGGCGCCGCGCTGATTCTGACCCCGATCGTGTTCGAAATGCTGGTCGCCCTGGGTTTCTCTTCCGGGACGACGCTGGCGTTCGTGATGGCGGCGGGATTCATCGCCGATACGGCCAGCTTGCCGCTGGTGATCTCCAATCTCACCAATATCATCGTGGCCGATATGTTCGGCCTTGGCGTGGGGCGTTACGCGCTGGTGATGGTGCCGGTGGATCTCGTTGCCATCGGCGCCTCGATCGCCGTGGTGCTGTGGTTCTTCCGGCGCGACGTGCCCGCCACCTACGAGGCCGAGCACGCGCTGTCCGATCCGCGCGAGGCGATCGCCGATCGCGCGGTTTTCATGGCCGGCTGGTGGGTGCTGGGCGTGCTGTTGGCGGGTCTGGTCGCGGCCGACTGGTTCGGCCTGCCGGTCTGTGTGATCGCGATCGCGGCGGCCGTGCTGTTGCTGGCCGTGGCCGCCCGCAGCCCGGCGATTCATCATCGGCGCGTGTTGCTGCAAGCCCCGTGGCAGATCGTGGTGTTCTCGCTGGGCATGTATATCGTGGTGTTCGGGTTGGTCAATACCGGCCTGACCGATTGGCTCGCCCAGGGCCTCCAGTATCTCGCCGCGACCAACGTCTGGCTCGCGAGCGTGGCCACTGGCGTGCTGTCTGCGGTGCTATCGGCGGTCATGAACAATCTGCCGACCGTGCTGGTGGTCGCGCTCGCCACCCAGGCAGCCCATGCCAGCGGTTTGATGCACGAGGCCATGGTCTACGCCAACGTTGTGGGCGTGGATCTCGGGCCCAAGCTCACGCCCATCGGCAGTCTGGCGACGCTGCTGTGGCTGCACGTGCTGGAGCGCCGTGGCCTGTCGATAAGCTGGTCCCAGTATTGCCGGATCGGCTTCGTGCTGACCGTGCCCGTTCTCTTGATCAGCCTCAGCGCCCTGGCGGGCTGGCTATGGCTGCTGCGCGTGCTCGGAGGGTGACGCCGTAACCGGTGTTATCATGCGAGGATCGTGCCGGCTCGCGGACCGTTCCGGGCTGCGCCGCACGGTGCTGATTTTAAAGAGGGACGACAATGAAACGATTGCAATCGTGGGCCGCGCGTCTGGGCGCTGCGGCTGTTGTGCTGGCGGCGGCCACTGGTATCGCGGCCAACGCCCAGGCTGAGACCGTGAAGTTCGGGGCCGCGCCCTGGCCGGGCGTGACGGTCAAGACCACCGTGGCTCAGAAGCTCCTCGAAGCCATCGGCTACGACACGAAAGTGACCAATGCCAGCTGGACCATTGCACTCCAGGGCGTGGCGCGCGGCGATATCGATGCCGATATGGGCATCTGGATGCCGACCCAGAAATCGACCGTCGAGCCGATGGTCAAGTCCGGCAAGATCAATCTGCTGGTCAAGAACGTGCCCGATGCCAAGTATGACCTGGTGGTGCCGGACTATGTCTGGAACGCCGGCGTGCACAGCATCGCCGATCTGAACAAGCATGCCGCCAAGTTCGATCATCGCATCTACGGTATCGAGGCCGGCAACGACGGCAACCAGATCATGCTCGATGCGATCAAGAACAATACCTATAACCTCGGCAGCTGGAACCTGCGCCCGTCGTCGACCGCGGTCATGCTGACCGAGGCCGGCCGCAAGATCGACAAGAAACAGTGGATCGTCTTCCTGGGCTGGAAGCCGCACTGGATGAACATCAAGTACCACCTCAAGTACTTGAAGGACCCGAAAGAGATCTGGGGCGGCGGCTCCGCGGTCTACACCGCCATCAACCCGGCGTTCGAAAAGAACAACCCGAACGTGACGCGTTTCCTCAAGCAGATGGTGGTGCCGTCCAAGATCCAGAGCGGCTGGATCTACAAGTATGGCTACAAGCATCAGGCCGCCGACAAGGTCGCTGATCAATGGATCAAGGCCAATATGGACGAAGTCGCCAAGTGGATGGATGGCGTGAAGACCGCCGACGGCTCGGGTGACGCGCTGGCCGCGGTCAAGAAGAAGTTCGGCAGCTGATCATCGGCTGAACTCGCGGTCGGCTCCGTGCCGGCTGCCGAAGCCGGAGCCCGTATCTCGGGCTCCGGCTTTTTTTAGGTTCATCGCACTTTACCGGGAAACGCGGCTTTGATTTTGAGGAAGAAGT
>NZ_APNK01000053.1 GCF_000732535.1 Salinisphaera hydrothermalis C41B8
CGCCAGCGCATCGATTATGAATAAGTCATAAGTCGTAGTTGACAGGTCAATCCATATCAGGCCGAAGGCCGTAAGCCGACATAGCGGATCAGGCCGCTCATCGCCTATTGGTATCGACGTCAGATTACGCGTCGTTGGTCCGACCTGCGTGACCCGACCGTCTTCAAGTTCTGTAATGGGCGTTTAGCCAGTAGCCGCCGAATCCCGCCGGGCTAGAGCCTGGCCAAGTTCGCGGGGCAAGCCGATCTGCATCTCGACCGGGCGATGATCGGACAGCATGGTCTCGATCACGCCGGCCCGATGCACCGGCAGGGAGGCCGAGGTCAGGATATGATCGATGCCACGGCGCGGGCGCCAGCTCGGAAACGTGGGGAGCAGCCGGTCGTAGACGCGCAAACCACTGGCGGCCAGGGCCGGGTCGGCCAACAGGTCGTGGGCGCTGCAGTTGGTGTCGCCCATCACGATGACGTGTTCGTCGTCGGCGACCATCTCGCAGATCGCGGCCAGCTGCTGGGTGCGGCTGCCAGCGCCCAGCGACAAATGGGTCACGACCACGGTCAGGGCATGCGCCGGCGAGCCGAAGCGGGCCACCAGGGCGCCCCGGCCCGGCAGTCGGCCGGGCAGCTTATGCTCGGTCACCGAGAATGGCTGGTAGCGGCTGATCAGGCCCAGACCATGCTGGGCGACGCGGCCCAGGTCACGATTGACCTGAACCCGCCAGTAGGCGAAGCCGGCCTGTTCGGCCAGCGACTGGATTTGGTTCTGGTAACGGCTGCGGCGGCTGCCGGCATCGATCTCCTGCAGGCCGATGATGTCGTGCGCGCCGAGCAGATCGGCGATACGCGACAGGTTGTCGCGCACGCCCTGGCTGGGCAGCACATGACGCCAGCCGCGCGTCACGTACTCGCGATAGCGTTTGGTCCCGACGCCGACCTGCATGTTGAAGCTCAGAACGGATAGATCACTCGGCGCTGCCGCGCGGCTCATGCCCTCGACTCCTGTGGTTGGTCCCCGATCGAACTCCGCTGATGGTACAAGCGACGCTCTGGCCCGGTTCTTGTATGGTGAGCCACCCGTATCGGTACGCAAGTCGTGTTCCGTTTCGCGCCGAGCCGCTCCAGGGTCGGGGGTGCGGAGCCAGCGTACCATTCGATGTCTGCCGTCATTCGCGAGGCCCCTGCCCATGTCGAGTCCACCGGTCCTGTCTGCCGACGATATCAAGGTCCATTTTCCGCTGCGTGCGGACTGGCCCTGGCAGACGGCGCCGGTGCTGCGGGCCGTCGACGGGGCCAGTCTGGCGCTGTCGGCGGGTCACACGCTGGGGCTGGTGGGCGAGTCGGGCTGCGGCAAGTCGACGCTGGCGCGCGCGCTCACCGGTCTGGCTCCCATCACGGCCGGCCGCCTGCATCTGGGCGACCGCGACATCACGCGCGGCTCCACCCGTGACTGGCGCGCGCTGCGCCGCGAAGTGCAGATGATCTTCCAGGATCCGCTGGCCAGCCTCGACCCGCGCATGACGGTGGGTCAGATCGTGGCCGAGCCGCTGCATCATCTGCACCGGGATCTGTCACGCGCCGAGCGCCGCAAGCGGGTGGCCGACATGCTGGATCGGGTGGGGCTCGCCCAGGCGCATCTCAACCGCTATCCGCACGAATTCTCCGGCGGCCAGTGCCAGCGCATCGGCATTGCCCGGGCGCTGGTGGTCCGGCCCAAGGTATTGATCTGCGACGAGCCGGTCTCCGCGCTGGATGTCTCGATCCAGGCGCGCATCGTCGAGCTGCTCATGGAGCTGCAGCGCGAGACCCAGGTCGCCATGCTGTTCATCGCACACGATCTGGCCGTGGTGCGCCAGATCAGCGACGACGTCCGCGTGATGTATCTCGGCCGCTTGATGGAGCAGGCGCCGGCCGCTCAGCTGTTCGACGCGCCGCGTCATCCTTACACGAAAGCATTGCTGTCGGCCGTGCCGCGCCCGGACTTGGCCGCCGAGCGCGCCCGCCGGCGTATCCGTTTGCCGGGTGATCTGCCGTCGCCGGCCAATCCGCCGTCCGGCTGCGTGTTCCGGACCCGTTGCCCCTGGGCTCGGGCCGATTGTGCCGAGGCCGTGCCGGAACCGCGTCGACTGGAGGGCGGCCTCGTGGCCTGTCATCACGCCGAGTCGATCGACGACGCTGCGGTGGCTTAACCGCCCGGCCCGTGCGCATGCGCCGATTGACGATGCGACGACGAACCGCGGGCGCGATCGTGCTTGTGGTGGCGGCGCTGGTGCTGGTGTTGTTGTTCGTGCTGCTGTGGCCGCGTTGGCTGGCGCGGCATGGCGCCGGCTGGACGCATGCGCCGGAAGACGCAGCCTGGGTGTTGCCGGAAGCCTCCCAACGCTTGATCAAGCAGGCGTTCGCCGGCTTGCACGATCACGCGGTGGTGGATCATGGCGTCGGCATCATCTCGCGCGGACAACTCTCGGGGCCGGATTTCTCCAACGATAGCCACGAGCGTGGTCATGGCGTGCCGGCCGTCAGCACCTGGCTGAGGCAGCTGTTGCGAGATCGGGCGGCGGGTATCCGGAATGCCAAAACGGCCGACGCAGAGTATATCTCGCGCCTGCTGCGCCAGATCCGCGCCATGCCGGGGCCGTATCGCGCCGAAATCTCGGGTCGGGCCGGCGTGTTCGGTCCGCACGGCGCGCCGTTGGACGATCAACCCGCGCCCGTGGTCTCGAATCGTTATGTCGCCTGGCTGGCGAAACAGGCGCCGAAAGCGCTGACGGCCGAGGTGTCGATTCATCCGCGTCAGCCCAATGCCGAGGCAGCGCTGACGCGTTGGGCCAAGGCCGGCGTGCAGGATGTGCGCTGGTGGCCGGTCGCCCAGCAGATCGACCTCGACGGTGCCGCCGCCAAGGCGGCGTACAAGGTCATGGCCGCCCATCACATGCGCCTGGACGTCGCCGTGGGCCAACTACAACGCGCTGACCACGATCCGGCCTGGGTGGCACCGGCGCGGTTGAAGGCCGCGCTGGATGCGGGTGTGCCGGTGCGGATTCGACTCGGGGGCGCGACCGGAGCGCACGGGCAGCAGCTCATGCCGGCCCTGTTCGCGCTCCTGCGTCATCATGGCGATGCCAAGCCGGCGATCACGATCAGCCTGGCTGGCCTGTTGAGTGGCGATCGGCCGGATACCGAGCTGGAGCCGTTACTGCAGCACCCCCAGTTCTTCAGCCATCTGCGCTATGGCAGTGACTACCCGGCCGTGGCACGCGCCGATGCCATCGATCTGCAGAGCCTGGCGCGTTCCGGATTTATCGCGAAGACCGATGTCGCGCCGCTGAAGTCGATCTACGACGTCAACCCGTTGCTGTTTGCCTGGGTCGTCATGCGCCGCGTGCATTTGCCGTATACAACGCTGCATTTCCCGGCTGCCGTATTCACGGCAAAAGATTGAGGCCGTACGCGGCTCGGCCGTCGCGCGCATGAAAAAGTTCATCGCGGATTAGCGGGGCCATGATTCCGACGAGTCCCGGGAATTTAGGCATGGGTAGATACGACTAAGCCATGCACTGGGCAAGCACCGCCGACCTCGCACTCGAACAGTCTAGCCTGCGGGTCTTCGCCGGCCTCTGGTTTCGCGCTGCAGCGCGAGTCACTTCTCTTGCTTGCTCGGCAGATGTAACCAAGAGAAGAGCACCCGGCGCGGCGCCGGCTTCGCCGGTTCACGTCGAGGCGTGGTGCCGGCGGGATGCGCCCAACTAGTTAATAGCGATGGCACGCCGCTTTGGCGGCGCTCAGACAGGCTGGGCGCACCGGCGCTGTGCGCCGGACACCCGCCGACACCAGGCCTCGCCGTCGCCGCACAACGGGACGGGAATACAGACAAGGCGCATCAGGGCTTGGCGTATTCCATAAACCGTGGCACCGCAGCGCAGCTAACCATCCAGCTGAGGCCATGATCCGGTTTTGCATCGGCCCACTAATATGCGAAGAGCCATAAAAAAGCCGGCCGTGCGAACACGACCGGCTCGATGCCGCTGCGGGCACCGGCCATCGACCGGCGCCCCACAGTCAGCTCTTTTTGGGGTTTTTAGAAGCGACGCGGGCCGCGCGGACGATCGTCGCGCGGGCGGGCTTCGTTGACACGTAGGGTACGACCCTGAAGGTCCTTACCGTTCATGCCCTCGATGGCCTCACGAGCCGCGCTGTCATCGGACATTTCGACGAATCCGAAACCGCGCGAACGCCCGGTTTCACGATCCATGATGACCTTCGCGGAAGAGACTTCCCCGAACGCCTCGAAGGCAGTGCGCAGGTCGTCGTCCGTGGAGTTCCACGAAAGGTTGCCGACGTAAATATTCATCTCGACTGATCCTAGCTAGCAAACGTGTGTCATTACTTTAAAAACCGTACGGACTTGTCAATGACACCTAAACTAAGACCAACGGAACGCGGCACGCAGCCACCTTAATCGAAGTCTACCGCGTTTGCCGTGCATCGCAATACCCATGCTTGTCAAGCCGATCAGCGGCGCTCGCTGCGGCCGTAATCCCCTGCTACGGATGCGGGCAGCTCGGATGCCGCGGGGCCTGCTGATAAAGCTGCATCGCCTTGTTCATATGGGCTTCCAGCGCCTGAATACGATTATTGTTCGATGGATGGGTCGAAAGAAACGGATTGGGCTGCTGGCCGTTGCTGGCGGCCGTCATGTTTTTCCATAACTGAACCGATTGGCGCGGATCGAAGCCGGCGCGCGCCATGAGTTCCAGACCGATAAGATCGGCCTCGCTTTCCTGAGCGCGCGAAAACGGCAGCAGAATGCCTACCTGAGCGCCGACCCCGAGCGCCGACATGATGGCCTGGCCACCGCCGCTGGATCCGCCGCCGAGAAACGCGGAGAGTACGGACAGCCCGCCCTGAGTGGCGTATTGCTCCGACATGCGCTCGTTCGGATGCCCGGCCAGGACGTGGCCCACTTCGTGGCCGATCACCGCGGCGAGTTGGGCGCCGTTCTTGGTGACCGGCAGCAGGCCGGAGTAAACGCCAATATTGCCGCCCGGCAGGGCGAAGGCGTTGATCTGCTTGGACTTGAACACCGTGACATGCCACGAACCGTCCGCCGCCTGTTCGACGCCCGGCACCGCGGTGATCGCGTGGGCCACGCATTCGACGAAGCGATTGTCCGCTGCATTGTGGTCGATCGGGGTCTTCTGCTTGAGCTGGGCATAGCTCTGGTCGCCCATGGCCGCCATTTTCTGGGGGCTGAACATCTTGAGCTGGCTGCGGCCGGTCGGCGACGTAGCGCAGCCGGCCAGCGCAACGGCAAACAGAATGATCGCAAGCAGACGATGCATCGAGCGGGTCATGGACGGGCGCTGGGTGATTTGATCAGTCGAGATTACCAGTGCTGGCTGAACTTGCGATGTCCACCTTTGGTTACAATTCGCGGATGGACGACGTATCCGCAATTCTCGACGGTCTCAACGATGCCCAACGCGAAGCGGTCGGTGCACCGCCAACGCACATGCGTGTGCTGGCCGGCGCCGGCTCGGGCAAGACCCGCGTACTGATTCATCGTATCGCCTGGCTGATCGGCGTCGAAGGCGTCTCGCCGCAATCGATTCTGGCGGTGACCTTCACCAACAAGGCCGCCGGCGAAATGCGCGCGCGCCTGGAGCCGATGCTGCGCGTGCCGGCGCGTGCGATGTGGGTGGGCACTTTCCACGGCATCGCGCACCGGCTGCTGCGTTTGCATTACAAGGAGGCGAAGCTGCCGCAGGCGTTCCAGATCATCGATTCCGATGATCAACTGCGTTTGGTCAAGCGCGTGATGCGCGGTCTGGAGATGGACGAACAGCGCTGGCCGCCGCGCCAGATGGCCGGCTTCATCAACAGCTGCAAGGAAGACGCCGAACGCCCGGCCGATCTGGCCGACACCGGCGACTATGCGCGCTCGCAGATGATTCGGGTCTATACCGCGTACGAATCCGCGCGCGAGGCGGCCGGGCTGGTGGATTTTCCCGAACTGCTGCTGCGTGCCTACGAAACCTGTCGCGACAACGCCGAGCTGCTGGCGCATTACCGTCGGCGCTTCACCCATCTCATGGTCGACGAGTTCCAGGACACCAATGCCCTGCAGTACGCCTGGGTGAAGCTGCTGGCCGGCACCCACGGCAAGGTATTCATCGTCGGCGACGACGACCAGTCGATCTATTCCTGGCGCGGCGCGCGGGTCGACAACATCCTGCGCTTCGAGGACGACTTTGCCGGCACGCAGACGGTACGGCTGGAGCAGAACTATCGCTCCACCGGCACCATTCTGGCCGCGGCCAACGGCCTGATCGGGCACAACCTCTCGCGGCTCGGCAAGGAGCTGTGGACGGCCGGCGCCGAGGGCGAGCCGATCGATGTCTACGCCGCCTATAACGAATACGACGAGGCCCAGCACGTCGTCACCCGTATTCAGAACTGGATCGCCGAGGGCGGGGCACGTTCGGACGTGGCGATTCTGTATCGCTCCAACGCGCAGTCGCGGGTGCTGGAAGAGCGCCTGATCGCCGCCGAGATTCCGTATCGCATCTATGGCGGGCAGAAATTCTTCGAACGCGCCGAGATCAAGGACGCACTGGCCTATCTGCGCCTGATCCAGTCCCGCTCCGATGATGCCGCTTTCGAGCGCATCGTGAACACGCCTACGCGCGGCATCGGCAACACCACGGTCGACAAGATCCGCACCCATGCGCGCGCCTCGGCGATGAACCTATGGCAGGCCGCTTACGAGCTGGCCGGGAATGGTCTCGCGGCCCGCGCGGCCAAATCGGTGATGAACTTCATCGCCTTGATCGACGAACTGGATGCTTCGGTCGAGGATATGGCCCTGCACGAGGCCACCGAGCATGTGATCGCGGTGACCGATCTGAAAGGCCATCACGGCAAGGGAAACGACGAAAAAGCCGAGGCCCGCAAGGACAACCTCGACGAACTGGTGTCTGCCGCCCGGGCGTATACGCCGGACGACGACGAAACCATGGACGAGATCACCCAGTTCCTCGCCTATGCCTCGCTGGAAGCCGGCGAGGCCCAGGCCGGCGAATGGGACGATTCAGTCCAGCTCATGACGCTGCATGCCGCCAAGGGTCTGGAATTCCCGCTGGTGTTCATGGTCGGCTTGGAAGAAGGATTGTTTCCGCACCAGCGCTCCGTCGAGGACGACAACGGCCTCGAGGAAGAGCGCCGTCTGGCTTACGTCGGCATGACCCGGGCGATGGAAAAACTCAATCTCTCGCATGCCGAAGTCCGGCGTCTGCACGGCCAGGAGAATTTGTCCGCGCCGTCGCGCTTTTTACGCGAGATCCCGAGCGAACATCTGCGCGAGACGCGGCCCCAGGCAGGTATTTCCCAGCCGGTGTTCCGGCCCGGACCGATCGGGCGCAACGAGGAAAAATCCGGCGGTCTCGGCCTCGGTCAGCGCGTCGTGCACAAGAAGTTCGGCGAGGGCACGGTGCTGGCGTTCGAGGGCGATGGTGCTCGCGCGCGGATTCAGGTCAATTTCGACCGTGCCGGCAGCAAGTGGTTGATCGCCGGCTATGCCAAGCTGGATCCGATCTGATTCGTGGGCCGAGCCGGGCGACAATCGCGATAACCCCGTTATACTCGATCATCGATCGTATTCGGCCGCATGCCGTGGACCAGGGGGATCGATGCAATATTTGGGGAGAGGCGCGCGGGCTGGGTTGGTTCTCGCTTGTATGCTGGCACTGTTATGGGCAGTCATGGTCGGGGCGCCGGCCAGCGCTGCGCCGCCCGGCCGAACCACGGTCAACGCTAGCGTCGACAGTGCGTTGCCGCCCGGCGAGGCGGGCCGCACGCTCACCGTGGGCACCAAGATCGCGCCGCCGTTCGTCATGCAGGACGATACGGGCGGCTATACCGGTCTGTCGATTGCGCTCTGGCAACGGGTGGCCGGTCAGCTCGGATTGAAGTCGCACTACGTGGCGCGCGACCTGTCCGGTCTGTTCCGCGGGCTGGAAAATGGCGACCTGGATATCTCCGTGGCGGCCCTGACCGTCACCGAGCCACGCGAAGCGCGGGTAGATTTCACTTATCCGTTTTATTCCACGGGGCTGGCGATCGCCGTCCCGGCGAACGGCGGCGGGCCATGGTCGACCATCCGCCGTTTCTTTTCCTGGCCATTTTTGACCGCTCTCGCCACCCTGGCCGGGGTCTTGCTGCTGGTCGGTGTGTTGGTCTGGGCGTTCGAGCGGCATCGCAATCCCGAAGAATTCGGGGGTGGTGTGGTCAATGGGCTGGGCAGCGGTTTCTGGTGGGCCGCCGTGACCATGACCACTGTCGGCTACGGCGACAAATCACCGCGCACGCTCGGTGGACGGCTCGTCGGCTTGGCGTGGATGTTCGCCGCGATCATCATCATTTCCAGCTTCACCGCCGCGATTGCGACATCGCTGACCGTCGATCGCCTGTCTTCGGGGATTCAGGGCGTCAATGATCTCGCGCATGCACGGGTGGCGACGGTGAAGGGCTCGGCGGCGGCCCAAGCGTTGCGCCAGCGCGGCATCGGTTTCCGTCCGACGGCGACGCTGGACGCGGCGCTGGGCGCGCTCGCGGCCGGCCGCGTCGATGCGGTCGTTTACGATGCGCCGCTGCTCAAATACCGGTTACGTAATGAGTTTCCGGGACAGATGACGGTGCTGGCCCATACCTTCGAACGCCAGGACTATGCCTTCGCGCTGCCGCAGGGGAGCGATCTACGCGAACCGATCAATCGTGCGATTCTGGCAACGCTCGCCGATAGCGATTGGAATCGATTGGTCGCCCGGTTCGTGGGTTCGCCATAGTCGGGCTCAGCGACCTACGGCCGAGCCTCGACCCGGCCGGCAGTCGAGGGGCCCCGTGCCGAGTTGGCCCCTGCAAACAAGGCCGCACAGTGGTCAGTCGGCCTGGCGCACCATGGTTTCGATCCCGTGCGATTGCAGCCGCTGGGCCAGCGCGTGGGCGCGATCACTGGATTTGAGCACGTCGCTCTGCACCCGGTAGACCGTCTTGCCCGAGGAGGTCTGGATATCGACGATATCGGCCGTCACGCCGAGGAGGGCGAGCTGGGCCTTGCGATGATCGGCGTCGCTCTCGGTCGAGAACGCGCCCGCCTGGATCACGTAGCCCGGCCCGGTGCTGGTAGAACTCGACGATGATGATGCTGAAGAGGCATGCGTTGAGCTGCTCGAGTTACGGCTGGACGATTGGGCCGGCGCGCTCGGCGCGGGCGTGTTGACTGCCGGTTCGGCTTCGTGCGGCTCGTTGTTGTCGGTCACGGGCTGCTGCGCCTGCTGGCCCGCGGGAACTTCCACCTTGTAGTTGGGCAGCATCTTATAGAACGAGAACCGGGGCGATTTCTTCTGCTGCGGTTGCTCGGTCTGCGACGTCGAGGCCTTGTCGCCGCTCGCCTGGCCGGCGGTATCGCTACTGCCCGCGCTGCCGTTGCCCGATGAATCGCTCTGGGGCAAGTTGATGCTCACGCTTTCCGGGCCGTGTCCAGCCGGGCGGCTGGCGATGTAATAGATCGATCCCCCAACCACGCCGAGCAGGAGGGCGCACACCAGCCAGATACAGCCTCGCGCGCCGCTACGGGCGCTTGGCGCGCTACGGTTGTTGCCGCCGCCGTTGCCACCGCCGCTCTTGCGCGGCGCGGGCTTTTTCTTCGGGCGCACCGGGCGCGCGGCCGGCGTCGCCCGCTTGGCGGGTTTGCGCTTGCCGTTCTTATCCGGTGGATTGTTGCGGCGCGAGGAGTAGTCGCGGGCCATGTGCTTGAAAACCTCGTCGGATTACATCCGTTCCGGTGCCGAAACGCCCAGCAACGCCAGACCGTTGGCGATCACCTGACGCGCGGCCGTGATCAGGGTCAGGCGCGCATTGCGCAGGCCGGTGTCTTCGATGACGAATTTCTGGGCATTGTAATAGCTGTGAAATGCATCGGCGGTATCACGGAGATAGTGCGCCACGCTCTGCACCGCCGAATCGGCGGCCGCGGCGGCCACGACTTCCGGGAAACGCGACAGCGCCGTGATCAGGCGTTGTTCGTGTTCGGAATCCAGACGCGTCATGTCCGCCGAGTCGCGATCATACGCCAGGCCCTGTTCCGCGAGCTGACGAAACACGCTGGCGATGCGCGCGTGGGCGTACTGGATGTAGTAGACCGGGTTGTCTTCCGACTGGCTTCGGGCCAGATCGATGTCGAAGGTCAGATGCGAATCCGACTTGCGCGCGACCAGGAAATAGCGCGTCGCATCGCGCCCGACCTCGTCGATGAGATCGCGCACGGTGACATAGGAGCCGGCGCGCTTGGATAGTTTCACTTCCTCGCCGCCGCGCATGACCGTGACCATCTGATGCAGTACGTAGGCCGGCCAACCCTGCGGGATGCCGATGTCCAGCGCCTGCAGGCCAGCACGCACGCGGGCGATGGTGCCGTGATGATCGGCGCCCTGGACGTTGATGGCGTGGGTGAAACCACGCTCCCACTTGGCGCGGTGATAGGCGACGTCCGGCACGAAGTAGGTATAACCGCCCTCGGCCTTGCGCATGACGCGATCCTTGTCGTCGTCATAGTCCGTGGTCTTGAGCCACAGCGCGCCGTCGGCCTCGTAGGTATGCCCGGCTGCGACCAGGGCCTCGACCGTGGCCTCGACGCTGCCGTTGGCATACAGCGCGGATTCCAGGGCGTAGTTGTCGAACACGACGCCGAAGGCGCGCAGATCTTCGTCCTGTTCGCGCCGCAGATAGGCCACCGCGAATTCGCGGATCGCCTGCATGTCGTTCGGGTCGGCCGCGCCGGTGACTTCGCGATCGTCGGCGACCACGGTCGCGCCTTCGAGATAGGCGGCCGCCAGATCGGCCAGATACTCGCCGCGATAGCCGCCCTCGGGCCAGTCCGCGTCCTCGGGCGTCAGGCCGGCGCAGCGCGCAGCGACCGACCGGGCCAGCATCTCGATCTGGTTGCCGGCGTCGTTGTAATAGAACTCGCGGGTCACCTGCCAGCCGATGGCCTCGTAGAGCCGGGCCAGGCAATCGCCGATCGCGGCCTGGCGTCCGTGGCCGACGTGCAGCGGCCCGGTGGGGTTGGCCGAGACGAATTCGATCAGCACCTTGCGGCCGGCGCCTTCGCTTGAGCGGCCGTAGGCCTCGCCCGCCTCGATCACCTGATCGATCACCGAGCGGAAGGCGGCCGGCGCGAGGAAAAAGTTGATGAAGCCGGGACCGGCGATCTCGACCCTGGCGATGCGCTCGTCGTCGCCGAGTTGATCCACGATCGCCTGCGCGATCTCGCGCGGATTGCGGCGCGCGGCCTTGGTTAGCTGCATCGCCAGGTTCGAGGCGAAATCGCCGTGGGCGGCGTCGCGCGTGCGCTCGACGTGGGGATCGGCCGGGATGTCGATATCGGGCCAGGCCCGGGTGGCGGCGTCGACGAGCAGATCTTGAACTAGTGCTTTCACGGCGAGGACTACGCGGGAGACGGGTGAAAACCGTGCAGTCTAACGCTGCCGGGTGGCGCGGGCTATGTTTCAGCCTCGAGTAAACTGAACGGCAGGGCCGGTACCCGGCTCAGGTCGGCCCATTCGGCGACCTCGGCATCGGGCAGGATCCGCGCCCGGGCGAAGCCGGCGGCGATCAGCAGGGCGACCATGTCGGTGTCGTCGTAGCACAGCGTGGCATGGGCGCGCGTCGTCCAGGCCCGGGCCGCGCGGGCCGCCGGGCCGTGCTCGAGAAACCGTCGCAGCGGATAGACCTCGGCCAGATAGCGCCCGCCGCCGAGCCGGCGCAGCAGCGCCGCCACGTTCGCCCAGGCCTGGCGCTTGGCGGCGCGATCCAGATAATCGACCACGCCTTCGGTCACGGCGACGACCGGGCCGTGTTCGGGCCTGGCGATGCTGGCTCCGAGATTCGGGTCGAACAGATCGCCTTCGGCCAGATCATGATTCGGCGGCGGCGATCGCCCTGCCGAACGCCGCCGGCGGGTTGCCACCATGCCGGGCAGATCCAGGTCGTACCAGTGCATATCCGGATGGGCGCGAGCATAAGCCTGGCCGCGCGTGGACAAACCCGCGCCGATCTCGATCGCGAGCCGCGGCGTTTGCGCCGCGACCCAGTTCGAGAAAGCCGCGTGACGCCAGCGCAGCAGCTGCGGACCTGCGGCCACGGCGGGGACGAACGGCGAAAGCAGGCCAGTGCCCAGTTGTAACGCCGCGAGCATGCCGCGCCCGCGACAGGTATCGAACGCCTCCGCTTCGGCAAAGCCATAGCGTGCCCAGGCCGCGGCCGTGGCATAGGCAGTCGGCGAAATACGCGGATTGCCGCGTCGGGGCCGGACGTTCGACGAACTCATGGCATCAGCCTAACGCAGGCCGCGGCCTGGGGGCTGTTCGTGTTTCATCACATCGCTTTTGTTGTTCCCGAAGCATTTATTGGTCGGAGATCGGCACGTTTTCAGTCCGCCAATGAACGCCTAAGAGCGCAAATGGCGGACTGGGTTTGCGACATCCCTGCTTTCGGGGCGCCAGGTGATCTGTCTCTTCGTTCCTTAAGGCATTTATCCGCAGATCGACGCCGATGCACGCAGATGGCGGTTAGTCATCAGGGGCGGTCGTTCGATCGTGGCGCGAATTGCTGTATGCGCTTCGTTCCCCCGCGAATCACTCGGGGTGCAAGCAGGGTAGGTCGGCTTAGGCCGCAGGCCGTAAGCCGACAGCGTGGACGCCGGGGATCGCTGATCCCATCTTTACCATGGGGGGTCGGATGTCGGGTTACGCGTGCGGCTAACCCGACCTGCACGACTGGGTTTGCGACATCCCTGTTTTCGGGGCGCCAGGTGATCTGTCTCTTCGTTCCTCAAGGCATTGATCCGCAGATCGACGCCGATGCACGCAGATGGCGGTTAGTCATCAGGGGCGTTAGTTCGATCGTGGCGCGAATTGCTGTATGCGCTTCGTTCCCCAGCGAATCACTCGGGGTGCAAGCAGGGTAGGTCGGCTTAGGCCGCAGGCCGTAAGCCGACAGCGTGGACGCCGGGGATCGCTGATCCCATCTTTACCATGGGGGGTCGGATGTCGGGTTACGCGTGCGGCTAACCCGACCTGCACGACTGGGTTTGCGACATCCCTGTTTTCGGGGCGCCAGGTGATCTGTCTCTTCGTTCCTCAAGGCATT
>NZ_APNK01000054.1 GCF_000732535.1 Salinisphaera hydrothermalis C41B8
ATTCCAGCCGGATACGCCGCCTAATTCAAACTCCCGCGTACACCACTTTCGAGCATATCTCCATCGGCGCAGTCGAGTATCGACTGTGATTTCTGTACCATGATCCTAGAACCTCTAGTCACTAGAGGGTCAAGCGTGAGGTACTTATGACGCAATCCGATCTGCGTATTGGCGATCTGGCTCGACGCACGGGCGTAGGCGCGGCCACGATCCGTTACTACGGCGATGTAGGCCTGCTACCGGAAGCTGGTCGCGGCGCGGGCGGCCATCGCTACTACGGCCCGTCACATGTCGAACGGCTCACGTTCATCAAGCGCTGCCGGGAACTGGGATTCAGCCAAGACGATGTACGCGCGCTGCTGACACAGGCGGATCAGAGTGACGCCTCCTGTGAAGACGTGGCCCAACTCGCGAAAAAGCATCTTGAAGCCGTGCGTAACAAGCTTGCGACCTTGCAGGCGTTGGAAAACTCATTGGAGGATATGATCCATGCCTGCCATGGGGGGCGGATCGAAGATTGCCGCATCGTCAAGGCCTTGGCGGATCACCCCTAGCGTTGCCGATACACTGCGGACAAGTGTCATGGCTTACGATTTTTCCGCGAGTTGACCGCATTGAGGCCATGACAAATTTCCAGCATTTTCTGTCCTGCGCCCAGAGTGCTGCCGTTGCCATGCGCGTGCACTACCCGGCCGGGCGTTTGATCAAGGTCGGGCTGGACCAGCCGATCCGGGTCTATTCCGGGCGGCCGATCCTCACCGCGGCCCTATCCAGGTCATCGACCAACAATCCATTGCAGGTCAGCGCCCGCGTGCCGGCATGTAATAATTCGGGCCGATGTCTTGTCCCATCGACCCTGTCGACCCGGCTAACCGATACGGCGCATTTGGCTTCTCCCTAGCGGACTCGCTAAGATGCGATCCGTCGTAGCGTTCGAGCCCCATTGCAGTTTTTCGGTGTGATTGCCGGAAGACCGACGGCCAAATCAAACCGGATTTGGCAGCCGCAGAGCAAGCATGTAGCCATGCGCGTGCGTTCAGCTATGGTGCTGTGATCGAGCATCCCGCGCATCAGATCCAGATAAGGTCGTTCCAGAACGCTCATACCTTCGGCCGCGCCGCGTATAAGCCCATACCAGAATAAGAATGCCAGCGGCGATCATGGGCGCGGAGTAGATTTGTCCCATCGTCATCCAGCCGAAGGCAACGAAGCCCAGGAACGGGTCCGGCTGGCGAAAGAATTCGGCGATAAAACGAAAACAGCCGTAGCCGAGCAGGAACAACCCCGATACCGCCATCCGCGGACGCGGCTTGGCCGCGTAGAACCAGAGGATCGCAAACAGCAAAAGCCCTTCGAGCGCGGCCTCGTACAATTCGGAGGGATGGCGCGGCTGCATGTCGACGTGCGGATAGATCATCGCCCAGGGCACGTGCGTCACCCGGCCGACCAACTCGCCGTTGATGAAATTCCCGATCCGGCCGAAGAACAGCCCGATGGGCACCATCGGCGCCACGAAGTCCGTAATCTCGAAAAAATGCCGGCCTGTTTTCCGGGCAAACCAAGCCGCGGCGGCGAATACCCCAAGCATACCACCGTGAAACGACATGCCCCCGTCCCAAACATAGAATATATGCAGCGGATGGGTGAAGAAAAACCCCGGCTGGTACAAAACGACATAACCGATACGGCCGCCGAGAACGACCCCGAGCACCACATAGAACAGGAAATCGCCGACTTCCTCCCGGCCCCAGTGGATATGCGGCTGCCGGGTGCGCACGATTGCCATGCCCCAGCCGAGCAAAAAGCTCAGCAGGTACATCAGGCCGTACCAATGCACAGCCAGCGGCCCGAGTGAAAAAGCGACTGGATTAATATCAGGGTGTACAAACATAGTGGTGTAGTTGCAGAAGATAAAGTATGAGCGGTTGCGGCTGCCATGCGGAATCAACGAACGAAGCGGGACCGCTAACTGGCTTAAAATTAATGGCTAATCGATTCATTCATAACGCAATCCGTTCTCTGTTCCAGGGTCGCGTGTCGGATAGGGAGCATCGACAACGCGTCGGATCAGAGCGATCACGGCCGGGCTGTCCCAGTCCGCCGCGCCGACGTACCGACCAATCTCCCGGCCTTCCCAGTCGATCAACAAGGTCGTCGGAATGACGAAGACGCCGAGCACGTTGGCGCTTCGCCCCGTGCTGTCGACATAACGCCTTAAGTGATGAATGCCAACGTTGCGAAAGAACCGCTTCACGGCATCGTCTCCCGCTTTGTCCTGCGACAGGGCCAGAACGTGGAAAGCCGGGCCGCCCAGGCGCGCCTGCAGCCGGTCCAAGGACGGCATCTCCTTACGGCAGGGGATACACCAGGTCGCCCATAGATTGAGCAGTAGTACCCGACCACCAAAATCGGCCAAGCTCAGAGTGTGTCTGGTCGCGTCCGTGAATCGGAAGCTCAGCACCGGCCAGGGCGCGTCGTACAATTTCATGGCCGGGGCGGCCATCGCTTGGCCGGCGAAGGTCACGGCCATCATCGATAAAAACAGAACGCCGATGCGCTTCGTGTCCATCCTCATGGGACTCTTCCTCGTATTCCGGAAATTCCAGCGCCGGCGGCGTCAAGTGCAGCGCCACGGGCCGATTTCAGACGATGTCTCTAAGAAAGACGCTGCGCGCGCAAAGGCACTTGCGTTAATCACAAGTGCCGCGGCGACTGCCCGCGAAAATTTGATGCACAGGAAGCCGCTAAACGCGGAGCGCCGATAAGAGCTGGATTACGAGATGCGCGGAGGGTAGGGGTCAGGTCCTTGAAGCAGGCGGCCTGAGTGCGTCGACAGGGGGAAGGTCGGCGCTGTGGCGTCAGAGGAGAAATCCAATAGCGCAGCGCGGCTTGCGTCAGCGACGGCGTTACAAGCGGCCAAGAGGCAGCCCGGCATTGCCAGCGTCTGCTGGCTCGACGGATGATGCCGGTCTATCGAGCCGTTATTCGCTTGAGCGGCCGGTAGCGTCGCCACGGTGGCCACCTGATCGCCCAACGCCATAGATAGCGCCATCACCGGTGGAGCCGACAACACGCCAGCCAGCACGAGGCTCATGACCAGCAACCGGGCGATAATGCGCTTCATAAGCGGTCAACCTAATCCTTAAGTTCGATGTTTTCAAGCTGAACTCGGAGCCGATATTTCGGTGGTGGGCTGACAATGACGTTTGCACTGCCCGATGAAACGGGCTCGTTCGATAGTTATACTTGGATGCTTGTTGTCGCTATACGTCTCGCCCAGGCGCTGGTAGCGCAAGCTGCGCACGGCAGCCGCGCCCCTTGCCGGCACGCTGACGTTATCGGCCGCCTCGCGCTGGCGACCGCCTGGTTGCACTGGACCTGGCGCACCCTGTTTCAGGCACCCTGGTTTCGAGCGGCACGCGCCTTTCTGCGGGCGGTACTCGGCGCGTATAGCCTGGCCGGAAACGGCGTAAAGTCGCCGCAGTGGTTCTTCGGGTACAGACCACCGGTTACGTCGAGCCGTATCCGGCCAGCTTGCTGGCGGGCCCTATGTTCGGCGCCCTGTACCCGCCCTTTCCTCGGCGGCGCCATGACGTTCGCGCTGACGCCCCCGCCAGTACCATCGTGGCGCTGTTCCTGGCGGGGGCGTGGGTCTGGTCTCGCCTTATCTCGCACTGTTGACGCGCAACGGCTCGAATACCGTGCGGTGAGCACTGGCCGGTGCGCGTACAACACGTAATGGGGCTTGTTCTCTTGGCGGGGTGCGGTTTTCTTCGCCCCCTCGTTGCCGCGCAACGTTCCGGCACGCTCCTGTGGAGCGGCACAACAGACTATAGAAACCGGTAGCGATTGAAACCATGTTGAAACGCGAAAATTTTGTAACACGCTGGCTGATGCCCTTGGTGGGCGCCCTGGCCGTTGGCGGATTCTCTCTTTACTGGCAATGGCCTTCGTCAGATAACGCGTCGCACGCCCCGGACGACGCTGACGAGGTCACAACGAAAGATCACCCCTCGACTGCCGGCATCGCCGAGCTCTATGCGCGACAAGACACGTTGGCCGACTCTGGCGTCGCCGACGCCTCGGCCACGATGGCAAAGCCGATGGCCAGCAGCGCGGACTACGTCGCGCTTCATGCCGCCCGTAACGAGAACCACGTCGAGATTGCGCTGGATATAACGAAGCATTGGCACATCAACGCGAACCCCGCATCTTTCGATTTTCTCATTCCCACCGAAGTCGCGATCAAAGCGAACGGAACCCCGTTGCCGATCGAACTGAAATACCCCAGCGGCCGTCGCATCGATGTGGGTCTCGACGAACCGATCCGGGTGTATTCCGGACGCTTGGTACTCGGGGCCAACCTGCCCGAACAGACAAGCGCTAACCGTTTGCAGGTCGAGGCCCATGTGCAGGCCTGCAACGATTCGGGCCTTTGTCTTAGGCCATCGACCCTGTCGACGCGGCAGTTCGACCCTATCGCTCAAAGCGGCGCGGATGGAAAGAGACGGGCCTGGAGGAAGCGACCATGAACGATATCGCCCCAATCCACAGATTGAATCGTAGTGCCGGTCGGTCGGCTTATGTGGGCTATTGACTCCGTACTGTACTCAAGACTTTATAGTTCCCAGCAGTCCATACACGGGGCGTGATATGAGTTACTCCATCGGACAATTGGCAAAAAACGCGGACACCGGCGTCGAGACCATCCGCTTTTATGAGCGCCGCGGACTCATGCCCGAACCGCCACGCGCAGCCAGCGGTTATCGCCGCTATCCGCTCGATGCGGTGGGCCGTCTTCTTTTCATCCGCCGGGCCAAGCGGCTGGGCTTCAGTCTGGAAGAGATCGGTACATTGCTTAGCTTGCAGGAGGGTGGCGACAAAACCCAAATAAAAGGTATCGCCCAAGCCAAGCTGGCTCAGATCGAGACGCGGATAGAAGACCTAAAGCGCATGCGTGCCACGCTGGCGGACCTGGAGCAGCAATGTTCCGGTCGCGGTCCGGTCGCGGGCTGCCCGATTATCGAAGCATTGGCCGAGGAATAGTCATGCGTGACGACGCTTATGCGCACAAGGACCCAGTCTGCGGCATGACCGTAACCGCCGATGAGGCGCTTACATATAATTATGAAGCGCAGACCTATTACTTCTGCAGCCCGCGCTGCCACGACAAGTTCGCTGCCGACCCCGAGGCCACGCTGAATCCCGTCGAGGATGCATCGTCGACGCCGACTCCGGCGGGGACGACCTACATTTGCCCCATGCACCCGGAAATCGAGCAGGATCATCCCGGCGACTGTCCGAAATGCGGCATGGCGCTGGAGACTTCGGCTCCGCCCAGGCGGGCGACCCAGTACACCTGTCCGATGCACCCGGAGATCGTGCAAGACGAGCCGGGCGACTGCCCCAAGTGCGGCATGGCGCTGGAGCCGACGACCATTTCCGGTGACGACAAGGATCCTGAACTCAAGGCCATGCTCCGGCGTTTCTGGGTTAGCGTGCCGTTGTCGGCGGCCGTGCTGGCCTTGGCCATGGGCGAGATGATTCCCGGTCTGGGCGTCCAAGCGTTCTTCGGCGCGGCCTTCGGCTGGATCCAGCTCGCGCTGGCCACGCCGGTCGTCCTCTGGTGCGGCGGCTTCGCCTTCCAACGGGGCTGGAAATCAGTGGTCAACGCCAGCCCCAATATGTGGACCCTGATCGCGCTGGGCGTGGGTGCGGCCTATGGGTTCTCCCTGTTGGCGCTGCTGTTTCCGGAGCTATTACCGGCGGCCTTCAAGGGCCAAGGCGGCCATGCGCCGCTTTACTTCGAGGCAGCGGCGGTGATCATTACCCTGATTCTGCTCGGTCAGGTGATGGAGACCCGCGCCCGCGGTCAGACCTCCAAGGCGCTGGCCGGCCTGCTGGATCTGGCGCCGCCCACCGCGCACCGGCTGACCGACGACGGCGAAGAGGATGTCTCGCTGGACGCCCTACAAACCGGCGATCGACTGCGCGTGCGCCCGGGCGAAAAAGTGCCGGTGGACGGCGAGATCATCGACGGCCGCTCGACCGTCGATGAATCGATGATCTCCGGCGAGCCGATCCCCCAGGAAAAGCAGGTTGGCGATACGGTGACCGGCGGTACCGTCAATCAGACTGGCGGCTTCGTCATGCGCGCGGCCAACGTGGGCGAGGACACCGTGCTGGCCCGCATCGTCGACATGGTGGCCCAAGCCCAGCGATCGCGCGCGCCCATCCAGGGCCTGGCCGACAAGGTGGCCAGCGTGTTCGTGCCGGCGGTGGTGGGCACGGCGATCGCGGCCTTCATCATCTGGGCGCTGGTTGGCCCTGCTCCGGCGCTGGCCTATGCCCTGGTGGCCGCGATCTCGGTGCTGATCATCGCCTGCCCCTGCGCGCTGGGTTTGGCCACGCCCATGTCGGTGATGGTCGGGGTGGGCCGCGGTGCGCACGAAGGTGTGCTGATCCGCGACGCCGAGGCGCTGGAGCTCATGGAGCAGGTCGATACCCTGCTGGTGGACAAGACCGGCACCCTGACCGAGGGTAAGCCCCGGCTGGTGGGCGTGGAAACGGCCGATGGCGTCGACGAGTCCGAATGGCTCAAGTGGGTGGCCGCGCTGGAAAACGCCAGCGAGCACCCGTTGGCCCGCTCGATCGTCGACGGCGCGGCCGAACGCGGTATCAAACCCGAGCAGGCCGCCGATTTCGACTCGATCACCGGCCAAGGCGTGCGCGGCACGGTTGCGGGCCACGAGGTCCTGGTCGGCAACAGCCGGCTGATGACGGACAAGGGCATTGATCTTGGCACGCTGGCCGATGCGGCCGACGAACGCCGAGGCCAGGGTGAAACCGTCATGCTCGTCGCCGTGGACGGACAAATCGCCGGGCTGGTGGCGGTGGCCGACCCGATCAAGCAAACCACGGCCGAGGCCGTGCGCATTCTCCACGATGCGGGCCTGCGCATCGTCATGCTCACCGGCGATAGCGAGGCCACCGCCCGGTCCGTCGCCGGCCAGCTCGGCATCGACGAGGTCCACGCGGACGCCTTGCCGGAGGACAAGCATGCCCTGGTGGAAAAACTGCAAAGCGAGGGCCGCAAGGTGGCTATGGCCGGCGACGGCGTCAACGACGCACCGGCGCTGGCGAAAGCCGATGTCGGTATCGCCATGGGCACCGGCACCGACGTGGCCATGGAGAGCGCGCGCATCACCCTGGTCAAGGGCGATCTGCGCGGCATCGCCAAGGCCCGCCGGCTGTCCGAGCAGACCATGCGCAACATCCGCCAGAACCTTTTCTTCGCGTTCATCTACAACGGTGCCGGGGTGCCGGTGGCCGCCGGCGTGTTGTATCCATTGATCGGCGCGCTGCTCTCGCCCATGCTCGCGGCCGCGGCGATGAGTGTGTCCTCGGTATCGGTGATCTCCAACGCACTGCGGCTGCGGCGGGCCGCCTTGTGACGCGGAATGCGGCGTATAGCTGTTGATGTCTGCGAGGCCGCATTTTCAACTCAGACATTGATCGCGACCACGACAAAGGAGACGCAACCATGAAACGACTGGTCACCATCCCTCTGATACTGCTTGCCCTCATCGCGGGTACTGCAGCCGCCGCGGAGGGCCCGGGCCGTATGGACGGCGGCAGCCTGATGAACGGATCGATGATGCAATGCGGCGTGATGGGCGGCCCGATGATGATCGCCTGGCTATTGTTCGTACTCCTTGTCCTTGTCGTGCTGGTGCTAGCCATCGTGGCGCTGATCAAATACCTGCGTAGTTGAGCAACTCCAGGATCCGATGGCCCTCATTCCCCTGCATTACTGAAAGCGAGCCCGGCTCAAGAGCGAATCTCCTATGACGACGATCGACCTGAAACGCCGCATGCTGTTGCGGTCCGTGGGCGGCCTCGCGGGTATCACCGTTTTGGCGCCCACAGCCCTATTGACGGCGTATCACGACACAGCAGTCGCAGGTACAAATCGCGATGGCGCGGCTCATTACGGCCTCGAAAACGGCCCGTTCGACGTCGACATCCGGCTGCGTGCGCAGCCGCACACGGCGCCCATTCTCCCCGGGACGCCCAGCGAGGTCTGGCGCTATACGGCCGAGCTGCGCAACGGTCCCGCGGATACCATCACCCCGGTGGGCGGCAGCTACACCGGCCCGTTGATCCGGCTGCGCCGCGGCCAGCGTTTCCACGCCCGGCTGGAGAACGGCCTGCCGGAGGACACCACCGTGCATTGGCACGGCCTGCACGTGCCGTCGGATGTGGATGGCCAGCCGCGGCTGCCGATCAAGCCCGGCGAGGCGATGACTGTCGCCTTCGATGTCGTCGATCGCGCTGGGCTGTATTGGTACCACCCGCATCCACACGGCCCTAATGGTGGCCGAGTCGGCTTTCAATCCTATGCCGGGCTGGCCGGGCCGCTGGTCATCGAGGACGAGGCCGAACGCGCGCTCGGCTTGCCCGCCGGGGACCGGGAAATGTTACTGGTCATCCAGGACCGCAGTTTCGCCGGCGACAACGAGTTGAGCTTTATCAGCCGTGACATGGGCACCATCGGTTTTCTCGGCGACCGCGTGCTGGTCAACGGGCAACCGGATGCCGCGCGCGAGGTCGCCACCCGGCCGTACCGACTACGTATCCTCAATGGTTCCAATTCGCGCATCTACAAACTCGCGTGGAGCGACAGCCGGCCCGTGACCGTGCTCGGCACCGGCGGCGGCTTGCTGGGCGCGCCGCACCACTATCCCTTCGTCACGCTGGCGCCGGGCCAGCGTATCGACCTCTGGGTGGATTTATCCGCCAACGAACCCGGCGAGGAACTGCATCTGATCAGCGATGCCTACGAGGCCGGGGTGATGGCGAACGTAATGGGCGGGCCCGACCTGTCCGCAGGCGCTCGTATCCCGCTGCTCGCGCTGCGGGTCACGCAGCGAGTGCGCACCAACGAACGACTGCCCCCGCGCCTTGCCGAGGATTTGCAGGCGCCGCCGGTCGGCCGCGATACCCCCGTCCGTCGTTTCAATCTGATAGGCGCCTTTGCCATCAACGGCCGTCAGTTCGAAGGCACCACCGTGGCGGACGACGAAATCGTGCACCTCGGGCGTACCGAAATCTGGGAGTTTGTCAATGACTCGATGATGCCCCACCCCATGCACGTGCACGGGTTGCAATTCGCGGTCGTGGACCGTCGCCAAGTCGGTGGCCGCCGCAGTTGGGCCGGCCTGGCAGCTGGTCTGGTCGATGCCGGCCTGCTCGACACGGTACTCGTCCTTCCGGGCGAACGCGTGCGTGTCGCGTTGACCTTCACCGATTTCGAAGGGCTCTATTTATACCACTGCCACAACATGGAGCACGGGGACAACGGCATGATGCGTTACTACCGCGTTCGCTCGTAAAACGAGTCATTAGCGCGCGCAAAACATCTACACCCGTACCCGGCTTTAGTCATATCGATTCTGCGGCGAGGGTGCCGCGGGTGCGCGTGGTGTCGACCTGTACTGAAGAGATGAGAACCCGCCGGTCGCAGAGCGTCCGGGTGTGAATCCGGCAACCGCGGCTCAATGGCGCCGCTGCGTCGTCTTGGCCCGCCTCGGCGAGCTGTCGGATGAGGCGCGCCCGGACCAGCAGCCTGATCCGTGTCCTTAGTGAGAACGGGTTCGGCAAGACCACATTCCTGCGTACGCTGGCCGGTCTGCATATGCCCTTGGCAGGTCAGGTTGTGTGGCACAATGATGGCCGGACGGCCACGGCTGACGCGTCAATACTCGGCCGTTTGTGCTACGCCGGCAAGCCGCCCGAACGGCAATCTTTGAGTACATCGAAGTGTTTTATAACCGTCAGCGGATCCATCAGACGCTGGGCTATCGAACACCGCTAGAAGTGGAAGAAACACATCAAGCGGTCGCTTGATTGATCCGTCCGTGGAAGCCGGGCTAGCTCACACCATGACCCATTGACGTCGGCCGATAGCCTCGTCAAGCGTCTGCATCTGCCGACACGCCGCCGCTATCCGCCTGTTTCGCCTGTCTAGCCGAGACACCTTGAATATTGGCGAATGACGCACACGCCGCACGCGTGATCTCGGATCAACTGCAAGGCTTTGCATCCAATAGTCGGCATCTTCCGGCGGATCGCATCGAGTCGAATGGGGCAGGCACGTAGAACAAGATTATCCCTCGCTACCGTGGATCATCGGTGCGGCGCAGCCTGATGCGCTTGTAAATACGTGATGCGCTATCTTGTCGCGTTGCCACCCGCTGCAGATCGAATCAGGCCCATGTCCTAGCTTTGTACCGAGCGTGCGTGTGAAATATTGCGGCACCGCTATTGACAGAGCGCCGAAACTCTGGTTTTCATGACCATGACAACCCTGCCACTTGGGTATATTAAGTGGCCCTTCAAGTCTCGCCGGATCGCGCGACGAGGCGGCTTTCGAGCTTCGATCCTTTTTTCATAACCCGCTGCTCTTTTCGGCAGCTTATTCCAACCCACTCTTGGGGATCATCATCCCCAATGAGGGCGTGGTGTGTCCCCTATTCCAGGAGAAATACCATGTCTGAATATTTCGATCTTCATACGCAAGGCATCGGCTATCTGAACCGCGTTCGCGAGGTTCGTCCCAAAAACGGTTCGCCGTTTTGGGCCTGCGACATCGTGGCTTTGCACGGTTCCAAGGATAACCTCAATCACACACGCTTTGATTGTCGTGTCAGCGGTGCCCAAGCGATCGCACTGGTCCAGCAGTACCAGGATGCCGTAGAACAAGACCGCAAGGTATTGATCGGTTTCCGGCTCGGCGATTTGTATGCCGACACGTTCACCTATTCCAAGGGGGAACGTGCCGGCGAGACGGGCGTCAGGCTGAAATCCCGCCTGCTCTACATCGGTTTCATCAAGATTGATGGCGAGACTGTCTACAGCGCCGAGACGGCATTCGACGACGGCGAGGAACCGGAATCTCAGAAAGGCAATTCCGGATCCGAGACCGCAGCCAACTCGGATGCAGCCGCACCTGTGTCGGATCCTGACCGCATGCCGGCCGAGGTCCAACTGTCGAAAGACGATCCCGACTTTCAGGAGCGCAAAGCTGAACTCAAGGATGCGGGCTATCGCTTTGATGGCCAAGACAAGGTCTGGCGTCTGCCGGCTGCTACCGCAGCCTAATCGGCCAAACCAATCAGGACGTTCGCGTCCCGATTTTTTTACATCGCTTTCAATCCCATCGGGGAACATCGTTCCCCGCGGGATCGGTGTTTCCTCATTTTTATGGAGAAACACCATGGCTAAGACGAACATTCGGCAACAGATCACCGATCAGTTCATTCACGCACTGGAACAGGGGACACGGCCCTGGCGCTGCACCTGGGATCAGAGCCAGACATTCAACATCCCGGTCAATCTGTCCACGGGTGATGACTACCACGGCATCAACGTGGCCATCCTGTGGGCGATGCAGCTGGATCAGAAGTACAGTACCGGCCACTGGCTCACCTACCGACAGGCCCAGAAGCTGGGCGGTCAGGTTCGCAAGGATGAGCACAGCACACCGGCTGTTTTCTACAAGGCCATCGAGAAAGAGACCGACGAAGTCGACGCGGACGGCGAGGCTGTCACAGAGCAGATTCGCATCATGCGACGCTTCAATGTCTTCAATCTCGATCAGATCGACGGCCTCGACGCCCCGGATCCGCGACCGCGGTTCGGTTTCGAGCCGATCGAGGCGGTCGAACGAATCGTTAATGCCACCGGCATTACCGTTCTGCACGGCGGCGCACGGGCCTGTTATCAACCAAACACGGACATCATTACGATACCCGACCGCGATCGGTTCAGTTCGGCGGCGGATTACAGTGTCACCGTTCTGCATGAGCTAGCCCACGCCACCAAGACGCGGGATCGCTGTAATCGACCCAAGTACGAGGCCAGTGTTCGCAAAGGCGCTTACGCCTTCGAGGAACTAGTCGCCGAGATGACAGCGACTTATGCGATGTCGGCACTCGGCTTGCATGGCCAGACCTTCGAAGACAGCGCGGGCTATATCGATTACTGGCTCAGTATTCTCAAAGAGGACCAGTCAGCGATTTTCCGGGCTGCGGCTCAAGCCGAGACCGCCTATCAATGGTTGATTGGCCACCTGCGGACACAGGAAACGCCCAGGGCGGCCTGAACCCACACAGCCCCGCACAACGCGGGGCTTTTTTCGCGCGGGAATGACGCGCGTAATGGAATCATGCGAGTATAAGCAGCAACAGTTTCACCCGTACCCTTACGGTTATCAATGGCCCTTGCTGCTTCGGCAACAAACTCCGCTTGGATCGTGAGACAGAGTATCCTTTTCAAGATCCGATTCTGCGTTCTCGACGGGCAAGACGCGCAATCTCAGCCCATCAATATCCGAGACGCTTTACATAGCGCCCGTTGTGAGCGGGCGCATTTTGCTTAACTGATTCAGGCGTGGTCGCGCCGTGGCCTTCCCAGGGCCGGTTCTCGGAGCCGATCGCGGGAAGGCCACGGCCTTCTTTTACCACGCCGGCTGCTCGTCACCGGAAGTCGACGACGCCCCTTTGTGCGGTGATCCGTGCCCAAAGATGAATCAGGTTCCGACGCCCCATACCGAACCCGCGTGACCGAGCCTTACTGACGGCGAGGCCGACGTCATAGCCTCGGGGCAATTTTCCAATCAGGCGATGCGCGCTTTCACACCGCAGCGCGTCGCGAGCGACATGCTCAAATCGGTATTCACCTGGGCCGCGCAATGCGCGGCCTTTTACCTAACAGCGGTTATAGCGAAAAGGTCGAAAGGCTAGCGCAAAGGGCCGAATGGAATAGGTTTTTCAATGGTAATGGGCTTACCCGGTCAAAGGCCGCTATAGCGCCCGTTGAAAGGGCGAAAGGGCCGCGCGAGCGCGCAAGGGCATAAATTCACTCGGTTCCCGAGTGCATTTATTGCACCCAGAACCGGCGCGAACCGGCATGATCGATCCTCATGATCGTTTCTGTTTTCAAGAAATGGCTCCGTGCCAGCGTCCCCGCTGGCACGGCCGATGGCGCCGCACGCCATCGCTTCACAGTTCTAGCTGTCAACGCCGACTGAAAAGTGACCCCTTTTGGTCTTGAAACGCCGATTGAAAATTGACCCC
>NZ_APNK01000055.1 GCF_000732535.1 Salinisphaera hydrothermalis C41B8
ACTTCTTCCTCAAAATCAAAGCCGCGTTTCCCGGTAAAGTGCGATGAACCATAAAAAAGGCCCGGCGGGCGGCCGGGCCTTGATTTGTCGATATCGGTATGGATATCGAAACCGGCCGATCGGGGATCGGCGGGCGCAGCGCCAATATCTTGAACGCTGCCTAGTCTGGTGGCCATGGCTGGATTTGAACCAGCGACACCAGCATTATGAATGCTGTGCTCTAACCCCTGAGCTACATGGCCTTGAAGGCGCGAGATTATGTTCGGCCCGGCCGTTTCCGTCAAGACGAAATCGACCAAAAAGTCGTGAACGGTCTCAGACGTTGAACCGGAAGTGCACCACATCGCCCTCGGCCATGCGGTATTCCTTGCCCTCCAGACGCTGCCGTCCGGCTTCCTTGGCGCCTTTTTCGCCACCGAGTTCGACGTAATCGTCGTAGCCGATCACCTCGGCGCGGATAAAACCGCGCTCGAAGTCGGTATGAATCACACCGGCCGCCTGGGGCGCCGTGGAACCGGCACGCACGGTCCAGGCCCGAACCTCCTTCGGCCCGGCCGTGAAGAACGTCTGCAGGCCCAACAGCGCGTAGCCGGCCCGGATCACGCGATTCAACCCCGGCTCGTCCTGGCCCAGTTCGGCCAGAAACTCGAGCTTGTCGTCACCGTCGAGTTGGGCGATCTCGCCTTCAAGCGCCGCACACACGGGTACCACGAGCGCGTTCTGGGCTTCGGCATGCTCGCGCACCCGGTCGAGCAGCGGATTGTTCTCGAAGCCGTCCTCGTCCACATTGGCCACAAACAGCGCGGGCTTGGCGGTGATCAGATGCAGCTCGCGCAGAGCGGCCTGGTCGTCTTCTGACAGCTCCAGCGCGCGCACCGGCGCCCCGGTATCCAGATGATCCCGCACCCGGGCATAGACATCGGCCTGGCGCTTGGCGTTCTTGTCTCCGGACTTGGCCGCCTTGGCCACCCGGTCCAGCGCCCGGGTCACGGTGGTCAGATCCGCCAGCGCCAGCTCGGTGTCGATGGTCTCGACGTCGGCAATCGGATCCACGCGCCCGGAGACGTGCATGACGTCGTCGTTCTCAAAGCACCGCACCACGTGCAGAATCGCATCGGTCTCGCGGATGTTGGCCAAAAACTGATTGCCCAGCCCTTCGCCGGTCGAAGCCCCGGCCACCAGACCGGCGATATCGACGAACTCGATCGTGGTCGGCAGCACCTTCTCCGGCGAAACGATCGCCGCCAGTTTGTCCAGCCGCGGGTCGGGCACGGTAACCACGCCCACGTTCGGGTCGATGGTGCAGAAGGGATAGTTCTCGGCCGGAATTTCGGCCGCGGTGAGGGCGTTGAACAGGGTCGACTTGCCCACGTTGGGCAGGCCGACGATGCCGATCTGAAGCGCCATGCGGTTATTACCTCGTCACGCGCGCCTCGATCGGGCGACGCGCTTACTTTCGGGAATTGAGCTGCTGCGCGCCGCGATTCCAGCCGGACTCGATGATCGTTTCCACGGCGTCCGCCGCGGCTTCGATGGCGTCATCGATTGCCGCCTGCTCGTCGGCTGAAGGCTTGCCCAGCACATGCGAGAGCACGCGTGACGCATGGCCCGGATGGCCGATGCCGATGCGCAGACGTTTATAGCCCGGGCCGATGACGCGATGGGTATCGCGCAGACCATTATGGCCGCCGTGGCCGCCCCCTTCCTTGAGTCGGGCGACGCCGGCCGGCAGGTCCAGATCGTCGTGCACGACCAGCAGTTCGGCGGGTTCGATCTTGTGAAACGACAGCAGCGGCTGAATGGCTTGGCCACTGGCGTTCATGAAGGTCGTCGGCTTGAGCAGCCAGAGCGTCTCGCCCGCCCGTGTGGCACGCGCGAGTTCGCCCTTGAACTTCTTTTCCGGGGCAAAGTGGCAACCCCAACGCTCGGCAAGCCGATCGGCCAGCCAGAAACCGGCGTTATGCCGGTCCCGGGCATGATCGGCGCCGGGGTTACCCAACGCCACGAGCGCGCGGATGCGTTCACTCATCGGTCAATCGATGCGCTCAGGCAACCGCGAGACAACGATCAGTTGTCTTCCGCGTCGCCTTCTTCCTTGCCCTGCTCGTCGGAGGCCTCGTCGGCTTCGGCTTCGTCGCCTTCGGCCTCTTCCGCCGCCGCTTCGGCTTCGGCCTCGGCTTCTTCTTCGGCTTCCAGCTCGACCGCGGCACGCGGGACCTGGACCGACACGACGGTCAGATCGTTCTGCTCTTCTTCGTCGCCCATCAGTTCGACGATCTGCACGCCCGACGGCAACACCAGCTCGGACAGATGCACGGCGTCGTGCAGGTGCAGGTTACGGCAGTCGACTTCGAGATACTCCGGCAGATCGCGCGGCAGACATTCGATCTCGATGTCGTTGAGGTTGTGCTGGATGACGCCGTCTTCATCGACCACGCCCGGGCATTCCTCTTCGCCCACGAAGTGCAGCGGCACGTGCATACGCAGCGCTTCGCCCGCGACGATGCGCAGGAAGTCGGCGTGCTCGACGAACGGCTTGGCCGGGTGGCGCTGCAGATCGCGCAGCACGGCTTCTTCAGTCCCGCCGCCGGCGACGTTGATCTTGATGATGTGCGAGAAGAACGCCTCGTTGTCCAGATGATGAACCAGGTCGTTGTGGTTGAACGACAGCATCACCGGATCACCGTTGCCACCATAAATGATGGCCGGCACGCGACCGGTCTTGCGCAGGCGCTTGTTCTCGGCCCGGCCGGTGGCATTGCGTTTTTCCGCGTTGAGCTCGAAAGCTTCCATATCGATTCGCTCCAGCTAGCTTGTCTGGCCGCTGGCGTTGGGTTGCGGCCGGTAACATTCGATGGTCGAACGGCGGAAAAATCGCTCCGCCGGGATTAAAAGACCGCGTAGTATACGCGCTTCGTCGCCGATTGCACGAGCCTCGCGGCAAAATTTGTCGTTACGGCCGCCGTGTCGGTCGCCGTCGACGACGTTCTAGTCGACGTACAACGTCGACACCGATTCCTCGGCGGATACGCGCCGAATCGTCTCGGCCAGCAGCGGTGCGATATGCAGCTGCCGGATCTTCGGACAGGCCGAAGCCTCGTCCGAGAGCGGGATCGTGTCGGTCACCACCAGCTCATCGAGCCGCGAGTTGCGGATATTCTCCACCGCCTTGCCCGAGAGCACCGGATGGGTCACATAGGCCCGCACCTTGGTCGCGCCCTGATCCTTCAACGCGTTGGCGGCCTGACAGAGCGTGCCGGCCGTATCGACGAGATCGTCGACCATGATGCAGCTCTTGCCGGACACGTCGCCGATGATATTCATGATCTTGGCTTCATTAGCCTTGGGCCGGCGCTTGTCGATAATCGCCAGTTCGGCTTCGTCGAGCCGCTTGGCCAGCGCACGGGCGCGCACCACACCGCCGACGTCCGGCGAGACGACGATCAGATTGTCGCTCCGCTCCTTCTGGCGCCAGATATCGCCGAGCAACACCGGTGACGCATAGACGTTGTCTACCGGCATGTCGAAAAAGCCCTGAATCTGATCGGCATGCAGATCGACCGTAAGCACGCGATCGGTACCGACGGCTCCCAGAAGACTCGCGGCCACCTTGGCCGAGATCGGCACGCGCGCGCTACGCGGACGACGATCCTGGCGGGCATAGCCGAAGTACGGTATCACCGCCGTGATGCGCCCTGCCGATGCCCGATGCAACGCATCGATCATCATCAGCAATTCCATGAGATTATCGTTGGTCGGCTGGCAGGTCGACTGCACCACGAACACATCGCGACCGCGGACATTCTCCTCGATCTCGACCTGGCATTCGCCGTCCGAGAAATGCCCCACCGTGGCCTTGCCCATCGGCAACCTGAGATAGCCCGCCACATCCCGCGCCAACGCCGGATTGGCGTTGCCGGTGAAGACCATCAATCGGGAGTCCGCCATGGATTACCGCCGTTTGTTCGAGAATGTCTGGGCCGCTTCCCGGCGGCGCGCTGCGTTGCCCACCGACCTCGCGCGAGATGGCCGGGGCTGGGCGCGGGCCGTTTTTCCCTGGGCGCGCGCCGGACGTCGTGCTGTTCGTCAGCTTATTTAATGGCTGGGGCGGCAGGATTATTCGGATGCTTCGCATCCTCACCCTTCGGGCCCGCGTCGCTTCGCTCCGCGGTTCGAGTTCGCACTGCGAACTCGTCGAACCTCCAAGTTCTCTTCCTGCCACTCCACTGTGTTCGCTCGCGCGAACGATGTTAATGGCTGGGGCGGCAGGATTCGAACCTGCGAATCACGGGATCAAAACCCGATGCCTTACCGCTTGGCTACGCCCCAGTAAAATCACAGCGATAACCTCGAAAATCAGTCACCGCTGACTTGATCAGGCGGGTATTCTCTTTTCCAGTTCCGCCCGTGTCAATTTGATATAGAGAATGCTTCCGGGCGGCAGGATTATTCGGCGGCTGCGCCGCCTCACCCTTCGGGCCCGTGGCGCTTACGCGCCCCGGTTCTCCCTCGCTTCGCGAGGTCGTCGAACCTGCGAATCACGGGATCAAAACCCGATGCCTTACCGCTTGGCTACGCCCCAGTAAAATCACAGCGATAACCTCGAAAATCAGTCACCGCTGACTTGATCAGGCGGGTATTCTCTTTTCCAGTTCCGCCCGTGTCAATTTGATGTAGAGAATGCTTCCGGGCGGCAGGATTATTTAGCGCGCCGTATTGCCTCGCAATCCAGTCGCCACAGCGCCCGGGACCGTGATTTTTCAGTGTCCGCGTTCGCGCTCCGGCACCCAGACCGCCAGCAAGGCCGCGAGCAGCGCGGCGCCCGCGGCCAGGCTGAACCCCGCCGACGCGCCCGCGGCACCGATCACCGGCCCGATCCCGATCACCGCCACCGCGCCCAGCGCGTTCGCCAGGCCCAGTGCCAGCCCCGAGCCGAACGAGCGGTTTTCGGGCAACAGATCCTGGGCGATGAGGATCGTCAGCGGCAACGTGGCGAACAGCGCGATGCCGAGCGCCGCCGTGCATAGCCACAGCCAGAACCCGCCTACGAAAGCGAGCGCCAGCGCACACAGCGCGCTTGCCAGCA
Organism: Salinisphaera hydrothermalis C41B8; assembly: GCF_000732535.1. Taxonomy (GTDB): domain Bacteria; phylum Pseudomonadota; class Gammaproteobacteria; order Nevskiales; family Salinisphaeraceae; genus Salinisphaera; species Salinisphaera hydrothermalis. The sequence goes on from NZ_APNK01000055.1 coordinate 5,087, forward strand.
TGGAGCCGATCAGCAGGACGCGCGAACCGAGCCGATCGGCAAGCCAGCCGCCGCTGAGGTTGCCGATCACCCCGACCACCAGCAGCACCGTAATCAAGCTCGCGCCCGCGGTCAGCGAACCGCCGCCGGCCGACCACATCAGCGGCAAGACCGTCACCGCTGCAAAGATCACGAAGGCCCGCAGCGCACAGAAGACGACCAGCCGCGATAAACCGCCGATATGTTTGCGCCACGCGATCGGCGCGGAATCCGCGGTGCGCGCCGGCAGCGCCGGGGCACAACGCGCCAGCACGAACACGCTGGCCAGACCGGGCAGCGCCAGCCATGCCAGCCAGCGCAAGCCGCCCCAGGACACGCACAGTCCGGCCAGCACCGGCCAGACGCCCCGACCAATCTCGCCGCCGACCAGAAAGATCGACATGGCGAGCCCTTGACGGGTTTCGGCCAGACGGCGCACACCGGCCAGTGCCTGCGGATGAAACATCGCGTTGGAGGCCCCGATCAGCACGAGCACCGCAATCAACGCGGCCGGACTCGCCACCAATCCCACCAGCCCCGCGCCAATCGACGATCCGACCAGTCCGGCAAGACTCAGCGTACGGCCGCCGATGCGATCCCCTATAAGACCGACAAACGGCTGCAGCCCCTGACCGACCAACAGTGCAGCCATCAGCGTGCCAGCCAGAGCCACGGGCAAGTGGAGCCCGATCAGAATCGCGGGCAGTACGCCCGGCAGGAAATTGGCGGCCCCGTCGTTGACGAAATGCGACCAGCCCATACCGGCCAGCCGCAGCTGCGGGTTACCAGTGACCGCCGGCGCCTCTGAGATCGTGGTATCGGAAGCCATCGACACGTCTTGCGGTCGCTCAGCCGGCGTTGTTGCTGCTGGCGTTCAGATCGAACCAGCGATCGACCACCAGGCGGATACGGGTATCGCCGTTGTCGAGCACCACACGTCGGGGCAGCGGCGCCGGCGCGCCCGCGGGTTTGGTGTAGTCGAGATAGGACACGGTCCACCCGTCCTGGGTGATCGAACGCAGCCGGCCCTGGTTGTCGACCGAAATCCGTTGGTAGCCGCCCGGCGCCGGCAGGCCCTTGGCCCAATAGCTTAGCGGCTGCAAGGGGAACGACCAGCCCAGCGCCTTCTTGACCAGCGCGTCGGGGTCGGTGGTCACGAAATGCTTGCCGTCGTCGGTATCGATGACGACGCGATCGAGCGTACCGTGCGCGCGCATGCCACCGGCGCCGAGCGGCCCGGCCAGGCGCACGTCGAACTTCGGCGCGCGCTCGCGCCAGCTCAGATTCCCGGTCCAGCCCAGCAGCTGGCCGGTGGCCACCCGGCCCTGCAACGACCAGTTCGAGAAATCGCTCAGCGTGTGCTGCCGACTTTTCCAGGCCGCCGGATTGGCCACGCCGGCCTCGCTGGGCGCGGGCTTGTGAATGATCGCGCAGCCGCCCAGCAACGCGATGCCGATCAGGGCGAATAGAAGTTTCTTCATGAAGTCAGTCGTTTGATGGTCTGCTTGAGCACCGCGTTGTCCGGGTGCTTGGCCTGCGCTTTATGCCATATCCGTAGCGCGGCGGCATGATCGCCCTGCTTCCAGCGCACCTCACCGAGATGCGCCGCGATCTCTGGATCCGGGCTGCCCTGGTAGGCTTTTTCCAGGTGTTTGCGGGCCGCTTTTAGCTGGCCACGCTTGTATTCCACCCAGCCGAGGCTGTCGAGCACCGCCGGATTATCCGGATCGGCCTTGAGCGACTTACGAATATAGCGCTCGGCGCGCGCATAGTCCGTGCTGTGGTTGGTCAGCATGTAGCCCAGCGCGTTAAGCGCTTCCGGATTGTCCGCATCCTGCGACAGAATATGCTTCAGATCGGCTTCGGCCTCGTCGATCCGCCCGAGCTTTTCGTACGCCAGCGAACGGGCGTATAGCAGATCGCTGTCGTCGGGCGCATCCTGCAACGCGGCGTTGTAGACCTTGAGTGCCTGTTTCAGCTGGCCCGACTCCACCAAAAGACCACCCTCGACCGCATGCAGTTTGGCGCTCTGATCGGGGTATTGCTCGGCCAGCGCGTGCAACTGTTGCCGCGCCGCCGCCAGATCGCCCTGGTCGTAGGTCAACTGGGCGATGCGTACTCTGGCTTCGAACAGATGGTCGCCGTCGCCGACCTTCTTGTACCAGGCGATCGCCTTGTCGTTATGGCCGCGTTTTTCGGCCACCACGCCGCGATAGAATGCCGCATCGTCGCCGTGTGCACCGGTCTTGTAGAGCTGCTCGAACTGACGCGCCGCGATGTCGAGATCGCCCTGCGACAACGCGACCAGCCCGAGCCCGTAGCGTGCCTCCGCAAACTCGCCGTCGATCGCCACGGCGCGCTTGAAAGCGGCCAGGCCGGCGTCAGCATTGCCGGCCTGGAGCAACATGCGCGCCAGTGCGACCTGGTATTCGGCTCGCTGACGATTGCTGCCCTTGAGTCCTGCAACGCGCTTCGCTGCCGCATCCGGATGGCCTTGTCGGACATCGATCGCGGCGCGCAGCAACGTGGCCTCGGACCAGTCTGGCGCTGCCGCTATCGCCTTGTCGGCCGCCGACGCTGCGGTAGCAATGCGGTTGTAGTTCAGCGCCAGCCGGCCGAACGCATACTGAGCGGCGGCCTGATGCGGATGCGCGGCAGCCAGCTTCGACATCGCGTCGAGCGCCATGTCGGCCTGGCCCGGCCGATCGCTCAAAATCTGGGCCAGCATCTCATAGCCATCGCGCGGCGAATCGGCGCTGGCGACCAACTGCGGGGCGAAAGTCTGAACGCCCGCGCTGTCCTGGTTCACGAACGCCAGGCGAACCGCGGCGCGCTGCGCTCTCGTATCGTGTACGGCGGCTCGGGCCCAGACCTGGGCCGCCTTGTACGCCAGATCCTGCCGGCTGGCGGCCAGCGCGATCTGCGTGGCGCGCTGAGCGAGCTGCGGGTCTTTCGAATACCCCAGCGCTTTGACATAGGCCTGGGCCGCGCCCTGTGTATCGCCGTTGAGCAACAGCAGTTCGCCGACCATGACCTGATAATCGAGCGCCGCCGCCGGCGCGCGGGCGAGCTGGTCGATATCGGCGACCGGAGCGATTCGGGTATCGTCGGCCGCTGCAACGGCCGGCGTGTCAACGACGCCGAATCCGAGTACGCTCGCCACCCCGACCGCGACCCACCTACGCACGCCACCTCGATAGTTTGCGCACCCAGACTTTGCCATATGAATATCCCAGAACTATCGAGCGCACGGTAGAATAAGCCCATGTCGCTGCTGACCGTGGGCCTCAATCACCATACCGCTCCGTTGTCGATTCGCGAAGCGGCCGCATTCCCGGCGGAACAGTTCGCGAGTGCGTTGGATGACTTCCTTCGTCTGCCACAGATTCGCGAAGGCGCGATCCTGTCGACCTGTAATCGTACCGAGTTGTACGCCATCGTCGACGACGAGGCGAGCCGTGCCGACGACGGCGGCCTGCGTGAATGGCTCTGCCGTCAGCGCGGGCTGGAGCCGGATACGCTTACCGGCTGTTTTTACGTGCATCACGGTCGCGATGTCGTGCGCCATAGCCTGCGTGTCGCTGCCGGCCTGGATTCGATGATTCTGGGCGAGCCGCAGATTCTGGGACAGATGAAGGACGCGTATCGTTCCGCCCAGGCCGCGCGCGGCGCCGGGCCGCTGCTCACGCGACTGTTCGAGCACAGCTTTACGGTGGCCAAGGCCGTGCGTAGCGGCACCGACATTGGCGCCAACCCCGTGTCGGTGGCCTATGCCGGCGTTTCGCTGGCGCGCCAGATCTTCACCGACGTGAGTGCCTCGTCGGCCATGATGATCGGTGCGGGCGAGATGATCGAGCTCACGGCCCGCTATCTGGCGGAAATCGGCGTCTCGCGCATGATATTCGCCAATCGCAGCATCGAGCGCGCACAGGAACTGGCCACGCGCTATCACGGCTATGCCATCGCACTGGACGATATCCCGCGCCATCTGGCCGAGGCCGATCTACTGATCTCCTCGACCGCCGCGCCCGGCTATCTGGTGCGGGCGCGCGACCTGAAAAGCGCGTTGAAGCAGCGCCGGCGCAAACCAATGTTCGTGCTCGATCTGGCCGTACCGCGCGATATCGAGCCGGCCTCGGCGAAGTACGAAGACGTCTATCTGTATTCGGTCGACGACCTGCAGAGCGTGATCGACGACAATAAGCGCTCGCGCGCCGCCGCGGCCGAACGCGCCGACGAGATCATCGAGTCGCGCATCGACGAATATCTGGAATGGGTCGACTCGCGCCAGGCAACCGCTACAATCCGTGCGCTGCGTCAAACGGCGGAAGCACATCGAGCCGACGTCATGGGCCAGGCCCACCGACGGCTGGCACGCGGCGAAGATGCTGAGGCCGTGCTGGAGTTCGTCTCCCGCCGGCTGACCAATAAATTGATGCATGAACCGAGCGCGGTGCTGCGTAAGGCGGTGGGCGCCCGCCAGCAACGCTTGCTTGGCCCGGCACGCGAACTGTTCGGACTGACCGACGACGCCGCCGAACCCACGAACCAGGACGACGAATCATCATGAAGGACTCCCTGCGCGCGAAACTCGAGGAGCTGGTCGAACGCCACGAAGACCTGGCGCATTCGATGTCCGACCCCGATGTCATCAACGACCAGAACAAGTTCCGGCGCATGTCCCAGGAGTACGCCCAGCTCGAATCGCTGGCGGCGGACTATCGGGCCTGGCGCGAGCTGACCGACGAGATCGCCGATCTGGAGGAAATGGAAAACGCCGACGAAGCCGAGCTGCGCGAGATGGCCGAAGCCGAACTGGCCGACGCGCGCGAGCGCCTGCTGGGCCTGGAGGCCGATCTGCGCCGGCACCTGATCCCGAAGGACCCGAACGACAACGCGAACCTCTATCTGGAAATCCGTGCGGGCACGGGCGGCGATGAGGCCGCCCTGTTCGCCGGTGATCTGATGCGCATGTATTCCACCTATGCCGAGAAACAAGGCTGGCAAGTGGAGATCCTGTCCGAGTCGCATGGCGAACACGGCGGCTACAAGGAAGTGATCTCGCGGCTGATCGGCAACGGTGCGTTCTCGCGGCTGAAGTTCGAATCCGGCGCGCATCGCGTGCAGCGCGTGCCGGCCACCGAGTCCCAGGGCCGAATTCATACCTCGGCCTGTACCGTGGCCGTGCTGCCGGAACAGGACGAGATCGCCGACATCAAGATCGATCCCAGCGATCTGCGCGTGGATACCTTCCGCGCGGCCGGCGCCGGTGGTCAGCACGTCAACAAAACCGATTCCGCCATTCGCATCACGCATATTCCGACCGGCGTGGTCGTGGAGTGCCAGCAGGAACGCTCGCAGCACAAGAACCGGGCGCGCGCCATGAGCCTGCTGCAGACCAAGCTGCTGACCGCCGAACAGGATAAGCAAGCCAGCGAACAGGCCGCGACCCGCAAACGCCTCGTGGGCAGCGGCGATCGCTCCGAACGCATCCGCACGTACAACTTTCCGCAGGGCCGCGTCACTGATCACCGCATCAACCTGACGCTGTACAAGCTCGAAGACGTGATCGCCGGCGATCTCGACGAAATCATCGATGCGCTGACCAGCGAGCATCAGGCCGATCTGCTGGCCGAAATGGGCGCGGCCTGACCGGTCCGCGCATGTCCAACACGCCTACACTGGCCACGCTGCGTCGCACACTGGCCACGCGCCTGGCCCCGATCAGCGACAGCCCCGATCTGGAAGCCCGCCGCCTGCTGGAAATCTTCACCGGCCTCAATGGATCGCGATTGATTATCGAGGCGGACCGCCCCCTCGAACCCGAGATGATCGAACGCGTCGAGACGGCCGTCGCCCGCCGCCTCACCGGCGAGCCCCTGGCTTATATTGTCGGTCGCATCGGCTTCCACGACATCGAGCTCGAGGTCACACCGGCAGTGCTTGTACCCCGACCAGACACGGAGACACTGGTCGAGGCGGCCCTGGCACGCTTGCCGGCCGACACCGCGCTGCGCGTGGCCGATCTTGGCACGGGCAGCGGCGCGATTGCCCTGGCGCTCGCGCACGCCCGCCCCCGTTGGCGGCTCGTGGCCACCGACGCCGACCCGAATGCCCTGGCCGTTGCGCGGGGTAACGCCGAGCGTCTTGCTTTGACCACAGTATCGTTTGCGCACGGCTGCTGGCTCGAACCATTGGCCGGCGAGCGCTTCGACGCCATCGTGTCGAACCCGCCCTACATCGATGCCGACGATTCCCATCTCGACGCACCGGCGCTTCGACACGAGCCTTACCACGCATTGGTCGCCGACACCGACGGCCTGGGTGATATCCAGCGAATCGCGACAGCCGCGACGAACCACCTCGAACCCGGTGCGCCGTTACTCGTCGAACACGGCTACACCCAGGGACCGGCCGTGCGCCGTCTGTTCGCTGCCGCCGGCCTCACTCGCATCGAAACCGAAGCCGATCTGGGCGGACATCCCCGCGTGACTATTGGCTACCGCTGACTTGCCCCAAATTCCAACCGGGCAGCCGGCGGCCTCGCGCCTGTGTCGCGATTCTTTACAAAAAACAACGAAATAATAAGCAGGCCCTTGTTTAAAAATAACTTATTTTTTGGCTTGAAATTTGCTTCAAACAACAGGTGAAGCACGAGCTACCGATCAGGGGGACCTGCATGAACAAGAGAAAAGCCGCCGCGATCGGTCTGGGCATCATCGTCATGACGCTGGGTGGCGTCGCCGCCATCCTCTACGATGCGCCGTCCGAAGCCCGGGGCCTCCGGGCGCGCCCAATGGCCGACATCGCGGGCATGGCTTTCGATGGCTCGGGCGTCTGCATGACGGCCGATGCCTGCTGCATAGGGACTGGCGCGAACTTCTGCCCCTTGCGCCCCGGCTTCCTCGATACCGGACGTCAACAGACCGGGCCGACACGGGTCATTGCAACTATCGGCGCCTCGTACAAACACAGCGAGCCGGTCTACAAGACCGTCTACGACACCGATGCAGCCCATGCTCGCCTCAGTGCATTACTGGGTCGCCCATCCAGCGCCCCGGAATCCAACAGGTTGACCACCGTAGCCGCTATCGACCCAGGCCCCTCGAACGGCGTCATTGCGAACATGCTCAGTCAGCCAAGTTTTTATCCGGCGCGTGGCACGATCAGCTCCATGCCATTCAACCCTCCCAATCCTGGCGACAGCATGGGCGGTAGCGGCGGCTCCAGTTCCGGTGGCGGCTCTGGTTCCAATAACGGCTCCGGTGCCAATAACGGCTCCGTTTCGAATAACGGCTCTGGCCCTGACAATGGTTCCGGCTCTGGTTCCGGCTCTGGCTCTGGTTCCGGCTCTGGTTCCGGCTCTGGCTCTGGCTCTGGCTCTGGTTCCGGCTCTGGCTCTGGCTCTGGCTCTGGCTCTGGCTCTGGCTCTGGCTCTGGCTCTGGCTCTGGCTC
>NZ_APNK01000056.1 GCF_000732535.1 Salinisphaera hydrothermalis C41B8
TCCTCGGCTACGTCGTGCGCTGGGTCGACCAGGGCGTGGGCTGCTCCAAGGTGCCGGACATCAGCGACACCGCGCTCATGGAGGATCGCGCGACCTGCCGGATCTCGTCGCAGCACATCGCCAACTGGCTGCATCACGGCATCACCAACGAAAACGACGTGCGCGAGACGTTGATGCGCATGGCCAAGGTGGTCGACCGCCAGAACGAGGGCGACCCGAACTACACGCCGATGTCGGCCGACTTCGACGCGTCGATCGCCTTCCAGGCGGCCTGCGATCTGGTGTTCAAGGGCCGCGAACAGCCGTCGGGCTATACCGAGCCGGTGCTGCATGCCCGCCGGCGGGAGCTCAAGGCGGCGCGGAGCGGGTAGGCGAGCCGGGCCGGCATCGGCCGGCTGCGATCGATGGCAGGGCCGGCTTGGCTCCAATTATGGGCCAAGCCGGCTATGCGTCGGCTGGGCGCGGCGGCCGAAGGCGATCAAGTGACAGACGCCTTCGATCGCGGCCCGCCACGCTCGGCGGCATGGGCCTTCTGAGGTTCGCATTGCTGGTACAGGGCGCGCCGGGGCTGATTCTCGGGCTCGACTGGACACGAATGAATGCCACGGCCGTCTTTGTGGGCATGCTCACCGGCGCCGTCATTGCCGCCACATTAACGCTGGCCGATCTGCAACCGCTGGGTTTGTTTCACGGCCTGTGGGGCTGCTCGCGAATCTGGCGGTCGTCGGCGCCGACACAATGCTCGCGAGCGCGCCGATGGCGCGGCCCAAATTGGCCGATCGGCTGACCGCGCTCTGAGTCGGTCAGCCGTTATCGGTACGGATCCGACGGATAGCGCTCTTCAGCGGCGCTATCCGGGGCTACGCGCCGCGTCGCTGCGCCGGATACCAGCTGATCTTCAGGGCGAAGGTGTCGCGGTTTTGGCACCGATCCTCGACGGTAAAGCCGCGCTTGCGGAAATACGCGACGATCCGGTTCATGTCCTCTATCTCGATATGATCGCGTGCGAGAAATATCGTCGTGTGGCCACGATGACGGGTCGACGCCTCGCGAATCGCTTCGCTGATCGACGCAATAGCCTCGTCCGGACTCTGAGTTACGGCCCGCATGTTCTGGCGCGCCTGATCGGCACTGATCGCATCCTGAACCTGCATGGACAACCTCCTGTAATAAAAGGGTGCGGCCACTTGAAGGTCGCGGTCACCTTGACGCTAACCGCTCTGGTTCTGCTCAACAATTATCCAAAATGCTGACGCAATTTGCGATAGGCGCGGCGTGCTCGTAGATTGAAATTCGTACTGCAAACCATCGATCGCATGAAACTTCCTGTACTCGACGCGGCCGGGCAACCGGTGGACATCGGCCGGCTGCATGGCGCGACATACGCCGAACAGATTGGTCGTTTTGCGGCCGAGCGCGTCGAACGCGCCGGCCAGGCGCTATGGGTGGGCGCCGATCGGTCGCGGGCCGACGTTATTGCGCTGGCCGAGGATTGCCTGGCCGCGCACGAAGCCTATTCACCACGGCTGACCGCCGAATTGCGAGCCATGGCTGACGCAGCCGAACTATCGCCGGCGGAGATGCTGATCGTTAGCGGCTTCACCGATTTCGTGGATACCGCCTGTGCGGCTTTTAGTGGGTCGGGCGCCGCGCCTGGCGACGTCGACAACTGCACGGCGATGATCGTGCCCGCTGCCCGCAGCGCAACCGGCACGCCGCTCTTCGCCCAGACCTGGGATATGCACGAAACCGCCACCGAGCATGTTTTCGTCCTGCGCGGCGTGCCGGACGACGGCCCGGCCTTCACCACGTTCACCAGCCGCGGCTGTCTCGGCATGATCGGCATGAACGAGGCGGGCATCACCATCGGCATCAACAACCTCACCGGGAACGACGGCCGCATCGGCGTGACCTGGAACTTTGTGGTTCGCGAAGTGCTGGCCCAGACGGATTTCGCCGCCGCTGAAGCCCGGCTGGCCGAGGCCGATCTGGCCGGAGCCCACAACTATTTGCTGGTCGGACCGGACGGGCAGGGCATGAACGTCGAGGCCATGTCCACCCAGCGCGCCACCACTCGGCTGGACAACGACGTGATCGTGCACACTAACCATTGTCTCGCGAAGGAAACGCGCGCCGTTGAACGGCCCCGCCTGCCCGAGGCGCAAGCGCATAGCGAGAAGCGTCTGGCACGTGCCGAGGCGATGCTGGCCTGCGATGAAGCGATCGACGTCGAGCGACTGGCCACGGTGACGCGCGATACGCAGGCGATCTGCTATCCACCCACGCCGATCACGAAGATGACGACCTGCGGCGCCGTGATCGCCGATCCCGCGGCCCGGCGGCTCTGGGCGCTGCGCGGTCTGCCGAGTGAGCAATCCTATGTAGCGTTTGACGTGGCCGGTGCGGCGGTGGCTTCGGAGTGACGAGTGCCAACTGGTATCAACGGCGTCACGCAACCCGACTGAGTGGGGCGGTGCCGACATCGCGTATGAACGGACTATTTTGAAGTGTTACCGGTTGGATTAAATCCGAAGCGTTCCGGTCTGATCTGGGACGCGCTCCAATCATTGATGAATATTGATCCCGAGACGTCGGTAGGCCGCGAGCTGTTGTTTCGGGGCCTCGCTATCCGTGACGAGATCAGTCACGGCGTCGGCCGGCGCGACGACATAAGGGAACGCGTGCCCGAGCTTGCGGGCGTCCGCCAACGCGACCACGAGGGTCGACTGCGAGATCATCAGGCGCTTTGTGGCCAGTTCCTGCGGTGAGGGGATGGTCAAGCCGGCGTCCGGATCGAGCGCACACACGCCGATAAAGCTGATGTCGGCCCGAAACGAGCCGAGAAAACGGGTCGTATCGGAACCCAGCGTGACGCCGAGGTCCTTGTTCAACTCGCCTCCCGCCAAGTAAACGGTAACGCCGGGGTGGTCGATGAGCAGCGCCGCAACGGCCGGCGCATTGGTGACGACGGTAGCGTGCAAGGCAGGCGACAAGCTGCGCGCCACATTCAGCGCCGTACTCCCGCCATCCAGAAACAGGAGCTGCCCGTCGCATGCCAGGGCAGCGGCGCGTTGTGCGATCGAGTCTTTGCCGGGTTGAGCGGCCCGAGCGCGTTGCGCATAGCTTGCCGGCGGCGTGGCCCTCGGAATAGCGCCGCCGTGAACGCGTTGTAGCGTGCCAGCGGCTTCCAACTCCCGGAGATCACGCCGGACCGTGTCTTCGGATACACCCAGATGTTCCGCCGCTTCCGCGGCACCAATGCTGCCGGCCGACTCGAGTTGACGCAGCAGGGCATCTTGCCGGGTTGCTTTCAACATCGCGGGATCGCTCCATGGCCTGGCTGAATGGGTTCGATCCCATATTGCAGCAGCGGGCGAGTCCGTGCAATATCATGCAAAATATTGCAAAAACGTGCAAAGTTGTTGAGGCCTCGATTTCCCATTGGGTTCGACTTGTTCGGCATGCTGATACGCCGAGACTTCGGGGACCGCTCCGGCCCGCCTGTTGGCGCCCAACGGCACGGCGGGCTCGGCTTCAACGCGTCTTGTCGATCCTGGCTTGCCCGACCGTCGAGCCGCTGACGACGACAGCACACAGGTCGGAGCATACGAATTGAAAACATTGAGCACACAGCGATTTTGCGGGACCTCGACCTTTCTGGCCAACGGCTTCGGGACGGGCGTCTGGTCGGTCGAAATCGCAAGCGCTCAAGCCAAGACAGGGGCATCGGATGCGGTGCTCGGGCTGGCCTTGCTCGTCTTCGCGGTCGCGGCCCTGGGCGCTATGCAACTCGGGGGCAGAATTGCGGCTCGCTACCCGCTCAACTACGTTTGCACCGCCCTCGGACTGGCATTCGCCTTGTCGCTGGCGGCGCTCGGCTTTGCGGGCGGTATCGCGAGCCTGGTGATCGGCTTGGCCCTGTTGGGTGCGGTCGACGGGGCGCTCGACGTGGCCATGAATGCACGCGCCAGCATGATCGAAAATCGAATGCAACGCCCGGTCATGTCGTCGTTTCATGCCGCGTGGAGTATCGGAGGCGCTGCCGGGGCCGGCCTCGCCGGCTTTTTGACGGCCCACGGTTACGGCCCCGATATCATCATGCCCGCGGCCGCAGCGATTGCCTTGCCCGGCTTACTGCTGGCCATCGGTGGTCACCAGGCGCCGAAATCGACGGCGGCAGAGAACTCGGCAGGCCTCGCCTCGGCCGAACATCGCACTCATACGACGCAGCTGTCGTTGCTCTGTTTGATTGCGTTTCTGGCGTTGCTGACAGAAGGCGCGCTCGCGAATTGGAGCAGTATTTACCTGCAAAGCGTTCTCACCGGGGTCTCCGGTGGGTTCGCGATCGGTTTCGCCGCCTTCTCTATCGGGATGTCGGTTGGGCGACTGGCGGGCGATCGGGTCGTGGCGCGATTCGGACGCCGCCCGGTCGGTGTCGCGGGCGCCACCTTGGCCGCTGTCGGTTTCGCCATCGTATTGACGCTACCGACATTCACGACGGCCTTTATCTGCTTCGCACTGATCGGGCTCGGCCTGAGCAATATCGTGCCCATCACCTTCGGTATCGCCAGCCGTGTCGCCCGCTCGGAAGCCGTTGGCATCTCACGAGCCGCTTCGGCCGGTTATGCCGGGTTTGTGGTCGGCCCGGCGTTGATCGGTGGGCTGGCGGGTGTGGTGACGCTACCCACGGCATTGACCGTTCTTATTCTGACGACCGCTCTGATCGCGATGACGGGTGTGCCGGCCTACCGCTCCCGGCAAGACTCGGAGGCGGGCGAAGCGCGTTCACCCGTTCGTTAAAGCGCGCGATGAAAGAGGGTTCGGGCATGCATACCGGCCAATGATTCGGTCTGCGTCTATGCTACTGAGCAGAGCAGTCGATATTGATCAGGTTGCTATTTCAGTCCCGCGTGACGCCTCGCATGGGTCGCGCAATGGCACGCTCGCGAGCCGGATGCGTCTCACGAATCCAGACGGCCGCGGCGAGCCCGGCAAAGCTGATGATCGCGGGCAGGCACAGGGCGGTTCGAAGGCCGGTTTGCGGCGTGACGCTACCGCTGATCCCCGACAGTGCCCAGCCGTATCCCATCTGTACGACAGCGGTGGTCAGAAAAACCCCCATGTTTACCAGCGCAAGCGCAAGGCCGACGATATTCGCGGATACGCTTTCCTTGACGACAGCGAACGATACGACGACCTGCGCGCTGGATAATCCCAATGCGAGAAAACATGCGAGACCCAGTACCGCATGGGACCAGGGCGCGAACAACAGCGCGGCCCAAGCCAGGGCATTGAGCAGCGATGCGGCCAGCACGAATGTTTTGCGTGTCCGTAACCTGTCGGATAGCTGGCCGACGAGCAGCGAGCCAAGACCGTAAGGCACGAGTGCGGCGGTGAGACTCCAGGCGGCGGCGTTGCCCGATAGGCCGAAGCCGTCGCCCAGCACCTGGGTGCCCCAGAGTCCTGCGAACGCATAGAACGTCCCGTTGGTCCCGGAGAGTGTGAGCAGGACGAGCCACAGCTGCGGCGAGCGCAGGACATCGTGCCAGGCAAGGCTCGGGGCGAGTCCGCTTTCACTGGATGGTGTCAGTGACTCGGCGCCTGGGTGCGACCGGCGGTCAGGCGGGCGCCAGAGCAGGCCGATCAGCACACCAACGGCTATCGTCAGGGCGCCAAGCACGATGAATATCGAACGCCAGTCGATTCGTTGTAGCAGCGCATTCGCGGGTGCCTCGGCTGCCATGGAGCCGATGGCCGCGACAAGCAATGTGACGCCCGTAATCAAGCCGAATCGGCGACCTTCGAACCAGATCGCGTTGTTCTTCATCATGGCAACAAACACGATCGACATGCCGAACCCCACCAGGCCTGGGCCCGCCAACGCGATCGGATACGTCGGCGCCAGCCCGAGCGTCAGGGCGCCCACGCCGGTCAACAGCGTGCCGGCCGTGGCCGGCAGACGGATACCGATACGATCCACGATCAGCCCGGCCGGAATCTGCATCAGCGTGTAGATCCAAAAGTGGATCGCCGCGAGGCTGCCGATTTCGCCCGCGCTCAAGCCGAAGCTGCGGCTGATCGGAAGCGAAAAACTCGCCGGTGCAAATCGATTGAAAAAACCGATAAAGAATGCCGTCGCCAGCAGGCCATAACTGACGTGGCGCGCCATCGAAATGTTCATGTCGACCGCCGCCGCTCAAGGCCGTCGAGTCGCGCCCGAGACGGAGATAAAACGAAGGCGGCTGTAGCGCATGGCGTATTGATCGCTATCGGCAAGTACACGATTCGAGTGGTGGGTACCGGGGATGCGCTCCATCCTCCGCGACCCCAGCCGATCAATACAGATACAGATACCGAGCTTCGGTGCGGTACAGTTGCAGGCCGTGAACGCGAGGCCGATATGCGTCTGTACGAGAAACTGGCCGACGACCTGGCCTGGGCGATCAGGCGCGGCGCCTTTGCACCGGGCGCGCGTTTGCCGTCGGTGCGACATATCAGCCAGCAGCGGGGCGTCAGCGTATCCACGGCCGTTCGTGCCTATCACGAACTCGAGCGTCGGGGCCTGATCGACGCCGCGCCCCGGTCCGGCTTCTTCGTGGTGGGGCCGCGTCGGTCCGCCTTGCCTTCGGTCCCCCAGCGTCGGTTGACCCCCGTGCCCGTCGCTGGCGGCGGGCGAATCCTGCAACTGCTTGCCGCCGCGGATGATCCGCGCGTCGTGAGCTTTGGCGCCGCCACGCCGCAGGCGGGTTATATGCCGAGTGCCGCGCTCGCCGCGGCCAGCCGAACGGTCTGGCGCAATGCCCGGCGCCGGTGCATGACGCAGGCCTTTCCGCCCGGCGCCATCGAGTTGAGAACGGCCTTGGCCAAGCGATTGGCCCTGGCAGGATGTCGGCTCGATCCTGACGACGTGCTGATCACCAATGGCTGCCAGGAGGCGATGGCGATTGCGCTGCAATTGCTGTGTCGGCCTGGCGATGTGGTCGCGGTGGAAGCCCCGACCTATTACGGATTGTTGGAAGTGCTCGAGCAACAGCAACTGCGGGCGTTGCCGATTCCGAGCGACCCCAAGACCGGTATCTCGCTCGACGCGCTCGAGCAGGCGTTCAGCACGGGCGAGGCCCGTGCCTGTGTCGTCACGCCCGTGGCCGCGAACCCGTTGGGCGTGACGTTGAGTGACGAGCGCAAGCAGAAGCTCGCCGCACTCGTCGCGCGTTACAAGGTGCCGTTGATCGAGGACGACACCTATGGCGAGCTGGTCGAGACCGGCCGACGAGCGATCCCGGTGAAGGCCTGGGATCGAGTCGGGCTCGTGTACTACTGCGGCTCGGCCACCAAGACGATCTGTGCGGGGCTGCGCATCGGATGGCTCTCGGTGCCGGCCACGCACCGGGCCCAGGCGGCGAAGGCGCAGTACCTGCGTACAGTGTCGGTCAACACTTGGGCCCAGCTCACGCTGGCCCACTACCTGGCGACCGGCCCTATCGATCGTCATATGCGGGCGGCGGCCCGATCGTATCGGCAGTGCGTGGCCGAACTCGTCGATCAGCTTGAGCGGCATTTTCCCGCCGGTACGAAAATCAGCGCGCCGCAGGCGGGTTTCCTCGTGTGGGTCGAGTTGCCGGGTACGATGGATACCGACGTGCTGCTGGAAGACAGCCTCCGGCGCGGCATCAGTTTCGCGCCGGGGCCGTTATTCGCGCCTACCGATGGGTTCGAAAACTGTATGCGATTGAATGCCGCGGTCGAATGGAATGACAGGACGAAGGCGGCGATACAAACGCTCGGGGGTCTGGTTTGTGCCCGAATAGCGCTGAACTGAGGATTGCTTGCCTTAGGTTGGAGCGGTAATTAAGCCACCGGGGTAAATTCCATCGCTCGTGATGAACGATCTCTTTCGATCAGATCGACGTGAGGCTGGCTTTTGGGGATCGCTTGGTGACATAGAGCCGCAGTCCTCGCCGCCCTATTGGAATAGGCTCTAAGCCCGCAAGCGTCCGCTGGGAGGTTCGGCGCGCGGTCGCTATACCAATCAATAGCTCGTCATTCTCGGCGCACCGCTTCCACCAAACAGCTGTGGGCCGCACTGCCTTGCGATAATCGGGATGAGCGCCGGTCTTGCGTCAAGGTATTGGGGTTGCCGGCAAGTTCCAGCGTCATCGGATCGGTCGGGTCTTCCGGGGTGTACCAAGCGCCGGTGGGTAACAGCACGACACCGCGGAGCAGGGTCGACGAAACTCGGGCCCCGACCAGGCATGCGCCACGTTCGTTGAACAGTTTGACGGTGTCGCCAGCTTCGATACCGCGCGCTTCGGCATCTTCCCGGGAGAACACGGCCGCTTCTCGCCCGGCGACTTTGTCGTACTGGCTGGCACCGATCGCATCGAGCTGGCTGTGCAGCCGGTTGGTAGGTTGTGGCGAAAGCAGGTGTAGGGGATAGGTCTGCGCCCGTTCGCCGCCCAGCCATTCTTCCGGTGCGATCCAGCTCGGGTGGGGCGGGCAGTCCGGGTATCCGAAGCTCGCGATGGTTTCGGAAAACAATTCGATACGGCCGGACGGGGTGGCCAGCGGGCACGCTTCGGGCGCCGCCGCGAAGTCGGCCAGAAGCGTCGTCGAACGCGGCGCGTCCTGCTCGGCGTCCAGGGTATGAATGCCGCGTTCACGAAACGTCGGGTAGTCCGGCAGCTCGGGAAATCGCTCTCGGTAGCCGGCGTAGAGATGAGCGAGCCAGTCGTCAGTTTCGCGTTTTTCGGTAAATTCGTCGGCGAGGCGGAGATGGGCCGCGATCATGGCGCAGATCTGATGGTCATCGCGGGCCTCGGCGTAAGGCGCATGGGTCGCGCGATTGAATACGAGGGTGCGGTCGTTGCTGGACACCGCGATATCGTTGCGTTCGAAGGGGAGTGTCGAGGGCAGCACGATATCCGCATGCTGTGCGGTGGCGGTCCAGACGGGCTCGTGGACAACGATCGTCTCCGGTCGTTGCCAGGCCTGTCGTAGGCGGTTCAAGTCCTGATGGTGATGAAACGGATTGCCGCCGGCCCAATAGACCATTCGCGTATCCGGAAGGGGCAGCGTTCGGCCGTTGTATTCGAGCGTGCCGCCGGGGTTGGCGAGCAAGTCGGCGATGGCGGCCACGGGGATGAAGTCGGCTACCGGATTCTGTCCCTGATCGAGCCCGGGCGTTTTCAGGTGTCGCACGGGCTGGCCCACCGAATTGACCGAGCCGAGTCCGAACGCAAAGCCGCCGCCGGGCCGACCGATCTGGCCGGATATAGCGGCCAGGGCGATAGCCATCCAGTAGGGTTGCTCGCCTGCGGTGGCACGCTGCAGCGACCAACCCAGATTCAAAAGACTGGTCGGCGCGCGCAGTGCCTCGATGAATCGCTCGATCTGGGATCGGTTGACGCCGGTGACGTCTGCCGCCCACGCCGGAGTTTTCGGCACGCCATCGCTGTCGCCCATGACATAGGCGGCCAGCCGATCGAAGCCGGTGGTCAGCCGCTGGATCTGCTTTCGATCAATCGTGTCGTTTTGAATCCGGGCGTAGGCGCACGCCAACATGAGCGCGGTATCGGTATTCGGTCGGATGGCGAGATGTTCGGCGTTCGGGTGATCCGGCATGTCCGCGCGGTCAGGGGATACGACGATCAATCGCATGCCGCGATCGAGCGCCCGCGTCAGCCATTGCTCGACGGTATGGCGTCCCACCCCGCCCGGGTCGCATTGCGCGTTGGTCAGGCGCAGGCCGAAGGCCACCAGACAATCGGTGTGGTGGGCGATTTGATCCCAGCTTGGCGCACAGGCATTGGTGCCGGCGTAGTCCTGCCCCAGCACGTGCGGGAGAAAAGCACCGGCGGTTCCGTAGCTGTAGCTGTGCCGGCTCGCCGTGAAGCCGCCCGCCAGATTGAGCAGGCGTTTGATCTGGCTCTGGGCGTGGTGAAAGCGCCCGGCGCTGGCCCAGCCATACGAGCCGGCGAAGATCGAGCGGTTACCGTGCACGCGCGCAATTCGTTCAATCTCGTGGGCGACCAGTCGCGTGGCGCGATCCCAATCCATCGGGATGAAGGTGTCGGCGCCGCGTATCGATTGCGAATTGTTCTCGAGCCAGCCGCGCCGCACCATGGGCTGCGCGACACGACAGCGATGCTGGGCGAGCTCAAGATAATGCAGGCCAAAAGGGGTCGGTTGTGGATCGCCTTCCCACGCGGACAGACTGGGTCCGGCAGACGTTTGATCCACGCGGTAGGTTCCGAAATGGGTCGCAAAAAAATGCTCGCTCATGGCGGGCTCCTGTCTGACGGATGTACAGGCGATGCTCAGCAGGCTTCGCGCGCTGCCATGGCCGTCCCAATCGCCGTAGTAGCCGCGCGGGTGATCGCGTATGCATGTACACCGCGCTCGTCTTTCGGATGGCGCGGGCGATCGCCGCGCAGTAGTGCGATACCCTGAGATGAGCCATCCATGCTTCGACTAAAAGCCATTGATCGCAATCAGATACAGGGCCAATCCGGAGAAAATGCTCAGTAGGGCGCTGCGGCGTAGCCAGAAGAGCGCCAGGGCCAGTGTGCTCGCGGCAATTAGAGCGCCGATGGTTCGGCTGTCGTCGTGCGGCAATGTTTGAACACTGTAGATCAAGAGCAGTGGCATCACCCCTGCCGGCAGCCGCTTCTGCAGGAAATCAATCAGGCCGTGGTCTCCGAATTGTCGGGCCAGTACCACGGACACGGCTCGCAAGCCGAACGTCGTGATACTCACCACGGCGATGACCAGCACGATATGTTGGCTACTCATATTGCCCCCGTGCGAAGTAGTGAGCGATCAGTAACAGGACGTAGCTGCACAGCGACACTGGCAGGAACACGCGAGCGCCGCTCAGCAGGTGAGCAGCCGCACCGACGATGATCGCAAGAGCTAGATAAACCAATACCTCGCCATGTTCGAGCGATAGCAGCTCTTCGGCAGACAACACGAGGAACAGGGCCACGAGGGCGAATTCGAAGCCCCCAACACTCGGGGGGATAAAACTGCCGGCGAGGGCGCCTATGGCGGTGCCGCCGACCCACCAGCACTGCGTGAGAATCTGAAGCCCGGTGATCTGGTGGCCGTCGAGTGTCTTGCCCCGGCGCGACGAAATGACGCTATAGGTTTCGTCGGTGAGCGCGAAAACGCCATACAGCTTGGCCGGAAAGGGAACGAGTCGTGTCACGGGCAGCGACAGACCATAGAACACATGACGAAAATTCACCGTCAGAGTCGTCAGAAACACCGCGGGCAGGGTTTGATGCTGAAGAAGCAGCGCGACGACGACAAATTCCATCGACCCGGCGAATATCGTCGCGCCCATGATGGGCGCCCAGTAGGGCGCCAGCCCGGAACTGTCGACAAACAGCCCCAGGGCCATGCCGAGCGGCAAGTAGGCGGCCGCAATCGGCAGCGATAGGGCAGCGGGCTTACGTAAGTGGCTCAACGTGGACATGGGGATCTTAGGTCAACCGACAAACAGATGATGACGGTAGGCGTGTTTGGCCAATGCGCAGTGAGCGGGCTGACCCGCAAACAACGCGAGGCGGCGAATTACGGCGTACGCTATAGCGGAGCGTGAAATACCGCATCAATGGGCCGCGGTCAACAAGACCGGGGCGGTCGCTTGCCGCTCGCGCCGCCGATGCCGATCCCGGCATCGCATGATGTCTGACGGTTTGGCGAGTATCTGCCCTAGGTGTGACCTCTCAGTAGATTGTTCATCCGAGCCGCAAGCCTTGAAGCTGATGGGTG
>NZ_APNK01000057.1 GCF_000732535.1 Salinisphaera hydrothermalis C41B8
ATCAAAAGCGGTAAGTTCGGCGCCGACGAGCTGGCTGAATGCCTGGGCCTTGAGTGCCTGCTGACCGATCTCGAATTGTTCATCTATGGTCATTGCCTTCTCCCGGAACTAACGACAACGAAGAATTGAATCAATGTTCAATATATGCGCATAGAATTGAACAGGGATTCATTCCATGTCAAATCGCCTATCGAGATTGCTGGCGCGGCTGCTTAGGAGTATAGGAAGTATAAACGCCCTATCCCGAGTAGTTGATCCTATTCCGACGTAGGCGAGAGGTCCATTCGCGCCGGCTTTGTCTGCTCGTTTTGCGGTTTTGGGGCATGCCTGCGGCTGCCTGGCAGGCTGAATCGGTGCATCGAGGGTTGGCCAACGCGCTGAGCCCGGCGTTGGCGCGATTCGGCCCTTAGCGCCGCCAAACGCTTAGCTTTGAGTTCAGCCAGGTTTCCGATGCAGCACGGGCGCCGGCGGAGCGCGTGCCGGTGGACGGTGGTAGGCATGGGCTCCGGCGCCTTTTTTCTCCAGATGATCGAGAATCGAGCGAATCACGACGGGATCCTCGATGGCGGCGATGATCCGCACCGCACCGCCGCAGGCCTCGCAGGTTTCGATGTCGATATCGAAGACCCGCTTGAGACGCTGTGCCCAGCTCATGGCGGCACGCCGTTGCCCGGGCGTTTTGCCCTCGGGGCTGGCGCGGCGGCTCGGACTGCCCTTGCCCCGGTGTGCCGGTGTCACCTTGGCTCGCCATTGACTATTCGGAGCGAACACCCCGTGGAATCGGGTGAGATTGACCCGTGGCCGCGGCACCAGCGCGGCCAATCGGGCCAGGAAATCCAGCGGCTCGAAAAAGACGTGCGTTGTTCCATCGCGGTACGGCGTCTTGAGTTGGTAGCGCACGAGGCCGTTGTTCGTCACGGCCAAGCGTTTTTCCGAGACCGCGGGGCGACTTATGTAGCGGCATAGTCGCTCCAGTTTGTTGCGTTGGTCGGCTCGAGCCGATACACCTGCGTGCAGGGAGAAGCCGCCGACCTTCCCAGCCTCTTCACCAAACGGGGGATCGTCCGCCGGCAGGGTTTGTAGCGTCATCACCTTGCGGCCGGCATTGGGGCCCACCGCGATCCGGTAGGTGATCGAGTGCCCCAGCAAGCTGTTCATGGGGTCATCATCCAGGTCTTGGCCTGCCAGCCAGCTATTCTCGGCATCACGCTCCAATAGTCCCTGGCGCTCCAGGTAGCGCCCGACCCGGCAGGCGATGGTATCGGCCAAGTCGGTTAGCTCCCTACTTAGCGGCGCCTTGACCCAGCGAAAGCGAACCCGGCCATCGGGACACTCGACATACACCCCGTCCAGAAACAACATGTGGAAATGAAGATTCAGATTCAGCGCGCTGCCAAAACGCTGGATCAGCGTCACAGCGCCCGTGTGGGCGCGATCGCAAGTGAAGCCGGCTTTTCTGACCAAGTGTGTGGCGATGGAGTAGCCCCCTAGGGCGTGTTGAGGTTTCATCACATGGGCAGCCAGAGCAGCGCACATGCCATGGCGACGACCGCTTCGTAGTGCGCCTTTAATTTATCGAAGCGACAAGCGATCGCACGGTACTGTTTGAGCCGTCCAAACGCATTCTCGACGAGATGTCGATACCGGTACAAACCGCTATCGAAGCCTGGATTGGCTCGCTTGGAATGACGCCGGCGCGGAATGACCGGCCGACTGGATCAAGTCTGGATCGCTGCTCGGACCTGACGACTGTCATAGCCTTTATCAGCGATCATGATGTCAACGCGAGGTATCGCGTCGACCAGGCGCGGCCCGATCGAGCAATCGTTGATCTGACCGCCCGTGATCTCGAAGGTGATCGGCAAGCCGTAGGCATCCACGGCCACGTGAATCTTGGTCGTGCGCCCGGCGCGACTGGGGCCGATCGCCTGCGGCTGACCGCCGCTAGCCCCGGCACTGTGCTGGTGGGCCTTGGCATAGCTGCCATCCATAAACGCCCATTCGAGATCGGGATCGACGATGCACGCATGGAAGATACGCCACCACTTGCCACTGGCTGCCCAGGCTCGAAAACGCTGATAAATCGTAGTCCACGGCCCGAAGGCCTGCGGTAGATCGCGCCATGGGCATCCGACCCGCATACGGTAGAGCATGCCCTCGACTGTTTGCCGCAATCGTGGCTTGTCGTAAATCGACTCAGCCAGCAGTATCTGTCTGAGCTTCGCCCAGAGCTTTTCTGAGAGCATCTGGCGGGCCATGGTGAACTCGTTTTGAAGCGGGGGTCGAATACCGCAACAATGCGAGTTCGCCATTTCATTTCAATCGCTTATGGCGAAACCTCAACACGCCCTAGAACGCCGGACACAGATCAGTGCTTAAATACGAGGTAGGCATATGACTGTGGATAGGACTAGTGCGATGGGTGGTGGGAGTGAATTGCTGGGGCCGGAGCGCCGGCGCCGCTGGTCTGTGACCGAGAAGGTGGCGATGGTCGAGCAGACCTACGAGCCCGGCATGACCGTATCGCTGGTTGCTCGACGCAACGGCGTGGCCGCCAACCAGCTGTTCCGTTGGCGCAAGCTCTATCGAGAAGGCGCTTTGACGTCAGTCGGGTCGGGCGATGCCGTGGTGCCGGCCAGCGAGTTCTCGGCACTCGAGAAGCAAGTGCGAGAACTGCAGCGCCTGCTCGGAAAGAAGACGCTGGAGAACGAGATCCTGAAAGAGGCCGTGGAGGTGGGCCGACGAAAAAAGTACATCTCGCGTGCGCCCTTGCCCGGCGACGACGATACGCGGTGAGTGCCGTGTGTCAGACACTACAGGTGGCTCGCTCGAACGTGGTCGCACAGCTCGGTCGTTCTCAGAGCTGGGTCGACGGGCGGCGTCGACGCGTGCCGGATGACACGACGCTGTTGGCCGACCTGCATGCCGTTATCGCTGATCGACCGACCAACGGCTACCGGCGCGTCGCGGCACGCGTTAATCGGAAGCGCCGTCAAGCGGGTCGATCGCCAGCCAATCACAAGGCCGTCTATCGCGTCATGCGTGATCATCAGCTGCTATTGGTCCGTCACACGGCCAAGCGTCCCGACCGGGCCCACGACGGCCGCGTTGCCGTCGAGACCAGCAATCGTCGCTGGTGCTCGGACGGCTTCGAGATCGCCTGCGACAACGGCCAGCGGGTACGGGTCGCCTTTGCCCAGGACTGCTGCGATCGGGAAGCCATGAGCTGGGTGGCTACGACTCGCGGCATCGATGCCGCCATGGTGCAGGATCTGATGCTGCAAGCCGTGGAATCGCGCTTTGGCAACGCCGAACGCGTGCCTGAGCCGATCGAATGGCTGACCGATAATGGCAGCTGCTATACAGCGGGTGCGACTCGAAGCTTCGGCAGGACGCTCGGTCTCGACGTGAAACGCACCCCGATCGCCAGCCCGCAGAGCAACGGCATGGCCGAGGCGTTCGTGAAGACGTTCAAGCGCGACTACGTTGCGATCAACCCGCGGCCGGATGCTGAAGCCGTAATGCGTCAGCTGCCGGGCTGGTTCGACGACTACAACAACACGCACCCGCACAAGGCGCTGAAAATGCGCTCGCCGCGGGAATTTAGACAGGCTCAGGCAAGTGAGAACGCGTGTCCGGTTTTATAGGGGCAACTCCAGGCGATGGCGCGGTAGACGATGGCCAGCACACGGGTCATCACCTCGGGCTTGTTGGCGAACAGGAAACGCAGCGGATACGGGAAACTCAGGACCCACTGTCGGACCGGCTGTTCCGGAAAGACCTCGTCCACCAGCCACGCCGCAGCCTCGGCCATGCGCCGAGCCCCGCAACTGGGGCAAAACCCCCGGCGCTTGCAGCTAAACGCCACCAGGCGCTCGGCGTGACAGTCATCGCAACGTACGCGCAAGAAACCGTGCTCCAGCCGACCGCAGCGCAGGAATTCGTCAAATTCCCGCTGCACGTAGTACGGCAGCGGCCGGCCCTCGCAGGCCATCTGTGCCACGAATGCGGGGTAGTGTTCCTCGACAATCCGGTAGAGCAGCGTTTGCTCTGGGCAGTGGCGCTGGTAGTGGGGTGCACTTGCCTGAGCCGCCGGGCTCGCACCACGGACTGTCCTCGCTCGTGCTGGGGCGTCACGGGAAACCTGGCCGAAACTCGCCGTGCGGCACTGGGACGTGGTGCGAGGCATGGTTTAGTAGACTGTACATCTGTACATCTATTCTGTCATGCCCCGGCCAGAACAGTTCGGCGGGCGAACCGCCGCTGTCTGTCAACGGCGCTTAGTAAATCCCGCGTGTATCCGGCGCCTCGAGCCGGCCGGCATCCGCAATCAGATTGATGGTTGCCAGCTCCTCGCCCGAGAGGGTGTCCATGCCGTTGACCGCCTCAATGAACCGCGCGTGTTCGGCCTCTGAGACCAGATCTTCGGTGTAGCGCGATCGTCTCTCGGGTGCGCCTTGTAAAGGACGACGAACTGGACAGCAGCAGGATCGCCGAAGCGCGCCGCGTACTCACCTTGTAGGCCTGGATCAGGCCATAGGCCAGTTCACGCCGTCGGGCTGCCTTCAGGGCTTTTCGCAGCACCTCCTGGAGCATCTCCTTGTCCAGGCTCAGGTCGGCGACGAGCTTCTTCAGCCGGCCGTTCTCTTCCTCGAGCTGCTTGAGTCGGCGCACTTCGCTCACGCTCAGCCCGCCGTATTTCTTCTTCCAGTTGTACAGCGTGGCCTGCGAGATGCCCATCTTCCGACAGACCTCTTCGGCGCGCGTACCGGTCTCCGTCTGTTTGACCGCGAACGCGATCTGTTCGTCCGTGTTTTCGACTTCTTCATGGTCCATTTCCTCCGCCTCTCAGCGTGATCGAAATGGCCCGAATTCTCTACTTCTGATCGCTACGCTTTTCAGGGAGAAGGTCAATGGCACAGCGCTTGGACGCTTGGTGTACGTTAGCCGAGGCCACCGGCCTCGCGCCCATGAAACGCTTCGTCACAATCGCTCCGATTGCTACCGGCTGGAGCAACAGTTTGCCAGATGGACCCCACAGAGACCGTGCCTTTGCACGGCGCACTACATAATCAAGAAAGTCTATACTGCTTGCCATGCCGGACTGGCGCCTTTTGTAGCCAAGTCATCCCAGGCGATGCCGACTGGCATTCCACAGGCAAGGCTTGCCGGATTTCCAATGAAGCGACCTGAAATGTGAACCGGACCAGCCTCCACAATCACGACACCATACGGCAACTTATCGGCAAAGTAATCGCGGAAGGCACGATGCATGACCGTATAGCTATACACGATGCCTCGGTGAGGTATGTCATGCCAGTCGAATTCGGTGGATTGGCATTGGGAGCAGAACCTGTGGGGTGGCCATTGCCATTGTCCGCAACTGCAGCACTGACGTGCCCGCAAGATCTTCTTTTGCAGTCCATCAAAGAAGCCCTTATAGGTGTGCTCATCAGGGTCTTTAGGTACCGGAAAATCTAATTGGTCAGACATTTTAAACTCCTGAAAAACTGATTCTAAAACTTAGCGACCCAACACCACGACAGAGCCATCACCATAGTCGCCGTAGCCGGTCACGAGACCCAGCTTGGCATCACGAACTTGGCGCTGGTCGGCTTCGCCGCGCAGTTGGCGCACAGCTTCAACGATATGGTTCATACCGGCAACGTGGGCCTCGGAGAGCAAGCCGCCATGCGTGTTCAAAGGCAGGTCGCCGTCCAGGTCGATGCGACCGTTGGCGACAAAATCTGGCGCTTCGCCACGCCGACAGAAGCCCAGTTCCTCCAGTTGGCGCAGCACGATGAACGTGAAGCAATCATAAATCTGCGCAAAATCCAGTTCGTCATGTCGGATACCCGCTTCTTTCAGTGCCCGTGGTCCGCACTTGGTGATACCCATATTCAGGATGTCCCGGCGACCCATGATGTCATCGGGGTAGTCTGCATGACCTTCCGTGGCACTTAGAATTTGCACGCCGCGACGCGCATTATTGCCTTGACTCACTAGTACTGCAGCCGCGCCGTCGGTTTCCAGGCAAATATCGAAAAGTCGGAAAGGCTCGACCACATATCGGGCGGCATCATAGTCCACTTCGGTCAGTGGTTTATCATAGAAATAGGCCGCCGAATTGAGATTGGCATGCCTACGGGTGGTCAAAGCTACCGTTTTCATGCCTGCGGGATCGGGTTGATACTGATAAAACCAACGGTTGGCGTGAAAACTATACCACTGCATCGGCGCATAAACGCCCAGCGGATGCTCAATGTTACGGCGAATTTCCTTGCCCGGAATAGGGATGGCCGAGTCCTCTTGGTCGCCAGAACTTAGCCGGGTTGTGGCCGAGTAGGCATTCCAACCAAGAGTTACCAATACTCTACTGGCCATCCCCAGGGAAACAGCCATCGCTGCCTGGGCAATCCCAGCACAGGCGGAAGCACCACCAATATGGAGATGCGCATGATAACGCAGATCTCGGATGCCCAGCGTCTTGATCAGGTCCTCGTTCGATGGCGAATCCTTCCAAGCCATGACCAAACCGTCGATGGATTGGGTATCAACCTCGGCATCGTAGCAAGCAGCGATAGCCGCATCCAGAATTTGATCTCGTTCACTACGTTGGGTACCCCTTGTGTAGGGTGTTTGGCCTACGCCGATAATTTGTGCCGAAAGCTTGCTCATGTCGTGTCAGACCTCTGCGGCAGAAGTAATCAGAAATGGCAGCCGAGCCCGTCGGACGCTACCGATTTCTTCAACTGTCTGCCGATACCGTGCAAAGTGACTATCCTCAATGCACTGATCAGCTCTGTTAATAGGCGCCCAGGGCATACGCCGTCGTTGGCTTTCGGTAAACAACCAGCCTGTATTATGGGTCTCGACCAAATCACGGAAGATATCTACGATTTCAAACATATGTTCTTCACGACTGTCAGCATTCTGGAATTTCTCATCTTCCAGATTATGCGGAATACCTTCATCATCCAGCCATTGCTTGATCATGGCAAAGCGTTTGTCATCGATATACAGTGGGAGCGCCAAAAAGTATTGACCATCAGCTGCCTGATGCTGCCAGCGTGGTGTTTCGCGTGGCATGGCGTGACGCCCCGTATGACGTAGCGCATCGGCGTGAGTGTAATCCCAGTAGGGAATGGACATTTCAGTCGACACCGACAAAGCATGCTGTACCGATATGTCCAGCCGTCTGCCAGCTGCCTGCGGGCTATTCTCGAGTTGTTTCAAGGCGGCCTGGACAGCAATGGCTGCCACCATACCAGCGATGTGGTTGGATTGACCGCCCGAGCAGCCGATGGGTAGCCCCGCTGCTTTACCATCATCATAGCCGCAGGATCCTAGAAATCCGCCCGCGGCCAACAGCGTTAAATCTGAGGCAGGTCGACCGGCCCAAGGGCCGGTCATGCCATAAGGCGTAATAGTACAGATGATCTGACGTGGGTTATCGGCCTGCAGCGTTTGCATGGCTTTCAGATTTAATACTGGCCACCCTTCGCCTTCCCGGCAGGCGTTGATGATGAGATCCTTGTCTCGAAGATCACCACGCAAGTCCTTACTTTTGTAACAGGGAATGGCAACCTGATAGTGCCGAACATAACGATCAGAGGTTGTGGTTTCGACATCATCTGTCACTTGAACGACATCCGCGCCCAGGTCATGCAGAATACGTGCGAGAAAACTACTAAATTGATCGCCGACCCAAGCCACTCGGAGGCCGTTATAGGCGCAGTTGTTCCGATTCACCATTTTGACTTCTCGATATGTACTTCATGGGGTATGCCTTCGGGCCAGAAAACATCTTCCTGTGCCAGCATTTCCAATTCCGCATCATCCTTTCCTAATATGTCATGCAAAATAGCACGAGTATTTCCACCTAAGATGGGAAAAATAGAGGTGAACTGCCAATCCGGGCCATCATCTAAAAAGCGGTAAGGCAAATCCTGAATGCCATGCTTACCCAGTTGTGGATGATCTGCCTGAGCAATCAGACCCCGGTGTTTCAATTGCGGATCGCGCTCGACCCGATCCTTGCCGCTTTGCACGGGGGCCGCTGGAATGCCGGCATTTGTCAATTCGTCCGCGGCCGTGTATTTATCCCGATTTGCAAAGTGCTTCTTGAGCATGCCTTCAATTTCGCACAAGCGCGAGGTGATCTCACGAACATCTAATCTAGCGTAGTCTTGCAGGTCAGCCACCAATGAGCATAGCTTTTGCCATTGCCCATTTTGCGTCACAGTCATTGCCACCCAGTCATCCTTGCCGCCGCCGGCGGTGGGATAGATGTTGCTCAACGGAGCGGTATCCCCGCGATAGCCTGCGTCCTGACCCTTTGCATCTAGAGAACGATTGCCATTGGGATAACTACTTGGAGTTCGCTTACCGTCGGTTAAATAATCGGTGAGCATAGGGCCGACCAGCACCAAGCCAGTTTCTACTTGTGACATGTCGATATGGCAACCTTCACCGGTCTTGATGGCTTGCCGCACCGCCGCCAGCACCCCGATCGCGCCCATATAACCAGCTGATACATCAAGGTAGGAGTACCCCCAGCCGGCGGGGTCGCGGCCGGGAACCCCTGACGCGGCGGTCATACCACTCATGGCTTGCGCCGTCGGCCCCCAGGTATTCTTATCTTTGTGTGGTCCGGTATGGCCAAAACCAGAAATAGATATGTAAACCAATGCAGGGTTGATCTGGCGCATTGTTTCGTAATCAAGTCCCCAGCCTTGTAATACAGACGCGGAGAAAGACTCGCTAACGATATCAACATGCTTGATCATATCCTTGATCAAATCGAGCCCGCATGGATCCTTGACGTTGATAGTCAGGGATTCCTTACCAATATTTAAGTTGGCAAAGAAAGCATCGTTGTTCCAAGTGCGCTTCTGAGTATCGGAGCGGAACATGACCGATCGCATCGGATCAGGCCCCTTAGGCCATTCCACTTTGAAAACTCGAGCGCCCAAGCCTGCCAAGTATCGAGTCATGGTGGGACCGGCTACACTCCAGGTAAAGTCCAGCACTTTAATGCCTTCAAGCGGGCCAGTATTTTTCGATGGCATGGTTCTCATATTGGTTGTTTGATATCTGTAGTATACATGCTTTTATTATGCAAGATTTGAATGTTCGCCTAAAGTCTAAAAAGGTGTTTGCAACGTAACGGCTATTCCCCGACGTTATTGTCTACGCGGTCTCTATATCGGATCGTATCGGCTTGTCGGCGAAGTGGCCTTTCCACAGCCTTGGGGTCAGCTCGGCGACTCTGTATAAATAGAGATAGACTGGGCTGGTCCAGCTCCCACGAACAGGTAAATCAAGCCACAGCTTGATGCGTTTGGGTTCTACCCCGCTCTTTCGGACGCTTCAAAGAAGGCTCAGACTGAGCCGAAGGAGTGTTCATGTCGAAGCGAAGGAAGTACAGCGCCGAGTTCAAGCGTGAAGCCGTGGTGCTGACGCGCCAACCGGGGGTCAGTTGCCGCCAGGTCGCGCTCGAGATCGGTATCAACCCCAACCTGCTGACCCGGTGGCGCCGCGAGGCCGAGACCGGTAAGGATACGGCGTTCCAAGGCGCCGGCACGCCGCGAGACCAGGAGCTGATGCGGCTCAAACGCGAGCTGTCACGGGTGACCAAGGAGCGCGATTTTTTGCGCGAAGCGGCAACGTACTTCGCCAAAGGGTCGTCCTGAGGTATCAGACGATCCAACGTTGTCGCACGCGCTTTACTATCCGTCTGATGTGTCGCTGCCTGAAGGTCTCGCCCAGCGGTTATTACGCCTGGGTGGCTCGCAAGCCGAGCGCGCAGGCGGCGGACAATCGTCGCCTGCTGGGCCGCATTCGTGAGCTGCACGACGACAGTGGCGGCGTGCTTGGCGCGCCGCGTATGCATGAGGATCTAACAGACGAAGGTGAGACAGCAAGCCTGAATCGGGTGGCACGCGTCATGGCCGCGAACGAGATCCAGGGCTGGCCGCGAAAGAAAAATCGTTGCAAGGCCAAGCCCAGCGTTCGACCCATCGGTATCCGTAACCATCTACAGCGCAACTTCACCGCGTCGGAACCCGAGACGAAATGGGTGACCGACATCACGGAGGTCATGACCGGCGAAGGCAAGCTATATCTGTGTGTCGTGATCGATTTGTTCAGCAAGCTCCTAAGTGAAGATCTGCTCCAGAATGGCCTTACATGGCCAAGGAGCATTTATGCGACGCAAACGCCGCACTCACTCATCGGCCTTCAAGGCCAAGGTGGCACTGGCTGCCGCTCAAGGCGATCGGACGCTCGCTGAGCTGGCCCAGCAGTTTGATGTGCATCCGAACCAGATTACGCAGTGGAAGCGCCAGCTGGTCGAAGGCGCGTCCGACACGTTCGATAAGGGCCCGTCGGCCTCGGACAGTCAGGCCCAGATCGACGCCTTGCACGCCAAGATCGGCGAGTTGTCGATGGAGAACGATTTTTTGGAGCGCGGGCTCGCGCGCTTCGACCCGAAGCGCGGCGGGCCATGATCGATCGTGACCATGACCTTCCGGTCACACGCCAATGCGCGATACTCGGCGTCGCCCGTTCGACCGTCTATGATCGGCGTCGATCGATCTCCGGCGCGGATCACACACTGCTGCAGCGCATCGACGCGCTGCATCTTGAGCGGCCTTTTCTGGGCAGCCGACGCATCGCGGATGCACTGGCCGAAGAAGACGGCCTGGCGATCAATCGCAAGCGCATACAGCGCCTGATGCGCACGATGGGCATCACGGCCCTGTATCCGAAGCCGCGCTTGTCACAACCGGCGCCCGGGCACCGTATCGCCTGCGCGGGCTCACCATCGACCGGCCGAATCAGGTCTGGACGAGCGACATCACGTACTTGCCGATGGCTCGAGGCTTTTTATATCTCGTCGCCGTCATGGACTGGTACTCGCGCAAGGTCCTGGCCTGGCAGGTCTCGAACACGCTCGACAACAGCTTCTGCGTCGATGCGCTACAGCGCGCCCTGGCGCGCTATGGGCCACCCGAGATTTTCAATACGGATCAAGGCAGCCAGTTCACCGGCACAGCCTTCACCGGCGTCCTCCAAGACCATGAGATCGCCATCAGCATGGATGGTCGCGGGCGCTGGATGGACAACGTCTTTATCGAGCGGCTCTGGCGTAGCGTGAAGTATGAAGAGGTCTATCTGAAGGCCTATGACAGCGGGCGCGACGCGCGGGCCGGTCTGGCCGACTACTTCGCCTTCTATAACACGAGGCGCCATCACCAGAGTCTTGATCGGGCCACGCCCGATCAGGTGTACTTCAACAGACAGCCGCTCCCGCAGGCGGCCTAACCCGGCAGGTCATCACTTAGAAATCGTTGCGGGCTGTCCAACGGTTGGGGTCCAGTTGATAGCGCCGCTTGGTAAGCGACGGTCATGCGCTCGGCCAATAGACGCGGTTGCATTGGCAGTGC
>NZ_APNK01000058.1 GCF_000732535.1 Salinisphaera hydrothermalis C41B8
GATCGCTTTGAACTCTGGCGTTAACGTTGAACCATCATACAGCGGGACCAAACACCTAGGGCGTGTCGTCATGAGAGACGCCACCGCATGAGGCCCGCCCATCGTGTCAGGTAAGGCGCATGCCGCCGAGCGTGGCGGGCCCCACGGTCAAGGCATGCAACGCCGCCTGGCGCGGTGGGCGGGCCTCACCCGCAGGGCCCGTGCCCGTGAGGCGGCAATCCGGCGTTGTCGTTCGCTCACGTGGCCCGGCCACGCGACGCTCACGATGCCTTGTCTTGCCACCTCACGGGCGCGGGTGCGGCGGTGTATCTCATGACGACACGCCCTAAAAGCATGCAAGGTGATACACAGGATTGGCAGGGACCTTGCAGGGACATAACCATGAGCGATTATCGATACACCCTGGGCGAGCGGACTTTTATCTTCGACTCGCTGGCCGACGTCATGGCCAAGGCGTCCCCCGCGCGATCGGGGGATCGGCTGGCCGGCGTCATCGCTGAATCGGCGGAGCAGCGCGTCGTCGCCCAGATGCTGCTGGCCGAGCTGCCGCTCAAGCGGTTTCTGGAAGAGCCGCTGGTGGCCTATGAAGACGACGAGATCACGCGCCTGATCTTCGACGGGCACGATCGACAGGCGTTCGCGCCGATCTCGCATCTCACGGTTGGCGATTTCCGCAACTGGTTGCTGTCCGATGCGGTGGATGCCGACGTGGTCGCTGCCGTCCGCCCCGGCATCACGCCCGAGATGGCGGCAGCCGTCTCCAAGATCATGCGCAACCAGGATCTGATTCTGGCCGCGAAGCGGGCGCCGGTGGTCACGGCGTTCCGCAACACGATCGGTCAGCCCGGGCGTTTGTCGACCCGCCTGCAGCCCAACCATCCCACCGACGACGCCACCGGCATCGCCGCCTCGATTCTGGATGGCCTGTTGTATGGCAACGGTGACGCCGTGATCGGCATCAATCCGGCCACCGATAACGTCGCCCAGACCAAGCGTCTTCTGCATCTGCTCGACGACATCATCACGCGCTACGAGATTCCTACCCAGTCCTGCGTGCTCACCCACGTGACGAACACGCTCGAGGCGATCGAGGGCGGGGCGCCGGTGGATCTGGTGTTCCAATCGATCGGCGGAACCGAGGCCACCAATCGCAGCTTCGGTTTCGGTCTGTCGGACCTGGCCGAGGCGCAAGACGCCGCGCTGTCGCTGAAACGCGGCACGGTTGGCGACAACGTCATGTATTTCGAGACCGGGCAGGGCAGTTCGCTGTCGGCCAATGCCCACCATGGCATCGACCAGCAAACGCTGGAAGCTCGGGCGTACGCCGTGGCCCGTCACTTCAAGCCGCTGCTGACCAACACCGTGGTCGGCTTCATCGGACCCGAGTATCTGTTCGACGGCAAGGAGATCATCCGTGCCGGGCTGGAGGATCATTTCTGCGGCAAGCTGCTCGGGGTGCCGATGGGCTGCGATGTCTGTTACACGAACCATGCCGAGGCCGACCAGAACGACATGGACAACCTGCTGACGCTACTGGGCGTGGCCGGCGTGAACTTCGTGATGGGCATTCCCGGCTCGGACGACATCATGCTCAACTACCAGACCACGTCGTTCCACGACGCGCTCTACGCACGCCGGGCGCTCGGGTTGCGAGCCGCACCGGAGTTCGAGGCCTGGCTGGAGCAAGCCGGCGTGTTCACCGACGCAGTCAATCACCGCTTGAACGATGAGACGCCGACCGCTTTCGCTGATGCGTTGGCGCGGTTGCCGGCCGGAGGGCAGCCCGATGAGTGACGATCGAAACCTCACCGATGTGACGGCGGGCGTATCGCGCGCGGCCGATGACGGCGGCGTGATTCCTAATCGCTGGCGCCAGCTGCGGGCCTTCACCGATGCCCGCATTGGCCTCGGCCGGGCCGGCGTCAGCCTACCGACCGATCGCATGCTGGCGTTCCAGCTGGCTCATGCCCAGGCCATCGACGCGGTGCATCGGGCCTTCGATGTCGAAGCCTGGTGCACAGATCTGGTCGACGCGGCGATCGACGGGCCGCTTGGTCAGGCGCCGATCCGCCTGCACAGTCAGGCCGAGGATCGCATGATGTATCTGCAGCGGCCCGATCTCGGCCGCCGGCTCGACGAGGCCTCGCGCGAAGCATTGGCCGCCGATGAAGGCAGCGCGCAGCAGCCGTTCGACCTGGCTGTGGCCGTGGTCGACGGACTCTCCGCCCGGGCCATCCACGATCATGCCGTGGGCTTTCTCGACGCCTTGTCACGCGAGTTGGCAAGCAGCGCACACGATTGGCGTCTGGCTCCGCTCACGGTCGTCGAGCAGGGCCGTGTTGCCATCGGCGACGACATCGCGCCGCGTCTCAATGCTAAAGCGGTGCTGGTCCTGATCGGCGAGCGGCCCGGTTTGAGTTCACCGGACAGCCTCGGGCTGTATCTGACCTGGCAGCCCGGCGACGGCACGAGCGACGCCGACCGGAACTGTATTTCCAACGTCCGGCCGGCCGGGCTGAAGCTCGAGTCGGCCGCCCGGCGTCTGGCTTATCTGCTCGGTGAGGCGCGCCATCTCGGCCTGACCGGCGTGGGCCTCAAGGACCGCAGCGATGACGGTGTGATCGATAACGACGGCGCGGGCACCCGTAATTTTCTGACCGGCTGATCTGCTACTTCCCACGACACCAAGCAATCCACTGAGGCATGCCATGAGCGATCCGACCATGGAACAGGACTATCTGGCCAAGCGACAGCTGGCCCAGGGCACGGCCGGCTGGGTGCTGCTGGCCGGACTGGGGGTGGCCGGCGTGATCTCCGGCGATTTTGCCGGCTGGAACTTCGGCATCGGCCAGGCCGGCTGGGGCGGCTTCGTGATTGCCGCCATCCTGATGGGCGTGATGTATTTCTCGCTGGTGCTGTCGCTGGCCGAGATGTCGGCCGCGATTCCGGCGGCTGGCGGTGGCTACAGCTTCGCGCGTCAGGCCATGGGCCCGGCCGGCGGTTATCTCACCGGTCTGGCGGTGCTCATCGAATACGCGTTGGCGCCGGCGGCGATCGTGATCTTCATTGGTTCCGCGGTGGCCGAACTGACCGGGCTCAATGGGCCGCTCGTGTATGCGGTGTTCTATATCGTGTTTGTCGGCATTCATCTGGCCGGGGCGGGGGAAGCGCTCAAGACCATGTTCGCGATCAGCGCGTTGGCCGTATTCGCTATCGCGGTGACCTCGATCGCCCTGATCG
Source organism: Salinisphaera hydrothermalis C41B8 (assembly GCF_000732535.1). GTDB lineage: Bacteria > Pseudomonadota > Gammaproteobacteria > Nevskiales > Salinisphaeraceae > Salinisphaera > Salinisphaera hydrothermalis. The sequence goes on from NZ_APNK01000058.1 coordinate 3,241, forward strand.
GCGATTTCGATGCCACGAACCTGTTCGACATCGCGCCGACGGATGCAGCCGGCGCCTCCAGCTTCCTGCCGTACGGCTGGTACGGCGTTTGGGCCGCGCTGCCTTTCGGCATGTGGCTGTTTCTGGCCGTCGAGGGTGTGCCGCTGGCCGCCGAGGAATCCAAGAATCCGGCCCGCGATGTACCGCGCGGCATTATCGCGGCCATGCTGTTTCTGATCGGTACGGCAGTGCTCGTGGTGGTACTGCTGGCGGGCGCCGGCGGCGCGAAGATGATCGGCGATAGCGGGGTGCCGTTGGTCGATGCACTGCGCGCCAGCGGCAGTCACGGGATTGCTACGCTGGTCAACGTGCTGGCGCTCGCCGGTCTGGTCGCTTCGTTCTTCTCGATCATCTTCGGCTATAGCCGGCTTGTGTTCGCCTTGTCGCGCGCCGGCTACTTACCGCGCTTCCTGTCGCTGACGGGCGAACGCAAGACGCCTATCTGGGCCCTGATCGTGCCCGGCGTGCTGGGCTTCATCGTGTCGTTAAGCGGGGCCGGCGACCTGATTCTCAGCATGGCCGTCGTCGGCGCCACTCTGTCTTACGCGCTGATGGCCGCCAGCCATATCCTGCTGCGTCTGCGCCAGCCGCAGCTGCATCGGCCTTATCGAACGCCGGGCGGCGTGGTGACCTCCGGAATCGCTCTGGTGTTATCTGTGATTGCACTCACAGGCGTTTATGCCTTCGATCCGCATGCCTTTGGCTACACGATCTTGTTGTTTGTCGTGGGCGCAGCATGGTTTTTTCTTTACAGCCGGCGGCACTTGGTCGCCAAAACAGCCGACGAGGAGTTTCGTCTGCTGGCCAGAGCGGAGTCGGATCTAGAGGATTAAAAATGGTGGGCTTGGCGCGTTCGATCCGAACGCCTCCGTAGTCTCCCGGATTCTTCGCCAAACGGCGCATTGAACAGGTTTCGGGGGCGTGCGATTTTCGATTGAAATTCGCGCCGGCAGCGCCGGCCGCCATCCAAGGAGAACACGCCATGCAGGCGTTCAATTGCGACGTCATCGTGCGGCGCCCCCAGCGTGTATTCGCCCCCGATGCTTCGCTGGCCCGAGAGGCGGTGCTGAGGCTCGCCAAGCCCATGCGCGTGAGCCGTCCTTTGGTCGTCGGGCCTGCGGGCGATGCCCGGCATCCTGCACAGCGGCGCTGGGTTTCGGGCCGGCCGTCCATGGGGCAAGAGACGTCAGCTTCGCCCGACAACGCCGAGGAGACGCACCATGCCGCTGGTTCTCGGTGAAACGGCCAGTACCCCGCCGCCCGAATTGATCGATGTCAGCAGCGGGCGGCGTTTCAACGTCGATGCGCTGGCACGGCATCTGGCCGCGCGTGGTTTCGACTGTGGTCCACTGTCGGTACAGCAGTTCGCGGGTGCCAAATCCAACCCGACCTTTCTCGTGTCGTATGGGCGCGGCGCCGGGGCGTCGAAGTTCGTTCTGCGCAAGAGCGCAGCGGACGCCCCGATAGCGGCGTATGCGCTGGATCGGGAGTATCGGGTGATGCAGGCACTGGCCGACACCCCGGCCGTGCCGGTACCGGCGATGCACGCTTTCTGTGCCGATGAATCGGTGCTGGGCGCGCCGTTCTATATCATGGACTACGTGGCCGGGCGCACCCTGTCCGATTCGAAACTCGACGGCCTGTCGTGTGATGAGCGCGGGGCGGTTTATCGCGGCATGATCGATACGCTGGCGGCCTTGCACAATGTCGATGCCGACACGGTCGGGCTGTCGGAATTCGGCCGACCGCGGGGCTATCTGGCACGACAGGTCACGGCCTGGCGGCGACAGTACGAGCATACCGCCGGTGACCCGGATCCGGCGATGATGGCGCTGGCCCAATGGCTGGAACAGAATCTTCCGGCGGACGCCGCGCCCGTCATCACGCATGGCGATTACCGGGTGGGCAACCTGATGTTGTCCGAAGGGGGGACCGATCTTGCGGCGGTGCTGGACTGGGAGATGGCCACCCTCGGCCATCCCATGGCCGATCTGGCCTATGCCTGCCTGCCGTATTACCTGCCAGAGGATATCGATGTTCTCCCCGGTATCGCGGGGCTCGATCTCGTCGAGTGGGGTATTCCGGACGAATCCGAATTGCTGAAGCGGTATCGCGCCGCGCGCGGTTTGGCCCCGATCGATGAATGGCCCGCCTTCATCGCGTTCGCACTGTTCGGCATCGCAGCTTTTGCCCAGGCGGTGCAGGCGCGTTCGCCCGGTGGGCGTCATGGTGACGAGGCCAGGCGTGTCGCCTGCCAAGTGAGTGAGTTGGCCGAACTCGGTTGGCAAATGGCGCGTTACCACGATACGGCCTGTTGACTCGTCCGCTGAATGCGATCGCGTCCCCGAGCTACGACGGCGTAAAAAACGGGCGTTCAAGACGCCCGGCGCCGTTGGTTGCGATTGGCGATATCGCCTCCGGTCACCCGCGCACCGCATACACCGGACCGCCGACCGCTAGGCGGCGGGACGCGCGCGCGGTCCGTCGATGCTGCGAGACGTCTGCAGCCTCTCGTATCGTGCCGCTCGTTCGTTCTGTTCGGCGCCGCCCGGGGCGGGCGTGCATGCAGGACCGCGAGGTCAGCTCAGCCCGAGGGCTGGGTGAACCGATCGTTGAGACGCCGCACCATCGTTTCCTGCTTATCGCGGATCTTGGCCACCCGGCGTCGAGCGAGAATGTGCCAACCCTTGGGCTGCAAGCTGAACAGGCCGCGCCACCAGCGGGTATTCCGTCGAAACGCACGTCGCAGATCGAGGCTGAACGCCTGCTGCGACGCGGGTTCGATACGACGCGCGATTTGATTCGCAGCCAAGCTGCGGCTCGTGTAGTGCAGGGCACCCAGCACCACGACGGCAACGGCCACGATCACCCAGCCGCTCACGGTATTGCCGAACACACGATTGACCACGCCCATGGCCACGCCGTGAGCCCAGATGAACGCGGCCCCGCAGGCCAGCACGATCGGCAAGAGCATCAAGGCATCGTAGATGAGCGTGCGTTGCCGCCATTTACGCAGATAACTCTTGAGGCGCCCCACGCCGGCGTCTCCAGCCAGCGTATCGGCCGCGCCAGTCATCAACTCGACGACGCGATATGCCCGGTCAACTTCCACGCCTTTCATGCGGCGATGGATTTCGGCGATGTCTTCGTCTTTTTTCGCCTTGAAGCGGGCTGCCAGCGATTCGTCCGCAATGGTCTCGGCGGCGTTTTCGTCGTAGATGCGCAGAAAACGCCCGGCGGTCAGGCCGGCCGAGGCCAGGGCGCGCTGCCAGGCCGCGACCACATCCTCGGGATTGTCTTCGCCGGCGGTGGTGTCGATCTGATTGAGAATGAAAAGAAACTTGCTGGCGTCGTCGCGATTGATCGTGCTGGTGACCAGATGCTGGAGCGTGTCCCGCATGGCGCCGGGCTCGGGATGACGCGCATCGAAGAACACCAGCACCAGATCCGACAGGTCGATGATGCGATCGGTGATTTGCAGTGTCGCCGAGCGCTGGCTGTCGGCGTCGAAGCCGGGCGAGTCGAGCAGGATCTTGCCGCGGATCTGCTCGGAGTTGCAGGTCTTGAGCTGCAGATAATTATTGATCCGCCGGCCTTCCCCGGCCGCGACGTCTTCGATATCGCCGCTGATGCGATAGAACGGGAAGCGCAGATCCGCGTCCAGAGCCGACCCGGGCAGGGTGCGGGGTTCGGCATCCTCGCTGTAGCAGATGACCGAGAAACGATCGTCGACCGCCTGATTCCCGGTGCGCTGGAGAGTGGTACCGAGATAGCTGTTGATGAAGCTCGATTTCCCGGCCGAGAAGGTACCCAGCAGCGAGACCACCGGCCACCACGGTACGCGTCGGGTGAAACTCTCGTTGGATGCCAGCAAGCCCATACGGTGCGCGATGCGGTCGAGCCGGCGGAATTCGGCCAGCGGTTCGAGCAGCAGCGGATTTTCGCGCTTGAGGTGGGTTTCCAGCGAATCGGTACGCGTGGCGTGTTTCGAGGATTGACTCATAAGTCCCCTGAGACGGTCGTGCATCGACGCAGCACGTGGCGCGTCGCGTTAATCATCATAGTATGCCAGTGGCGGCGCCAGGGGCCGTTCATGTTTCGTCCGAGCGCGAGCCGCGCCTGCCGCATGTTCGTCTGCGATAAGAGGCAAGCCACAGTGCCGCGACGGGCTACACGGCGTTATCGTGGCGGCGCCGAATGCCCACGATCTATCGGGCCGCGAAGGGGCGGGGCTGGCGCCTCATCCGGACAAGAGCACGAAACTCTGGCCCGGCAGAGCCGTGTTCGCTCCCCGGTGACAACGGGCGCCACCCGGTCGGCGTCGGGTTTTATGGCCCGCTACGAGTTGGCTGGACGCGTATGCGGCGGCGACGCCGCATACGCGTCCGTCGCCCGATGTCGTTGCGCTCAGCAGCGGTTTCATTTTTACTGCGTTACGGACCCGGCCGGCTTCGCTACGGGGTGTACGGGAGGGGCTCGGCCGTTGTCATCGCGCGCCATCGGAACGGATGGCGGCATGTCGGCGCCTTGCGATGGCCGTATGCTCGCGACGGCGCTATGACCGGCAACCGGTGTGGCTGACCATGCCATGTCGAACCCAGGGGGAAAATCGTATCGTGTCCGACACATCCTTGGCGGCTGTTTCCCAATTGGTACGCAGCGCCGCAAGCGCCCTCGACTGCCGTTGTGCCGTGTTCTATCGGCTCGATGCCGAGATCCTCTATCCCGTGCACAGCGAGGGTATTGCGTCGGCCGATGCCTACGCCATGCCGGAGGAGAGCTGGCTCGCAGCCGATCGTGGGATCGATGCCATTCGCGTTTATCATGATCTCGACTCCGCGGGCGCGATGGTACCGCCGGTGGCGACGCCGGATCGGCGCTTCCCACGGTTCATGACATTGGCACCGGTGATCTGCGACCAGGGGCGGCGCCTCGGGCTGTTGCTGCTGGCGGATACTTCGCCGCAGGCGCGCTTGAGTGCCGCCAAGCTTTACGCACTGAGTGTGCACGCGGTTCAGCTCGCCTTGCATTATCAAGAGCGTTCGGTGCAGGAGCAGCGCCCGCCTTATGGCTGGCAGCAGCCCGATCGATTACGCCTGCTGGAGTCGGTGGTAGAGAACGCCAAGGATGCGGTGTTGATTACCGAGGCCGAACCGATCGAGCCGCCCGGGCCTCGCATCGTCTATTGCAATGCGTCCTTTACCCGCACCACCGGTTATAGCGAAGCCGAGGTGCTGGGTCGGACGCCGCGGATCCTTCAAAACGACAACACCTCACGCGCCGCACTCGACCGGCTGCGTGACGCGCTCGAGAACTGGCAGGCGATCGAGATCGAACTGCTCAATCAGCGTAAGGATGGCGGCGAGTTCTGGGTGGAGCTCAGTATTGTGCCGGTAGCTGACGATAGCGGTCGCTATACCCACTGGATTTCGGTGCAGCGCGATATCTCCGAGCGCAAGCAGGCCGAAGCGATTGCCGATCAGGCGCGTATTGCCGAGGCCGAGAACGCAGCGCTCGAAGCCAAGTTGCACGAGCGTCAGCGTATCGAGCAGTCGTTGGCGTATGCCGCATCGCACGACGACCTGACACATCTGCGCAATCGCGCCTATGTGATGGAGCGGGTGCAATCGTTGGTTTTGCGCGATCAGCTCGATACCGGCGATGCCAGCCTGCTGTTCCTCGACATGGACCGTTTTAAACTGGTGAACGACAGTCTCGGGCACCGGGCCGGCGATCTGCTGCTCAAACAGATGGCCCGGCGACTGGAGGCTTGTGTGCGCGCTGAGGATACGCTGGCGCGCGTCGGCGGCGATGAGTTCGTCGTGCTGATCGAGAACGACCCAGCGCGCCAGGCGCCCATCGACGTCGCCGAGCGCATCATCGAGGCGTTCGATCAGCCGTTTCGCATCAGCGAGCAGGATATCTACTCATCGGCGAGCATCGGTATCGTGCATATCGATGCGCATTACAGCTCGCCCGAACAGGTCGTTCGAGATGCCGATGTCGCCATGTATGCCGCCAAACAGCTCGGCAAGGGCACGTACTCTTTGTTCACCGAGTCGATGCAGCGGGCGGCGGTCGAGACGCTGTCGTTGCAGAACGACTTGCGTCAGGCGCTTGTCAGCCGGCAATTTTCGCTGGCTTACCAGCCGATTTACGCGCTTGGAAAAAAGGGGTGCTTCGGGGTCGAGGCGTTGGCGCGCTGGCACCATCCCGGACGCGGGTGGGTGGCGCCGAACGTATTCATCCCCATGGCCGAGGAGATCGATGTAATACGGGAGTTGGGCCATTGGGTGATGAGTCAGGCCTGTCGCCAAATGCGAAGCTGGGGCGCGGCGGCCGCCGATCTCAAGCTATTCGTCAACGTATCGGCGCGCGAGATCCGCGATCATCGTTTCCTTGATCAGGTCGATCAGGCGTTGGCCGAAAGCGGTCTGGCGCCGTCCCGGCTTCAGCTCGAAATCACCGAGAATATTTTTATTCAGGATCCCGAGCATGTGGCCCGGGTTCTGGAAGCGCTGCGATCTCGCGGCATCCGTGTGGTGCTCGACGATTTTGGCACCGGCTACTCATCGTTGAGTTATCTCGATCGCTATGCCATCGATGCCTTGAAGATTGATCGGGAGTTCGTGACCCGGATGGCCAGCGTCCGGCGTACCCGGGCCATTGTCGACAGTATTCTGTCGTTAGGCACGACACTGGGTGTGGACATCGTGGCCGAAGGGATCGAGACCTCGGATGAGCTCGAAATGTTGCAGAGACTCGGCTGTCCTTTCGGCCAGGGATTTTTGCTTGCGCCGCCGATGAGCGCTGAAGATTTCGCCGAGCAGTTGGCTGTCGAATAGCTGGAAACCACGACGCGACACACGACTACACCTGCGGCCGACGCAGCGCGTCGACAGCCGCTAGTTGGGTGTCGTTGCGCTGCCAGTGTTGCCGTCGTCGTCCGCATCGTGACCGCCCGCATCGGCGGGTTCAGCGGCATGACTGCTCGACGACGAGGATGTGCTGTCGTCCTCGGGATGCTTGACCACCGGGGCCTGGCCTTTGTAGCCCCCGGCCGAGTCTTTTTTCACCGGCGATTGCACGTCGTAGCCGTGCTTCTTGGCCTCGTAACCGCCGGCCGCACCGGCTGCCGCGCCGGCGGCGAGAACACAGCCCTGAAGCGAGGCACCGAGCACCATGGCGCCGGCTAATAAAACAGTGGGACGCAGCATAGACTTCATGACATCGCCCGATTCGATTTTGAATCCTGGAGTATAGATTTCGTTGATGAATGCCGGCAAAACCCAGCTCAAACAAGGCAGGTATGGAGGCACTAATGGTTTGCCCGGCCGCCATGCGGACCTCGTTTATGCAAGGCACAGCCTGACAGAACAAACGCCCAACGATTGACGGCAAAATGGCGATGCCGCGGTATCGCCCCGTGCTCGCCGGTTGCTATGCCGCACCGCGGCCCACTGCGCAGGGCGACTTCTCCTCGGGTGTCGTTGAATCGGAATCGTACGCCGCACCGCTACGCTATACGGCGAGGGGCGCATAGAGTTCGTGGGGCTCATATGCCATGGCATGTTCGAGCTTGCCGAGTTGATGCAGGTCGACACCGTCGAGCACGAGGTTTAGCCGTTGATGGCCGGGCGCTTTCAGATTGCGAACCACGCGTACTCCTGTCGGCTGACCGCGTTCGTCCAGGCTCACGACCTGGGCTCGGAAGCCGTTGGCATAACGGACCATGGTGCCGATCGGGTAAGGCCCCTGGCGCTGTATATAGCGCCGCACCCAGTAATCGCTGAACCCTTCTTGATCGCGATATATCTCGCGACACGCGTCGAACGCGGTGATGGGCGGTCGGCCATGGTAGCCGCGTACGCGCACGTCCACCGCCTTGACCACACGTGCGGCCTGCACCATCTGCATGTGAGTGTCGTCGATGGATTCTCCGGTCGCGCCTAGGTGTGTAAACCCACCACATTGTTCACGTTGAGCCGCAGTCGGCTGATCGGTGGTTGA
>NZ_APNK01000059.1 GCF_000732535.1 Salinisphaera hydrothermalis C41B8
TCAATTTTCAATCGGCGTTTCAAGACCAAAAGGGGTCACTTTTCAGTCGGCGTTGACAGGTAAACCACGCAGCGCGCTACAGAACGCAGTAGTAACGCAGGGGGCAGGCTACGCTGGAGGGGGCAAGCTGTGGCCGCAGAGGGCCGTTCAGTCGCGTTTGAGAATGGCGCTCAGTGTCTGGCGAGAAATGCCCTCCCGCTTGGCCGTGCGCATCTGCGCGCCACGCGGATTCTTCCGTTGCTCTTCTTCAAACCACGCCTGGAGGCGCTGTTTACGCTCGTCGGCTGTTTCGTTTGCCGGAACGAGTATCGCGTCTTCGTGTTCGATCGCCCGTATCTCCGAAAGTGGCAGCATGGTGCGTTCCTTGGGCGGCCGTGGATACTCGTAGTCAGGGAGGCTGAGCTGGCTTTGGAGAGTCACGGGGTGGGATTCGTGAAGCCGGTCCTCACGCACCTTTGCCACGATGAATGCGGCTACATCCGGAAGCTGATCTGATGCGCTCCATCGCTCAAAGAGCGCTGGGTAGGTGATATACCGCTCACCGGGATCGAATTGCGCGATATCTTTCGCGACAAACCAAGCGCTCATCAGCGGCGCGATGTAATCGAAATCCGCTTCGGACCAGCAATCGAATGTAAGGAGACGCGGCCGCTCCCTGATATTTGCCTCAAGATAGGCGGGTATGCCGCCACACTCGGGTTCCGATCCTAACGATACCCAGACCGCCAATTCCTCTGGCGTCGCATCGAGACGTTCGTTCAGAAGTCGCATCGCTTGAGGATAGGAGATGTATCGGGATTCCGTGTCGTTCAACGACGCCAGCGACCCGCTTTCGTTACGAGACGGTTTGTGGAACTCTCGAGTGGATGCTTGGTCGGCTGTGGCTCGCTCGTACGCCCGCATTTCTTCAGCTTGATCGATCGCCAAATCGTTGGCTCCAGACGTTTTGGTGTTCGAGTTGCCGACTGACTCGCGGCGTCGATCGTTGTAAATCAGCAGATATTCTTCCAATCGGATATGCGTTGCAGCGAGTGCCGCTCTGCCCCGGTTGGCTATCCCCGCATGTGCGCAGGCGGCCGCCTGCGAGAGCCGAGCTTGAAAATTCTCAGCAATCAGATCGACGCCAAATCCATACTGGCCAAGGACACGATTGACGATGTCGGCAAATTGATCCGCATCCACCCACGCGATCGTCCACGGCGTTTCGTCCAGCCGCCAGACATGGGTGTCGAGAAGTCCGGCTATAGCCTCTTGCTCGCGCGAGTCGGTCGACACTTGGTCGAGAATCGACGCTATCGCATCCCATACCGCAGCCGGCCATGCCCCCGTGAACTCGATAACCTGTGCGACCCAAGTGCGATAGGCCGCCAACATCCGTATTCGAATCGCCTCCGAGCTTTTCCGAGCATTCAGCCCGTTGCGGATGTGGATATTCAGCTTCGAATACGCTTCCCTGCGAGTGCTCGTGAGTCGATTTTCTTCCTCGTGCCGCAGGTGACGCAATTTGCGCTCGATCAGTTGCTCGACGTCGCTGCGCAGTGAGCGGTTTCCGTGTTCAGACTCTCTTGGCATGGTGGCAACCACCTCTAGCGCGTAATGTGCATCTGCAGTACATTCGCATTATTACGCACCGGCCGAGATATGCCCATGCCCGCTGCAAAGACTGCCACCCTGACATTCCGCATTGATCCCAGCGTGAAAGAAGGCCTGCGGGTTATTGCCGAGCGAGAGCACCGGTCGCTCGCGAACACGATGGAGATGCTTATTCGCGACCATTGCGACCGCAACGGCATCGTGATTCCGGAGCAGGGCACGTTGTTCGACAAAGCCTTGAAGCCTGCCGAGCCAGATACATAGGCAGCACAACGACAAATACTTGTACGGCGAGCATAGCCGCACGCACAGACAGTAATTCTGGAGCCCTGATGACCGCCCAAAGCACGGCCTTCGACCAGCTACGTCATTTACTCAAAGACATGTTCCAGTTCGAGGATCACGACCTCGACTTCGGCGTATATCGCATTACCCGGCTCAAGCGCGAGTTCATCCAGTCGTTTATCGATGGCGACGATGAGAACAGCCTGAAGCACACCGTCAGCCGCGTGCTAGGCAATCTGCATAACAGCCAAAACGAGGCCTCGCGCAACTGGTTGGCAGCATTTGCGGGCTCGTTTGGTCCTATCGGTCAGAAAGCCTGGGAAGAGTTGGAAGCCGCGCCCGACGATCCGGAAAAGGTCGAAGGGTTGAAGGCGTTTATCTCCATGCCCGTGGTCGATGCCGCCAAACGCGAACAGGCCGAAGCACAGCTCAAGACCTTTCTTGAAACCCGGCAGTCCTCGACCGAGCATCTCGAGTCGCGCATCTACAATCACTTGCTCAACTTCTTCGACCTGTACTACGCCAACGGCGATTTCGGCTATAACACGCGCGCCGCCAGCGCCTTCAAAGTGCCATACGAGGCGGACTACGACGGCTCGGACACCTTGTTTCACTGGAAACACAAGGGCAGCTATTACATCAAGAGCGGCAACGGCTTCCACAGCGTGCGCTGCGAAATCGACGGTCGCTGGCTTGAGTTTCGGCTAACCCGCGGTGGCGACGAAGAAGCCGAAACCGGCGAGCGGAACAACAACAAAGACAGCGCCCGCAAGCACTATCGCCTCCACGATATCCAGCCGGTAGAGGAAACCGGCGCCGACGGTACGAGCCAAACGATCTGGCAGGTGCGTTTCGTCCTGGCCGAGAGCTCGACGCCCAAAGTGGAACTGTACCCGCGCCTGTGGCAAACCGTGTTCGAGGGCGATGGCGATCTCACGGCTTACTTGCACAAGAAGCCGGACGCGAAGACCCCCGCGCCGGGTCAGCCGGTCTTCAACGAACTCGGCAAAGACTTCGACAAAGCTGATGGCGGCCAAACCAAGGGCATCGGCCAGTTGCGTCTGGGACGGGACAAATACCTCGGTGAACTGGCCAAACGCGATGAGTTCTCCGACCTGGGTCGCAATGCCGCCGATCGGGCCGAAGCGCTGAAGGCCGACGCCACGGCAGCTGCGCTATGGCAGATCGATCGCAACCTCAACAAGTTCTACGTGGGCAACGACGCCGACTACTTCATCCATAAAGACCTTGGTGGCTTTTTGGCCCGCGAAAAGGCCCGCTTCATCAAGCAGGTGGTGTTTTCGGACCTCGACGGCCTCCTGCACGCCGACAACGACAACACCACAACTCTGATCGCCCGCGCGTTCAATGAAGTCGCCGACAAATTGATCGGTTTTCTGGCCGCTATCGAAAACTTCCAGAAAAACCTGTTCGAGCTAAAGAAGAAGGTCGTCGACACCCACTGGCTGATCTCGGTGGGCAAAATACCCGAAGCCTTCCATGCGCGGGTTTTCGCCAATGAAAAGCAGCGGCGGGAATGGCGCGACGTGTTCAAGGTGGACGTGGATAGCGTCGAACAACTGGCCGAACATCCGACGCTGGTTGTGGATACCAGCCTCTACCGTGAGAGCGACCCCGACTTCCAGGACGCGCTACTTGGCGATCCCGCCTTCGACAACCTGGACGAACAGACTGACGGCTTGCTGATCAACTCGGAGAACTGGCAGGCGCTGAACCTGCTGCAGGAGACTTTTCGCGAACGCATCAAGTGCATCTATATCGATCCGCCCTACAACACCGGCGGCGACGGGTTTCTCTACAAGGATAGTTTTCGGCATTCGAGCTGGGCAAGCATGATCCATGACCGTCTTAGGCTAGCGTATCCATTATTGGCGACGAATGGCGTGCTGTTCGCCAGTATTGACGACAAAGAGCGCACCCAGCTTGAACTTCAACTCAAACAGGTATTCGGCGTCGGCAACCGGGTAGAAGAATTGATTTGGGCGCAGAACTCTACAAAGAACCAGTCGCCAACGTATTCGACGAATCACGAATACGTTGAAGTCTTCGCTCGAGACCTCGAAACGGCAAAGGCGGAACCCGCCATGTTTCGCGAGCCCAAACCGGGCTATGCGGAGATAGTGGAGTTAGTGGAGCGACTCAACCCTAATTACCCATCGATCACAGAGGTCGAGGAAGAAATCGATAAGCTGTTTGAACAACATAAGACAGAGTTAAAGGCAGAACTGGAGGGGCAAGGAATAAAATTCGAAAAGAGTCGTGACACATGGAGGGGGCTGTATAACTACAAAAATGCCGAATATCGAGACGAATATGGAAACCTTGTTTCAGAGGAAGAAGCTCGTGTTCAGAACGCGAGCATATGGATTTGGCAATCCGATAATCCTGCATTTCCGCTAGGTGGGGGGACGGCAAATAAACCGGGAGTGTATGACCCAGATCACCCCGACTACCGCTTTTACAAGCCGCCGCATCCAGTTACCGGGGGCGAGTGTCCTCACCCCAAAAGTGGTTGGCGTTTTCCTGCTAAACCAGTGGAAGGCCTTTCGACTTCTTTTGAAGAACTCAGTGCCGATTACCGCATCGCATGGGGGCGCGACGAAAAGAAAGTTCCTAGAGTTAAAAGGTTCATACACGAGACAGAAACGAATGTAGGGCAGTCAGTTCTTTTCGACTATACCGACGGCGAAAAGGAATTGACGTCATTGAGTGGCCAAGCTTGGACCTTTCCTAATCCAAAGCCTTCCACCCTGGTCGAACGCTTCGCCCAGCAGACCACCACAGCCGGCGAATGGATAATGGACTTCTTCGCAGGTTCAGGTACGACAGGCCATGCCGTGATTCGTAGCGATGAGCAACGCCGTTTCTTGCTGACTGAAATGGGCGGCTACTTCGACGATATCCTGATTCCGCGAATTAAGCGGGTCATGTATTCGACGCAATGGAAAGACGGCGCTCCGGTTAGTCGCGGCCAGGGCCGCCGCATGCTCAAGGTACAGACGCTGGAGCAATACGAAGACGTGTTGGACAACCTGCATCCGGCCTGGAACGACGCTGCGCTGCCCGAGGGTGTTCCGGTTCAATATCTGTTCCGGCCCGAGCACAACCAGCTGACCAGTTCGCTGGATCTTTCGCGCCCGTTCGAACAGTCGATTCGCGTCGGCAAGAAGCGCGAAGTGACATCGATCGACCTGATGGAAACCTGGTGCTATCTGGAAGGTCACCGCGCCAAGTCGCGCCGCGTGTACGGCACGGATGAGGGGTTCGATCGTCGGTATCTGGCCGTGGAAACCATTCACGGCACGCTTGTGATCTTTCGCGACATCGACCCGGCCGAGGACGACGCGGCGAATCTTACGGCCATCATCGGGCGCTATGTGGACGACGATGGCCGGCCAACAGTGCAACGGTTGGAAATCAACTTTGACGGCGACCTGCGCCGGTTGGATATCGAAACTCGCCTAATCGCGCATACGGACTTCATGCGAGGTACTACATGGAGCTAAAGCTCTATAACCGACTGAAACGCGAGTTGCTGGGCGACTTCGCGGCGGTCTCCGAACGGCATAACCCGGATTATCAGAAGCAGGTGGAAGCCTACGCGTCGAATCGGGCTAGCGGTTTGCCGCAGCCCATCACCCGCCGGATTCAGCGTTGGCTGGGCGACTACAATCGGTTGCGGTCGTGCTCGTATACGTTGCGCTACTACCAGATTCTGGCGCTGTATTTCACCGAGCATGTGTTGCAGCAAAAGCGCGACGGCAAAGGCTACGCTGACCAGAAGGCGTTGGCCTATTGGATGGCGACCGGCAGCGGTAAAACGTTGCTGATGCACCTGAATATCCTGCAGTACATCGAGCATATCGGGGGCAAGCCGGCCTTCGATGAACTACAGATCATCCTGACCACGCCCGGGGTGAACTTGATCGAACAGCACGAACGCGAGCTCGGTGCGTTCGTTGCCCAACTCAATCGTCTGTATAGCAACCGTATCAAGCTGTTCGTGGCAACTACAGCGGCACTCTTGAACAAGGAAGACGGCTATTTCAATTTGCCTGACAGCAGCCGCATATTCCGTCTGGTGTTGGTGGATGAGGGGCATATCGGACTGGCCAGCGGCGGCAAAGACGTGGGCGCTTTCAAGCAGCTAAGGCACGATTTGCTTAAACCCGGTAACAGCTTTCTGTTCGAGTATTCGGCTACCTACCACGGTATCGCCGATGCGCATGTGCGGGAATATGAAGAACAGATCGTCTACGACTACAACTACTATCGCTTTTTCAAGGACGGCTATGGTAAGGATTATGCGCTGCAAAGCCTGTCCGACGACCGCTTTGCCGACACCGGGCAGGGGGAGGCAGCGTTTTTTGGCGCCACGTTCGAGACCCTGCGCGAAAAGCTCGATGCCCATGCGCGCCTGACAGTCAGCTCAGCCCGTGGTGCGGGGGAGTTGCCGTTCAAGGGCAGTTTTCCCGACAAGCCGTTGCTGGCTTTCATGGGCAATACTGTGGAAGATCCAAAAAACGAAGGCAAGCTGGATAAAACCGGAGCCGGCAATGATGAAGTGTCGGATATCCGCAAGTTCGTCGTTTGGCTGGCGCATCTAAATGCCGGCGAACGCGAACGTTACGCGCCGGTTTTCAACGACCAGTACAACGGCAAGCTGACGCTCACTCGCTCGCCCGGTATCGGCGACGAAATCTGGCTTTCTTTTGGCGACGGCGAGTTCTGGGGTTTGATCAACGTCGGGAACGGAGAAAAGTTCTTCAGCGATTGCGAATCGCATCCGGCACTGCAGGATACTCGCGGCGAGCCGCGCGTTACGCTGCGTAAGGCTGCCATCGTCAATCCGCGCTGCCATTTCGATGCGATCGATGATATTGCCTCGCCGATTAATGTGCTGCTTGGCAGCCGAAAGTTCGCCGAGGGCTGGAACTGCTTTCGGCTGTCCGTCATCGGTCTGATCAATCTGGGCTCCAGCAAGGGCAACAAGATTATTCAGATCTATGGTCGCGGTGTACGTTTGAAAGGCCTGCGCCACGACGGTAAACGCCGGCATTTGGCGCATAACGAGGATTATTCGGCGCTGGTCGCCGATGATACGCCGGAGAATGGCTTGCGCCGGCTCGAAACGCTTAACGTGTTTAGCCTGAACCGTTCCTGGTTGGCTACCTTTTTGAAAGCGTTGGAGCAAGATATTCCAAAAATTGCCGGGCCGTACACGCTCGACGTGCAGCCCGCGGTCGTCCGGGTCGGCGGTTCTCAGAGGGAGCTAGGCTTCGAGGGCTACCAGCACAAGCTTCACGCTTTCAAGGTTGGCCGCGCCGAATTCGACGCGTCACTACACATCACGATCGAAGCCGCCACTCATAAGTGCCATTGGCAGTACGTTGACGAGAGTGACGGCGAGCGGGCTGAAGTGCTGAACCCGTTTGCCGTCTCTCTGGATTACCGGGCGAATCGCGATGCCGCTGGTCATAATCTGGTGCAGGGTTTACAGGCCAAGCTGGAAAATGAAGCGGCGTTTATCTCTTGGGGGCGGCTGAAGGAACAGCGTGCGACCTGGAGTCGGCAACGCCGCGTCCAGTGCTATTGGCATAGTGGCGGCACAATTGAGCCCGTGTCCCTGACCGATTTGCTAGGCCTGATCCGCGAAATCAAATACGACCATCCTCTCGAGGATTGTAGTTGGACGGTGCTGGAGCGCTTGTTAGACGAGATTCAGCGGGACGTTCTGGAAAAAGTATTCCAGAAGGTGCGTTACGACATCGACAAGCGTCAGTATCGCTACGACGTTGTGCGCCAAAGCACCGCCGTTGAGTCCGGCGATTTCATCGATCGCTATGCGCTGAGCTATGAGTTTGACAAAGATGAGCACCGCGACCGCTTCGAGCTTGACGATGGTCTGCGCCAGCGGGTAGTGGATGAGCTAAAGGAGGAACGCGGCGAGTATCATATTTTTGAGCCGTTGCTGAATGAAGCCACCGACAGCCTGCGGTCGAAGCACAAGCTTCGGGATGTCAATATCTCGCCGGATAAGCTCAATCCCGGCGAGCGCAAATTTCTGCGCGATATACGGACCTATATTGAGGAAAACCATTCGCGTGATCCGCGCGAGTTTTACCTGATGCGCAACGTGGAGTCGCTGCGTTCCATCGGTCTATACCTGGAAGGGGAAACGCGGGCGTTCTACCCAGATTTCGTACTCTGGATCGTCGACGACAAACGCAACAAGACCACGCTCGCGTTGTTTGACCCAAAGGGCCAGACTGGCATTGTCAAACAGGATGACCTGGGGCTGAACGGCGGCGCGGCGATGAACGATAAAGTGCGTGTCGCAACCAACGGCCAGTTGAGCGAGCTTGAAGCACAGCTTGGGCATAAAACCGGGCGTGCTTGGGAGATCCAGTCATTCATCCTGTTGCGTGACAGCTCGCCTTTGGGCCGGTGGAAGGGCAGTGTGCCTACCGACGATGAACTGGAACTGGCCGAGGCGATGATTAGCCGCCATGTGTTGCGCCTCGACTGGCATACGGAAAACGAAAACGGGCAAGCTTCGGTCCTGCTTCGCGGCGAAGATAGCTACCTGAGCCGTATTTTCGGTGTGTTAGCGCCCTGAGGCCGTTGATGGTGAGCATCGATGCACTGATGAATGTGCTCCCCGTTTCGGGACTCGAGCCTGATGACGTGGCGCACATTGAGGGCTTTGTCGATAAGTCTGCCCAATGGCACTCGCTCGATAGTTTCCACTTGCTCGAACCGCCGGCCGCAGCCCGCGAGCCGTTCATCGCGCCGGCGCACGCGATCGCCTCGCTGGCTCGGGGCATCGGGCTTTCGACGGACCATGCAAAGACACAAGCGAAGCAAGCAGCTGAGCGCATGATGGAGGCGCACCCTTGTTGGGGCTGGGTTTACTTTTACGATTCGTTCGATCCCGAACTGCCGGCCTGCATTCCGATTAGCACGTTCATTGATTGGCTGCGAATCGAGTGGCCTACGCTTCGCAAGTCGATGCTGGCCGGCGTTCACGAACTTGATGTGAGCTCGACTCGACTATGCCGCGAGGCTTTAGCCGACGGTAATGGCATCGCCGATTTCCTGGCGAATGCGGCCGATGTGATCGTCCGGGCGCCGATGTTTCCGGATCCAGCCGACTGGCAGCACATGTCCTCAATGCGTGACCGAGTGGCTCTGATGCAGCCCAAGGCGATGATCGAGTTCGTGCCGGGAGCGCCGTGGCCGGAATTTGAGGAACCGGACAGCGACGACTGGAGAGCGGAGTGGATCAGCAAGGCGTATCCGTTGTTCAGCCAGTGGCGGGAACAGATCCGGCCGATCGCCGACGCGCTGTCCGAAACACTGGGCCAATCGGTTTACTATTTTGCCGATCCGGAGGACGACCTCGACGACGACTGTGCGCATCGTTTCCTCGTACTGCACTGGTGTTGCACGTGGCTGCCGGAATCGAACTTCGTGAAGCATCTGGTGAATGCCAGCGGCGCAGCCAGCGTTCACGAGCTCAAGGCGGCGTTGATCGATCCGCAGAGCTACCGTCACCCGTTCGAAATGAACAACGCATTCTTTGCGCCTGACGCCGTCTCTTGTCGATTCGATTATTCGAATAGCTTGCAAAAAATTACATGTGCATTCGTCTTTGCGACGCTGGAGGCCCGCGAGGCGGCCTACTGGCTCTTGCAGCAGGCTATCGGCGTTAAAGTGCTGATCGTGGCGCCGCGAGAGTTGGCTGATAACGAGTGGGTCGAGAAGGCGGCGTCAAACTGCGCAGGCTGGTCCGTGCGGTTTATGCATGATCATGCCGTCGATGAACCGATCGCGATTCTTGCCGGTATCGATCGGCTGAATGTAATCGCCGACCGCTGTGACCGGAAGCTAGGATCGCTCGATTTGCAGCTATCCGAGTCAGTGGAAGATTTACTGTGGCTGGCGATTCAGCGTGGTGTCCTTGCGCGATACTTCTTTCTAGATCTGGGCGGTCTTGGCAATCCGGAGGACTGTCTCGAGCGTCGCGGCGCAGCGGAACGAGAAGCCGTGCGCCAGATGCAGCGAGCGGAATACACACGCCGACTGAAAGCCATCCAAGTCGAATGTGATTACGGCAGCACCGGGCTATGGGACGAGTGCGGGCGAAGCCTCAGCTACGATGCGCTTGATCTACCCTTCGACTTAATTCGCCACATCGCCGCTTGGCAAGCGGATTTCGACGAAATAGAAACGCCACCGAGCCGGGCAGACGAATCGTGGCGGCACAAGCATGAGAGTGAGCGACTGGTCATCATCGAATTACTGCGTGCCGTTCTCGGGAACGACGTTGTGGGGGTTGGCAGAGTTTGCTAGATGCCGACTGGTTAAGCGGTGCGTGTGGTGGGTAGCGCCACGACTTTTGAATCCGATTTGAGGCGATCGAGATAATCCGCCCACCAGTCCATCATGGCGCGCCGCTCGTCCAGATATTCGGAGCGGTGATAGGCCGCACGAACTTTGTTGCCCTCGACGTGGGCTAGCTGTCGCTCGATAGCATCCCGGTTGAATCCACTCTCGTTGAGAATTGTGGAGGCGGTCGCGCGGAATCCGTGCACGGTTGCCTTTCGCTTGTAACCCATTCGATAAAGCGCATAGAGCAGCGTGTTCTCACTCATTGGCCGGCGCGGGTCGTTGCGGCCGGTGAATACGTAAGGATAACGGCCAGTGACGGCGTGCAATTTGCGTAGACGCTCGACCGCCTGATCGGCGAGCGGCACGATGTGCTCGGCGTTCATCTTCATGCGCTCGGCCGGGACGCGCCATTCCTTACGTTCAAAGTCGATCTCTGCCCACGTCGCGCCACGAAGTTCGGTACTGCGCAAGAAGGTGAGGGCGATGAGTTGCAGCCCGCATTTCGTGATGAGGTGCCCGTCGTAGCTGTCGAGCGCTTTCAGAAAAGCGGGCAAATCATCGCGGGCAAGCGCTGCATGATGCGTCTGTTTGCGGGTTTTGAGCGCGCCGCGAAGATCGGCGCTCGGGTTGTATTCCGCGCGCCCCGTGACGATCGCGTATCGAAAGACCATGCTCACCCGCTGCAACACGCGCTTGTTGTAGTCCAGCGCGCCGCGCGCCTCGATCGGGCGGATCATTTCAAGAATTTCGGGTGCGAGGATCTGGTTGATCGGGCGCTTACCCACGGCCGGGAAAACGTCGTTCTCTAAACACTTCAGCACTTTATCTGGAGCTATATGCAAGTCTGGTGTATGGAGACTTGATCAAGCGGCGCTCCGGCGGTCCTGGGAA
>NZ_APNK01000060.1 GCF_000732535.1 Salinisphaera hydrothermalis C41B8
CAAGCTTAAGCCATGCGGTCACCGCCGCCTTTCACGCTTATCTGCGAAGAACCTTTTTTTATGGTTCATCGCGGATTTGCGGAACTGCAGTAAGCCAGATTGGCGGCTGGACTGCGTCGCTGTCCTTGCGTCGTTGATAAGTGCGGTTGCGATTGTGGTGTTGGCTAGGACGCATTGCCCGAGCGGCGGCACGTCGTCGTTACTCCAGCGTCGTCAGCTCGGCGGATATGGCGCCACGGGGCTCGGAATACGCGAAACCTTGAAGCGTCGTGTCTGTATTCCGGCCCCGTTGTGCGGCGACGGCGAGGCGTGGTGTCGGCGGGTGTCCGGCGCACGGCGCCGGTGCGTCCAGCCTGTTTGAGCATCGCCAAAGCGATGTGAGTTCTGGGCGCATCCCGCCGGCACTACGCCTCGCCGTGAACCGGCGAAGCCGGCGCCGCGCCGGGTGCTCTTCTCTTGGTTACATCTGCCGAGCAAGCAAGAGAAGTGGCTCGCGCTGCAGCGCGAAAACAAGGGCCGGCAAAGCTCGGTGGCGCGAGGCGTTTCCAGTGCAGTGCGTCTTCCGTCACGCGCACCACTCGCTGAACCGTCAGGATTCGCGGACGGTCATCGTATCGCTCGTCGAAGAAAAACCTTTCAGTCGCAGTTTCAATGCGCCGCGGCGGCCCGCTCCGACCGGCTATAGAGAAATGGCCCGGCCAGCAGCGGCATCAAGGCCGCGTAGAGGCCGAAAGCCAGACCGAGGGCGGGCGCGCTCATGCCGAGCGACAGCGCCAGCGATACGATCACCGGCGCGAGCGCGCTGGCCAGCACCATGGCCGCGCCGAACACGCCGCGAACGGTGCCTACGGCGGCAGTGCCGAACATTTCCGCCCAGAGCGCGCCGGAGAGTACGGAGTTGGCCCCGTTCGTGAAGCCGATGCCGGCGAACGCAACCCAGATGGACGCCACGCCCAGCGGCAGGGTAAACGAGGCGAACGCCACGGCCATGGGCAGCAGGTGCAGGCGTGCCATGCGAATCGTGCCGAATTGATCCGCGGTACGCCCGTAGAACCAGGTCCCGAACGCACGAAAGATCGCGAAGACGGTAAAGGCCGCGCCGATCAGGCCGGCGTTCCAGTGCATGGCCGCGGCGATCGTGCTTTGCTCGAAGAGAAAACCGGTGGCCATGAAGGGCGGGGTGAGCATGATGGCCGCCCCGGCCCAGAAGCGGCGATCGGCCAGCAGCGTCCGCCGTTGCATGATGTCGTCGCCGGCATTGCCTCCATCGCTCGACACCGGCCGTTTCGCAACGCGCCAGTGGATGGTGCGCTGCAGTCCCAGCAGGGCGGGCATGACCATCACCAGCAACGTCCCGGCGGCCACGAGCCACAGGTCGCGCCAGTCCAGCAAGCCGAGCAGCGCGATCACGGTGGCCGGCAACACCGCCTCGCCCAGAATCACGCCCATGGTGGCCCAGGCAATGGTGCTGCCACGTCGTCGCCCGCCGTTGCGGGCGGCCGCGACCACCGCGAGCTGGGTCAATAAACCCTGGCCGCCGAGTCGCAACAGAAAGAACGCCGCCAGCAGCATGACGCCAGTCTTGAGCCCGGCCGCGAGCACGCAGCCGGCGATCAGAATCGCCAGGCTTGTTGCCACCGCGGTGCGCAGCATCAGGCGATCCATGGCGCCGCCGAGCCAGAACAACAGGCTGCCGCTGGCCAGGGTCGCGATGCCATACAGCAGGCTGACCGTCGTGCCATCGAGCCCGGTGGCCACGCCGAACTTTGAATTGAACAGGCCAACGAAAAAAGTCTGGCCAAAGCTGGAGACGAACGTCGCGATGAAGCCGAAAGCGATGATCCGCAGCGCACCGGCTCCCGCCTCTGGGGCCGTTGTTGTTGTCATGTCGTTGTCCACGGTGGCGCGGCGCGCCGGCATTCAAGGCCAGCACGCGTCAGGGCTGTCGTCACGAGAGACGCCCTGGTATTCATCCAGGGAGGCTGCACCGTGCCGGCCAGCGTATGCGGCGGGCGGCAGCCAATAGAGGCTCGAACTCTAACGCGATCGGTGCGTGGGCCGCCAACAGGGCGCTCGATGACGAGCTTGCTGAGGGTCGCGACGGGTCGCGAGCGCCGGGCGACGATCTGGCACAATCGCCTCCACGCGGGATGGTCCTGCGTAAACCCTCCCGCGACCCTTCGATTCGCGTTTATGGATCATGACCAGGACTGACCGCCAAGGCCGACGCCGAGTACTCAAGGGCCTCGCGGCCGGTGTGGCCGGGGCGGCGGTCTGGCCCGGCGGCGCCCGTGCCGGGGTGCCCGGCTGGCGCGCATTCGGCGTGGCCTCACCCCGCACCGGTGTGTTCCAGCGCCCGTTGCCGATCCCCGCGCAAGCGACCGGCACGCTCGATGCGGCCGGTGTGCGTCATTATCAAATCGCGGCCCGCCCAGGCTCGAGCGAGCTGGTGGCCGGCGTGCAGACGCCGACCTGGAGCTACAACGGCGCCTGGCTGGGCCCGACGCTGCGTATCCCGCGTCATCAGCCGGTCCAGCTGCATGTCCACAACGGGCTCGATCAGCCCACGACCCTGCACTGGCACGGCGCCCAGGTGCCGGGGCGCATGGACGGCGGCCCGCACAGCGTGATCACGCCGGGCGACACCTGGACCGCCGCCTATACGCTCACCCAGCCGGCGGCCACGCTCTGGTATCACCCGCATCCGCATGCCTATACCGGGCCGCAAGTGTATGCCGGCATGGCCGGCATGCTGTGGATCGACGACGACACCGACGCGCGGCTCGGCCTGCCGCGCACCTATGGCATCGACGATCTACCGGTCGCGATTCAGGATCGGCGTCTCGACGCCGACGGCCGGCTGGCCTACATGACGGCCGCGCGTGACGTGATGGGCATGAAGGGCGATCGCTTTCTGGTCAACGGCGTCGAACAGCCGTATGCCGAAGTCGCCGCGGGCTGGCTGCGCCTGCGGGTGCTCAACGCCTCGAATTCACGCGTGGTGAATCTGGCCTTCCGCGATGGCCGGCGTTTTTACGTGATCGCCGGCGACGCCAGCCTGCTGGCGGAACCGGTGCCCATGGAACAGCTGTTGCTGGCGCCGGCCGAGCGCGCCCAGATCCTGGTCGATCTGCGCGGCGATTATGGCCGGCGCGTGGTGCTCGCCAGCGACTCGGGCGCGGCGGTGCCTGGTCTGTATCGCACGCCGATGGATGTCGATGCCCATGATCGGCGTGGCTTCGATCTGCTGGAGCTGCGGGTCGGCCCCGCGCTCGCGCTCGGCACGCGGCTGCCGGCGCAACTGGTCGAACAGCCGAGCCTAACGCCCGACGGGCCCACGCGGCGCTTCGTCATGGCCGGCATGATCGCCTCCGGCGCGTTCGGCCACCTGCAGG
This sequence comes from Salinisphaera hydrothermalis C41B8, assembly GCF_000732535.1. Classification (GTDB taxonomy): domain Bacteria; phylum Pseudomonadota; class Gammaproteobacteria; order Nevskiales; family Salinisphaeraceae; genus Salinisphaera; species Salinisphaera hydrothermalis. Next base: position 3,396 of record NZ_APNK01000060.1, read on the forward strand.
CCGGCCACGGCTATGCCCCGCGCGCGGCGAACGGGCCGGGCGGTATGAGTGCCGGCGTCGGCGATCGCAACCTGTTCGCGATCAACGGCGAATACATGGATATGGACAAGATCAACGTTCGCGTGCAGCGCGGGGCGACCGAAGTCTGGCAGGTCACCAACGTCAGCCTGATGGCGCATCCGTTTCATATGCACGGCACGTCGTTTCTCATTCGATCCCGCGACGGCAAGGCGCCGCCGCCCCACGAGCGCAGCTGGAAAGACGTGGTGCTGGTCCGTGGCGGCGAAACCGTGGAACTGGTCGCCCGTTTCGATCATCCGGCCGATGCCGCGCATGCCTATATGTATCACTGTCATATCCTCGAACATGAGGACAACGGCATGATGGGCCAGTTCGTCGTCACCTGATTTCGGCGTCGTCGTACGGCGGGCATCATCGTCTGATCCTCATCGATCCCAGGCGAATCAATGGTGCATTCGAACGCGTCGGCGACGTCGACGTTACCCGTGTGACCGAACAGGTGGCCGAGCTGCCCCTGGCCCAGCTCTTTCCCGATCGCCGGGCGGAGATGAGCGATGCGCGAGCCTGGTCGCTGGACTGGTGCGCCACGCACGACGCGCTGTATTTCAGCTCGCATTTCGCCGATACGTCGGCTATGACTGGGGTTTGTCTGAAACCGGGCGGTCACCCCAGCCGGCGACTCGCCTCGGTCGCGGCGCCGACCGCCCAACGGGCCATCGGCGTGCTCTGGCCGGTGTATTGCGCCGGATCGAGCGCGGCCCTGAGCGCGTCGATATCGACTTCGGCCGGCAGTTCGGGGTCGTTGCACAAAGCGGTAGCAAAATCGGTATCGGCATCGCGGGCGCGTGCGGCACAGCGATGCACCAGATCGTGGGCGGCCTGGCGGCCGATGGTGGCGGCCAGCGTCATCATGGCGTTTTCGGCGGCGATCAGGCCGCCGGAGGCCTCCACGTTGTGCCGCATGCGGGCCGGATCGAGCTCGATGCTGGCGACCAGCTGCTCGAACAGGGTGATCAGCTCGTAGGCCAACGGCACCGCGCGATCGATGACGGCATACATGGTGATATTGGTTGCCGCATCGCCTTCATGCGAGGGCTGCATGGCGTCGAGCAGGGTGGCGGCCTGGCCGCGCAGCTGGGTGGCCAGTGCGATCACGCGCACGCCGATCTTGGAATTCACCTTCTGCGGCATGGTGCTGCTGCCGACCGCGCCGTCGAGGTTTTCCAGCACCTCGGCGATTTCGTCGGTCATGAGCACGTAGAACTCGTTGGCGATCTTGCTGGCCGTGGTGGCCAGCAGGGCGAGCAGCTGGATGTATTCGGCGATATGGTCGAGGGCGGCCCGGGAGGGCACGCGCATCCAGCCGAGCCCGAGCCGGGTGGCGATCGCTTCGTTGAGCGCCGGCCCGTGTTCGCCGAAGGCATGCATAGCACCGATCGCGCCGCCGAACTGGGCTACGAACACGCGCGGCTCGGCTTCGCGCAGGCGTTGTTCGTGGCGCAGCATCTCCTCGATCCAGGCCGCGACCTTGAAGCCGAAGGTCACCGGCAGCCCCTGGCGGCGATTGGAGCGCCCGGCGATCAGCATGTCGGCGCCGGTGTCGGCCATCTCGCCGAGGCCCGCGAACACGCGGCCCAGGCGTTGCAGCACCGCGCGATGCGCGGTGTGCATCTGCCGGATGCGCGCGGTCTGGATGATGTTCTGGGTGGTGCCGCCCCAGTGCACATAAGCGCCGGCCTCCGGCCCACAGGCCTCCGCCAGGGTTTCGACCAACGCGAGCACCGGGGCGTGATTGGTAGCCGCGCGCTCGGCATAGGCCGTCATGTCGAGCGCCTCGAGATGAGCGCAGGCGGTGATGCGCTCGGCGGCGCTGACCGGGATCATGCCGAGCTCGGCCTGGGTCGCAGCCAGCGCGGCCTCGACTTCCAGCCAGGATTGATGACGCGCGGTATCGGAAAACAGGTCGCGGATCGCGGCGACGTCGGGCGGTTGAGACATGCGAAAAACTCGTTCAGGCGGCGTGGAGCGGGCGGATGGAGGCCAGCAGTTCGCGGGTGTAGTCGTGTTCGGGGCGGGTGAAAACGCGCTCGGTGGGCCCGCTTTCGACGATCACGCCGCGTTGCATCACGGCTACGCGGGTCGCCAAATAACGGACCACGGCCAGATCGTGGGTGATCAGGAAATAAGTCAGATCGAGCCGGGCACGCAGGTCGAGCAGCAGATTCAGGATCTGGGCCTGTACCGAGATATCCAGCGCCGAGGTCGGCTCATCGCAGATCAGCACCTTGGGCTCGAGCACCAGCGCGCGCGCGATCGCCACGCGCTGTTTCTGACCGCCGGACATCTGGCCCGGGTAGCGGTCGATGAAATGCTCGGGCAGGCCGACCAGGTTCATCACCTCGCGCACGCGAGCCGCGCGCTCGGCCCGATTGCCCTTGCCATGCACGACCAGCGGCCGAGCGATGGATTCACCGACCGTGCGCAGCGGGTTGAGCGAGGAATCCGGGTCCTGAAACACCGGCTGGATGGTCCGGGCGCGCTCGACGGCACGGGTGTCGTGCAGCGGCCGTGATTCAAAGCGGATCGTACCGGCCGTCGGCTCCAGCAGCCCCAGCATCATCTTCGCGAGGGTGGTTTTGCCGGAGCCGGACTCGCCGACCAGCGCCAGGATCTCGCCGCTGTGCAGGGCCAGATTCACGTTGTCGACCGCGGCCACGGTCGAGGCCTTGCCGAACCAGCCGTTGCGGGTGGTGAATTCGCGTGTGACGTGATCGATTTCAAGGATCGGCCGGGCCGTATCGCCGCCGGTGGTCGGTTCGCTCGGCCGGGTGTCGTCGCGCTGGGCGATCGGGCGTGCGGCCAGTTCGTTGGGCGCGAGCACGCAGCGATAGACGCGGCTGCCGGCCTCGCACAACGCCGGCTCGCCCTGCGTGCAGACATCGTGGGCGAGGCTGCAGCGATCGGAGAACGCACAGCGTTCCAGGCGCCGGAACGGGCTCGGCACATGCCCGGGGATCGCGCCAAGGCGATGGCCCCCGCGGGGTTCGTCGGCACGCGGCGCGCATTCTAGCAGGCCTTGCGTATAGGGATGTAGCGGGCGGCGCAGGACGTCGTCGCGCGGGCCGGCCTCGACCAGCGAGCCGGCATACATCACCGCGACGCGATCCACCGCCCGGGCCACGGCGTCCATGTCATGGCTGACCAGGATCATGGCGGTGCCGAGCTCGGCGCGAAGTTCGGCCAGCAGCTCCAGCACCTGCGCCTTGATGGTGACGTCCAGCGCGGTGGTCGGTTCGTCGGCGATGATCAGATCGGGCGAATTCATCAACGCCATGGCGATCATCACGCGCTGGCGCAGCCCGCCGGACAGCTGATGCGGATACTGGCGCATGCGCACATCGGGCTGCGGCACGCCGACGCGCTCGAGCAGTTCCAGCGCGCGACGCCGGGCGGCATCGGCCTGACCGCGATGATAAAGGGTGGTGGTCTCGATCAGCTGGCGTCCGATCGGATAGACCGGGTTCAGCGAGGTCATGAGTTCCTGAAAGATCATGCCGATACGCTGGCCGGCGTACTCGCGGGCGAAGCGCCGGTCGGCCATCGTCGCCATATCCTCACCGTCGAATGCGATCCGGGTGGCCCGGCGCGTTGCGTTGGCCGGCAGCAGCCCCATCAAGGCCAGCATGATCATCGACTTGCCGGAACCGGATTCGCCGACGATGCCGAGCGCTTCGCCGTGGGCCAGCTCGAAATCGACCCCGCGTACCGGCCAAACGGTTTCGCCGGCCGCGGTGGCCAGGCCGACCGACAGATCGGCCACCGATAACAACGGTTGGGAATGGGCTGTTTTCATCGCCGGCCCTCCGGAGTCAGTACGTCGCGCAGGCCGTCGCCGAACAGGTTCACGGCCATGATCAGAATGAACAGCGCGGCCCCGGGCAGGATGCAGAGCCACGGATCGAAGAACAGCGTCTCGCGGCCCTGGGCGATCATCAGCCCCCAGGCGGGTGTGGGCGACTGGATGCCCACGCCGAGAAACGACAGCGCGGCCTCGGACAGAATCGCCGTGCCCATTTCGATGGTGAAGATCACGATCACCTGGCTGCGCAGGTTGGGCAGGATCTCGTAGCCGAGCACGCGCCAGGTCGGGCTCCCGAGCGCCCGTGCCGCGGCCACGAAATCCAGCTCGCGGATGCGCATCGCTGCCGAGCGGGCGATCACCAGATAATAGGTCCAGTGCAGGATGCCGATCACGCCGATTACCACCCACAACGACGGGCCGATCAGAAAGACCAACACCATCGCCAGCAACAGCTCGGGCAGCGAGAGCTGGCAGGTCAGCAGATAGGAGACGACCTGATCGACCCGGCCGCCGAAGTAGCCGGCGGCGAGGCCGAGCGAGACCCCGATCACGCAGCCGAGCGTGGCCGCCAGAAAACCGACCGTAAGCGAGATACGCGCGCCGATCAGGATACGTGCCAGATAATCGCGGCCGAGATGATCGGTGCCGAAGACATGATCCCAGCTGCCGCCGGCCCAGACCGGCGGCATCAGCCGTGCGGTCAGATCCTGGGCATAGGGGCTGATATGCATCAGCATCGGCCCGAACACCGCGATTAGTACGATCGCGGCGAGCAGCACGCCGCCGATCATCAGGCCCCAGTGGCCGACAGCGCGCCGGCGCAGCATCTGGCGCGGCGTGAGCAGGGTGGCCGATTCGGTGGCCCGGGGCAGGCGGGTCGCGTCGGTCGCGTTGGAAAGATTCGTGTCGGTCATTGCCTTACCCCAGTCGCAGCCGCGGATCGAGCCAGGCGTTGATCAGATCGGCGACAAAGGTCAGGCCGACGAAGATCAGCGCGAATACGAAAACCAGCATCTGCACGGTCGGAATATCGCCGCCGAGGATGGAATCCAGCGTGAGCCGGCCGATGCCGGGCAGCGAGAACACCGACTCGACGATGATCGAGCCGCCGAGCTTGTGCCCGAGCTGAACCGCCAGCACGCTGATCACCGGCAGCAGCGCGTTGCGCAGCGCCTGGCGGGTGAGCAGGCGCGAGCCGCGAAAGCCCTTGGCACGCGCCGTGCGGATATAGTCGGATTCGAATGCCTCCAGCAGCCCGGCGCGGGTCAGGCGCATCACCGGCGGCACCGAGCGCATGCTCAGCACGAACGCCGGCAACACGAAATGCGCGAGACTGCCGCCGCCGGCGACCGGGAACCAGTGCAGCTTCACGGCAAAGGCCACGATCGCCATCAGCGCGAACCAGAAGGTCGGCACCGCCTGACCGGCCACCGCGACCGACAGTGCCAGGCGGTCCAGCCAGGTGTTGGGCCGTAATGCCGCCAGCGCGCCGAGCGGGATGGCCAGGCCGATGGTGAACAACAGCGCGAGGCTGGCGAGCTTGAACGTGACCGGCGCGGCCTGGGCGATCAAATGCCCGACCGACTGGTGCCAGTAATAGCTCTCGCCCAGATCGCCATGGGCCAGATCGTCGATCCAGGCGCCGTACTGGGTGGTCAATGGCCGGTCGAGGCCGTATTCGACGCGGATCTGATGGACGACGTCCGGCGTCGCGTTCTCGCCAGCGATCGCCTGCGCCGGATCGGTCGCCAGGTGCAGGGTAAGAAACGCCGCCAGCGACACGGTGAAGGCCACCGCGGCGGCAAGCAGCAGACGGCGAAAGGCATAGCGGATCATCGGGCACCTCCCGAGGTGGCCGCGCTGGTATCCGCCCAGCGGGCGCGATACAGCCGCGGCAGGCCGTCCCGCGGTACCGGGAAGATGAGGTCGTTGGACATGACGTAGTTCTGCGGGAAAACGTACAGCGGCACCCAATAAGCCTGCTCGGCAATGCGGCGTAGCGCCTTTCGATACAAGCGCTTGCGCACAGTCTTGTCGCGGGTGCGCGAGGCGGCGGCGATGGTCCGGGCCAGTTCTTCGTCGCGCGCCAGATTGCGGTCCGTGCCCATGTTCCACATCACGTCGAGCGTGGCGGCGACGTCGGCCGTGCCGCCCGCGCCCCAGGTGCCGAAATAAGCCTGGATGCGGCCACCAGAGCGGGCCTTGTTCAACACCGGCAGCTTCACGTAGCGCAGCGATACATCCAGCCCGGCGGCGCGCAGATCGTGCGCCATCGCCTGCGAGACATAGGGCTCGCGATAAGCCCATAGCGTGAGCTTGAAGCCATGCGGATAGCCGGCTTCGGCGAACAGGCGCTTCGCCTTGGCCGGATCATAGGCGTAGCGGCGCACATCCTGGGCACAGCCGAACTGCACCGGGTTGCAGGCCGCGTCGATAATCTTGGCGCCTTTGCCGACCAGGTTCTTCACGATCGCCGGGCGGTCGATGGCGTAATTGATGCCGCGCCGTACTTTCAGCTGGGTCAGCGGATCGTTCTTTGCGACCAGCCCGGCGGCATCCAGCTCGATGAAGCCGATCCGCATGGAGCTGCCGACTTCACGCTTGGCATAGCCTGAGGCCGCCAGGTTCCGGGCGATCAGGCTGGGCACGTTGTACAGCCAGTCCAGCTCGCCGCTGAGCACGCCGGCCTGGGCGGCGCCCCAGTCGGTGATCGTGTGGATGCGGATGGTTTTTATCGCCGGCCGGCCCTTGGGCGAATCCTGGTAGTAGTCGTCGAAGCGCTGCAGCGTGACTTCATGGCCCGGCGAGAAGGCGACCACCTTGTACGGGCCTAGGTGTGTAAACCCACCACATTGTTCACGTTGAGCCGCAGTCGGCTGATCGGTGGTTGA
>NZ_APNK01000061.1 GCF_000732535.1 Salinisphaera hydrothermalis C41B8
GATCCCGGTCTATGCCGAGATGTCGAGCGTGAACCCGATGTTCATGCTGCCGGAAGCCATCGAAAGCCGCGGCGAGCAGCTGGCTGAAGGCCTGGCCGGTTCGGTCTGCCTGGGCGTGGGCCAGTTCTGTACCGGCCCGGGGGTGATCATCGGCGTGAAGTCGCCGGCGATGACGCGCTTCGTCGAGACGCTGGGCGAACAGCTCAAGGCCAAGCCCGGTCAGGTGATGCTGAACCACGGCCTGCTCGAGAATTATCAGCGCGGCGTGGAACGGTTGAAGGGTCTGTCGGGCGTGACGGAAGTCGTGGTCGGCGCGGCCGAATCCAACCAGGCGGCGGCTCGGCTGTTCAGCGCCGACAAGTCGGTGTTGTTCGATGACGCTCAGCCGCTGATGGAAGAAGTCTTCGGTCCGAGCACGGTGGTGGTCGAGCTGGACAGTGAAGACGAGCTGGAAGCTGCGGCGCGGGCGATCAACGGGCAGCTGACGGCGACGGTCACCGGCGAGGACGCCGAGGTGGCGAAGCACAAGGCGCTCGTCACCGAGCTGACGCGTCGCGCCGGCCGGGTGTTGTTCAACGGCTTCCCGACCGGGGTGGCCGTCAACGATGCGATGGTCCACGGCGGGCCGTATCCGGCCACCACCGATTTCCACAGCACGTCGGTGGGGACGCTGGCGATCAATCGTTATCTGCGGGCGGTGTGCTATCAGAACGCACCGGCGGCCGTGCTGCCCAAGGCGCTCGCCGATGACAATCCGCTGGGCATCCGGCGGCTGGTCAATGGCGATATGACGACGGCCAGCCTGTAAGCGATCCGGAGCACGCCATGCAGCTGATTCAATACGAAACCGCAGCCGGTCAACGGCGTGTCGGCATCGTGGACGCCGACCGCGTGACCACTATCGCTGATACCAGCACGGTCCGCGAACTGGCACTGGCCGCGATCCATGCCGGGCGTGGTTTGGCCGCCGAGGCCGAGGCCCGCGGCATGGCCGACGGCATCGAAAGCCTCGACGCCCTCCTGGCCGCGGGTCGCGTGCTGCCGCCGCTGGATCACGATGATCCGGCTCACTGTCTAATCACGGGTACCGGGCTCACCCACACCGGCAGCGCGGATACCCGTAACGCCATGCATCAGGCCGGCCAGAGCCAGCCCGATCCAGACAAGCTCACCGACTCGATGAAGGTGTTCAACTGGGGGCTCGAAGGCGGTCGCCCTGCCCCCGGCCAGCCCGGTGTACAGCCGGAATGGTTCTACAAGGGCGACGGCCGGATCGTGGCCCGTCCCGGCGGCGAACTGCCGGCGCCGGAGTTCGGCAAGGATCTGGGCGAAGAGCCCGAGATCGCCGGGCTGTATGTCGTCGACGACGACGGCACGCCCTGGCGCGTCGGTTATGCACTCGGCAACGAAACGTCCGATCACGTCACCGAGCGTGAGAATTATCTCTACCTCGCCCATTCAAAGCTGCGTTATTGCAGCTTCGGACCGGTGCTGCTGACCGGCGAACTGCCCCAGAAGGTCGAAGGCACGAGCCGCATCTGGCGCGACGGCAAAGTGCTGTGGGAGAAACCCTTTCTCTCCGGCGAGGCGCATATGTGCCACAGCCTGGAGAACTTGGAATACCACCACTTCAAATACCAGCAGTTTCTCGGGGCGGGCGACGTCCATGTTCATTTCTTCGGTACGGCAACGCTTTCGTTTGCCGACAACATCTCCACGCGCGCAGGCGATGTCTTCGAGATCGAATCTCCGATCTTCGGTGCATCGCTGCGCAACACCGTGGGCGCCGCTCGACCGGCGCTAGCCCCCGGGGCCGTACGCGTCCTGGATTGATAACAAGCTGGCACAACAATCAAGCCGGCGATAACAAAGTTCGTGTTTGCCTGAGACAGGCGTGAATCACGACGACAACGAGGAGGAGACGACCATGACCGATACATCCACACTCACCCGCAGCCTGCGAGCCTGCGGCTCAGCCACCGTGCTGGCGGCAGCACTGGCCGCCGGCCCCGCTTTGGCGGCCAACAACAACGACTCCGGCGACAGCGCCCAATCGCCCCACCTGGCCGTGACCGAGAGTGATTTCGATAAGACGCCCCAGGGCAAACAGATCGAGCGCTATCACCTGACCAATCGCAACGGCATGTCGGTGGACATCATCACCTTCGGCGCCCGTGTGCAGGCCATTCACATGCCGGACAAGAACGGCAAGGTGGCGGACATCGCGCTCGGGTTTAACAACGTCAAGGACTACATCGACCACAAGAGCACGTACTTCGGGGCCACCATCGGGCGCTACGGTAACCGAATCGCCAACGGGAAATTCAAGCTCGACGGCAAGACGTATCACCTGCCGAAGAACAACGGGCCCAACACACTGCATGGCGGCACCGAGGGCTTCGACCAGAAAGTCTGGGCGGCCTCGCCGATCGATACCGGCAATACCGTAGGCGTCGAACTCACCCATTTCTCGCCCGATGGCACGATGGGTTTTCCCGGCAATCTAGCGGTCACCGTGCGCTACACGCTGGATAACGACAACGACCTGCGGATTCATTACTCCGCCGTATCCGACAAGGACACGGTCATCAACCTGACCAACCACACCTACTTCAACCTGGCCGGTGCGGGCAGCGGTACGGTGCTGGACCAGGTCGCGATGATCAACGCCGATCAGTTCACGCCGATCAACGACACGCTGATCCCGACCGGCAAACTGGAATCGGTATCGGGCACGCCGCTCGACTTCACCACGCCCAAGCCGATCGGCCAGGACATTCATGCCGACAATCAGCAGCTCAAGTATGCCGAGCCCAAACAAGGCGGCTACGACTTTAACTGGGTGCTGAATTCGGATGGCGACCTACACAAGCTCGCCGTCCGCGTGACCGACCCCAAGTCCGGCCGCACGGTCGAGATGTATACCTCGGAGCCGGGCGTGCAGTTCTATACGTCGAACTTCCTCGACGGGTCGTTCAAGGGTACGAACGGCAAAACGCTCGGCCACTGGGGCGGCTTCACGCTGGAAGCGCAGCACTACCCGGATTCGCCCAATCAGCCGAATTTCCCATCGACCGAATTGAAGGCGGGGCAGAAATATACGCAGACGACGGTCTACAAGTTCCTGCCTGAATAACGACACACCGATCTCGACGTCGAGAAACCACAACCGAGGGGATACCCGGAGGAGAACCATGAGCAAATATGATCAGGACGACACACTCGAGCACGGCCCGCAGGGCATGATCGACCAGGGTCGCCGCAGCCTGCTGCAACGCGCAGTCGGCGGCGGCGCCGCCCTGTCGATGGGCGCCCTGGGCGCCGGGCTCGGCATGTCCGGCAACGCGATGGCCGCAAGCGGGGGCTTTCCGCCGAGTCATCCGAATTGGCGCTTCGTGTTCGTCAACCATGTGACCACCAATCCGTTCTTCGTGCCGACGCAGTACGGCGCCAAGGACGCCTGCTCCGCCTTCGGCTGCTCGTTCCAGTGGACCGGTTCGCAGAAGTCGGTAGCCAGTGAAATGGTCAACGCCATGAACGCCGCGATCTCGTCGAGAGTCGACGGCATCGCCATCGCGCTGGTCGACCAGCATGCGTTCAACGCGCCGGTCGAACGCGCGCTGAAAGCCGGTATTCCGGTTGTGGCCTACAACGCGGACGTACAGGACAACGCCCGCCTGGGCTACGTCGGCCAGAATCTGTATCTGGCCGGCAAGGCGCTGGGCAAACGCATCGCCCAGGAAGTGGATTCCGGCGACGTCGTGGGCTTTATCGCCACGCCGGGCCAGCTCAACATCCAGCCGCGTCTGGACGGTGCCAAGGACGCCATCAAGGAATCGGGCAAGAACATCACCCTGCATGAAGTGGCCAGCGGCCCTACCGTGAACGAAGAGTTCTCGCGCATCGAGTCGTTCTATGTCGGCCACAAGAACATCAAGGGCATGTTCGCGGTCGATGCCGGCTCCACCGAGGGCGTGGCCAAGACCATGGCCAAGCACGACCTGCACAAGAAAGGCGTCAAGGCCGGTGGTTTCGACATGCTGCCGGGCACGCTGGACGGCATCAAGAATGGCCATCTGGACTTCACCATCGACCAGCAGCCCTATCTCCAGGGCTTCTACACAGTGATGGAATTGTTCCTGTACAAGCTGTCCGGCGGTCTGACCGGCCCGGCCAACATCAACACGGGCCTGAAGTTCGTGACCAAGGACAACGTCCAGGCGTATCTGGCATCGAAGAGCCGGTTCGAAGGCAACTCGAGCGAGCAGAAGTACATCAAACGCTCCGGCCCGATCGGTGCCTGATCGGCGCTAGATTGCGAGTATTAGTCCTTTTCGGGCGCGATCCGCGACGGATCGCGCCCCTCAACCCCGGATTTCTATGCTAAGTCGCATTGGAGGCATCGCGTTACGACGCCGCGAAGCCAGTATTTTCGTCGCCGGCTGTCTACTGGTGCTGTATTTCCAGTTCACGACATCGGTCTTCGTTTCCTACGACAATATCGGGACGCTGACCCAGTACGCTGGCGCTACCGCCGTACTGGCGGCCGGCGAGGTCATGGTCCTGATCTGTGGCGAACTCGACCTGTCGATCGGCATGGTCTACGCCCTGTCGCCGTTCTTGATGTATTTCGCGCAACAAGCCGGCGTGCCGCTGGTGTTCGCCATCATTCTCGGCTTGATGGGCGCCGCTCTGGTCGGACTGATCAACGGTCTGATCACCACGCTCCTCAAGTTACCCTCGTTCGTGACCACTCTGGGTACGTTGTTCCTCATCAACGGTTTCACCCTGGTCATTTCCGGTGGTTTCCCGGTCCAACCCGAGTCGAGCCAGGCCTTCGCCAACGTCATGGGCGGCAATGCCTACTTCCTGATCGGCTGGGCGATCGTCATCGCGTTGATCCTGCAATACGTGCTCACCCAGACGCGTTGGGGCCTGCATACCATCGCCGTGGGCGGCAACCTCGACGGATCGACCGAGGCCGGCATCAAGGTCAAGAGCATCAAGATCCGTAACTTCATGTTGTGCAGCACGTTGGCTGGTTTCGCCGGCATGCTTGACTGTTTCCGGATCGGGTCGATCGATCCGCTGGCCGGCGGCAATGAGATCATGTTCATGGCCATCGCCTCGGCCGTGATCGGCGGCACGCTGCTCACCGGCGGCGTCGGCACCATCATCGGCGCTCTTTTCGGTGCCATCGTGCTCGGCATTCTCAAAGACGGTTTCACCCTGTCCGGTGTGTCGGCCTATACCTTCGACATGATTTTGGGTGGCGCCATCATCGTGACCATGACCATCAATGTGCATCTCAACCGACTGCGCGAACGAGGAAGAGTCTGATGGCCAATAAAGACAACGATCTGGTTCGTCTGGAGAACGTCGCCAAACGCTTCGGACCGGTCCAGCCGCTCAAGAACGTCAACCTGCGCGTCGGGCGCGGCGAGGTGCTCGGCCTGCTCGGCAACAACGGTGCCGGCAAGTCGACGCTCATGAAGATCCTGTGCGGATATCATCCGGCCAGCGAAGGCAAGATGTTCTTCGACGGCGAGGAAGTGAACCTGCGCTCGGTCACCCACGCGCGTCAGCTCGGCATCGACTGCGTGTACCAGGATCTGGCCCTGGTCAGCGAGCTCAACGTGTATCACAACATGTTCCTTCAGCGGGAACCGGTACGCGGCGGCTTTCTTGGCATTCTCGACAACAAGCGGATGAAGGCGGACGCCCAGCGTCACCTGGACGATATGGGCGTCAACATTCCGTCGGTGGACGTGGAGATCGCCAAGCTCTCCGGTGGCCAACGTCAGGCCATCGCGGTGGCACGTTCGGTGTATTCCGACGCGCGTCTGCTCTTGCTCGACGAGCCGACTGCGGCCATGGGCGCCAAGGAAGGCGCGATGATCCTTGACGTCATCAACCGCCTGCGCGCGAAAGGCGAGGTATCGGTCATCATCATCGCGCACAACTACGCCCAGATCTTCGATGTATGCGACCGCATCAACCTGCTGCGCGACGGCGAAATCGTGTTCGACAAGCGCGCCGAGGACACATCGGTCCAGGAACTCACCGACATCGTGGTCCACGAGTACCGGCATGCCGCCGAAACTCTGAACGAATAGGTGCTTTGGGATTGCCACGCCGCATCGTTCATGACCGGGCGCGGCCAGCGCCCGGTTTTCTTTGCGCGGTCCCGGCTCGCGGTTGCCGCGGGCAAGGGCCTTTGGAAGAATGCCGGACTCATCTCATTTCCGCCCTTCCGGACGCTCGCTCATGACCGATTCCACGCCCACCGAAACCCCGACCCCGACATTCGATCGCCGCGTGGTCGTCATGGGGGTCTCCGGTAGCGGCAAATCCAGCGTGGGCGAAGCGGTTGGCGCCGCGCTCGGTGTGCCGTATATCGATGGCGACCAATACCACCCGCAGGCGAACATCGACAAAATGTCGCGTGGCGAACCGCTCGATGACGACGATCGGGCTGGCTGGCTGACGGTGCTGACCGACATGATTCGCGACCACAAGCAGCGTGGCGAACCCGTGATCATCGGCTGCTCGTCGCTCAAGCGCCGCTATCGCGACCAGCTGCGCCAGGGCGATCCGGGCCTGCTGTTTCTATTTCTCGACGGCAGCTTCGATGTCATCAGCGGCCGCATGCAACGACGCAAGCACTTCTTCTCGCCGGAGATGCTCACCTCGCAATTCGACACCCTGGAAGCGCCGGGCGAGGACGAGGCGATCCGCGTCGATATCGCCCAGGATTTCGCCGATGTGATCGACCAGAGTACCGCCGCCCTGCGCGCCCGCTTCGAACAGGATATCTCCCGATGAGCAACGTGCTGAGTCCACATCTGACGCTGACCATGGGTCTTGGCGAAGGCCCCTTGTGGCACCCGGAACAGAATGCCCTGTATTGGGTCGATATTCTCGGCGGCGCCCTGCATCGGCTCGATTTCGCCACCGACGAGCACAGCGTCGTCACCTACGACGAAGCCATCACCTGCGTGGTCCGGCACACCGACGGCGGGTTCGTAGCGGCCATGCGATCGGGGCTGTGGCGGCTCGACGATCAGGGAACGCGGCAAACCCGTCTTGCCGACGCGCCCGAGGATTCGCGCGATCATCGCTTCAACGATGGCGGTTGCGATCCGGCCGGGCGCTTCTGGATCGGCACCATGAACGAGACCCAGGCCACGGCGGACGCCTCGCTCTACTGCTATGACGGCCAGACCCTACGCGCCCGGCTTGGTGACATGACGATCACCAACGGGCTGGCTTTTTCCACTGATGGGCGATGGATGTATCACACCGATACACCCAGCCGCGTCATCCGCCGCCATGCCTTCGATCCGGCCAGCGGCGAGATCGGCCCGGGCGAAACTTGGGTCGACCTGAACACGCTGGACATCGAAGGCAGCCCGGACGGCGCCGCCGTCGATGCCGAAGATCACTACTGGACGGCGCTGTTCGGCGGTGCGGCCGTGGCCCGCTTCGATCCCGACGGACAACTCGTCGCCCGCTACCCGCTGGCGGCACTACAGCCGACCATGCCGGCTTTCGGCGGCCCGGACGGCCGCACGCTGTTCGTGACCACGGCGCGCGAAAACATGGATGCGGCAACGCTGGCCGAATGGCCACACTCCGGCTCGGTCTTTTCCATGACCGTCGACGTGCCCGGCCGCGCCGCCGCCGCCTTCAACCCGGGAGTCAATCCATGACCACACGCATCGCCCTGATCGGCTTCGGCAAGATCGCCCGTGATCAGCACCAGCCGGCGCTGGCGGCCCATGAGGGCTTCGATCTGGTGGCCACCGTCGATCCGCAACTGACGGCCGATGCCACGAGCACGCCGGCAAGTTTCACCGATTTCGACGCCCTGCTCGCCTCCGACGTCGAAGTCGATGCCGTGGCACTGTGCGTGCCGCCCCAGCATCGCTTCGCAGTGGCTTGCCAGGCCATCGAGGCCGGTCTGCACGTGCTGCTCGAAAAACCCCCAGGGATCACGCTGTCGGAAGTTGCGGATCTAGAACAGCGGGCCGCTACGGCCGGCACAGTCCTCTATGCCAGCTGGCATTCCCGCCACGCGCCCGCCATCGAGGCCGCCCGCGAATGGCTGTTACCCCAAACCGTCACCGCGGTCGAAATCGACTGGTGCGAAGACGTCAAGGTGTTTCATCCCGGTCAGGCGTGGATCTGGGAACCCGGCGGCCTGGGCGTATTCGATCCGGGCATCAACGCCTTGTCGATCGCCACCCATATCCTCCTGCGCCCGTTCGCGCTGCGCGAAGCCACGCTGGACGTCCCCGGCAACTGCGCGACGCCCATCGCGGCACGCTTAGCCTTCGTAGACACGAACGGCGCACCGGTCGACGCCATCATGGACTGGCGTCACGAAGGCCCGCCGCGCTGGCAGATCCGCGTCGTCACCGATGCCGGCGAACTGCGGCTCGAGGAAGGCGGCGGCCGCCTGAGTATCGACGGCGATGTCCGCATCGACGAAGACAAGGATGAATACGGTGGCGTCTATGATCGTTTCGCCTCGCTCATCCAGGAACAACGCTCCGAGGTCGATCTGAGGCCGTTCACGCACGTCGCCGATGCCTTCATGCTCGGCCGGCGCCGAACGGTTGAAGATTTTCACGAATAGCCGGACGCGCTAAAACCGTCCGTTCGTTCCTACCACGAGGCCCCACATGTCCGATGCCCTGCCCGACCGCCTCGCGGTCACCCGCGACACCTTCGGCACCACGCCCGAGGGTGAACAAGTCGATCGTTATGTATTGACGAACCGTCGCGGCATGCGTGTTGCCATCCTTACCCACGGCGCGCGCATCCAGGCGATCGAAGTACCCGACCGAAACGGACACGCGACCGACATCGTGCTCGGCTTCGACCGACTCGACGAATATCTGGAAGCCGGAACGAGCTACCACGGCGCCACGATCGGCCGCTATGGCAACCGGATTGCCGGCGGCCGCTTCGAGCTCGACGGGCGCTCCTTTCAGCTATCGACCAACGAGGGCGAGAACACCCTGCACGGCGGCGAACGCGGCTTCGATCGTCATGTCTGGGCGGCCACGCCGATCGACGAGCCCGATACCGTCGGTGTCGAGCTGACGCATTTCTCGCCGAGCGGCGACATGGGTTTCCCGGGGAATCTGGCGGTCACGCTGCGTTATACCCTGGATAACGCCAACAATCTGCGCCTGCATTACTCGGCGATTGCCGATGCCGACACGGTCATCAACCTGACCAACCATGCCTTCTTCAATCTCGCCGGCGCCGGCGCAGAATCGATCGGCGATCAAATCGCCATGATCCATGCCAACCACGTCACCGCGGTCGACGACGCGCTGATTCCCACGGGCGAACTGACGCCGGTCGCCGACGGCCCGATGGATTTCAACCGGCCGAAGCCGTTCGGCGCGGACATCGACGACGCGTCGCTGGCTTCAATCGGCGGCTACGACCATAACTGGGTGCTCGCCAGCGCCGGCGATGTGGACCGGCTCGCCGTGCGCGTGATCGATCCCGCTTCCGGCCGGGCGCTGGAAATGTACACCACCGAACCCGGCGTGCAGATCTATACCAGTAACGGCATGGACGGCTCGCTCAAGGGCAAGAACGGCATGGCCTACGATCGCCACGGCGCGTTCACGCTCGAGACCCAGCATTTCCCGGACGCCCCGAACCAACCCGAATTTCCCGGCACCGCCCTGCGTGCGGGCGAGAAATACACGCAGACCACGATCTACCGCTTTACCCCGGGCTGATTCGAACGACGTAAAAAAACGCCGGCCACGAGGCCGGCGTTTTTTTATCATGCCATGGCGCTAGATACCATCTTGCGTGCCCCAACCCAAGGTCTATAGAGAAGCGGCTTGGGGTTGATA
>NZ_APNK01000062.1 GCF_000732535.1 Salinisphaera hydrothermalis C41B8
GGTAGCAATCCAAGCTTAAGCCATGCGGTCACCGCCGCCTTTCACGCTTATCTGCGAAGAACCAATTTTCGCCACTATGACCGTCAGACCCGTCATGGCGCGCTGGCGCCCGAACGCGGGGCGCGCCTCGGCGCCGCGCAGAAGCGTCTGCTCAAGGCGATGAGCCACTGGGGCGGCTATACGCCCATGCTGATCGTGACCGACGCCGACGGCACGCTGTCGCAGACCGGCGGTGCCAATGCTTATGTCATCGATGCGGCCATTGCCCGGGCGCGGGCGCAACAACAGAAGGCGCAGCATGCGGGCCCCTGAGAAGCGCCGCTTTCAAGCAGTTGTCATTCTGCTGATGTGGCTGTCGATGACGGGTTGCGGTGGCGACGATGCTCAGTCGCGTGGGCCCAACGCGCTCAGCGATTACGACCAGGTCGTCAAGGCCGCGGTCACGGGTGGCGACAGCGCAACGCTGGATTGCCACGGTGCCCAGGAAGTTGGCATCGGCTACGTCCCCGCGCTGCGGATTAAGGCCGAGACGAGAACGACAAGGCGGCGGCTGTCATCGAGCCGCCGCCTTGTCATCGCTGGCCTGGAGGGCATGGGCAACTGCTTGTGGCCAGGGCGTGTGGGGCTCGCTGCCCAGATGGGAAAGCAGCGCCGTATTGTCCAGGCGGATCGAGCGCTGCCAGAGATAGCGTAATTCGCGCAGCTCCCGCCCGGTTTCCCAGGCAAGCCCCAGAATTCGCAGCGACCACCAGGGAAAATGGCGAATAGGCAGATGCGTGCCGGCAGCGGCACGAATGGCCGTGATCATTCGTGTGCCGTCCTCATCCCAGTGGCCGCGCATGTGATAGCGCGCAAACACCGGCAGCTGGTTCTCGGCTGTGGCCAACCGCAGCATGGTTTCCGCCACATCCGGGACATACGCCCACTGATGACCGACGCCCTGCCGGCCCGGGTAGCGGATGCCACGCGGCGGACGGCGGGGGCCGACCAGAGCATGGAACCAGTTGTTGGCCGGTGGCCCGCCGAAATAATCCCCCGCTCGGACAATCAGGCTTCGCACCCCTTCGTTTTCGGCCGCGGTTGCCAGTCGGTGTTCCAGCGATACCCTAATCGCGCCCTTGCGCGTGACCGGATTCTGCGGCGCGTCTTCGGCGATGAGGGGGAAAGCGTCCGGGCCGTAGTTGTAGACCGTGCCCGGCAGTATGATGCGCGCGTCCGCGGTCCTCGCGGCGGCAATCGTGTTGTCGATCATCGGCAACACTCGTTCCGCCCAGCCGCGATAACCGGGTGGGTTCACGGCATGAACGATGAGCGACGCCCCGCGCGCTGCGTCCACCACCTCGGCGCGATTCATGGCATCGCCCCGGCGCCAGTCATAGGCTGGATGCTGGCCGGCCGGTATCTCGGGCGCCCGATGCAATGCCCGGATTTGCCACCCGGAAGCGAACAGCTTCTTCGCCAGTTCGCTGCCGATCGCGCCCGTCGCGCCCAGTACTAAAGCTGTATGAGCCATGGTCGTTGACAAAGATTCGTATGCCGAATCCCCATGTTGCTCGGCTGTTCGGCTATGCGGAACTGGTTAATATTGTCGACCTGATATACAAAAATGTATAACGCACCTATGCCAACGCGCGAACCCAGCTGGGCTCTGTACCGAACGTTTCTGGAAGTGCTGCGCAGTGGATCGTTATCGGCTGCGGCGCGTGGTCTGGGGATGACCCAGCCGACGGTCGGCCGACATATCGATGCGCTTGAAGCGGATCTGCAGTGCGACCTGTTCGTACGCACGCAACGAGGCTTCAGCCCGACAGACGCCGCCAAGCGGCTGGCACCGCACGCCGAGGCTCTCGAAGCTTCGGCGGCAGCTCTGTTGCGCAGCATGGCCGGCGCAGAGGATACCGTGACCGGGACGGTACGCCTCACCGCCAGCGAGATAATCGCGGTGGAAGTATTGCCGCCCATTCTGGCCGCATTGTCGGCGCGTCACCCGGGGCTTGCGATCGAACTCGTGCCGTCGAACCGCGTCGAGGATCTGTTGCGGCGAGAAGCGGATATCGCTGTGCGCATGGCACGCCCGACCCAGGCGCAACTGGTGGCGCGCCGGCTCGGCGAGATAAGGCTCGGCCTCTATGCGCGCGGCGATTATCTGGCGCGCCGGGGCCAGCCCGCCGGGATCGGGGCGCTGGCACACCACGCGCTCATCGGCTTCGATCATGAGACCGAATTCACCCGGGAAGTGGGCAAGGCATGGCCATGGCTCACCCAACAGCGCTTCACGCTGCGTACCGACAGCGATGTCGCCGGCCTCGCGGCGCTACGAGCCGGCTGGGGCATCGGCGTATGCCAGCACGGCCTGGCGCGGCGGGATCCGAATCTGGTGGCTGTTCTGCCCGAGGTGTTCGATCACGCGCTGGATGTGTGGCTCGTCGTGCACGAGAACCTGAGGCGCAGCCCGGCGTGCCGCGCCGTATTCGACGCGCTGGCCGAGGGCCTTACGCGCTATATGGCGGGTTGATCGATCCGGGCCCGGCCGGTCAACTGGCCCAGCGTTGCGGATGGTTTGCAGCCAGCACGCCGTCGTCCCAATCGTCCCAGCCGGTGAACGGAATCGGTCGGTCGTCATCGATATGACGTAGGCGCTCGGCCCAGGCATGTCTGACGTGGGCCAGATGCCGCTCGAAGTCCTGGGCTTCGCGATAGGCAATGCCGGCGCCCTGCACGCCATAGGCCAGGTGTGGCGCAAGCACATCGAAGCCCATGTAGTAGAGCGAATAGTTGATGGGCCAGAGCAGACGCTCGATTGGGCCGCCGCGGCCATAGGGCAGAAACGAGCGGCGCGGGCCGCCGGTGGTGACGGACAGCATCGCGCGTCGGCCACGAAAGTGCCCGGCGTCGTAGCGCCGACTGCCGGTATAAAGCCCGCCATAGACGAACACGCGATCGAACCAGCCTTTCAGGATCGCCGGCTGGGCATGCCACCAGAGCGGAAACTGCAGGATCACGAGATCAGCGCGTTCCAGCCGATCGATCTCGCGTGCCACATCCCCCGGCAGCTGTCCCAGCTCGCTGGCATGGCGTTGTTCGGTCAACGGCGCAAACCGGTGCTCGTCGGCGCGGTCGGGATAATGGTGCGGCCCTTCGACCGGGTCGAAGCCGTCCGCATAGAGATCGGATATCTCGACCGTATGACCGCCGGCTTCCAGCGTCTGGCGTGCAGTGGCAGTCAATGTGGCGTTGAACGAGCGGGTGCCGGGATGCGCATGAACAATGAGGGTATGCATGACATGCCTCGTGGATGAGCCATGGCGCTACCCTGGGGCTTTCCGTTTTGCAATAGAATCGCAATTTACCGAAAGGTTTGTTTGCAATTATGCAAGAGTCGCTCGACTGGAACGCGCTGCGGTGGATTCTGGCGATCGGTCGGGCCGGCACGCTCGCTGGCGCGGCGCGCCAGCTGCGGGTGAGTCATGCCACGATTTTCCGGCGTCTCAACGCGGTGGAACGCGAGCTCGGCCAGCCGCTCTTCACGCGCGAGCGGGCCGGTTATGTGCCGACGGCGCTCGGGGAACGCCTGCTTGTCGAGGCGGAGGCCATCGAGAGTCGTGTGCAGGCGGCGATGCAGGCCGTCGACGACGGCGTGGTATCGCCCGCCGGGCGCGTACGGCTCACGACCACCGATACGTTGTTCGACGGGCTGCTGGCCTCGGTACTGGTGGATGTACGCGAGCGTTATCCACGGATCGCGCTGGAAGTCGCGATCTCGAACGACACCTACAGCCTGACGCGCCGCCAGGCCGATCTGGCCCTGCGGCCCATGGCCTCGCCGCCCGAGGCCTTGATTGCCCAGCACATGGGCCACGTCGCGATGGCGCCCTATCTCGCGCGCGACGCAAGCCGGGCGGCGCGATCGCGCTGGCTCGGCCTGGACGACAGCGTGTTCTTTCCGGCGCTCGCCACCTGGATGCGTCGCCACCACATCGATGATTCCGGCTGGCGTATCGATACGCTGCTGGGTCTGGCCGCGGTCGTGCGCCGTGGGGCCGGCGTGGCACTGCTGCCCTGTTATCTCGCCGATGCCGATCCGGCGCTGCAGCGCGTCGGCGATGTCGTACCGGAACTCGCCACTGATCTGTGGCTGCTGGTGCATCCGGATCTGCGTCGCGTGGCGCGTATTCGAGCGGTACGCGAGGCGATCAGCGAAGCGATTGCCAGTCCCGCGGTGCAGGCCCGGCTGGCGGGTACCGGCGATCAGCCGGCCTGATCCGCCTCGCTATCGGCGCGCTTGTGGGCCTTGTGCGCCTCTTCGTTGCTGCCGTTCTGCCAGTAGCTGGAGATATAGAGCGCGTCGCGCGGTACGCCGCGATCGCTGCGCAGATGTTCGCGCAAGCGGCGCATGGTCGCGAATTCACAGGCGCACCATACCGATGGCTCGCCGGCCGGCCAGTGGAGGGCGGCCACGGCATCGTACAAGGGTGCGCTATCGGCCCCGGGGCGCGGGTTGATCACCCACTGGATCGCCACCCCGTCGGGCGCGTCCAGTTGCTGGATGTCGTGTTCGTGCAGCACTTCGATGATGGCGTGCCCCTGCGTGTCGCGCGGTAGCTTTTCCAGATTGGCGGAGATCGCCGGCAGCGCGGTCATGTCGCCGATCAGCAGCACCCAGTCGGCGGCCGGGTCGACGAGCTTCTTCGGACCCGGGCCGCCGATATCGATGGTCTCGCCGGGCTGAACATCCTCGGCCCAGCGCGCGGCCGGGCCGCCGTCGCCGTGGCGGACGAAATCGATATCGACCGAATCCTCGCGCTGCGAGCGGATGGTATAGGTGCGCAGCAGCGGGCGGTCGCTGTGGGCCTGGGCAAAACGGAGTTTGACGTAGGCGCTTTCCTGATCGGCCGGGAAGTCGGCCATGGCTGCGCCGCCGAGGGTTACGCGCAGCATGTTGGGTGTGATTTCGGCCTTGTCGAGTACGGTGAACGTGCGCGGTGGCGGTCTACGGTTCATGAAGCGTTGTCCTGGGAATGTTCGAGATTGGCGATCATGGCCTCGGCCAGTTCGGTAAAGCGGGCGAGGTCGGCTTCCGACAGCCCGCCGGCCATGCGCGTGCCGGCGCGCGCCTCGACGGCAGCGATCCGGTCGGCGAGGTCGCGCCCGGCGGCGGTGAGTTCGAGTTGCTGGCTGCGGCTGTCGTCGGGATGCGGCTGGCGGACGACCAGGCCGTCGGCGACCAGCCGCTTGATCAGTCGTGCGATACGGCCCTTGTCCTGGCGCATACGGTCGGCAATGTGCTGGGCCGTGCCATGGCGGTTGCGGGCGATGCCCTTGAGCACGCGGATCTCACCTACGGTGCGTTCGATCCCGGCCTCGGCATAGCCGTCGCGCATGGCGCGTTTGTAGGCATGCAAAAGGCGGTGCAGGGTTTCGCCGGTCGGAGAACGTTCGGTCATGATAATTGGTTGAGAATGTCAACTAATGGTCGGCGGATTGGTTGATTTTGTCAACGACCGGCTTGAGATATGCTCCGGCTTTCGGTAATCAGAAGCGCGGGCCGTGATCGGTCGGTCGATAACAGGAGGCGCAACCGGCCGGGCAGGTGAGGGCCCGACCGACGACGAGGGCGTGGTGAATCGGTTTCTGTGCTATCGCAGGGCATGGCTCGTTCTGCCGCTCCTGCTCTGGAGCGCGGCGGCCGCGGCGACGGCGACGCTGCAGCACGTGGTCGTGCATCACGACGGCGGGCACACGCGCGTGATCATGCGCTTCTCCAAAACGCCGGCCTTCAACGATTTCGTCCTCAGTTCCCCGGTGCGTGCGGTGATCGACATGAACGCGACGCGCCGTGCGAAACACACGGCCGCGAAGGGCGAGGGCGCGGTTCGCGATGTCCGCTGGGGTCGGCGCGCGCACGGCACCCTGCGCGCGGTGTTCGATCTGGCGCCCGGGACGCATTTCGCGGGGGTGACGCGCCATGGTCGCGAGCTGGTCGCGCGCTTCGATCGAGGTGAGTCGTCCGGCAGCGCGGGGGCGCCGAGCCGGCCGCCGATCGTGGTGGTGATCGACCCCGGTCACGGCGGCAAGGATCCGGGCACGTCCGGGCCGCATGGGCTGCGCGAAAAGACGGTGGTGCTGTCGATCGGGCGCATGGTGTACGACAAGCTCGCGGCCACACCGGGTATCAAGCCCGTGCTCACGCGCCACGACGATCATTTCGTCACGCTCGCCGATCGCGTGGCCATCGCCCAGCACCAGCACGCGGATGTATTCGTCTCGATCCACGCCAATGCCTCGCCCGGGCATCCAGACGTCGACGGCGGCACCTGTTACGAGCTTTCCGAGCACGGCGCGAGCAACGCCGAAGCGGCCCAGCTCGCGCACTTCGAGAACAGCCGCGATCGCGAGGTCGCCGGCGTCCGGTTTTCGTCCGACGATATGGCGCTCAATACCGTGCTCACGCAGATGTTCCAGAGCCAGTCGATCAACGCCGCCGATCGCCTGGCGCAGCGGATCATCCATCATTTCGGCCAGATCGAGCCGCTTTACCATGCCAAGCCGTTGCGGGCGAACTTCGAGGTCCTGCGCGATCCGATGGTGGTCTCGGTGCTGTGCGAGACGGCTTTCCTGTCCAATCCCACCCAGGCCGAGAAACTGCACGGCCATGCGTTTCGGGCACAGCTCGCCAATGCCATCTACGAAGGGATTGTGGGTTATCTCAAGCACAACCCGCCCATGCACCCGTCGCCGACCTCGCCCGAGATTTATATCGCCAAGCAGGACGACACGCTCGATGGCATCGCGGCGCGTGCCGGTACGACGCCGGCCTTGCTGATGGCGATCAACGATCTCGGCAGCCGCCGGCTCGAGCCCGGGCAGCGGCTGATCGTGCCGGGGCTGGACGACCAGGACGGCAAAGCCCGGCTGAAGCGATACAAGGTGCAGAAAGGCGACACGCTGTATTCGATCGCGACCGCGCACGACGAGACCGTGGCCGCGCTCAAGTCGGACAATGCGCTGGATTCCACGCGCTTGCGCGTCGGTCAGGTGCTGCGCGTGCCGCCGGCGCCGAACGCACACGGCGACAGCTGAGCGTCGACCGGACAGGGCATAGGCGGGCGTCGGTTGTTAAAATAGGGGATTACGCGTCCGCACCGGTGCCATCGTTATGTCCGTCGTCACTCGTTTTGCCCCCAGCCCGACCGGCTATCTGCACATCGGCGGGGCCCGTACCGCGCTCTATTCCTGGCTGCATGCCCGCCAGCACAACGGCCGTTTCGTGCTGCGCATCGAGGACACCGACCGCGAACGCTCCACCGACGAGGCCGTGCAGGCGATTCTCGATGCCATGGCCTGGCTTGATCTCGAGCACGACGGCGAGATCTATTATCAGACGAAGCGCTTCGATCGCTATGCCGAGGTGATCGACCAACTGCTGGCCGAGGGCAAGGCGTATTACTGCTACTCGAGCGCCGACGAGGTCGAAGCCATGCGCGAGGCCGCCCGGGCCCGCGGCGAGAAACCCAAGTACGATGGCACCTGGCGGCCGATGCCGGGCAAGACCCTGCCCGAGCCGCCGGCCGGTGTGGACCCGGTGATCCGCTTCGCCACGCCGCTGGACGGCGTGACCGTGATTCCCGATCTCGTCAAGGGCGACATCACGATCGCCAACAGCGAGCTCGACGATCTCATCATCGCCCGCGCCGACGGCACGCCGACCTACAACTTCTGCGTGGTGGTCGACGACATGGACATGGGCATCACCCATGTCATCCGCGGCGACGACCATGTCAACAACACGCCGCGTCAGATCAATATTCTCAAGGCGCTGGTGGGCGACGACGGGCCGCTGCCGTACTATGCCCACGTGCCGATGATTCTCGGCCCCGACGGCAAGCGCCTGTCCAAGCGCCACGGCGCGGTGGGCGTGATGCGCTATCGCGACCAGGGCTTTTTGCCGAGCGCGTTGCTCAACTATCTGGTGCGCCTCGGCTGGGCGCACGGCGACCAGGAGATCTTCACCCGTGAGGAAATGGTCGCGCACTTCGATATCGCCAACGTCCAGGGCGGGGCGTCGACCTTCGATCCGGAAAAACTGCTCTGGGTGAACCAGGAGCACATGAAGGCCGCCGCGCCGGAAGCGTTGATCGGCGAGCTGGCGTGGCATCTCGCGCGGCACGGCGTCGAGAACGTCGCCGAGGATCGCCTGACCGCGATCGCGGCGGTGCAGCAGGGGCGGTGCAAGACCATGGCGGAGATGGCCGAGCAGAGCCTGTTCCTGTTCCGCGACGTCGAGGATTACGAGCCCAAGGCGGTGAAGAAGCACATCAAGACCGCCACGCCGGATCTGCTGGCGCAGGTGCGTGATGCCCTGGCCGCACTCGATGCCTGGGACGGCGAGGCGCTGGCAGCGGCGGTGAAAGGCGTGGCCGAAGGTAACGAAGTCGGCATGGGCAAGGTCGCCCAGCCGATCCGCATCGCGCTGACCGGCGGGCCCGTGTCGCCCTCCATCGACGACACGCTGGAGCTGCTCGGCCGCGAAACCACGCTGGCTCGTCTCGACCAAGCGGTCGCGGCCTTCCGCGAACTCAAGGCGGGCGCGTAAGAAACCCGGAGCGCGCCGGGGTCGAGCGCCCGGCGCCTCTCGTCGCCTGGGTATGCCAATAGCCATTTGCTATTTGATTGTGCAATACCATAACGTCGAGCTTATCGATACAATAATTATTCAATTGTAGAGGTTGGCATGGCCACCACCATTGACATCACGGTTCTCGCCGACGGCCAAGCTACGCGTATGGCCGAGATGTTCCGTCTGCTGGGCGAACCGAACCGGCTGTCGTTGGTTTATGCCTGTCTGGAAAGCCCGCAGAGCGTGCAGAGCCTGGCCGAGCAGATCGATATCTCGATGTCGCTGGCCAGCCATCATTTGCGGTTGCTGCGGGCGGCGCGGCTGCTGGCCGCTGAACGCCGCGGCAAGCAGGTGTTCTATGTGGCCGCCGACGATCATGTCCAGCGCGTGCTGCGCGACATGATCGAGCACAGCGACGAAGAGGATTGGCGATGAGCACCTCGCACACGCACGACCACGCGCAGAGCTATATGCAAGTCTGGTGTATGGAGACTTGATCAAGCGGCGCTCCGGCGGTCCTGGGAA
>NZ_APNK01000063.1 GCF_000732535.1 Salinisphaera hydrothermalis C41B8
GCGCGACTCCCTTTCGTTTGCTTGTCCAAACGAAAGGAAGCAAAGGAAACGACACCCTATCTACGCGTCGATGCTGCGCATCGATACCCTGCGCTGCTCGCCGAGCCGGGCGCAGCCGGAACTCGCTGACGCTCAAACAGCCGGCTGCTTCATCCCGTCTCGGCTGTGCTGCTCGGCGCTCCGCAAGGGAACCCAATACAGCGCGGGCCCGCGACAGGTCGGAGTCCTCGTGATGCTTGGGCGATGGGTTTGTATTACCTCCCGTCTGAGGCGACGGAGACGCGCAGCGGCGACGGGTGTCCGGCGCATGCGCCGGTGCGGCCAGCCTGTCTGAGGGCCGCCAAAGCGACGCGAGTTCTGGCCGCATCCCGTCGACGCGAGCATCGGAGTGTCGCCCCGAGAAGCGGAGCAGGGTTTTCCCGCAGCGAAGCTGTGGGATGCGACCTTCGGCGGGTCGAACCGGACGAGTCGTGGCGCGGGGCTCGCGCCGAACGCCGGCGGTCGCATCCCGGCTACGCCGGGAAACCCTGCTCCTCGCCTCGTACGGCACGGCAAAGCCGGCGCCGATGCGGGTGTCTTTTCCTTTGGTTACTTTCGTTTGGACAAGCAAACGAAAGTAACTCGCACATCAGTGCGAAACCACAGCGCAGCAAGCCCCGCGGTTCGAGTCGACGTTGCAAGCGGAACGAACGCCGGTCGATACCTCGCGTACTCTCACCGAGCACACCAAAAGACAGGCCCAAACCGATTGGGCGAATCGCCCACAGCCGATAAGATGCCCGAATTGCCGATGCACCGCCCCGGTCCGCCGCCTTGAGTTCCTTCCGCTTCATCCACACCGCCGACATTCACCTCGACAGCCCCATGCGCGGCCTGTCGGACGACGTACCCGGGGTGGCGGAACAGCTGCGGCTGGCAACCCGCGAAGCGCTCACGGCGCTGGTCGATGCCGCCATCGAGCGCGCGGTGGATTTCGTCGTTATCGCCGGCGATGTGTACGACGGGGACTGGCGCGACTATCAGACCGGCGTGTTCTTCGTGCGCCAGATGCATCGCCTGAATAGCGCCGCGATCCCGGTCTATCTGATCCACGGCAACCACGACGCACAGAACCAGATGACGCGCAGTCTCTCGCTGCCGGACAACGTGCATGTGTTCTCGCACGAGCACGCCGAAACCCGTGCCAT
This sequence comes from Salinisphaera hydrothermalis C41B8, assembly GCF_000732535.1. Taxonomy (GTDB): domain Bacteria; phylum Pseudomonadota; class Gammaproteobacteria; order Nevskiales; family Salinisphaeraceae; genus Salinisphaera; species Salinisphaera hydrothermalis. Next base: position 1,188 of record NZ_APNK01000063.1, read on the forward strand.
CGACGAGCTGGGCGTGGCTCTCCACGGCATGAGCTATGCCCGCCAGAAAACCACCGACAATCTGGTGCCCGGCTATCCGGCGCCCACGCCCGGCGCCTTCAACATCGGGCTGCTGCATACCGGGCTCGGCGGCTTGGGCGGGCACGAAAACTATGCCCCGTGCGGGCTCGACGAGCTGACGGCCAAGGGTTACGACTACTGGGCGCTCGGCCATGTCCACGGCGCAGAAGTGCTGGCCCAGCATCCGTACGTGGTGTTCTCCGGCAACCTCCAGGGCCGCTCGATTCGCGAGACCGGCGCCAAAAGCGCCTATGAAGTGATCGTGGAGGACGGGCGCGTGGCCGAGCTGCGCGCCATCCACTGCGACGTCGCGCGCTGGCAGCACGCCGAGGTCGATGTCTCGAACGCCAACGATTTCAACGACGTGACGGCCGCCATGCGGGAGGCCATCGAAACCGGCGTCGAGGCCGCCGATGGCCGGTTGCTGGCCATCCGTCTGCGCCTGACCGGCACCACCGCCCTGCACGATCGCCTCGTCGCCGCCCCCGAACAACTGCTCGCCGAGGCGCGGGCAGCCGCGGCCGGTCTGGGCGGCACGCCGGTGTATGTAGAAAAAGTCCGGCTGGCTACGGCGCCGGCGCTGGATGCGGCCACCCGGCGCGCCCGCCAGGACGCGCTCGGCGAACTGCAGCGGCTGCTCGACGACGCTCGCAACGACGCCGATATTCGCGAGATGATCGAAAAAGACGTGCGCAAGCTGGCCGAACGTCTGCCGCACGAAATTCGCACCGACGCCGACGACGCCCTCTTACGCGCCGCCATCGACGGCGATACAGCCGCGCTCATCGATGGCGCGGGCGATTATCTGTTGTCGCGGCTGGCCGCCGACGAGGACGCCTCGTGAGGTTCGCAGAGCTGAACCTGCTTGCCTACGGCCACTTCACCGAGCGACGCCTCGTCTTCACGCCGGGTAACACCGATCTGCATATCGTGTTCGGCGCCAACGAGGCCGGCAAATCCACGGCGCGCAGCGCGGTCGGCGATTTCCTGTTCGGTTTTCCCACGCAGACGCCGCTGAATTTCCTGCACGCCTACAACGCGCTGCGCATCGGTGCGCGTATCGAAGCCGACGACACCGAAATCGCGGCCATTCGCAAGAAAGGCCGCAAGAACACCCTGCTGGACGCCAACGGCGACCCCGCGAACGGGCTCGACACCGACCTGGAACGCCAGCTCGCCGGTGCCGATCGCGCGTTCTTCACCCGCATGTTCAGCCTGGACCACGACGGCCTGCGCGCCGGCGGCGAGACCCTGGCCGCTGCCGATGCCAACGCCGATACGGCCCTGCTCTCGGCCGGTTCCGGCCTGGCCGACGTGCTGGCCGAACGCGATGCGCTGGTGGCCGAAGCCGATGCGTTGTGGTCGCCGAACGCCTCCCAGAACCGGCGTTATTACCAGGCCGAAGCGCGCCTGAAAGCGGCCGACGCCGATATCCGCGAACACGAGGTCACGGTCGGCGACTGGCGCAGCAAGCGCGAAGCCTTCGAAGCCGCCGAAGCGCGTTACAACGAGCTGGCCGAACAGCGCCGCGGGCTCAGCCATCAATGGCGCGAACTCGAACGCATCCGGCGTGTGGCCCAGCCGGCCCGTCGTTATCGCGAGATCGAGGCTGAATTGGCCGATCTCGGCGACACGCCCGCTCTGCATGCCGATGCCCGCGCGACCTTCGAGCAGGCCAAAGAGACAATCGAATCGGCCAACGCCGCGATTGCCTCTATCGAAGACCAGATCGAGCGGATCGACGCCGAAATCGCGACGCTGGCCGACGACCCGGCGCTGCGCGAAGCCGGCGAGGCGATCGAGCGTCTGGCCGAACAACGCGGCCGGATCACCGCCGATCGCGAGCGCAGCGCCGAGATCGAGCGCGAACAGGCGCATCTCGCCGAAGCGCTCGCCCACGCGCGCCGCGAACTCGGCTGGCCCGACGAAACGAGCGAATGGCCGACCGCCGCCGCGCTTGCCCAGGCCCGGCGGCTGGCCGCCGCCGAGGCAACACACCGCCAGAGCCTGGAACACGCCACCGACAATCTGAACACGGCGCGCGAAACCGACGCCCGGCTCGCTGCCGAGGCCGACGCGCTGGGCGGCGCCGCCGACACCACCGCGCTCGACGCCTGGCTGGCCGCCTGTACCCGTGAAGGCGATCTCGAATCCGAACAGCGCAACGCCCAGGCTAATGTGGACCGGCTGGAGCGCGATCTGGCCCGCCGGCTGGCGGCGATGCAGCCGGCCGTGGCGGATATCGAGGCGCTGGCCACACTGCACGTGCCCGCACGCGATCGCATCGACGAGTTCGAAGCCGCCATCGACACCGCCCGCGAGAGCCGCCAACAACAGCAGGCCCGCGTCGACGAACTCAGCGACGAAGTCGAACGCGCGCGCGATGCGCTCGCCCGCCGTCGTGCCGACGAAGCCCTGCCGAGCGCCGACAGCCTCGCCGCGACGCGCGAAAAACGTGATGCCTGCTGGCAGCTCGTACGGCGTCGTTATGTCGAACAACGCGAGCGCGACCTGTTCGACGAGGCCGATGCCCCCAAACTGGACGCCGCCGCCGAAAAGAACCCGGTGGAAACCTTCGAGCGCACCACGCGCGAGGCCGACGCGCTGGCCGATGCCCGCTTCGAGCGGGCCGAAGCCATCGCGCAGGATGCCGAGCGCCAACGCCATGTCGCCGAGCGCGAACAGGCACTGGAACAGGCTACCGCCCGACGCGACGACGCCCGTACACGGCTCGACGGCCTGCAGATGGAATGGACCGCGCTGTGGACCTCGGCCGATCTGGAACCCGCCAGCCCGGCCGCCATGCGCGACTGGCTTGATCGGCGCGACGCCGCGCTGGCCGTCCGCGCCGATCGCATCGACGCCGAAGCCAAGCGCGACGATCTGGCCGAGCGCATCGCCGCGCATCGCGACCACGCGCAGCCGTATCTCGTCTCGCTTGGCGTGGACGAAAGCCAGATCGCCGACGCCTCGCTGGCCGTGCTGATCGAACATGCCCGCCGGCGGGTCGAACGCGAGCATCGCAAGCACGACGACCGCCAGCGGCTCGATCGTGAACGGGGCGAGCAGGCCCGTCGTATCGAAGCACTCCAAAGTACCTGCGAGCAGGCCGACGCCACGCTGGCCGATTGGCAACGCGACTGGCGCGCCGCGCTCGACGAACTGGGGCTGGACGCATCGCTCGATGCCCAGGCCGGCCAGGCCGCGCTCGACGTCATCGAAACCGGCCGCCAACACGCCCGCCAGGCGCGAGAGCTCGCCGCCGAACAGCAGGATCTCGACGAGCGCCGGTCGCGCTTCGAGGCCGAACTCGCCCGTATTCTCGAGGCCACCGGCCGCAGCGCCACCGACGACGAACCCGGCGAGCAGACCGTACAGCGATTGACGGCCGCCCTGCGCGATACCCGCTCGCAGTACGAACGCCTGCAGACACGCCAAGCCGATCTGGCGGTCCATCGCGAGCGTATCGCCCAACACGAACAGACCCGCGCCGAGGCCGAGCGCCGGCTCGACGGGCTCTGCCGGCAGGCTGGCGTCGCCGATCCGGACGCTTTGGAAGCGATCATCGCGCGCGCCGAAAGGCGCCAGGCCTTGATCGCCGAGCACACCGCCACCGCCGAAACGCTTACCGACCAAGGCGACGGCCAGTCGATCGACGATCTCATCGCCGCGGTCGAGGCAAGCGATCTCGATACGCTGCGTGAACAGATCGATGCCCTGTCTGACCAGATCGACAACGTGGACGCCGACCTCGGCCCCGCGCGCGATGCCCGCAACGAAGCCAAGGCCGCGTTCGACGCCATCGGCGGCGATGATCGCGCCGTCACCGCCGCCGCCGAACGCCAGACCGCCCTGGCCGATATGCAGGACGCCGCCGAGCGCTATCTGCGCGTCGGCCCCGCCGCACTGCTACTGAAATGGGCCGGCCAGCGTTATGCCATGGACAAACAGCGCCCGCTGATCGAACGCGGCTCGGTGCTCATGAACCAGCTCACCGGCGGCTCCTTCGAACGGCTGGCCGGTGAATTCGACGAGCGCGACGAACTGCAGATCGTGGGCGTGCGCCCCGACGGCTCGCGGGTCGCGCCCATCGGCATGAGCGAAGGCACGCGCGACCAGCTTTATCTGGCGCTGCGCATCGCCGCGATCGAGGATTATCTTGAGCGCGCGGCCGCCCTGCCGGTGGTCGCCGACGATCTGTTCATCAACTTCGACGACGACCGCGCCATGGCCGGACTGGATGCACTGGCCGGGCTGGCCGAAAAGACCCAGGTTCTGTTCTTCACCCATCACCAGCACCTGCGCGACATGGCCGTCGAGCGGCTGGGCGGACGCATCAACACCCATGACCTCTAACACCGCACCGCTCGGCGCCCCGTTTGCCCGCCTGGCCGAGGCACTGTCGCCGCTCGCCGGCCAGCGCATCGCCCTGATCGCCCCGGCCGGCGGCGTGCAGGACGAGCGCATCGATACCGCGCTTGCCGTGCTGGCCGCCGCCGGCATCGACGCTCATCTGGGCACGCATGCCCGCGATCATCATCGCTATCTGGCCGGCACCGCCGACGCGCGTCTGGCCGACCTGCACGCGGCGTTCGAGCTCCCCGGCGTCGCCGCCGTCTGGTGCCTGCGCGGCGGCTACGGCAGCGCGCACCTCGTGAACCGTATCGACTGGGCCCGGATTTCGACCGACGTCCCGCTGATCGGCTTCTCCGATATCACCATGCTGCTCGAAGCCTTTCGCCAGCACGGGCGCGCGGCCATTCACGGCCCGGTCGCCACCCAGCTGGCGTCGCCCGGCGAGACCGCCGAGGCACAGGACGCACGAGCCGCCGCCATGGCGTCGGTCGTCGACCGGCTGCAAAACCGCCCAAGCACCTGGGCGCTCACGCATCTCGCCGGCCCCACTGTGCCCGTCGCCGGCCAGCTCGTCGGCGGCAATCTCACCACGCTGGCCTGCATGGCCGGCACGCCCACGGCCCTGCGCCTGGAACAGGATGCGATTCTACTGCTGGAAGATATAGGCGAAGCCGAATTCCGCCTCGAGCGCAGTTTTCAGCAACTGATGGATGCCATCGACACCGACCGGCTACGCGCCGTCTGCGTTGGTGCGTTCAGCGACTGCACACTGGCCGACGGCCTGAACTCGCTCGGCGAGATTTTCGCGGAATGGCTGGGCGACACGCCGCTCTACGCCGGGCTCCCCATGAGCCACGAGCACATGAATACGGCGTGGCGGCCAGGCAGCCAGGCATCGATCGAGGACGGCCAACTACGAGTTGCGTCGGCCGGCACGGCCCGAACAGCCGAGCCTTAATCGACGCTCCGCACCCAGCATGTTGCCGTGAGCGACCTTATGCCAGGCGGCTAAACAGCGGATCGGCACCTACCCCGGCGAGCCAAAGTGCTCGCCAAGCTGGAGTTCGTCGACCAGGGTTTCGAGCCGCGCCCGCACCTGATCAAGGCTATCCACCGAGCTGCCCGCCAAGCCGCGGTCAACCGCCTCACGCGCCGCGCGGTCCAGATAGGAAAGCGCAAACTCCACGTTCTTGCGCACGACTTGATAATCCACCGGCTCGAGCGGCTTGCCGGCACACTCCTGTGCCAATTCCTGCGGGACCATGATCTCCTCGTTTTTACTCACGACGGGCAACACCCGGCTTGCGGGGTCATTGATACGACCCACCGAGTATGCCTCGGTATACAAACACCGAAAGTAACGAACGTACGGCCGGACACCGCATCAAATCAAACCGTACGTTTTCGAGCGAATCGCGTTCATCGATGCGCACAGTCCACTCACAATACGGATCAGACGTTTAGCGAGTGGTTACAAACGACGGCTCCAAGCGATCTCGACCTGAATAGCCCGCCGATCAGCGCTAACCCATCGAGAGATCTAAAAACAGGCCAACGCATCCAAGCCCGAAGCGCCGCCAGCGACATTCCGCACCTATAGACGAGCGGCTACTGGCCCGACCGCCGACGCCCAACCCGCCGGCTGTCGCGGCCGATTCGCATGTCCGGAACCATTCGATCGAGCTATTGGCCTGCCTGCCCAGGATGCAGCTTCGACGGGCGGGCAATTACTCGAGGAGGCGGCTACCCAGCGGGCAAGTCAGTGCGCGTACCCGTAATCAGGCCCCGAAGCCCCTATTACCCGAACATCGCCCAAAGCACGGCCGCGACCATGGCCGTGGCGAGCACGCCGCGTATCACGCGTGCCGCACCCGGACGACGTAGCCAGGACGTGAGCAGCTGACCGCTCGCCATCCAGAACATGTTGGTCGATGCGGCCACCGCAAGGCATGTTGCCGCGGTCAGGCCATAGGCCCAGAGCGGCGAAGCGAGCGGTAGGATCGACTGCGAGAAAATGGCGAGGAAAGCCGCGTAGCTCTTGGGGTTAATCACGTTGAGCAACATGCCGTCTCGAAAGCGCGGCGCACCGCCGGCATCTGATGGATCACTTGGTGGCGAAGCCGTGGCGATCCCGTAGGCGAGATAGATGATGTAGAGCGCAGCAACGACTTCCAGAACACGCCGGAGGTTTGGAAAGTGGCTGAACAAGGCCCCGAGCCCCGCGGCCGAAGCCAACGCGGCGAGCGCGAGGCCGCTCATGATGCCGAAGTAAAACGGCAGCGCACGCTGCAGCCCGAACGTTGCGCTCGACGCCGCGAGCGCGACGGGCGCCGGCCCCGGCGAACCGAGTACAAGCGCTGCGGTTATTACGAGCGAAGTCATCGCTGTGGCCATAAGCGGTTTCCCATCTCGCGAACTAACGGAACCGATCAGTACCGTTTATACAGGACGGAACCGATCGGTTCCAATATGGCCCTTTCTGAATTAATGTGGCGACATGCCGACTCAAGCGAGAGAACGCCTACTCGATTCCGCCGAGGCCTTGTTTTATCGCTACGGTATTCAGGCCATCGGCATCGATCGCCTGCTGCAAGACTCCGGCGTCGGACGCGCGTCGTTCTATCGCCATTTCGAGAGCAAGGAGGCATTGGTCAGCGCCGTACTGGCGCGGCGTGATGCAGCGTGGCGCGAAATGTTCGATCACATTCTCGACGCCTGTGATGGCGAACCCCTTGCGCTGTTCGACGCGATGGCCGCGCGCTACGCCGAAAACGACTTCCGGGGCTGTGCGTTCATCAACGCCATGGTGGAAGCCGCGGACCGGAACAGCCCCTGGCACCAGATCGCCATCCAACACAAAAACGCGTTGATCGAACGGATCGCCGAATCCCTGCGGGCCGCCGGCCACACGGATGTTAAAAAGCAGGCGACCCAGTGGGTCATGCTACTCGACGGCGCCGTCATCACCGCGATGCGTGAAGGCCACGTCTGGCCCATTCAGGAAGCGCGCCGGATGGCGGCACAACTGCGGGATCAATCTGACGCTTCAAGCTGAGCGCATTTCGACGCCCGGATCGGCAGATCAGTCCGGAACAGGACAGTTAATGCCTGCTTCCGTGAAGCACCTCGCCCAAGGCTTTCGGGCCGATGCGCCCTATTCTGTATGCCGAATCTAGATAGCCGCTGGCGCGACCGTCGACGCCGTACCCCGCCGGTTGCTGCGAACAATGTGGATTTTCGGGGTCGTCGAGTCAGGGGAATTGCTGCGCTGACTCAAAGCAGTTGTTAGCGGGAGCGAACCCTCCAGACAGGAAAAGCCACTCAAAAAAATACGCGCACATAGCAAGACCCGAACATCCCTCTAGGATTTTCAAGTTTTCAGCTCATAATCGCGCTCTTGGGTGA
>NZ_APNK01000064.1 GCF_000732535.1 Salinisphaera hydrothermalis C41B8
TGGTCGACCCCACCCGGCTTCGTTCTTGTCGGATTACGCGCTTTGCGCTAATCCGACCTACGTGACTACGTCGCTATTGGAAGAGACAAGCGACCCGACCGGGGATGACGGCCTCAGGCGGAGCCTCGGCGTAGGTCGGCTTAGGCCACAGGCCGTAAGCCGACAAAAGCCCGAGCGGCACCGTGGCGGCGGCTGCCGTATCGCGGATGGTCGACCCCACCCGGCTTCGTTCTTGTCGGATTACGCGCTTTGCGCTAATCCGACCTACGTCACTACGTTACGGCAGGCCCTTCGCGGCGCATCGGCAGTATCGCGCTTAGCCTGATGTAGGTCGGCTTAGGCCGCGGGCCGTAAGCCGACAGGGCCGGGGCGCACCGCTAGTCGCAAATTGGCGCCCATGTCGAATTACGCTTCGCTAATCCGACCTACGTGACTACAGCGCCCGCCCGTGTTCGAGTGTCAAGCGGCGTTTAAGCGGGCCCGGCGGCGCGCGCGTATTCGCAGGTCGCGGCCAACGCGCAGCGACCGCAGTCGGGCGCGCGCTTGTGGCACCGCTGTTTGGCGTGGGCGACGATCAGGGCGTGGAGTTCGTCGTAGAAACCCGCCGAGGCGTCGTCGCCCAGGGCCGCCTCGATCGTTTCCCGCAGGCGCTCGTAGCGCCGCGCTCCCTGCCACCAGCCGTAACGCTCGAGGATGCGAAAGGCATAGGCATCGGCAACGAAACGCGGCCGGTCGAACGCATAGAGCGCGATAACGTCGGCAGTTTCCGGGCCGATGCCGTGCAGTGAGCGGAGCTCGCGACAGAGCGTGACCGTATCCAGCGTCTCGATGGCCGCGAATCCGCCGCGTTCGACGAACCAGCGGCATAGTGATCGCAGCCGCTCGGCCTTGATCCGATGCGGCCCGGCGCGGCGGATGAGCGCGGGCAGGTCATCGTGCGCGAGCATGGCCTCGGGCGTGAGCGACCCGGCTTCGCGCAATGCAGCGATCGCGATTTCGACGTTGGTCCAGGCCGTGTGCTGGGTCAGCACCGCCCCGATCAGGATCTCGAAACGCGGATTGGCCGGATCCTGTATCGGCCACCAATGCTGCGGCCCATAAGCCGCCGCCAGACGGTCGTGGAAATCTACGATGGCGGCGGCTGTCGGGCGCGCACCGGCCAGGCCCGACGACTTGTTCTCTTGTGAAGACATTTATCCGCAGATCAACGCAGATTCACACCGATCAAGAAAGCGCACATGGGCTGAACCCGACTGGCATTCATTGACGAACGGATTGCGATCCCCGCAATCCAATGATTCGGAAACGCATCGGCTCGTGTCGCCAAGGCAAACTCTCACGATTGGAAAGAGTCTCGTTGCCGCCCAAAATCGTGCGCCCGCAAGGCGCCTGGCGCCAGCCCTGGTCGCGCACAGGCCAAGCTGCGCATTCGCCTCTGTCCCCGCCGGCGACGTACCGAAAAACGTACCACCGTGAACGCGTATCGAAGCCGATGCATGCAGACATAACCTCTGCGTCAATCTGCGTTGATCGGCGGATAAATGCCTTACGAAAATAGAAGCACCCTCTAACGCTTCAGATCGACCAACCTGGCCAGCGCGGAGACTTCCTTTTTGCTCAACTCGCGGTAGCTGCCGGCCTTGACGCCGGTCGGCAACGGCACCGGACCGAAGCCGGTGCGCATAAGCCGCGACACGGTCACGCCCTGGCTATCCCAAAGGCGGCGCACGACGCGGTTGCGCCCCTGGCGCACGGTGACTTCGAACCAGCGGTTGGCGCGCTCGGCGTCGTCGCCCTCACGAATCGATTCGAAGCGCGCGATGCCGTCTTCAAGCTGCACGCCTTCCACCAACCGGTCCAGCATGGCCTGATCGACCTCGCCGCGCACGCGAACGGCATAGGTGCGTACGATCTGATACGACGGATGTTCCAGCCGGCGCTTGAGTTCGCCGTCGGTGGTCAGCAGCAACAGGCCCGACGTGTTCACATCGAGCCGGCCCACAGACAGCCAACGCCCGGCCGGCAGCTTGGGCAGTTTGCGAAAGACCGTCGGCCGCCCTTCCGGGTCGTGCCGCGTGACGACCTGATCCACATGCTTTTTATAGGCCAGCACGCGGGTCGGGACGTCGCCCTTCTTTTCCAGATTGAGCAGACGGCCATCCAAACGCACGCGATCGCTGGAACCGAGCGTGTCGCCCAGCACGGCCACGCGCTCGTTGATCTTCACGCGTCCCTCGGCGATCGCGCGTTCGAGTTCGCGCCGCGAGCCATAGCCGGCGTGAGCCAGCACTTTCTGTATACGATCAGCCATGAACTATGCGTCCGGACGAATGGGTGCGCTATTTTTCGACGAAGGCACGTTCGATCACGTACTCGCCGGGCTTGCCGATATGCGGCGACACCGTGAACCCGCGATCGTCGAGCAGTTGGGCAGTGTCGTCCAGCATACTCGGGCTGCCACAGATCATGGCGCGATCCTTCTCCGGATCGAGCGGCTCCAGGCCCAGATCGGACGTCAATCGACCGTTGTCGAGCAGCGTGGTCAAGCGGCCCTGGTTCGGAAACGCTTCACGGCTGACCACCGGGTAATACAGCAGCCGCCCCTGGATCAGCTCGCCGAGAATCTCGTCGTTCGGCAGCTCGTGCTTGAGTAACTCGTCGTAGGCGAGATCCTCGATATAACGCACGCCGTGCACCACGATCACCCGCTCGAAGCGCTCGTAGGTTTCCGGATCGCGCACGATCGACAGGAACGGCGCGAGCCCCGTGCCGGTCGACAATAGATACAGATTGCGCCCCGGATGCAGATCGGTGATGAGCAGCGTGCCGGTCGGCTTGGTCGATACGAAGACTTCGTCGTCAACCTGCAGGTGCTGGAGGCGCGAGGTGAGCGGGCCGTCCGGCACCTTGATCGAGAAGAATTCGAGGTGTTCCTCGTAATTGGCGGACACGATGCTATAGGCCCGCAGCAGCGGCTTGCCGCTCTCGGTGGGCAGACCGATCATCACGAACTGGCCGTTTTCGAACCGCAGCGAATCGTCGCGCGTCGTGGTGAACGAAAACAGCGAATCGTTCCAATGCTTCACGCTGGTCACGCGTTCGGTATTCAAAGCTGCCATTGCACTTCCATTGTCGAACCGCTTGCGCGGCGTCAATACAAAAACGGGTTGGCCGATAACGTGGTGGCGACGCCGCCTATTCCAAGTCCGCGCGCTCGTCGCCGTGGTCCGCTTCGTCCGGCGGCGCGTCGGATGCCGCCTCCGGCTCGTCGGGCGCGGGCGCGTTGTCATCGGATTCGGCGTCGTCCGATTCGCCGCGCAGGCGCGCGACCGCGGCATCGAGCGTGTCGATGTCCTTGATCTCGGGCAGGCTCGGCAGATCGGCCAGGCGCTTGACGCCGAAATCGTCGAGGAAACGCGGCGTGGTCGCATACAGCGCTGGTCGGCCCGGCACGTCGCGATGCCCCACCACCTTGATCCAGTCGAATTCGGCCAGGGTCTTGATGATGCCGGTCGACACCGAAACCCCGCGGACCGCCTCGATATCCGAGCGCGCCAGGGGCTGGCGATAGCAGATGATCGCCAACGTCTCGAGCATGGCGCGCGACAGTTTCGGCGGGCGCTCTTCCCACAGCCGCGCCACCAACGCGCCGTAGTCGGGGCCGACCTGGAAACGCCAGCCGCCGGCCACTTCGACCAGATCCGCCGCCGAGTCGGCATAGCGTTCGGCCAGCGCCGACAGCGCCGTGCGCACCTCGGATTTGTCCACCGCCTCGGTGGTCTCGAGCAGACGCACCAGTTGTTCGACCGACAGCGGCGAATCCGCGGCCATCAGCAACGCTTCGATACAGCGCACGAGGCGCTCGGACACTTCCGCGGTATCGGCGACGGCTTCCGTGGCCGGCGCGGGGTTCACGGGCGCGTCGGATTCGTGCTCGTTCATTCCACGCCCCGGCGTCGCAGTGAAACCTGCGCATACGGTGCGTCCTGTTCGATCGCGATCAACGACTCGCGCGCCAATTCCAGAATGGCGAGAAACGACACCACCACGCCGAGCCGGCCTTCCTCGAGCGCGACCAGCGCCACAAACGCGACCGGTCGATCTGAATCCAGCCGTTCCAGGATCCGCGTCATATGCTCGCGCACCGACAACGGCTCGCGCTCGATCACGTGCTGGGAATACAGCTCGGCGCGGGTCAGCACATCATGCAAGGCACCCAGCAGCGCACGCAGATCCGGCTCGGGCGCCGGGCGCTCGATCGTCATTTCGACCGGCTCGTGGCGCACCGGGGTGATATCGCGCCCGACGCGCGGGCAGTCGTCAAGATTCTCGGCGGCTTCCTTGAACTGCTCGTATTCGGCCAGACGACGAATCAGCTCCGCACGCGGGTCCTCGCCTTCGTCTTCTTCCGCGGCCTCGGTCTTGGGCAGCAGCATGCGCGACTTGATCTCGGCCAGCATCGCCGCCATCAGCAGGTACTCGCCGGCGAGTTCGATGGCCATTTCCTCCATCAGCTCGATGTAGGCCATGTACTGCTGCGTGATCGTGAACACCGGGATGTCGAGAATATCCAGGTTCTGGCGGCGGATCAGATACAACAACAGATCGAGCGGGCCCTCGAAGGCTTCGAGGAACACGCGCAGCGCGTCCGGCGGGATATACAGGTCTTCCGGCAGCGCCTCGTAGGGCTCACCGGCGACACGAATCGCCTCGGCCGTCGCCGCCTCGGTCGCCGTGTTGTCCTGAACCGCGCTCAAGATCGAAAGCCGCGCTTACGACGCCGGCAAAAAGCCTGTCGCCGCATACGCGGCATCCAGCGTCGGCTGCGCGCGCTCGCGGGCCGCGGCCGCGCCGCGCGCGAGAATCGCATCCAAGCCGGCCTTGTCCTCGGCGAATTCGGCATAACGCGCCTGCAGCGGCTCGAGAAACGCGACCACGGCATCCGCCAGATCGCCCTTGAGCGCGCCGTACCCCGAGTCGGCATAGTCGGCCTCGAGATCGGCGATCGGCTTGTCGGTCACTGCCGAGAAAATCGACAACAGGTTCGATACGCCCGGCTTGTTGGCCTCATCGAAGCGAACCTCGCCGTCCGAATCGGTCACCGCGCGCTTGATCTTCTTGACCACTTTCTTGGGTGGGTCGAGCAGCTTGATGACGTTGGCCTCGACGTCGTCGGACTTGCTCATCTTCGCGGTCGGCTCGCCCAGGCTCATGATGCGCGCGCCGACTTCCGGGATGAACGGTTCGGGCACGGTGAACACGTTCTCGCCCACGCGCGTATTGAAGCGCTCGGCCAGGTTTCGGGTCAGCTCCAGATGCTGTTTCTGGTCGTTGCCGACCGGCACGGCATCGGCCTGGTACAGCAGGATGTCCGCGGCCATCAGCACCGGGTAATCGAACAGCCCCGCGTTGACGTTATCGACGTTCTTGGCCGACTTGTCCTTGAACTGCGTCATCCGGTTGAGTTCGCCCATCGACGTATGACAGTTCAACAGCCAGGCCAGCTGGGCATGCGCCGGCACATGCGATTGCACAAACAACGTAGCGTTATTCGGATCGATGCCGGCCGCCAGATACAGGCAGAGAAACTCGTGACAGCGGGCACGCAGCGCGGCCGCATCCTGACGCACCGTGATCGCATGCATATCCACCAGCGCGAACAGGCAATCGTGCGTGGCCTGCATGTTCACCCAGTGTTTGAGCGCGCCGATGTAGTTGCCGAGGGTGAGTTCGCCGGAGGGCTGGATGCCGGACAGAACGACGGGACGAGCATTGGCCGAGGACACGAGTTACTCCCAGCTGTCGAGGATGACAAACGCGCGAGTATACGGCACCGAGGCCGGTTAAGGTTCGGCCAGAGGCGCGCGTGCTGCGCCGCACCCGGTCACGCCGCCGAGATGCGGCGTGGCGCGTCGACTACGAGATATGATCCGGTTCCAGACCGATGGCTTCCGCGCTGCCCTTGCCCGGCCGCAGGATCTCGGGCACATCGCCCGTGAGGTCCACCACCGTGGTCGGCTCGATGCCGGTCGCACCGGCGTCAACGATCAGATCGATTCGATTGCCGAACTCTTCGCGCACCTCGGTGGCTTCGGACAGCGAGCGGTCGTCGCCGGATACCGCCGTAACGGTCATGAATGGCTTACCCAACGCCTCCACGATCGCCCGCGCCACCGGATGCCCCGGCACACGAATGCCGATGGTCTTGCGCTTGGGATGGGCGAGCCAGTTCGGCACCTGCTTCGAAGCCTTCAGCACGAAAGTATACGCCCCGGGCGTGGCTGATTTCAGCAGCCGGAAGCTCGGGTTCTCGACCTTGGCGTACTCCGCGATCTCGGACAGATCGCGACACACCAGCGTGAAGAAATGATCCCGATCCAGGCCACGGATCTGGCGGATACGCTCCATCGCGCTCTTGTCGCCCATGGCGCAGGCCAGGCCGTAGGACGAGTCGGTGGGATAGGCGATCACCTGCCCCGCGCGTAAAGCCCGGGCGGCCTTTTCGATCCGGCGGGGCTGGGGCGTTTCGGCGTGGACATGGACAAGTTCGCTCATGGCTCGATTGTAACGGCTTCAAGACGCGTCGCCCATAGTCGGGCCGGGTTGCATGCGGCACACTATGCGCACATCACCCTCCGCTGTGGAAAATCTGCCATGGACTACTTTGCTATCGTGTGTTTCGACGTAGCCGAAAGCGCCGACGGACGCGCCAAGGCCGGCGAAGAACATCGCCAGCGCCTGCGCGATCTCGAGGCCGAAGGCCGCTTGCTGACCGCCGGTCCGCTGCCGCGTACCGATGCCTACGGCCGTATCACCGAGGGCTATCAGGGCAGCATCATCATCGCCGCCTTCGACAGCCTCGAATCGGCTCGCCAGTGGGCGAAGGTCGATCCGTACAACGCCGAAGGCGTGTACATGGAAACCGCCGTTTATCCCTACAAAAAAGTCTTTTAAGCCTGACATGAGCGATCGCATCCACCGCATTCGCGCCGCCCTCGCGGAGGGGCTCGACACCGACGACATCGCCATTCGCGACGACAGTCATCTGCACGTCGGGCACGCGGGCGCGGCCACCGGGCTCGGGCATTTCCACGTCACGATCCGGTCGCCGAAGTTCAGCGGGGTCAGCCCCATCCAGCGTCATCGCATGGTCTACGACGCGCTGGGCGACCTCATGCAGACCGATATCCACGCGGTACAGATACGCGCCATGGCGCCCGAAGAATAAGACCGCTCCAAGAGACCATCGCGCGTCCCGGGGGAGGAGCAAACGCGCGCAGGGAGAACACACGTGAATACCCGCCTCCTGGCGACCGGCTGCCTGCTGTTGGCAGCCGCGCCCGTCTATGCCCAGCCCGGTGCCCCGAGCGGCAGCCCCAGCCGTCCCAAAGACCGCACGATCGCGCCGCCGGCCAACGACAGCAACGCCAGTGCCCCCACCAGCGTGCTGGCCCCGATCCAGGTCAACGCGTTCCGGCTCGGCCAGGATCTGTTGTCGACACCGGCCGCCGTCGATGTGATCGGCCACGACGCGATCGACCAGGGCCGGCGCAAGACGCAGCTGAACTCGGCGCTCAACCGGGTACCCGGCGTCTATGCCAACAACGGTTCCAATTTCGCCCAGAACCTGCGCGTATCGATCCGCGGCTTCGGCGCCCGCTCGGCTTTCGGGGTACGCGGCGTACGCGTGCTCGTCGACGGGATTCCGGAGACACTGGTCGACGGTCAGGCCCAGACCGACTCCATCGATCTCGGCGCCATCGACCGAATGGAAGTGCTGCGCGGCCCGTTCTCAGCGCTCTACGGCAACGCCACCGGCGGCGTGATCGATATCACCACGCTCAAGCCCAGCGACGGCCCGCTCGACGAAGCGGAAATCACCGGCGGCAGCAACGGCTATCACCGCGAAAGCCTGTCGTCGGCGCACAAGTACGGCAAATGGGGCTATGCAGCGACCGTCTCCCGCCTGGAGCAGAAAGGCTACCGCCAGCACAGCAAGGTGGTGAAGAACCAGTTCACCGGCAAGATCGAGCGTGACGTCGGCGCCGACGGCAAGCTGACCGTAACCACCCGCCTGCTGCACGCGCCGAACACACAGGACCCGGGCGGCGTGACGCGGGCTACCGCAAAAGCCGATCGACATGCCGCGCGCGATGCCAACCTCGCCTACGACGCGCGTCAGACCGTCGGCCAGGAGACTCTCGGCGCGGTATTCAAGAATCGTTTATCGGCGCACGAGGATTACAAACTCCACGCCTTCTACACCCACCGCAACTTCATCCAGTACCTGCCCTACGGCAGCAGCAGCGGAGGCGGCGTGGTGACCTATCGACGCAATTTCTTCGGCGGCGGCGCCCAGACCACGCGCTACGACACGCTGTTCGGCCATGCCAACCGACTTGTCGTCGGTGTGGACGCCCAGGCCCAGCAGGACGACCGCCAACGCTACAACAACGACTACGGCAGCAAAGGCACCCTACGCCTGAATCAGGACGAACATGCCACCAACGCGGCTGTGTTCACCCAGGACGAATTCGCCATTACCCCGGACCTGAAAGCGACCGTCGGGGCACGCTACGACTGGCTCGATTTCAATATCGCCGACCATTTCCTGGCCGACG
Organism: Salinisphaera hydrothermalis C41B8; assembly: GCF_000732535.1. Lineage (GTDB taxonomy): Bacteria > Pseudomonadota > Gammaproteobacteria > Nevskiales > Salinisphaeraceae > Salinisphaera > Salinisphaera hydrothermalis. The sequence goes on from NZ_APNK01000064.1 coordinate 8,622, forward strand.
GCAACCAGTCGGGCAGCCGCAACTATCGGCGCCTGTCGATGAATGCGGGCCTGAACTATGCCTGGGCCCATCGCCAGCATATCTACGCCAATATCGCTAACGCCTTCGAATCACCGACATTTACCGAAGAGCTATATGCAAGTCTGGTGTATGGAGACTTGATCAAGCGGCGCTCCGGCGGTCCTGGGAA
>NZ_APNK01000065.1 GCF_000732535.1 Salinisphaera hydrothermalis C41B8
CCGCCGGAGCGCCGCTTGATCAAGTCTCCATACACCAGACTTGCATATAGCTCGTACTGCTGCTCCAGCACCTGCAACGCCGCGAACAATCGTGCCTTGGAGAACAGGCTGTCCACCCGCAGGCGGATGCGCGCCTCATGCCCCCCACCCATGGCACGGCCACTCTGCTCCAGGCGCATCCACTCATCGACCAGCGGCCCGGCCTCGTCCAGGAGCATCCGCCCGGCCTCGGTCAGCACCGCGCGCCGCCCGTCCAGCGCCAGTAGCTCCACGCCCAGGCGCTCTTGCAGACGCGCCACCGCGTAGCTGATCGACGACTGGCTCTTGTTGAGGTGCTCGGCCGCCCGGGCAAAGCCGTTGTGCTCAACCACCACCCGGAGGATGGCCCACTGCTCGACCGTGGTGCGGGGAATCGGGGACATGCGGCGATCGCAGCGACAAGGGGTCGTCATGGTCCGCTACCGTAACAACAAGAACAAAAAAATACAGGACAGACCACGGTTTCCAACACCCCCGCCTAACCGGATTCCTTCTTCGGCCGCCCTGCCTTCCCGCGACTCACGCGACGCCCGAGCACCGCCGCTACTTCGGCCTCGAAACGCTCGCTGCCTAAAAGTGGCCGGTAGCAACAACCGGCCACTCGTGGGTCGAGTGTCAGACTTGCGCCATCCCGCCATCCACACACAGCTCTACACCCGCGATATAGCTGCTGTCCGAGCTGGCGAGAAAGCCAACGGCGCGGGCCACTTCTTCCGGCTGACCGAATCTACCTAGCGGTATTTGAGCGGCGTAGGCTGAGCGTTCTTCGGCGCCAGCGGTTGCCATCATAGCGGTATTGATTGGCCCCGGACTGACCACGTTGACGCGAATCCCGCGTGGTGCAAGTTCCATTGTCCACCCCCTGGCCAGAGTTCTCACCGCCGCCTTGCTCGCACTGTACAGGCTGCGACCCGGTGCACCAATCAGCCCGGCGATAGAGCCTATCAACACGATGCTGCCGCCCTCGTTCATGAGCGGAAGCGCGGCTTGGACGACGAGCGTCAAAGCCTTGACGTTGATAGCCAGATGGCGGTCGATATGGTCTTCAGTTATCTCACCCAACATCGCCGGCTCGGAAATGCCGGCGCTTACCACCAACACATCCAGGTGACCGGCGGCATTTCTAAGCTGCTGCACTAGTGCATCAAGATCTGCCGGTTGCGTTGGGTCGGTTCGGATCGGTTTGACGTTGGTTCCGATACTCTCCGCGGCCATCCGGACGTCCTCCTCGCGGCGACCGGTAATCCAGGTAACCGCGCCGTGTTCGGCGAAATGACGCGCGGCCGCGAGCCCAATACCGCTGGCGCCGCCAACGATTAAGGCGTTTAGATTGTTCATATTTGGCATGGGGGCTTTCCTCGAGAAGTGGGACGAGGAAATATACGTCGTATATTTGGGCTAGAATACGCACCTGATTGCTAGTAGATATCAGCGAGTATATCGCCATGACTAGATCCAGCACGCAGGCCGATTCGTCTGCGACGCCTGTCGACTTTTCCTGCGGGCTCCATGAAAAGCAGGGCGACGGGGAACTTGATCTCAAAGAAGTCACCCGTGCACGTGTAGCCCTCGAGCACATTACCAACAAGTGGGCGGTGCTAATTCTGACCGTGCTCTGCCGGCGACCGGCAAGATTCAACGAGATCATGCGCCGCCTGGACGGCATAACCCATAAGGCACTCGCCGACGCACTGAAACGCCTGCAGCGCAATGGCCTGATAACGCGCCGAGTGCTGACTGCCTCTCCGATTGGGGTCGAGTACGCAATCACCGAGCTCGGGCACTCGCTTCGCGAGCCGTTTCAGGCGCTTTACGATTGGACGCTGGTTTACGGTCCGGCGCTCGAGGACGCGCGACGTGAGTTCGACGCGGCGCACGACGACGAGTCGCGTTGATGCCGTCGAGAGAGCGCCGGCGTGCATAGCCCTCCGCCTGACTCTTCAACTGCCAGTGGACAGACCACGGTGGCCGGCGCCCTCGCTTAGCTCGATTCCATCCGCGTGCCCCGCCCCAATTTTCCCGCTGTTTCTGGTTGGGCGCCACCGAAGGCTATTGAAAGACCATGTGTGTAGCGACTCCCATCAAGACCAACCCCAATCCACGTTCTATCCACGGTTTAAGGCGCCAGATAGCCGACAAGAATCTCGGCGTCGAGAGCCAGAAGGCCACGCCGCTAAACCACGCAAGATGTGCGAGTGAGATGATCAGGCCGCACAGGATTTGAACAGCAATCGGCGTGGTGGGGCGGATGATCTGAGTGAAAATACTCAGAAAGAACAGCGTCGTTTTCGGGTTCAGCGCATTGCATAGAAAGCCGGATCCGAATGCCGATCGATCTGTAATTTCGCTTCGATCAGAATCCGCAGACATCCGTGGTGAGCTCGAGGCCAAAAGACTTTTGACGCCGAGATAGACAAGATAAGCCGCTCCGATCCAGCGAATCATTCCGTAAAGCCGCGGGAAGCTGGTGATAAGCAGTGCCACACCAGTTACGCAATAAGCCACATGTAGCCAAACAGCCGTCGCGATGCCAACACTCGACCAGAGGCCGGCTCGTCGCGAATAGATCATCGCGTTGCGACTGACCAATGCGAAATCCTGGCCGGGGCTCATGGCCATGCCGACCGCGATCAATGTCACTGTGCCGAGTAACGGCAGGTAATCAAGAGCGATCATGAATTCAAGAGTGCGACGCTCGTTGGCCGAGCGCCGTACTCCTCCTTAAAACTGTTTGCGAAATGTAGCGACCAAAACATCACGGACGGCGGGTGTTTTTGGACCCCTGGGGCTGATCGGGGACACCCCGTGGAATACCTGCGCGTCATTCACGATCGCAACGTCGAGTGGTGCGTTCAGCGTGAAAGATGTCAGTGCGTGCCGCTCAAGGTCATAGATCGTTGATTCGGCGCCGGCCATATTGCTATGGCTAACCATCGCCATGATCACGAAGTTCACACCGTCGCGGTGAACGCCTTCTGGAGTCGGCTTGCCCACGAACTCGGCATTCGACTCGATGCGGAATTGGTGCAGTTCGATGTGCCACGGATAGTAGGGTGCTAGACCGCTGAACACGCGGCATCCAAGGCCAACAATACTGCTGAGGCTTGGGCCTTGAAGAATGCCTTGCCGCACAGGCTCGTAATGCCGCGCGACTCCACCGTTCAAACTATTGAAGTCACGCTCCTGATAGTGCGGTTGATGCGCTTTAACCCACCACTCGGCACTGTCCGCGTTGGCCGCTAGCGTTGCATGTCGCCGCCGACGGTAGATGCCGCCATCGGCCATGTGGCCGTCCACTGGCATATCGTTCCAACTTGCTGCGAAATCATGCCAGTCGGCCAGAGCATTCTGATGCAGATCGGTAAGAATGCTGGTCGTCGTCGTCCCATCAATGAAAAGATAATTCTGACGTGCTAAGCCACGACATAAATCATCGATACACAAGCGTTGCGAGACACGATCGGCGGGAGAACGTCTTGCTGCTGTTTGGTGCACAGGCGACACTGTGGACCTCCTTGTCCTGGTGCGTGCGCAAGCACGTATGTTGCTCACGCACATACCATTGGACGTTAAGACGCTCCTGAGAAACGATTCTTTTTCACACGAAAATGTGAATTTTTCTCATGCCAGAGCTGAGTACGAGGAACACAGCATGATCAGGTCGCTAGATGCGCTGCGTGTGTTCGTAGCGGTCGCCCAGGAAAAAAACATGACGCTTGCTGCGGAGCGTCTGTTTGTAACGCCCGGCGCAGTGAGTAAGCGGATAAAGGACTTGGAGCAGGATCTCGGCGCCCCCCTTTTTGACCGCCAACACAACTCAGTGCAATTGACGACCAAAGGCAACGAGCTTTATCGCGTGAGCCAGAGCCTTTTCGATACGCTCTCCAGCGCCTTGAGTACGTTCGAACAACCGACCGCGTCGGACGCCCCGCTCGTGGTGTCGTGCGAACCCACGATCACCATGCAGTGGCTCATCCCCCGACTGCCGGATTTCTACGCCCGGCATCCGGAGATAACGCTCCATCTGTTCGCTGCCGGCGGACCTGTGGATTTCCTGGCCAGCTCGATCGATCTCGCATTACGTCGGGACGATTTCGCCTGGGGCCCAGACGTTTTCACCTGCCGCGTCGCCGATGAAATCACCGGGGTCGTCACATCACCTGGGCTAGCGGCCTCAGCCAACGACGGATGGACGATACTCCACACGGCATCACGTCCATCCGCGTGGGCCCCATGGCGGGCCCGCGTCCAGCAAAAAGCACGCATTGATCGAGAACTCCAATTCGAGCACTTCTATCTCAGTCTGCAAGCCGCGCGCGCCGGCCTGGGCTTCGCCCTGGGGTCGATTTACATGGTGGCCGACCAGATTGAGACGGGGGAGCTCGTCGCTCCGATGGGCTTCATCGCCGACGGTTCGTCCTATTGGCTACTTTCGCCCTCGTCTATCGACGACGACGACCGAAAACGCTTGTTCCGTAACTGGTTAATCGATGCGCTCGACAAAACATCGCAGGCCCAACGGGCGAGCCACCGCACGACTGGCGGGCCGGCCGAAGGTCGCACCCATGAGAAGTCCAGCTGAGTCGAAGATAATTGCGGATACGCCGCTGTGCGGGCATGCCCACGCGCGACTCAATAGGGGCGTGATTTAGGGTCAGTCTGGCGTTTTCCCCTTCAATGTTGGATTCAACGCTTAACCGCCGAAGTGGCACAAATAAGCAAAGGCCGCGGCTCCCGCCATTCGCGCTGCGCCGGATCCATTCTTCGGCCGAGCGTACTCATGCCGTGCAAACGCTTTCGCGCCTTGTTCGCCGATCGGCGTCGACGTGCGCCCTTGGGTCTAGGTTAGACCTCGGCATCACCAGCGAGACGCTTGCGCAGCTCGTATTTCTGAATCTTGCCGGTAGCGGTTCGGGGTACTTCTTCGAAAATGAAGCGCCGCGGAATCTTGTACGCGGCCAGCGTGTTGCGACAATGCTGTTCCAGTTCCTCGCTGGTGACGGTTTGGCCGGTCGCGAGTTCGATGAACGCGCATGGCGTTTCGCCCCATTTGTCGTGATGCATGGCCACGACGGCGGCTACCGCAACCGCCGGATGCTTGTACAGGGCTTCCTCGATCTCGATTGACGAGATGTTTTCGCCGCCCGAGATGATGATGTCCTTGGACCGGTCCTTGAGCTGGATGTAGCCGTCCGGGTGCACCACCCCCAGATCGCCCGAGTGAAACCAGCCGCCGGAAAACGCTTTCCGATTGGCCTCGGCATTACGGAAGTAGCCCTTCATGACCGCATTGCCGCGAAACATGACCTCGCCGACGGTTTCCCCATCCCGCGGGACGATTTCCATCGTCTGCGGATCCATGACTTCCAGCCGTTCGAGGGGTGGGTAGCGCACGCCCTGGCGGGCCTTGCGGGCAGCTCGCGCCGTCGGGTCGAGTTCATCCCAGTCCGGCTTCCACTCGTTGACCACGGCCGGGCCGTAGGTTTCGGTCAGGCCGTAGAGCTGCGTGACGTTGAAACCGGCGCCTTCCATTTCGGCCAGCACTTTCTCCGGGGGCGGCGCGGCCGCGGTGAAAAACTCGACCGTGTGCCCACTGGGGCGCGCCTGGCCCGGCGCCGATGCCACAAGTAGGGACATCACGGCCGGCGCGCCGCACATATGCGTGACCCCGTGTTCGGCGATCGCCTGCCAGATCGGTTCCGCGCGCACCTGACGCAGGCATACATGCGTGCCGAAGACGAGCGACATCGTCCACGGAAAACACCACCCATTGCAGTGGAACATGGGCAGCGTCCACAGGTACCTCGGATATCGCGGCATATTCGAGATCAGCGCGTTGCCCTGGGCGATCAGATAGGCGCCCCGGTGGTGGTAGACCACGCCCTTCGGGTCGCCGGTGGTTCCGGATGTATAGCTGATCGAGATCGCGTCCCACTCGTCGTCGGGCATGAGCCATTCGTATTCGGCATCGCCCGTGGCAAGAAACGACTCGTAGTCCAGCTCGTTCGATGCGGTCTCCGGCGCGCCGGACACCTCGGGGTCGTCGTAAACGATCAGCATCGGCGCGGCCTTCGACGTGAGTTCGAGTGCCGACCGCGCCAGCGGCAGCAGCTCGCCGTCGATAATCAGGACGCGCGAACCCGCATGGTCGAGTTGGAAGGCGATCGCCGCCGCGTCCAGACGCGTGTTGATCGCATGCAGGACCGCGCCGCACATCGGCACGCCGTGGTGCGCTTCGAGCATCGCCGGCACGTTCGGCAGTAACGCCGAGACCGCGGCACCCCGCTCGACCCCCGCACGCGACAGCGCCGAGGCGAGTTGTCGGGAGCGGCTATAAAAATCGCGGTAGGTATAGCGCAATGTGCCGTGAATGATGGCCAGACGATCGGGCATCACGCTCGCCGCGCGCTCGAGGAAGGTCAGCGGCGTAAGCGGCTGGAAATTGGCCGGGTTGCGGTCGAGATCGACGTTGAAGGGGTTGGTCACGGCATTGCTCCTCGGCCTGGGTACGATCTATTGGTCGGACCATTGCGGGGCTCGCTTGTCGAGGAAGGCGTCGATGCCCTCCTCGGCGTCGCGCGCGAGCATGTTCTCCACCATGACGCCGGCGGCGTATTCGTAGGCTTGTGCCAACGGCATCTCGCGCTGACGGTAGAACGCCTTCTTGCCGGTGGCCACGGTCATGCCGGATTTCGCGGCCACCTGGTGTGCCACACCGGTCACATGAGCCGCCAGTTCCTCCGCGGGCACGACTCGGTTGATCAGCCCGATTTCAGCGGCTCTTTCCGCCGGTATGGGATCGCCGGTCAAGAGCATCTCCATCGCGTGCTTGTTCGACACATTTCTCGACAGCGCGACCATCGGCGTGGAGCAGAACAAGCCGATATGAACACCGGGCGTGGCAAAGCGCGCCTGCGGGTTTGCGTACGCGAGATCGCAACTGGCCACCAACTGGCAACCGGCAGCGGTTGCCACACCCGCCACCTCTGCGATAACAGGCTTGGGATTGTCGACGATGGCCTGCATCACGCCGGAGCACGCCGTCATCAACGTTGTGAAATAGGCGTGTCCCCGATCCGGCGCCTGCCGCGCGGCCGTGATCTGCTTGAGATCGTGCCCGGCGCAAAAGGCCGATCCCTCGGCGGCCAGCACGATCACGCGGACCGATTCACGCACGGCGGCGCGATCGAGCGACTCTCGTAGACGGGCGAGCATGGCCTCGGAGAGCGCATTGCGGCGGGCTATATCGTTCAACGTCAACCGCAGGATGCCCTGGTCGTCCAACGATTCCAGGAGGATGTCGTCGTGTTGCTCGGCGTGTTGTTTGGGTTGCATCGCTGAACCTCTAATCCAGATCGTTACCGGGCAAAACCAACCTTGCCAGAGCGAGCCTACAGAGCACGCACCTCGATCGCGGTGGTCGGTCTCGGGTTGGCATGGTCGACACAACCGAGCCTAGCAATTCCCGGCCCGGACGCCATCAAGAGACTAGTCCAATAGGATGCCGGAGTCTGCGCGTGTGCCCGGCTCGGCTCGGCCGACGCCGCGTGGTCGTGCCACGTCAGGAGGCCGCAACACCGCGGGGTGCGCGCTCAGGCCCACCCTTCGGGGCGCCCGCTCGGGCGGCATTCCACGCCGTCCTATTGGAATAGGCTCTTAAGCGATCAGCTTGTTCGCACTGCTCATGCCCCAATTCTGAATTCTGCTCCCCCTGCAGGCCGTGGGCTTTTCGAAGCCCCAATAATATGGGGCAGTGCTAATGCTCGTTCCCTCAGTGATATAAGTTTCCGAGTCACCATCACAGAGGTTGAAACTGCATGTCGGGCAAGGCCGTGGAGAGATATGCTCGAAAGTGGTGTACGCGGGAGTTTGAATTAGGCGGCGTATCCGGCTGGAAT
>NZ_APNK01000066.1 GCF_000732535.1 Salinisphaera hydrothermalis C41B8
GCCTTGCCGGACACGATTTGCGGACGCCAACGCGGCGCTCGCACCAAACCTCAACAGACCCTAGGGTGTGTCGTCACGAGAGACGCCACCGCATGAGGCCCGCCCATTGTGCCAGGCAAGGCGCATGCCGCCGAGCGTGGCGGGGCCCCACGGTCAAGGCATGCAACGCCACCTGGCGCGGTGAGCGGGCCTCACCTGCAGGGCCCATGCCCGTGAGGCGGTGTATCTCATGACGACACGCCCTGAGCGGGCAACGACTGCGCCCGCGATCGATACGCCGGCCGGCCTTACGAGCCGGCCGGGCAAGCAGGCGGACACCCGCGATCATTTATGACGAGACGGCCGTAGGCGGGCCGTCTCGTCATACGAGGGGCTTGTCAGCCCCCTCGTTTTTGCAGCGGCACCAGCACCACTTCGGCCCGCTCGTTCTTGCGACGGCCCGAGGCCGTGGCGTTCGACGCTATCGGATGACTTTCACCCATGCCGCGCGCTCCCAGGCGATGTGGATCAACACCTGCCTGGACCAGCAGCTGGGCCACATCCCGCGCCCGAGCGTCCGACAGCCCCTGGTGATAGGCCTGGACCTGCTTGGCGTGGCTGAGATGCTGATTCTTCAGATTCGGATTCGCGTTGATGAACGCCTTGAGCTGACCGGCCGGCGGCGCGCTATTGTCCGTGAAGCCGAAGATCGCCACACCGAGCTTGGGATGGGCCTGTGCCAGCTTGGCGAGACGACCGATGACCGGGTGCGAATCCTGTGTCAGGCGGGCGGTACCACTCTGGAAATGCAGGGCGCCGAGCATATCCGGCACCACCCGCTTGCCAGCCAGGTCGCGCGTGCTCATTGCACGGCCGCCACCGCCGGAGGACGACGCCATCATGCTGCGTTGCTGTTGCGCCTGCAATTGGTTGAGCTGCTTCAGCCCGATTTCGCGTTGCGCCGTATATTGCGCGATCTGCGCCAATCGTTGGGCCTGATGCGCCTCATCCGCCACTTTGGCGAGCGCATCGGCACTGCGCTTTTTCTTGTTGGCGATGGCCTGCCAATCATTCTTGGCCTGAGCCAGGGCCTGCTGTGCCTGGGTCAACGACTGGCTATCGAATTGGCTCACCTGCGGTTGGGTCTGGGCGGCCTGGACCGCATCCTCGGCATCCGTCAGCGGGCCGAAAGTCGGCGTATCGCCGGTCGGACTACGATGGATCTCGTCATGCCATGCCGCATTCTGTGCCGCCACGCCGGTCAGCGACGGGGACGGCGGCACTGGGTTGGAGCGGAATACCGCACAGCCCGCGAACAGCGGCAGCACGACCGCGACGGTACAAAGCAAAAGAAGACGATTCATTACGATCCCCCCACCGTCGGGTTGCCCAGCCCAGTGCCCTGGCCTGCGGACGGGGCGCCAAGCCCGGATGACTGGCCGGAGTCCGCGCCGCCCGTCGAACCGGAACCATTGCCGCTATTACCCTGCAGCTGCCCGATCTGGTGCTGGACTGCCTCGGCCTGGGTCTTGATCAGCGCAGCCCGCGCGTCGAGCTTGGCCTGATCAACCAGGGTCTGGACCCGGTCGTGCTCGGCCGAGGTCAACGAACGATCATCTTCTGCCGCTTTAAACAGAATGTCGCGAGCCACGGTGATACGTCGACGCGCGCTGTCCACGATACGCGGTGCGAACTGACCGGCGTGCGCCGATACGGCTTTGTCCAAGGCCTGCGTGGCCGGATCCAGGACGCTTTGGTCCGGGACGTGGGGCTGTACGGCACGCTGGCTGGCGCAACCGGCCCCCGCGGCCGATGCCGCGATCGCGGCGCCCGCGATCAGGTGGCGGAACCACCGATGATGACTGGCCGACATTCGGGATCTCCCTGTTCGGTTCGGCGCGTGGCGTCGTGCCACGGACATTCGAAGGCGCGATTCTATCAGCGCCGCCGGTCGATACTAAAAACACGGGACGCCGCCGTCGATTGCCAGCGACGGTTCGCACCCGCTCAGGCCGCGCTCAACCCCTGCCGCGCGGCCGCTAAAGCGCTGGGCCGGCCGACGTCGATCCATCGCCCCCGATGATGTTCGCCGCTGGCCGCGTCGGCGTCGATCGCTTCACGTAGGACGGCAGCCAGAGGGAACCGGGGCTCGCTGCGTCCGGCAAACCAATGGGGTGCGAACACGCCGACGCCGGCGTAGGTCAGACGCGGCGCCGCATCCACGACCCGCTCGCCGCGCAGACCAAAATCGCCGCGAGCGTGGTGGACCGGGTTGTCGACCAGCACCAGATGCGCCTCGGCGCCCGCCCGCGCTGCCGCAAGCGCGCCGTAATCGATATCGCTGAACACATCGGAACTGATCAGCATGAACGGCGCCGGCCCGAGCAACGGCAGCGCATGGGCGATGCCGCCCCCGGTATCGAGAGCCCCCGGCTCTTCAAGGCTATAGACGATGCGCAGACCGTAACGTCGACCGTCGCCGAGTGCGCGCTGAATCTGCTCGCCGCGGTAGGCCACGTTGATCACGACATCGCGCAGCCCGGCCGCGGCGAGCGCGCGCAAGTGATGCCCGATCAGTGGCTGACCGCCGACATCGATCAACGGTTTGGGTACGCGGTCGGTCAGCGGGCGCAAGCGCTCGCCGCGGCCGGCCGCCAGAATCATGGCCTTCATGACGCACTCGCCTCAATGAACGGGGCCAACGGCGCCAGCTCGTCGAAGCTTGTCACCACGGGCCGCAGATAATTGCGAAAACGGTCGAGATCGGCCGCATACTGCGGCTTGCCATCGCGTCGCGCGATACGCACGAACAGCCCCAGAATCTTCAGATGCCGCTGAGCGCCGGTCAGGGCAATGTCCTCGCAAAACACGGACCAGTCGTTGGCTACCGGTAATTCACGGCCGATCGCTCCATCCCAGTAATGCCGGATCCAGCCGTCGACGCGATTCGCCGGCCAGCTGATAAACGCATCGCGAAACAGGCTGGCGACATCGTAGGTTGCGGGACCGTAACGTGCATCCTGGAAGTCGAGGACGCCAGGCAATGGATGACAGATCATCAGATTACGCAGCATGTAATCGCGATGAACATAGACCGGCGGCTGCGCTTCGAGCCGGTCGAGAATGAAATCGAAGGCGGCATCGATGGCACGTTCGTCGCGCATGCTGAGCTCATGCTCGAGTTCACCGGCGATGTACCACTGCTTGAACAGCCCCATTTCGCGGGCGAACGTGGCGCGATCGTAATCCGGCAGCACGCCGGGGCGGCTCGCGCCCTGCCAGTCGAGTAGCGCGCCGATGGCCGCCCCGAACAGGGCGTCGGCGTTGTCCTCGTCGAGTACCGACAAGTACGTCCGATCACCGAGATCGCTCAGGCACATGAAGCCGTGCGTCGCATCATGATCGAGGACCTCGGGCGCATTCAGACCGGCCGCGTGCAACAAGCCGGCGATGCGTACGAACGCTTCGACGTTTTCGTATTCGGGCGGCGCATCGACCGCGATCCAGCTGCGCTCGCCCTGACGGGCGCGGAAATAACGTCGGCGACTGGCATCCGCGGACACGGTTTCCCATGCCAGCGAACCGTCGATACGGGCAGCGAACCATGCCACGAGCTGCTCGTAGCGCAAATCGGCGACCTGATTCACGAGCAGACCGATCCGGCTTGCGTTGCGGGGGCGCGCTGCGGTGCGCATAATCGCAGGCCATAGGGGCATCGCTTGCGAATACAATGATTTCGGCCGGCCCGTCGCGCTTTTGAACGCGCGCTCGCCCGAGCCGGTGCTAATTGGTGTGACATCCCGCCGTGATTCATTTCAAATTGCATAGCGCGACACGCGCCGGGGTGCTCGGTTGGGCGTTGTCGGGCGCGTTGATCTATACCCCGGCCGCACTCGCAGCTGCCGGTTCGAATACCCAGTGCTGTCCGGTCGCCCCGCCGCCGCTGAGTCTACCCGCGAACGGCGACGCGTCGACACTGGTCGCCGACCAGGCCAGCTTGGCCAACGACATCGCGACCGCCCAGGGCCACGTGCATCTTGAACGCAACGGCCAGACTCTGGAAGCCCCCTACATCCGCTACAACCGGAAAACGTCCGAGGCGTCGGCCCATGGCGGGCTAAAATATCTGCGCGACGGGCTGTATCTGACGGCCGACAAGGGCAATGTCAACGTCGACCGGCGCACCGGCGAATTCGACGGCACGCATTACTCGGTGCTCGACTCGGGCGCGCGGGGCAAGGCGGCACGCGTGGACTCGCTGGGCGATAACCAGTATCGCCTGCGCGACGCCGATTACAGCACCTGCCCGGGCCCAACCAAGGCGTGGTTGCTATCCGCCCGGCGCATCGATCTCAATCGACAGACCGGCCGCGGCGTGGCCCACGATGCGACCCTGAAAATCTACGGCGTACCGTTGTTGTATACGCCGTATATCAATTTCCCGATCGACAACCAGCGGCATACCGGCTTCCTGACGCCGACCATCGGGGCGTCGAGCAAATCGGGATTCGAGCTGGCCGCGCCCTACTACATCAATCTGGCGCCGAACTACGACGCCACGCTGGTGCCCCGCGTTATGGCCAAGCGCGGGTTTCAGCTGGGCGGCCAGTTCCGCTATCTGACCCAGCATCAGAAAGGCGAATTCGACGCCCAGGTGCTGCCCTACGACACCCATTACGGCGCCGAACGCGATCTCGAACACTTCGAGCATATCGGGCAGCTGACGCCTCATGTGGGGATTCAGGCGAATTACACCCGCGTGTCCGACGTCAATTATTTCGACGATCTGTCGAATGATCTCGCACACACATCGACGTCTCAGCTCGATCGCAGCTTCGAGCTGACGGCAGTCCAGCCCGGGGTGAAATTCTCGGTTCTGGCGCAGGACTTCCAGACACTGAACAATTATTTCAACGGCCTGGGCGGGCGCTTCGACAACGAGCCCTATCGACGCCTGCCGCAGGCTACCCTCAACCTGCTGACGCCCACGGCGCCATTCCAGGCCGGACTCGACGCACAATTCACCAACTTCCAGCGTAGTGACAGTGTGAACGCGTATCGCACCGATGTGCGTCCGCGCCTGATCTGGGGCACCGATCATGGCAGCTGGTTTGCCAATAGCGAGGCCGCGTACCGCATCACGCACTACGATCTGCGTGATCTGAAATACGCGGGCAACGATCTCTACGTGCAGCCCGATCACAACAGCATCAACCGTGAAATCCCGAGCTTCCGGGCCGACGCGGGCTTGCGCTTCTCGCGCACGCTGGAAAACGGCTGGATTCAGACGCTTGAACCCCGCATGCAGTATCTGTTCGTCGGGTACCAGAACCAGTCGGACATCCCGATCTTCGATTCGGGGAGCGCGACGCTCAACTACGATCAGTTGTTCTCAAGCAATCGCTATACCGGCATCGATCGTATCGGCGATGCCAATCAGGTCACGCTTGGCGTGAGTTCACGTTTTGTGTCCCCGAACACCGGACGTACCGTTGGCAAGCTGGACTTCGGCCGGGTGACGAGCTTTCGAAACTTGCGGGTGGACTTACCGAACAGCGGCGTTACCGGCTACGACCACCACGGGTCGGATTACGTGGCCGGCGGGATGTTCTCGCCGTCTGACTTGTTCACCACGCGTGCCACGCTCGGCTACGACGCGCACAGAGCGCACCTGGACCGGGCGGTGGCGACCGCGACTATCGGGCATCGCGACAGTTACCAGCTCGATCTCGGGTATCGTTATTATCGCGATTACCGCCCGGCGCGGCGTATTACGCGGCTACCCAACAATAGCAACGGCAACCGTCGTTACGAAACCACGCTCATTCCAGGCCAGTTCGAAACGCTTTCGCAGGTCGCGATCGGCTTGAGAGCACCCATCGGCTCGCGGCTCAATGTAATCGCTCGATGGAACTATTCCCTCAAGCGCAATCAAAACATCGAGACCTTGGCTGGACTCGAGTACCGTCCCTCTTGTTGTTATGCGGCGCGGGTAGCCTGGCGCCACTATGTCGGCAACCAGAACGGTCGCCAGGACAACGCCATCATGTTCCAGTTCGTGCTACGCGGCCTGGGCCGCTTCGGTAATAGCGTGTCGTCGTTCGTTCAGAAGGACGTGTTCAGTACCACACCGCAAGCGCGCTCGACCGACACCTTTGATACGATCCGTTCGCCATGAAATATCCGTTCGTACTAAGCCCGCTCGCCGGGTTGCTCGTTTTCGTTCTCGCGCTGCCGATCGCCAGCGCCCAGCAGCTCGGCTCGGCCGGACTGGGCAGCTTCTCGCTCGGCGGCATGTCGAGCCAGAACCAGAAACCCCAGTCGCTGGACAAGATCGTCGCTGTGGTCAACAACGACGTGATCCTGAAGAGCGAACTCGATTCCGCGGTTGCCGAGCTCAAACAGCGCAACCCGGGCGAAATCGGTCAGATCCCGCCCAACGTGCTGCGCTCCCAAGTGCTCGACCAGTTGATCATGCGTCAACTGCAGATCCAGAAGGCGAATCAGGACGGCATTAAAGTCTCCAAGGCTGAAGTGCAGCAAGGCCTGTCGCGAATCGCCCAACGAAACAACATGAACCTGCAGCAGTTCACCCAGGCCGTCGCGCAGAGCGGCATGGACATGTCGCAGCTGCGCCAGCATGTGCGTGATGAGATCAAGATCTCGAAAGTCCGCCAGAAGGAGGTCATGGAAAAGGTTTCGATCTCGGATCAGGACGTCGACCGCTATCTGCAGAACCAGTCACTGCGGTTCTCGCGCAATCACCAGTATCACTTGCGCCAGATCAAGCTCGATCTACCGGCCGGGGCCGACTCGACGACCACCGGCGTGGTCCGCGACCGGCTCGAAAGTGTGCGCCATCAGATCACCTCGGGAAAGACGAGCTTCGCCGACGCCGCGCGTTCGTTGTCGCAAGGCAGCCATGCTGCGGACGGCGGCGATCTGGGTTGGGTGTCCGGGTCGAGCCTGCCCGATAGCTTCGACAGCGCGCTCGCTGGCCTTACTGCCGGCCAGATCAGCCCGGTATTCCGGGGCCCGGACGGCCTTTATCTGCTCAAGCTCGAGGACGAGCGCGGCGGCGGTAACGATCAGTCGAGTGACGATCAGAAGAAGGTGATGGTGACTGAAGCGCATCTGCGCCACATCATCCTCAAGCCGAACGAAATCCGCAGCGATGCGCGCACGCGCAAATTGGCACAGCAGATTCGTCAGCGTCTTCTCGCCGGCGACGATTTCGCCGCACTCGCGCGCAAGTATTCGGACGATAAGGCCACTGCGCGGCAAGGCGGCGATGTCGGCTGGATTCCGCTCAACCGCCTTTCGCCGGATACCCGTCGACACGTCGAGAATTTGCACAAGGGCGAGATTAGCCAGATCTTCCAGACGCATGACGGTTACGAGATCATCAAGCTCATCGCGCGCCGTCAGCGCGACGAAACCCAGGAAGCCAAACGCAACAAGGCACGCGAAACGCTTGGCCGCAAGCGCGCCAGTGAGCAGGGCAACCTGTGGCTGCGCAAACTGCGCGACGAGGCCTATGTCGATATCCGGATGCCTAACTATCAACCGACGCCCGGCTCGCCCTAGGTGTTTGGTCCCGCTGTATGATGGTTCAACGTTAACGCCAGAGTTCAAAGCGATC
>NZ_APNK01000067.1 GCF_000732535.1 Salinisphaera hydrothermalis C41B8
GATGTGCAGGGCGTGGTGCACGAGCAGGACGGCGCTCGGTGCGCTGGCGGTGCCTTGATGGCCAACGAACTGGCGCGGGTCGGCCAGGCCGACGTGGTCGGAGCCGATGTCGACGGCGAGCCGGCCGTTGTCGATGCGATAGGCCTGGGCGTCGGCGTGCGAGCCGCCGTCGAGGGGGAAGTGGGCGTCGAGGAATTCAGCCGCATGGGCGACGACCTTGGCGCCCCGCTTGGGGTTGTAGCTTTTGCCTTTTTCGGCGCCGTCGGTCTCGGGGATGATGTCGGCGCCGTAGAGGGCGTCGTAGAGGCTGCCCCAACGGGCGTTGGCGGCGTTCAAGGCGAACCGGGCGTTGGTGATGGGCACGACGAGCTGCGGGCCGGGCACGGTGGCGATTTCGGGGTCGACGTGGTCGGTCGAGACCGAGAAGTCGTCGACGTCGGGCACGATGTATTCGAGTTCGGTCAGCAGTTGACGGTATGCGTCGCGGTCGAAGGCGTCGCCGCGATGTTCGCGATGCCATTTGTCCAGGGTTTCTTGGAGGTCGACACGGTGCTTGAGCAGGGCCGCGTTCTTGGGCCCGAATTCTTCGACCAGGGCCGCCAGTTCGGCCCAGAACATTTCCGAGTCGATGCCGGTCCCCGGCAGGGCGGTCTCGATTAGGTCGTATAGCGGCTTGCCAATCTGCAGGCCGGCGCGTTCGATTCGCTGGGTCATAAAAATTCCGGCTGAAAAATGAAGACGGCGCGCCTCATGCCTTACGCCAAGGCGGGCCCATTTCGTTATCCCGAGGCTTTCCTCGCGCCGTCCATCGACACGGAACGATTCAAAGCCTGTGCCTGTACTGGACCATAGCGCGCTCGCACTCGGATACTCAACGAAAGTTGAATCGTATCCAATTTGGAGCCGATCTAGTGTCCACTTACAAGCTCACGGAATATCACTCATGCCCGAGCGCACTTACGCCACCCCAGCGGATGGCCTGCCGGAACAGACACAACGCACGACGGATCGCGCTGTCTTCAAGACCGCCTACGCCGTAATCCCACGCGGGGTGATGCGCAGCATCGTGACCAGCCGACTACCGCACTGGCACCACACCCGTGCCTGGATTCTGGCCCGTCCCCTATCCGGATTTGCCGAGACCTTTGCCCAGTACATCGTCGAGGTGGCGCCCGGCGGCGGCAGCCAGACGCCCGAACCGGAACCGGATGCCGAAGGCGTGGTCTTTGTCCTGGCCGGCCGGCCCCGCATCACGCTCGACGGCGTGGCACACACCTTGCGCCCGGGTAGCTATGTCTTCATCGGGCCGAAAACCAGCTGGACGCTGGAGAATGACGGCGACGTCGCCGCCTGCTTCCAGTGGATCCGCAAGCGCTATGAATACGTCGCGGGTATCGAGGCCCCGGCGAGTTTCGTCAGCCACGACGACGATGTCGAACCCACCGCGATGCCCGATTGCAACAACGTGTGGGCGACCACGCGCTTCGTCGACCCCGACGATCTGTCGCACGACATGCACGTCACGATCGTGACCTTTCAACCCGGCGGCGTGATCCCGTTTTCCGAAACGCATGTCATGGAGCACGGGCTGTATGTGCTTGAAGGCAAGGCGGTCTATCAACTCAACGAGGACTGGGTCGAGGTCGAGGCCGGTGATTTCATGTGGCTACGTGCCTTCTGCCCACAGGCCTGCTACGCCGCCGGACCCGGCCCTTTCCGCTATCTGCTGTACAAGGATGTCAATCGACATCCGTCGTTATCGCTGAGCCCATTGGAGCGCAACCGCCATGCGTGACCAGGCATCGATCGATATTGCGGCAGCGATGGCAGCCGACGGCGGGCCGAACACTACTGTCGACCAGACCATACGGCGTGACATTGCCGATGCCATCTTCGACCAGCGCATGCCGCCCGGCACCAAACTGTCCGAGGCGCGCCTGGGCGAACTTTACGACGTAAGCCGTACGGTCGTACGCAAGGCCTTGTTCCGGTTGGCGAGCGATAAACTGGTCGATATTCGCCCGAATCGCGGCGCTATCGTCTCGCAGCCGACGGTGGAGGAAGCACGCGAAGTGTTCGAGGCTCGCCGGCTGATCGAGGCCGCCATGCTGGAACACAGCGTGCCCGCGATGACGCCGGCCGATCACAAGCGCCTGCGCGATCTGGTGGCCGCGGATGTGGCGGCACACGACAGCCGCGATCGCCAGCGCATGATCCGCGCCTCCGGCGATTTCCATCGGGGCCTGGCCGCCCTCTCCGGCAACACCGTCCTGTGCGGCTTTCTCGACCAGCTCATTGGCCGCACCACGCTGATCATTGCCATGTATCAGACGCACGCCTCGGCCGCCTGTTCGCATCATGCGCACGACGAGTTGATCGAGGTGATCGAGCGCGGGGATGTCGCGGCCGCCCAGCGCGCGATGCATCAGCATCTGCACGACTGCGAAGACCAGCTCGAACTGGCCGATTCACCGACCGAAAACGAACTCGCCAAAATGCTCGGCGCGCGTGGCCATCGCAAGCCCATCGATACGCCCTGATCGCCTGACCTTCTCATCCATCCTCGGGGTTCCCAATGAGTCAGACCGAAGATTTCGACACCGACTACCCACGCGACATGATCGGCTACGGCGCCACTCCCCCGCAGGCCCAGTGGCCCGGCGGCGCGCGCATTGCGGTGCAGTTCGTCATCAACTACGAAGAAGGCTCTGAAAACAACATTCTGCACGGCGACGCGGCATCGGAAAGCTTTCTGTCCGAAATGGTCGGCACGGACGCCCGTGAAGGCGTTCGTCACATGAGCATGGAGTGGCTCTACGAATATGGCAGCCGTGCCGGCTTCTGGCGTCTGCTGCGGCTGTTCAAGGAACGCGACCTGACCGCCACCGTGTTCGCGGTCGGCATGGCAATCGAGCGCAACCCGGAAGCGGCCCGCGCCATGGTCGACGCCGGATTTGAAATCGCATCGCACGGCTGGCGCTGGATCGATTATCAGTATGTCGACGAAGACACCGAGCGCGACCACATCGTCCGCGCGGTCGAGGCCATCGAACGCGCGACGGGTCAACGGCCGGTCGGCTGGTACACCGGCCGCTGTGGCCCGAACACGCGGCGTCTGGTCGCCGAACACGGCGGTTTTCTATACGACGCCGATTCTTACGCCGACGATCTGCCTTATTGGGAATCGGTCGCCGGCGAACCGCAGCTGATCGTGCCCTACACGCTGGATACCAACGACATGCGCTTTGTCGCGCCGCAAGGCTTTAATTCCGGCGATCAGTTCTTTGCCTATCTGCGCGATGCCTTTGACGTGCTGTATGCCGAAGGCGCCACGCAGCCGAAGATGCTGTCCGTCGGTCTGCACTGCCGCGTGGCGGGCCGCCCGGGCCGGGCCGCCGCAGTCGCGCGTTTTCTCGATTACGTGAAACAGCACGAAGACGCCTGGGTTTGTCGTCGCGAAGACATCGCACGCCACTGGCGAGCGACGCATCCGCCCAGCGCCTGAGCCCGATGATCAACCCGGCATGACGATCGTTTCATGCCGGGCAATAAAACAAAAAAACGGCCCAACCTTTCGGAGAAGATCTCAATGGCATCACACCCGCCTGATGACACCGCAGCGTTACAGCTGCGTGCTGTACCCCTTTCGCCCGAGGCATTTGCGCCCTTTGGGGACGTGATCGACTCGCGCGGCCCATGCCATGCAATCAACCAGGGCAAAGGATGGCGTTACCCGGATCTGGCCCACGTGGATGTGGCATCCGAGGACGGTCGCACGGCCGTCAGTCTCGTGGCCTGTGTACCGGAAACCACGCCGGTGCCGCTACGGCTCATGGAGCGTCATCCGCTCGGCAGCCAAATCTTCATGCCGATCAACGGGCAGCGCTATCTCGTCGTGGTCGCGCCGGCCGGCGAACCGCCGCGACCGGACGCGCTGCGCGCCTTCGTGGCGAATGGCGATCAGGGCATCAATTATCACCGCGGCGTATGGCACCACCCCATGATCGCGCTGGACGAAGCGTGCCAGTTCTTTGAAGTGCATCGGGCCGGCCCCGGCAATAACTGCGACGAGTTCGCGCTGGAAACCCCGATCGCGGTCTGTTTGCCGGAAGACCAGCCGGAGAGTCGGCCATGAGTTCACCCGCTTTTCCGCACCCACGCCTTTACAACAACGATATCGCGCCGGTCCAGCGCGAGGGCCGGCATTGGAACGCGTACAACGTGTTCACCATGTGGGCAAACGATGTACACAGTCTGGGTAATTACACCTTCGCCATCGGCCTGTTCGCACTGGGCCTGGGGGCTTGGCAGATTCTGCTGACCTTCGCCATCGGCGCGGCGATTCTGTTTGCCCTACTCACGCTGTCCGGCTTCCTGGGCGAACAGACCGGCCTGCCGTTTCCGGTCGTCAGCCGGATCGCCTTCGGTATCCGCGGCGGACGCGTTTCGGCGATCTGTCGCGGCGGTATTGCCATCGTCTGGTTCGGCATCCAGACCTATCTGGCCGCGAACGTGCTCAACGCGCTGCTGGTCAGCTTCATCCCGTCATTGGGCGGTCTCGAGCAGGTCACGTTTCTGGGCCTGTCCGCACTCGGCTGGGCCTCATTCGTTGCCCTCTGGGCAGTTCAGATCGTTATCGTAAGCTACGGCATGACCATGGTGCGGCACTACATCGCCTTCGCCGGGCCGATCATTCTGGTCACCATGCTCGCCATCGCCGGCTGGGTGCTGATTCGCGCCCATTTCACGATCGCCTGGTCGATCAATCAGCCGCTCACCGGCATCCCGATGTGGGAGATGATCTTTGCCGGGGCCTGCTTGTGGGTGGTGATCTACGGCACGTTCGCGCTCAACGTGTGCGACTTCACACGCTGCGTCGGCACCAAGCGTGCCGTGGTGCTGGGTAATTTGTCCGGCATTCTGTTGAACATGATGCTGTTCGCGCTGATCGTGATCGTTCTGGCCGGCGCGCAGTTCCAGATCAACGGTGCGATCATCAAAAGTCCGGCCGATATCGTGCGCACGATCGACAGCCCCATCTGGCGGATCGCCGCGTCGCTCTCGCTGATCGTGTTGACCATCGCCGTGAATCTGGTGGCCAACTTCGTCGCCCCGAACTACATGCTGTGCGACCTGTTCCCGCGCTGGCTTACCTTCCGCCGCGCCGGGCTCGTGACTGCGATTATCGGTCTCGTCATCCTGCCGTGGAATCTCTACAACAGCCCGCTGGTCATCAACTACTTTCTCGGCGGCCTCGGCGCGATCCTCGGCCCGTTCTTCGGCCTGATCATGGTCGACTACTGGGTCATCCGGCGTCAGCGGATCAACATTCCCGACCTCTACAGCGAGTCCCCCGACGGCACCTACTATTACCGCGACGGTTTCAACCCTCGCGCCTTCTACGCCCTGGTGCCCGCGGCGGTAATCTCCATCGCCGTGGCGCTGATTCCGGTGTTTCATGCGGTCTCGGATTTCTCCTGGATCGTCGGCGCTGTCATAGCCGCGGTGCTGCACCTGATACTGGCGCCACAGCGTCAAACGTATGAACACGTCGAGGGCGAGGCCATCGCCCGCCCCTCGCAATAAACCCCTTTAATGAGCTTTAGCATGCGCATTCTCGTTGCCAACGTGAACACGACGACCTCAATGACCGACGCCATCGCGCAGCAGGCGCGAGCCGTGGCGAACCCCGGCACCGAGATCATTCCCATCACCCCGGCCTTCGGCGCCGAATCCATCGAAGGCAACTACGAAAGCTATGTGGCCGCCGTGGCCGTCATGGAAACCATCCGGGCCTACGACGGCGAATTCGATGCCATCATCCAGGCCGGTTACGGCGAACACGGCCGCGAGGGGCTGCAGGAGCTTTTCGATGTGCCGGTGGTCGACATCACGGAGGCCGCAGCGGCCACGGCCTTGTTCGTGGGCCATCGCTACTCGGTGGTCACCACGCTCGACCGTGCCGTACCCATGATCGAAGACCGGCTCAAACTGGCCGGACTGAGCGATCGGCTGGCGTCCGTGCATGCCAGCGGCCTGGCCGTGCTCGAACTCGAGCGCGATCCCGAAGCCGCCATCCAAGCCATTGTGACCAAGGCCTTGCACGCCGTCGAAGTCGATCGCGCGGAAGCGATCTGTCTCGGCTGCGGCGGCATGGCCGGGCTCACAAGCCGAGTCGTGGCACAAACCGGCGTGCCGGTCATCGACGGCGTATCGGCGGCGGTCAAGCTTGCCGAAGGCCTGGTCGCTCAAAACCTGTCGACGTCCAAGGCCCGCATGTTCAGCCAGCCGCGCGAAAAGCGCTTCGTTAATTGGCCACCCGCGCTCTGAGCAAGCGCTCGGTATCAAAGCGCTGCACGTCGAGTGACTCAAAAATCACTCGACGTGCCCGACGACCGCAGCTCATCAGTAGCAAATGACGCCTGTGGTCATCGCCTTAGAGCCTATTTCAATAGGATGGCGGGGTCTGCGCTAGTCTGAGCGTGGGCCCGGCTAGGCGCGGCCGACGCCGCGTGGTCATTCCACATCAGGAGGCCGCAACACCGCCGGGTGGTAAGCATCCGGCCGCTACCGCTACCGCTTGACGCGACCGGCGCCGGTCAGGCCGATGGG
>NZ_APNK01000068.1 GCF_000732535.1 Salinisphaera hydrothermalis C41B8
TTCCCAGGACCGCCGGAGCGCCGCTTGATCAAGTCTCCATACACCAGACTTGCATATAGCTCCGTTATAACTCTCTCGCGTAGAACCACTACGCCACGCTCGCTACGCCTCGTCTTGCCGCAAAACAGCGCTTGGCGCGGACTCGCACGAAACCTCAACACACCCTAGTGCCCCGCCCGTAAGATTCCAAAGAATGAATGCCATGACCTCGTCCCATACCGAGCCGATGCGCTGTAAATGGGCGCAGAGCGATCCGCTTCTGGCGGCCTATCACGATACGGAATGGGGTGTGCCCGAGACCGATGCACGGGCGCTGTGGGAAAAACTCATGCTCGACGGGTTTCAGGCCGGGTTGTCGTGGCTGACGATCCTGAAGAAACGGGAGGCGTTCCGCCGAGCGTTCGTCGATTTCGATCCGGCGCGTGTGGCGCGATTCGATGCCGCCGACGTCGACCGGCTGCTGGCCGATCCCGGCATCGTGCGTTCGCGTGCCAAGATCGAGGCCGTTGTCGGCAATGCCCGCGCCTACCTCGATATGCAGGCGGCGGGCGAAGACTTCGCCGATTTTGTCTGGTCGTTCGTCGACCACCGGGTGCAACAGGGCGACGGGCATCACGTGCCGACCGAGAGCGAGCAATCGCGCGCCCTGGCGCGCGCGCTCAAGCGACGCGGCTTCAAGTACGTCGGCCCGACGATCGTGTATGCATGGATGCAGGCGGTCGGCATGGTCAACGACCATGCCCTTGAGTGTTTCTGTCGCGATCGCGTCTGACGTGTTGCACGATTTCGGCGGATGCGTGCTCGGCTGCCGGCACGCAAATAGCGCAAACAAGTCCGCTGCGGAGATCAGAGCGCGGGCTTTTCAAACGGCGTGAACTCCATTGGTGGCCGTATTTCGGTCGGCGCCGCCGGCCGGTCCCCAGGCGTGTTGCGTCGGCAAGTAGCTGTATAGTCAAGCTATTACGTGAGCCGCGCTATCGTTAGTTTGCGCACCATAACCTTTGCCTATCGGAGGCATTAAACTTTAGTCGTAACTCTGGTCTTGCAATGCCGAGTTTTGACGGCAAACTAGCCGGCGTACGACAAAAGTATTAGTCGATAGCGAGGTCAAAATCATGACGCATCGGAATCTCTTTCGCAGCATTGCTCTTACCACCGGCGCGGCCCTGATGGGGCTGGCGGGCGCCAACGCTCAGGCCCACGTTGCTGCCGGCAACTATCAGACCCACGTCCTGCCGAGCACCACACGGCATACGGCGAGCATCCATCACGCGCAGACCAACAAGCACTATGCTCGCGTTGCCGAGCAGAACAGCCAGGTGGAAGCCGGCAACTACCAGGACCACGTCGTCCCGCATGCGACGCGCCGTAATGCCGACCAGCTTCGGGCTGGCGACAACGCGGTGCACCACGAAGTCGCGATGTCCGACTCGGCCGAACGTCGATAAACGACTCGACATCTGCACGGGCGATTCATCGCCTGGAAAGCCCGGCCATCAGGCCGGGCTTTTTTTTGGATCTTCGAGTATTAGCGGGGCCGATGCAAAACCGGATCATGGCCACAGCTGGATGGTTAGCTGGGCCGCGATGCCACGGTTTGTGGAATAGGCTACGCCTCGACGTGAACCGGCGAAGCCGGCGCCGCGTCGGGTGCTCTTCTCTTGGTTACATCCGCGAGCAAGCAAGAGAAGTGACTCGCGCTGCAGCGCGACACCAAAGCCGGGGAAGACCCGCAGGTTAGACTGTTCGAGTCCGAGTTCGGCGGTGCTGACCCAGTGTATGGCTGAGTCGTATCTACCCATGCCTGAACCCCGGGACTCGCCGGAATCATGGCCCCGCGAATCCGCGATAAGCTTTTTTTGCGTATTACGTTGTCGTCCGCCGGCTGTTCGGAGGGCCATCGGCTGGTCGTACGCGGCACGCGTGACAGATCTGCGGCGTTTCCAGCAGCCGGATCCGGACAGGGGGCACGACCGCCGGGACGGTTCCGTCGTCGGCGCCGCCACCGCCGGTGATCGCTAGCCGTACAATCGGGCCGGACGACGCCGGGCACTCAGCCGGCTGTGGGGCCGTCAGCCACGTCATACGATGGATGCATGTCGCCCCAAGCGATTTACAGCGCGCGTGAACCGGCGGCGAGCGCGCCGTCGGCCGGAGCATCGCGGGCTAAGCGGGCGCGATAACCGCTGGGTGTTTCCCCAGTCGCGGCCTTGAAGCAACGGGAAAAATGGCTGGGGCTTCGGTAACCAAGGTCGAGGCAGATTTCGGTGATCGACGCCGAGGTGCGGGCGAGCAGGTCCCGGGCTCGATCGATGCGTAGCCGCTGTTGATATTCGCCGGGCGTACAACCGATCTCGCGCTTGAACTGTCGATAAAGCTGAGCCTTGCTCATACAGGCGGAACGGGCGAGTTCGGTGCAATCGAGTGGTTGTGCGAGATTGTCGCGCAACCACTGCAGGGCAGCGGCCAGACCGTGTTTGGGCCGGCTATCGGTCTCGATCTCTTCCAGCAGCAGCTCGCGTGTCTGCGTTCGCAGCATGCGCATGATCAGTTCGTCGAGGGCCAGATCGATCATGGCGTCACGATCGGGATGATCGTCGCAATACAGAGATATCAGCCGTTCGAGCAGCGCCTGGGTATGGATGCCGTGAGGCATGTGCAGGGCGCGGGGTACGTAATCCCAGCTCGGGAGTTCGTTGTCACGTGGTTGGCGATGGTTAAGCAGGTCGCAGACCCGGGCGACCTGCGTGCGCTCGATCTCGACCGTCATGCATGTGGTGGGCGAATCCAGGCGGGCCTCGGGAAAATCGATATACACGCGCTCCCCCGGCGCCATGACAAAAGATTCGTGGGGCCGGAATTCGCAGGGCTTTTCGGTGGCGCCGTGCATGATCTTGCGTCCCGTGATCATGCCGCAATACAGCAGATGGTTCGACGATAACGCGACCCGCGTCGCCGGATAATAAGTGTCATAAATCGACAGCTGCGAGTTCTCACCCGCAATCGCCACCCGATTTTCGATAAGTTTGATCGGATTATCGCGACTTTGCAGCGAAGTATTCGAGAGCATCGATATCATCTCGTCGTGACCCGGCAATTGAGACTGGGGGGCAAGCGTTTGCGATTGTCCGACAAGTCGGCACCCCGCGATCGCGCTAGCGTGAAATCACGCCGCAAGTTGCGATCCTTTTTCGAGAAATCACGAAAAGCCGAGCGAGTGCCATTATGCTTTATGCTAATCCCGGCCAGAACGATGCCCTGGTCCGCTTCAACGAACGCTACGACAATTTCATCGATGGCGAGTGGCGGGCCCCGGCCGGCGGCCGTTATCTGACCAACGTCACGCCGGTGACCGGCGAGGCCTTCTGCGAGGTGCCGCGCTCCGACGCAGCGGATATCGACGCGGCGGTCGAGGCAGCCAGCCGGGCCGCGCCGTCCTGGGCGGCCACGCCGGCCACCGAACGCTCGCGGCTGCTGCTGCGGATCGCCGACCGGATCGAAGAGAATCTGGAGTCGCTCGCGGTCGCCGAGACCTGGGACAACGGCAAGCCGGTGCGCGAAACGCTGGCGGCCGATATGCCGCTGCTGGTCGATCATTTTCGGTATTTCGCCGGCTGCATCCGGGCCCAGGAAGGCTCGATCTCCGAGATCGACGAACAGACCGTCGCCTATCACACCCACGAGCCGTTCGGCGTGGTCGGCCAGATCATCCCCTGGAACTTCCCGCTGTTGATGGCCGGCTGGAAGATCGCGCCGGCGCTGGCCGCGGGCAACTGCAGCGTGCTCAAGCCGGCCGAGCAGACGCCGGCCTCGATCTGCAAACTGCTCGAACTCATCGGTGACATCCTGCCGCCGGGCGTGCTCAATGTGGTGCATGGCCTGGGCGCCGAAGCCGGTGCGGCGCTGGCCGAGCACCCCGGCATTGCCAAGCTGGCCTTCACCGGCTCCACGCCGGTCGGCAGCCAGATCATGGGCAACGCCGCCAAGCGCATCGTACCGGTGACGCTGGAACTGGGCGGCAAGTCGCCGAATGTCTATTTCTCGGATGTATTCCAGCGCGGTGATGCCTTCATCGACAAGTGCGTCGAGGGGCTGATGATGACCTTCCTCAATCAGGGTGAGGTCTGTACCTGTCCGTCGCGCGCCTTGATTCAGGAGGATATCTACGAGCCGCTGATGGAGCGCGCGATCGAACGTGCCCGCAACCTGCGCCAGG
Organism: Salinisphaera hydrothermalis C41B8; assembly: GCF_000732535.1. Lineage (GTDB taxonomy): Bacteria > Pseudomonadota > Gammaproteobacteria > Nevskiales > Salinisphaeraceae > Salinisphaera > Salinisphaera hydrothermalis. The sequence goes on from NZ_APNK01000068.1 coordinate 4,217, forward strand.
GCAATCCGCTGGATACCGATACCGAAATCGGCGCCCAGGTCTCGCGCGAACAGTTCGACAAGATTATGTCGTACATGGATATCGGCCGCGATGAAGGCGCCGAGCTTTTGCTGGGCGGCGGCAAGGCCGAGATGGCAGGCGAGCTCGCCGGCGGGTTCTATATCCAGCCGACCATGTTCAAGGGCCAGAACAGCATGCGGATTTTTCAGGAAGAGATCTTCGGCCCGACCCAGGCCATCGCCACCTTTGCCGACGAAGCCGAGGCCATCTCGATCGCCAACCACACCGAGTTCGGCCTCGGTGCCGGCGTGTGGACCGGCGATATCAATCGGGCCCATCGCGTCACCCGCCGCATTCAGGCGGGCCGGGTCTGGGTGAACTGCTATCACCAGTATCCGGCGCATGCCGCATTCGGCGGTTACAAGCGCTCGGGTATCGGCCGCGAGACGCACAAGCAAGCGCTCGAGCACTACCAGCAGACCAAGTGTCAGCTGGTGTCGTATTCGGACGAGCCGGCCGGCTTGTTCTAGGGCGTGTTGAGGCTTCGTGCGAGCCCGCGCCCGTGATGGTCCGAAAACGGGGAGACGCGGCCGCCAAGGGTTGGCGAACGGGTATGGCGGCTCGACACAACCGAGCGACAGCGACGGCTTGCCATCCAAGCCGTCGCGCCTCGTCGGATAAGAGCGGGCGCGGTGTCCGCACGAGAAACCCCAGGACCTTGGCCGCGCGTGTTCCGGCCAGGGACGCGCTCACAGCGTGTCAGATAAAAAACGAGAGGAGTGAATCATGAGAATGATGAAAGCAGCCGTTGTCCCCGCCTTCAAGGAACCGCTGGACATTCGTGAAGTGCCGGTGCCGGAAGTTGGCCCGGGTCAGGTATTGATGCGGGTTCAGGCGTCCGGGGTCTGTCATACCGATTTGCACGCGGTGGAAGGCGACTGGCCGGTCAAGCCCGAGCCGCCGTTCATCCCCGGCCACGAGGGCGTGGGCTTCGTTGATGCCGTGGGCAAGGGCGTCAAGCATCTCAAGGAAGGCGATCGCATTGGCGTGCCGTGGCTCTATAGCGCCTGCGGCTACTGCGAGCATTGTCTCGGCGGCTGGGAGACGCTATGCGAATCCCAAGAAAACGCCGGTTACAGCGTGGACGGCGGCTACGCCGATTATGTTCTGGCCGATGCCGATTATGTCGGGCATCTCCCGGACAAGAGCGATTTTCTGGAGATTGCCCCGATCCTGTGTGCCGGCGTCACGGTCTACAAAGGCTTGAAGATGAGCGAGGTCCGGCCCGGCCAGTGGGTTTCGATCTCGGGCATTGGCGGGCTCGGGCATCTGGCGGTTCAGTATGCCCGGGCGATGGGCATGCGGGTCGTGGCTATTGATGTAGCGGACGACAAACTGCAGCTGGCCGAGCGCCTGGGCGCCGAGTTGACCGTCAACGCGAAGAAACAGGATCCGGGGACGGTCATCAAGGAGGCGATCGGCGGCGCCCATGGCGCGCTGGTCACCGCTGTATCGGAAATCGCGTTCAGTCAAGCGCTCGAAGTGGTGCGTCGCGGCGGCACCGTCGCGTTGAATGGCTTGCCGCCCGGGAAATTCGATCTGTCGATTTTCGACATGGTGCTCAACGGCATCACGGTGCGCGGCTCGATCGTCGGCACCCGGCTGGATCTTCAGGAAGCGCTGGATCTGGCGGGCGACGGCATTGTGCGGGCCACGGTGAGCAGCGACAGGATCGAGAACATCAACGCCATTCTCGATCGCATGCGCGCGGGCGACATCGAAGGACGTATCGTCCTCGACATGCAGTAGTCGTCATTGGTGTTCGGGCCGCCGACGATCGGCGGCCCGAGCCGGGCCCTCGCCTCGCCGTTGCGAACGCCTGTTACTTCGTGTTGGGGCGGCGCGGCCCCGCAAGAACACAGCGATCAATCGTATTCCTCATGCCGTATGCGGGCGGCACGTCTCGGGGCCGTCGGTGCGCGAGGTTCGCCAGAGCGCGTCGCCGGGTGGTTGCGCATCCCGCGCTTAGCGCTCCTGGAATGGCGACGGGGGCGTTCAGGTCGATCGGGACAGCTCGCAACTCGAATGGCTCCGCGGGATCTGTTTCGAGGGCAAAGAACGGATGAATCACCGATATGTCCTAGGTGTCCAGTCCCGCCAACAACTGGTTTGGCGGATAAAAGAATGGCTGGGGATCTCG
>NZ_APNK01000069.1 GCF_000732535.1 Salinisphaera hydrothermalis C41B8
ACCCATCAGCTTCAAGGCTTGCGGCTCGGATGAACAATCTACTGAGAGGTCACACCTAGGCCGGCGAACATACACCGGATCGCCGTCGTATCGAGTTCGGGCTGTGTGCACAGGCGATCGCGCATGGGGGGTATATGCTGCCCGCTTCGCACCGCCGGTTCGCGGCGCACGTCGGCCAGCGTGGCGGCCGGATATTGCACGCGACGAACCACCTGCAAATCGTGCAACAGCGCGGCAAGTGCAATATCTCGCGGCCTGAGGTCGATTTCCGGTTCCGCCACCACGAGGTCGGCGAGCCGGCCCGCGAACGCGAGGCTGTGCTGAATCAGCGGCGGTTGTTCGGTCATTGATGCGAGAGTGAACAGGAAGCCCTGCCGATCCTCGAGAAGCAGACTGCAAAGTCGCTCGGCGCCTGCGAGCATCGATGCGGCCGGCAACGGCTCGTCGGTTCGCACGGCCAGCGCGGCGTGCGACAGATTTCGAGCCACGACCAGAAGCGATTTATGCATGGGCGTGATTTGCGCGGCGGGCGATGGCGGCAACATCCGTCCGACCGGTGCGTCGCGCGCCCCCCCGTGGCCGAAAAAGCCCACCGGACTCGCGGGCGGCACTGCGTTCGCCGCGCCGGAGTGCAATTTCCATCTCGATCTCGTGCAGCCACAGCCAGAGCTGCTGTCGCCGTTCGTCGCCGAGTGCTTCAAGTGCAAGGCCGACACGGGCCATACCGCCCGTGCCCAGTATCCGCACATAGCGCGCCACCGCACTGGCTTCCAGCCGGTCTCCATTTGGAAACTCGATTGCGATGTCCAGCGCGGTGCCGCCGATATCCAGCGTCAAGGCCGCAGCAACCGGCAACTCGATCTGGCAACCGCCGATCGACAAGTCGATCACGCGCGCCACGAGGTCCGTCTTTCCGTTGCGGCCGCGCGCTTCGAAACGCGCGGACATCCCCTTGAGAAACGGCAGACGCACACCTGCACGCTTGTTCTCCACGCGCAGGCGTTCGGGGATATGGAAGCGTCGTCGATCGGGCGGTGTGGTATCGGATGCCACCACCGGGGCGATGCCGTCGAAGAGCAGCGTTTCGCGCTCTGCCGTAGCGGTGAGAGCCAGACCCGAGTCGGGGAGATCGATCGTCGCCCACTGCGGTTCGCTGGCCTCGAGTACGACGGTGCTCGCATCGTCCTCGAGCCATAGACGAGCGGCTGTAAGTGTCCAGTCGCCACCAGGCTCGCTCAGTGTGAGCGTTCGCGACTGTCCTTCGATGAGCTGTAACGTTCTGACCACGCGTTCGCGGTCGTGGAATTCGAGTATCTCAGCAAATACGGCATCCATGAAAAGCGCGACCGATTGCGGCGGCGTCTTATGGTCTAGACCGTCTATAACGGCCCGGCCGGCGGGCTATTGATGATGGAGCGGGCTGACAATAGGTCTTAAGGGCAAACCCCTAGTTGACTGAACAGTCATGGCGGCCATGAATCCGCTAGGCGCGAGTAGTACACTGACTGCCTTTGTACTCTGCAGTCATTTCTAATGAACGATTCGAGCGACTACACGCCCCCGAAGGTCTGGACCTGGGAAAAAGAAAGCGGCGGCCAGTTCGCCAGTATCAACCGTCCCTATGCGGGCGCGCGTTACGAGGCCGAACTACCGGTCGGCAAGCATCCGTACCAGTTATATTCGCTGGCGACCCCTAATGGGGTGAAGGTGACCACGCTGTTCGAGGAATTGCTTGAGGCCGGCTACGGCGAGGCCGAATATGACGCGTGGCCGATCCGTATCGGCGACGGGGAACAATTCTCCAGCGGTTACGTGGCGGTTAACCCGAACTCCAAGATTCCGGTGCTGGTCGATCACAGCCTCGGAGAGCCGCGGCGCGTCTTCGAATCCGGTGCCATCCTGCTGTATCTGGCCGAACGCTTCGGCGCATTTCTGCCCAGCGATCCGGACGTACGGACCGAAACGCTGAACTGGCTGTTCTGGCAGATGGGCAGCGCGCCGTATCTCGGCGGTGGTTTCGGTCATTTCTATAACTACGCGCCAGAAAAAATCGAATACGCCATCGATCGTTTTGCCATGGAGGCCAAGCGCCAGCTCGACGTGCTCGATCGACGGCTGGCCGACAACACGTACCTGGCCGGCGATGAATACACCATCGCCGATATTGCGACCTGGCCTTGGTACGGCGCGTTGGCGCTGGGTCGGGTCTATAACGCCGCCGAATTTCTGCAAGTACAGGAATACGAGCACGTGCAGCGCTGGGCCCAGGCCATCGATGCGCGGCCGGCGGTGCAGCGCGGTCGCATGGTTAACCGCCTGTGGGGCGACGAAGCGGAACAGTTGCACGAACGCCACGATGCCAGCGACTTCAAGCATCATACCCAGGACAAGTTGAAGTAGCCGCGAGCGCGACGAGCGCAATCGCTGAGGCGAGGCACGCCTCAGTGCTTGGTGCGCTCTGTAGAATGGCGCTTTCGTATGGCAGTGAACCGGAATCGCCGGGGCTCTCGGCGATTCGGCAATAAGGAGGTCTTCGTGAAAATCGGAGTACTCGGGCTCGGCCGCATGGGCGGCAACATCGCGTGTCGCCTGATGGATTCGGGTCATGAATGCGTGGTCTACGACACCAGTGCCGAAGCAGTGCGCCGCATCACCGAGGCCGGTGGTCAAGGCGCCGACTCGCTGGCTGCGATGGTCGAGGCGCTGCCCAAACCGCGCACGCTCTGGCTGATGCTGCCGGCGGGCGAGGTCACCGAAAACGCCATTGCGGAACTGGCGCCGATGCTCGATGCCGGTGATACGCTGATCGATGGCGGCAACGCCAATTTCAAGGACGACGTCCGCCGTGCCCGTACGCTGGCCGAACGTGATATCCGTTACATGGATGTCGGCGTTTCGGGCGGTGTATGGGGCCGCGAACGCGGCTTTTGCCTGATGATCGGCGGCGAGCAGGACAACGCCGAACGGCTCGACCCGATTTTCGCCACCCTGGCGCCCGGTACCGGTGATATTGAAAGCACGCCGGGACGCAGCGAGACGCTCGATCCCCGCGCCGAACAGGGCTATCTGTATTGTGGTCCGGCGGGCTCCGGCCACTTCGTCAAGATGGTCCACAACGGCATCGAGTACGGCATGATGGCGGCCTATGCCGAAGGCTTCGATATTCTCAAGAATCGTACCGCCGATTTCCTGCCGGAGGACGAGCGTTTCGACCTCAATCTTGCCGATATCGCCGAGGTGTGGCGTCGAGGCAGCGTGATCTCTTCGTGGTTGCTGGATTTGACGTCCATCGCGTTGGCCGAAGATCAGAGCCTCAATGAGTTCACCGGCGAGGTTTCCGATTCGGGCGAGGGGCGTTGGACGGTCAATGCCGCGGTCGAACAGGCGGTGCCGGCGAACGTTCTGTCAGCGGCGTTGTTTGCGCGGTTCCGCTCCCGCCACACGCCGAGTTTCGGTGACAAGCTGCAGTCGGCGATGCGCAATCAGTTCGGCGGCCACGTGGAAACACATAACGACTAATGCGGTGCCTGTTGCCACTAGAGCAGGCGCCATGTCGCTCGATCGCACTAGCCGGCGGAGGTTGATCCGTCCGAGGTTGCCGTTTGGCCAGGCCAACGAATGGCCTTGGCGTGACCGTCGGAGTGGTTCAAGTGCTACGGTTGCTCGCCGATAAGACGGCATAATATCGCTGGCCTTACAGGCTGGAATGCACGCTTCCGATCCAAACACCACAGACCCAACGCATTTCGTAGACGGCATGACCGAGCACGCGATCTACATGCTCGATGCCGATGGCCATGTCCGCTCCTGGAATGCGGGGGCGCAAAAGCTCACGGGATACGCCGAGCACGAGATCCTCGGCGTATTCGTGAATCGCCTGCACGATCCGACGCCGACCGGGATCGCGCCGGCCGAGGCGTTGCTCTTGGCGCGCGAGCACGGCCGGCACGAAGGTCGATTCTGGCGCCGTCGATGCGACGGCAGCCGCTTTCTCGTTTACGGCGTAATCGAGGCGGTCTATGACGCCGGCCGCCTGACGGGCTTTGCCGTGATCGAACGCGAATGCGGCAAGACGTGGCGCAACGACAAGACCCGGCTGGCCGAACGCCAGTTTCGGCTGCTGTTTCAGGGCGTCACGCTGTACGCGATTCTCATGCTGGACCTTGAAGGCATTATTACGAGCGCCAATCCGACCGGCGTGAAAACCATCAAGGGCTACGACGCCGACGGTTTATTGGGTCGGCATTTCTCGATGTTCTACAGTGCGGCCGATCGCGCGCGCGGCCTGCCCGAAACCGCGCTCGCCCGTGCGCGCGAGCAAGGGCCGTATCAGGAAGAAGGCTGGCGTTATCGAGCTGATGGGGCGGCGTTCTGGGCCCATGTGATCATCATGCCGCTGCGCGAGCAGGGACGATTGATCGGCTACGCCAAGATCACGCGTGACATAACGGGCCGCAAGGAACACGAGAACGAGATTCTGGCGGCCAAGCGATTGGCCGAACACCGCTACCGCGAATCGCGTTCGCTGTCCGCCTTTCTCGATAATGTGATTGGCAACATTCCGATTCGCGTGCTGGTGGAGGATGGCCAGACTGGCCAGATTCTCGTGGACAACGCGGCTAAGCAACATGCCATGACGGCGCCGACCATCGATGCCAGCACGATCGTCGAACGCCTGCGTGGCGTCGCACTCAAGACGCTGGAGGACGACGATTGCCGCGAGCTCCGGATTGGCGTGGACTCCGCGGATGGCGCCGTCCAGTTGAAATGTCGCGTGCTGCGCGTTGCCGACGAGATCGGCGGCGGCGCCAATCTGATGTATTTGGTCGAAGACGTCACTGAAGAATATCGCGCCAACGAAAAGATTCATTTCATGGCGCACCACGATGCGCTCACGCACTTGCCCAATCGGACGCTGTTCAACAAGCGTCTGGCACAGGCGTTGGCCGCCAGCGATTACGACGAAGCGCGCGTCGGCCTGTTGCTTATCGATCTGGACAACTTCAAGAACATCAACGACGTGCTCGGCCACCCGGTGGGCGATCAACTGCTTGTCCAGGTTGCTGCGCGGCTGCGTGGTGCGCTCGACGAACCGGCCACGCTCGCCCGTATTGGTGGTGACGAATTCTGCGTGGTCGTGCCCCGCTGTCGTGATATAGACGCGTTGGAAGCGCTCGCCCGACGTCTGATCGAGACGATGCAAGCGCCGATGGGGGTCGATGAACATATCGTGCAGTCCGGCATCAGCATCGGGCTGGTGATCTCCAACGGCGATATCGATAATACCGAGGAGTTGTTGCGTTGTGCCGATCTGGCGCTCTATGACGCCAAGCGCGGTGGCAAGGGGGCCTGTTCGATCTTTCATGCCGAACTGCACCGCGCGGCACGGCGCCGCCTCGATCTGGAAGTGGATCTGCGACGCGCGCTCGAGGCCGATGAATTCGTTCTCTATTATCAGCCGATCATGGCGTCCGACAGTCTCACGGTGTCGGGCATGGAAGCCTTGCTACGCTGGCATCATCCCGAGCGCGGGGTGGTGCCGCCGCTGGAGTTCATCCCTGTCGCCGAGGAAACCGGTCTGATCCGTGCCATCGGTGCACGTGTACTCATGCAGGCCTGTACGGAAGCGGCGGGGTGGGGGTGTGAGGCAACGATCGCGGTTAATCTCTCGCCGGTTCAGTTCGACGACCATGCGCTGGTGGATCAGGTGCGTGAAGCGCTCGCCAGCTCCGGCCTGCCGCCGCATCGATTGGAATTGGAAATCACCGAATCCATTCTGCTCGATGCGTCGCGCAAGAATATCCGCCTGCTGGAAACTCTCAAGTCACTGGGGGTGAAGATCGTGCTCGACGATTTCGGTACCGGTTATTCATCGTTGCATTACCTCCGTTCGTTCGCCTTCGACCGGATCAAGATCGACAAGAGCTTCGTCAAGGAGATCTGTCACGACGCCGAGGCCCAGGCGATCGTCAAGGCGATTACCACGCTCGGCCAGAGTCTGAGCATTCAGATCACCGCCGAAGGCGTCGAAGATGTCGAACAGGCCACGCGCCTGCGCACCGACGGCTGTTCTCACCTGCAGGGCTTTTATTTGGTTCATCGCACTTTACCGGGAAACGCGGCTTTGATTTTGAGGAAGAAGTA
>NZ_APNK01000070.1 GCF_000732535.1 Salinisphaera hydrothermalis C41B8
TACGCCAGCGCATCGATTATGAATAAGTCATAAGTCGTAGTTGACAGGTCAATCCATATCAGGTCGACGCGTTGAATTTATGCGAGTCGCATAATGGGTGAATCGCCCCGGGATTACCCGCTCCAACGCTTGAGATGCTGGCGCTATGAAACCGAGCAACCGGTATGCCCCTGAAGTCCGCCAGCGCGGGGTTGCCCTGGTATTTTGATTACCATCAAGACGCAAGTGTGGTAAATTGTGGTCAAAGTGCGAGCAGTGGTGCTTGCGCGGTTCTGTGGCATAGCAAGGAGGCATGTCATGGCCACACAGAGTGTCCGGCTCTCGGAGTCCACGATCAGCGATGCCCGTAAGGAAGCAGGCATCATGTCACGAACGCTGCAGGCTCAAATCGAGCATTGGCTGCGGCTGGGTCAAGCGATTGAGCAGGCCCCGACCTTTGATGACAAAAAGATCAAATCGGCGCTGCGCGGCGAGATATCGCCCGACGAGCTGGGTTCTTACGAGCGCGCGGTTTATGACGTTGAGCACGAGGTGCTCATGGAAAACGCCAGCGATACGGAAGTCGAGTTCTTCAGGCAATTGGGCAAGCGTCAACGCGAAGCGGGTTTCGCTAAGGGCGATCTCGGGACCTAATCGTTGGAGCCAAGGCCCACGATGTACGTGCTTGCCGGCCCGAATGGGGCCGGCAAGTCGACCTTATACGACATCCGGATCAGGCCACACACCTACGCGCCGTTCATCAATGCTGATGAGATTCTCAAACAGCGGCAGATTGAGGGAGAAGAACTGGATGCCTACCGTGCGGCCGAAATAGCCGCAGAAATGCGGGCTGGGCATTTGGCTGCTGGCGCCTCCTTCGTGACAGAGACTGTCTTTTCTCATCCAAGCAAGCTGGATTTGGTTCACGCGGCGAAAGAGGCGGGATTCCGGGTCGTACTCTTTCACGTCAATGTGGAAAGCGCCGACCTATCGGTGGCGCGTGTTCGATGGCGCGTATCGCAAGGCGGTCATGACGTGCCCGAAGACAAGATCCGTGCGCGGTATGAGCGGAGCGCCCAGTACATTCGGGAGGCCATCGGCTTGGCAGACCTCGCGCAGATCTATGATAGCTCCAAAGAAGCCGCCCCGCCGCGATGGGTGTTAACGTTCCGGCACGGCCAGTTACACAGCGCGAGCGACGCGGTGCCCGCGTGGGCACGCGCGCTGTACGGGATAGGACGAACGCACGTAAGGGCTTGATGAGACTGAGGACCGGGTTATAAGGTTGGCAATCGAGAGCAGACGGCGCCGCATACCTTTGTGGCCGGGAGACAGGCTTGCTCGCGTCGACTACACAAGCCCTTGATCGACCCAACTGCGGATCGTCGCCCAGATCACGGACATGGGTAGATCGAGCGATTCGGCCAGCTCCATCGCCAACCCGAGCATCGCTTTGTCGTCGTTGAGTGCGATGTCGCGTTGCCTCAAGGCCGGGCGCCACTGCTGCCAGAGGGTGACGTCTTGTTCTTCGGTCAACACCGGATGGCGGCCGCGGCGCTTCGGCAGGCCCAGGATGTCCCGGCGTAGCGCGATTTCCTGATGGGTCAAACCGAAATACCGAGTGATCATCTCTGTACTCGCACCGACGCGTAGCATGCGATCGATCATCGCGATTTCCGCTTCGATGTCATCGGCCTGACGCAGCAGGCGTTGCAGGACCTCACGATTGACCTGAACCGTACACCACGACACGCGGGCGTTGGCGAGTAGGCTCACCATTTCGGGGTGTTTGAGCGCGTCCAAGTCTGAATCGCCGAAGCCCATGCTCTTGCAGCGCCGTAACTGCCCATTGCGCAAATCGTGTAGCGCTTGAGCGATGACGGCCTGGTTGAGGGGATGCGGTCCCGACATCGCACGCGTCCGGTTCAACGCCCAGTGGCCGGTTCGGCGTGGGGCGGCCGATCGCTATCCAGTGCCTTTAAGCGGCGGGCGAGTCTCACCAACCGAAATAGTTTGCATAGGCTCTCGTCGCTCAGGCGCGTTGTCGGCACTGCGTCGCCCAGTGGGTTGCCCAGCAACAGGGCGCCGATGGTATGGGTCAGCGGCAGAGCATCGGGTGCGGACCCGCCGTGGTCGAGTCGATAGCCCGTACTCAATGCGTAGAGTAGACTCAGTATCGCCCAAGCGAATCCAGGGCACGCGTCGGTATCCGTCGCGCCCCTTGGGGCACGACAACGAAAGCCGATGCCGTCGTTCACGGATTCGATGGTATCGGCTGTGCCGGCTTCCGTAGCGATATCTTGGGCCAGCTGTGCAATACGGCGACGCAGGCGATCCGGTGTCTCCAGATCTGGGTCGATGGACCAGACATCGGCGGCGGGAGTGGGCTTGTCGGCTTGCACATAAGCCGAGCGTAAGGCCGTGGTTTCGACGAGGGGGCATGCACCGCCCATCGTGTCGTTCGTCCGGGCCGGTCCCGATCGTAGCGGCTCCTGCTCCGGTGTCGGCGAGACAATGGGGGTATGCGGGTCCGAATTTTGTTGTGCGCCGGCTTTTCTCGGTATCGATAACGTCGGCTGTGACGTGGTGGCCGGTTTGTCCGCCGGAGCGGTGTCGGTCGCAGTCGACGGCTGTGCAGCGGGCTTGCTTTGTGACTCGTCCACCCGTGCACTGGGCGCTTGGGACGGCCTCGTGCCAGCTTTGAAATGCGGGCCGATGTCCGCGGGAGCCTGGCGTAATATTCGATGTCGGCGTTCGGTCTGGTCCAACGCCAAAGCCAGCACGTCGTAATCGGCATCGAGTCGTTCGGCCATTTGCCCGATCAGCTCATCCTGGACGGCTTCGATCGAAAACGCCTCCGGCGCACTGTCGAATGCGCCCAATACTTCTTGGAACAGATCAGGGAAGGCGGCGGCCGGGTGTGGATCGGTCGCATATGTCTCCCAGAGTCGTTCGCCGGCCTTGCGTAGGGTGGCCAGCCGCTCGACCTGGGGCCGTCCGAGCCCGGCGTAAAGCACCGTCGGAATCGCGGGCAGCAGATAGCGCACGGCATCCTGCAGGCGACTGAGATGGGATTGTGAAATAGGATAGCCGTCGGCCGTCAGGCGCCGGGCGAGCGCCGACTGCGACAGCGATTGCCCGGTTTCCTGCTCGTAAAGCGTCCGCGCCTTTTCGATGCCCAGCGCGCGTTCGATGAGGGTGAGCCCGCCGTGTAACTCGTTTTCGGCGAGATGGCCGGTCAACGCGACGATTTCACCGCGCGCCGTCCACGGCCGGAACAGGCAGGGAATCCGGAAAAAGCGTTCGTCTTCGGTCTCGGCCCACAACTCGCGCAAAATCGCCAGGCGCGTATTGCCCCCGTTGCGAATCATGTAGGCGGTGTCGTTCGGGCGTCGGGTGATCGGGGGTGGCGCATCGAGTCCACGCTCGCGGATCGAGGACTTGATGGCATCGTATCGGGGATTACGGGTCACGCGCGGATTCAGATCATAGGGCCGCAATTGATCGAGCGTGACGGTCATCGGCGTGTCGGCGATCGGATCACTCAACCTATCGGCGGTCGGGCGAGGCCGCGTAAACCCTTCGGCTTGTAGCTTGCGCGCCATATTATCCGGCGTCAGTTCAGCCATGAATGCCTCCGTCGGGTCCGCCGTCTGTGATCGATCGTCCCGCCAATAGCCGGCGCTGCGGCCTGAACGTTTCAGTCTGATAACTGGCTGGATCGTCAATGGAGGTTGAGCCGGTGCTGATAGTTGGCAGACCCGGTTTCATGAACCGCAGCTGGCCGCCCGGCATGTGTTGCACCGCCCAGCCCTCACGGAATGCGTGATCGATCAGGGGCCGAAACCGGGCGAGCCGGCGGTTTGGATCAGAAGCGCTCGTCATGGGATGCCCTCCGGTGCGCTCGGCCGGTGACCGTGGCGAATCGGTCCTGCCAGTGCGGAAACAATTCGCCGGCCAAGGCCCGGACGGTCTCCAGCGCCGCGGGCGCAACCCGCCCGGACGGTCGGCGGTGTTCCACGCGATGGACCGGCAGATTGCGCGTCGCAGCCCGCGGATAGGCCTCGATGGCCGGAATGACGGTTTCCAGTATCGAGATGCCGTTTTCTTCGTGAAAGAGCTGTCGCAAAGCTTGCTGGATCGTCCGCGCGTTCGCCGAGACGGGTGGAATGCGATTGATCAGCAGATTCAATGGCGGCAAGACGATGCCCAGGTGTCGATACGATGCGATGTCTTCGAGCAGCCGCAAGGTGCCGCGGTGGAGCTCACGTGCGGCCAGGATCTCGGGGGTGACCGGCGACAGGACGACATCGGCGGCGAGCACCGCCGTTTCCAGGAGCACGCTGCGTGTCCCTTGGGTGTCGACAAGTAACAGGTCATAGTGGGGCCGGAAGACGGGCAGTAGATGGCGTAGCCGTAGTCGTCCATCCGGCGCATGCAACAACAGGGTATTCAATTGCCCTTGGTCATCATTGGAGAGCACGACATCCAGGCCATCGATCGTGGTATGGCTAATCAGACGGGTAGTGTCCTGCTCGTTGAAGGCCAGCAATTCATAGACACCACCGGTCGCGCGCTCGGTAAGCTCGAAGTAACTGGACAGCGTCGGCTGCACGTCGGCGTCCAGCAACAGCACGCGTAGGCCCGCATCGGCCGCGAAGCCCGCCAGGTTCGCCGCCGTAGTCGTTTTGCCGACCCCACCTTTGGTCGAAATGATGGACATCACCTGCATGGCACCACGCCTCGAAACGCTCGGATTGGGCCGCGTCAAACGCGCGCTTTGAGCCGTTCGGCGATCCACTCATCGATTTCGCGCGAGTCCCAGCCGACGGCCCGTACGCCCAGGCGCATGGGCTTTGGGAATTGGCCTTGTTTGATCAGGTTGTAGATATGGGGTAAGCGTCCGGGCGCCCCCTCTGTTTTGAGGCTGTGCGGGTGGTCAAGATACGACCTCAC
>NZ_APNK01000071.1 GCF_000732535.1 Salinisphaera hydrothermalis C41B8
GCACTGCCAATGCAACCGCGTCTATTGGCCGAGCGCATGACCGTCGCTTACCAAGCGGCGCTACTCCTCCAACTCGCACCACCGCATGTGCACGACAACTTTTTGCGCACGCGTTTGGACGCCATGCGCGGCTCGCTGTTTGGTCATGTCCCGCCCGGCCAGACCGCGCGCCAGATTATCGAGCGCGCTTTCCCGAAGTAATTATTTAGAGGCGGCTGTTATGGAACAAGCAGAACAGAATCGTTTGATTGATAAAGCGCTTGAGCGTGAACAGCGGAAAGAGACCGAAGTCGGTCAGTCCGAGACACAATGGCCTGTGCGCGACTACTTCGATCCCGGCCGCTACCAACGAGAGTGGCAAATGATTCGTCGCCAACCGTTAATCGTAGCCCACGCGTCCGAAATCGCGCAGCCGGGGGACTACGTCGCCAAAGACTTAATGGGCACCCCGGTCATCGTGGTACGAGACGAACAGGGTAAAGCAAAGGTCCATATCAACGTCTGCCGACATCGAGGCGCAGCTTTGTTGCAGGAAAGCGAAGGCAGCGGATTATCCCGATTTCGATGCCCTTACCACGGCTGGTGCTATCAGCTCGACGGTCTGCTCACGAACGTGCCCGACCAGGCACGTAGCTTCCCGAACCTTGATAAAGCTGACCGACCGTTGACGTCACTTCCCTGCGCCGAACACCATGGCTTCATCTGGGCGATACCTGACCCTCTAGGTGAGGCTGGCGCCATACCCGATGTACCAGCCTTTCTCGGCCCGTCCTTGGATAACGAATTCGCAGCCTACGGGTTCGAGGAATACACGTACTATCGTCGCGAAAGCTGGGAAGGCGCTTTCAATTGGAAAAGTGGCGTCGAACAATTCCTCGAGAACTATCACTTTGCGGTATTGCATCGAGACAGCACGAATTGGCTGTTCATTCACAATCTCGCGCTGTGCGATCGCTTCGAACGTCACTTCCGGGGTGTGGCGCCCAAGCGCAGTATCCGTGATCTCGCAAACCAGCCTAGAGAGCACTGGTCATTGCGTCCAAACGCTACGATCATCTACACGATCTTCCCCGTCGCCACATTCTTCGTGGAGAAAAGCCACTTCAGCTTGCTGCAGATCTTTCCCATTGGTCCTGAGCGTAGCCGCATCGAAATCACTCACGTTGCGGGCCAAGACCAACTCAGTAAACGGCCCTTCTGGGAGGCCAATATCGATTTATTTAAGGCGGCGGTAAACGAAGACCTGGAAACGTGCGAAACAATGCAGGCCGGCTTCAGGTCCCGAGCTAACGATTATCTGATGTTCGGCCGCAACGAGATCGGCCTCGATCAATATCGCCGGTGCATCGAAGATGCGCTCGACACCGAAATCCAGCAAGCTTGAAAGTCACGGGCGTTTGCTCAGCCGGCAATATCCAACGCTGAATCTGCCACGTTGCCGTTGGCGAGGCCGGCGACCATTGAATCCGGCACGTCGCTCATATCTGCTTCGACGAGCGGCGAGCGAGCAAATAATTCGGCGGCCACGAGACCCCTATCATCCAGCTTGCACGATAGCTGCCACTGCGCCGCTTCGGCGAGCAACAATGCCTGGTAAGTTCGCGCCATACCCCACGCCAGACGCCGCGCATCGCAAGTTTTTGGTTGAGCGACCATGGGTCGCAGCTGACGAATCGCGTCGTCGATGCGCGCCTTGACGCCGTCCAGCGCGTCAATCGAAATGCCAGCATATCGGCGCCGTAGATCCGCCATGAAGGCCTCGCCGTATTCGGAATGGGCGAGTACTCGCATGACATCGTGCGCCAGCACCGAGGTCGTGCCTTCCCAGATACAGTGAACGTGGATGTTGCGAAACACACGCGGAATGCCGGTGTCTTCAACATAGCCGGCCCCGCCGAAGCTCTCGACCAGCTCACTGGCCGCCCAGATGCTCTCCCGCGCACAGGCCAGCTTGGTCAACGGCGCGAGCAAGCGCGACATCAAAGTGTCGCCACCGTGCTCCGCACTACCGATCGCGAGTGCGGCTTCCATGTTCAATGCGATCATTGCTTCATATTCGGCAGCAATCCGCGCGAGCCAGCGCTGATGGACTGGGTTGTGACACAGAAACGAGCCGAACGTATAGCGGCGCTGGGCGTAGTCGCGTGCCAAATCCAGCAGATAACCGACCCCGGCCGGGCCACCGAGTGACGCCCAAAGTCGCGCGATATTGAGCAAACCGCCGAGCTTGGCAGTGCCACGGCCGAGCTCACCGACTGGATGTGCAATCGCACCGACGAGATCCAACTCAGCGGTCGGCAAGGCGTGCGTGCCAAGCTTATCCTTCAAGCGGCGCACCTTGATACCATTCCAGTGACCGTCGGTCGTGCGCAGCTCGAGTAGAAACAACGATAGGCCCGCGCTGCCTTCAGATGCGTTCTCGGTACGTGCCAACGCCAGCGCCACGTCGGCCGTGGTTGCCGACGTAAACCATTTAGTACCGTGAAGCGACCATGAGCCGTCGCCATTGGGCCGGGCGACTGTGCTACTGCGGCTCACATCAGACCCACCTTCTTTTTCGGTCATCCATTGCCCCGCAGTCCAGGCGTCGCGGCGCGCGGTCAATCGCGGCACGTAACGCGAGGCGAGTTCCGGGTCATGCTGCGAAAGCACATGCGCCGCGCCGTCGGTCATCACCAAGGGGCAAGTCGCGACCGCGCTCGCGGGATCGAACAGGTTGACCAATCCAGCCTGCACGACGCGAGCGTAACGGCCAAAATGCGCCTGATGGGGCATGGCCACTAACCCTGCTTCCTGCCCGATACGCACCAGCTCAAGCCAAGCATCCTCGACCTGTATGTCATCGATTCGGTTTCCCCATGCGTCGTAGGGCACATGGTGTGGCGGATTGCGCTCAGCCTTGTCCGCCAGCGACGGCATCACACTAGCCGCGCACCGGCCCATCGTCGTGAATGCACTCGTAGCTTCGGCGAATATTTCCGCAGGTAGTACGCGTTCGAGCGTATGACGCAATGCCAGATCACTCAGAAATCGGTTCCGGACCCGGGGCGGATCCTGTGTAAAGTCAGTCATGATACGGGGCCATCCCCAGCTCACTCGGCTCGGGTATCGAACCGAGCGCGTTCGCGCAATAGCTGACAATCGTGTGTATCAACCGGTCTTCGTCACCGACCTCGGGTGGTTCACTCAGTGGTCCAATCAGTGCTTCCACGATGCCCCCGACCATGGCGGCCGCGACAACATCCTCGTCCTGGTCGGCGATTTCGCCGTCATTGATCCCCTCTCGTATGAGGGCTGCAAAGAGGCGCCGGTACGGCGCTCGAAAGCGTAGGCGGTCCTGTTCGATCTCGGTCTCGACGGGCTCGGCGAGCAACGCCCAGGCCAGCTGGCGTGCGGCCAGCGCACGATGCGCGAACGTTTCAATGACATAGCCGATACGCTCGCGCGCACTGCCAGGCTGGCGAGCCGCAGCTTCACAGGCTTCGATCTCATGTTCGGTCGCGCTCCGAAAGAGCTCATCGAACAATACGGCCTTCGAGTCGAAGTAGTTATAGATCAGACCGGTCGATACGCCCGCACGTTTCGCAATCGCGGGCACGCTGACAGCGCTGTAGCCGGCTTCGGCCACGAGGTTGCGTGCGGCACCGAGAATCCGTGCACGGCGCTCGGCGAGACGCGATTCCATTTTTTTCGTTCGACGATATGGCATATAAATAGTGAACCATCATTCAGTTCTTCTTGCAATACGCACTCGATGCGCTCTAGCCTGTATCCGAAAGTAGCGTCATCGAATGATTCGAGAACGCAATAAGGTCGAGTGGGAGGATCTATGGCTAAGCAAGCGGACTACGCATTTGGGTGGTTTCAGGTGTGCTATAGCAACGAGCTAGGGGTTCGTCATGTGCGCCCCTTTCACGCGTTTGGCCGGGAGTTCGTGCTATGGCGTGACGAGGAGAGACAGCCTCATTTGATGCAGGCGTACTGCCATCATCTCGGCGCCCATCTCGGCCATGGCGGTACGGTTTGTGACGGCGTACTGCACTGTCCTTTCCACGGATGGCAATACGATGGCAACGGCCAGTGTGTGGCTATTCCGTATAGTCCGGACGCCAAGCTTAATGGCCGCCATATTGAGGCGCTACCGATTAAAGAACGTAACGGCACGATTTGCGCTTGGTACCACCCTTGCGGCGAACCGCCTTCGTTCGACGTACCGGTATTAGAGGAATGGCGCGCCTCGGGTTGGTCGCGCTATCGCCGACAGTATTGGGAGGTCGATACAGAATGGCGCGAGATCCAAGAGAACATCGTTGACAGCACCCACTTCCACTATCTGCACGGTGTGAACAGTCTTGCCGATGTCCGACGTTGTGAGCCGGTTGGCCATATCCTGAATGTCGATATTCATCACCAGTTCCGCACACCACACGGAGTACGTGTCAACGCCGACTGAAAAGTGACCCCTTTTGGTCTTGAAACGCCGATTGAAAATTGACCCC
>NZ_APNK01000072.1 GCF_000732535.1 Salinisphaera hydrothermalis C41B8
ACGGGATCGAGTCTAGCCGATTTCTACACCCTCGGCTGCCTGCAGAATCCGAAGATAGACCCCACGCCTCCCAGACCTGCAGTTCGATATTCAACTCCTCACCGTCGACCCGCCCTACGTGGGTAGCCGGCTCGACTTCGACTGCACGCCGACGGGCGAGCTCTTCGGCCTCCCGATCAACGGCCGGCGCATCCAGTTCACCGAGAACGTGTTCTACGAATTCGTCGATTCGCGGATCAAAACGGTATGGTCGGTCATCGACGAGGCGGCGATCCGAAGACAGATCGGGGAATAGATCGATAGCAGCTCGGCTGAGCCCCTTCGCGCCGAGCAAAAAAGTTACGGGTAACCCGCTGGCCATCGAGGGTGGAGCGCGTGGCCTGCCGCGAATGGCGCTCCCCGCGAATTCCGGCGAAAAGGCCTCTGCGTTGCAGTTTGAAGTTGAATCCACCGAATTGTTAGGAGTTTATCCCCCAACCCGCTGGCTGATCTCAGGCTCATTCATTAACTCTCTCAACAGTTCGCCATCCCGATTGGCAACATGCCCAGAAATGACAAATTTGAACTGGAGCCCAAAGCCACAGAGCCGGTCATTGGCGTCAATGATGCTGCGGAAATCGTTCTCCCGATACACATACACGCTTGCTTTATCCAGGTCACCAATTGTTGTCCTTGGGTCAATTAACAAAAGTGCGTCCGGGAGATTAGGGCTATCGCCCCAAGTCCAATGAGCCAACTTGTTTCGATCTTTCTCATTCGTCTTGCTTATAGCTAAAAGTGCTCGGAAAACTGCCAGCTCATCTGATCCATTTTCGAAAAATGAGTCGGCGGCAGCCCTGATGGCGTCGTTTTTTGCCGACTGATTATTCAAAGACAGAAAGATGTTGGTAGCCAACGCTTCATTACCACCAAACATTTCAACGAATAGCTTGAGCATGAAGCTTTCAACGTTGGCCCAAGACGCAATAGCCTCGGCAGCCAACGCTGCTAATTCAGGATGGCGAAGCAAAGGCCTATCTCCAGCATTCCCTATCATAATGCTGGCATTCGGATTCACTCTGGAAAGAGGCTGAGGCATCTTTGCTCTCCTAACGCCCGAGCGCACCGGCGCACTTTAGTGCGTCCGAGTGACGCGACTTGTTAGCCATGATTTTCGTCAAGTTGTGAAATGAGTCCACCGCTTGTTTAGGTCAAATACATTGAAATTTCCTGCTCCCGAGGAAGCCCAAAACGCCAACCAATTCCTATTGATATCGAACTGGTTGTAACCATCGTGGTTATTAGAGACTGCAAATCCCGTCCAATTCCGGTTCGTGTCGAACAAGAGCATGACCCTCTCATTCGCAGACACCGTAAAGCCGACAGTGTTGTGGTTCAGGTCAAAAATATATTTCCCTGGAATTTGCAACGAACGAATCGGATCGATACTAATGGATCGGTTGGGATCAATCGATGTCGTCCGTCTTGGGTCAATCGAAATTGTTCTATGAGGATCTATTGATATCATCCTATTAGGATCAATGGATATAGTCCGCCTTGGATCGATTGATATTGTCCTAAAAGGATCTATAGAAATAGTACGATTTGGATCTTTCGATATAGATCGCCTCGGATCAATAGATATCGTCCTATGCGGATCTACCGATATCGATCGAGTTGGATCGCGAGATATTGGAATATGCATGGCTCTCCTCTGGCTAATGCCTAAGCTCAGTTGGCGACCTAAGCGCGGCAGCGCTTTGGGCGGTCAACTGCAGCGAACCGTTGGGCGTCAATGCCTTTTCCTGTAGACACCCTGCCAATTTAACCGGCCCTCATGATCGGCACCGGCAGTCTGGGTAACAACCACATGCTCCTCGATATCAAAGCTTCTTTGGCTATTATTCTCGATTTTAAGATAACGATTGCCGTCACATTTGCCGAGGAAGCCTAGCCATACGGAATACTGCTTGCCATTGCGATTACTAGATCCGCCGCAGACCTTGCTACTTGTGGTACGCCATCCGTCATCTTGTTCGATATACGTTTTATATATAACGCGGTTCGATAAGACGATTACTTTCTTTGGGCCGAGCCGTCGAGGTTCTCCAGCGAATCGGGTATAGGACCCCTGGATATGTCGCGGAACAGAAGCTGAAGACCAGCTAGTCCATGCGGAGTCACCGCATGCGCATAAGGCGAGCACAATCAAAAGTGGAGATACTCGAATCGGACCCATGCAACTACGCTAGCTTGGCGCCCAACGCCCTAGCTCAGTTGCCGCCGGAGCAGCCGAAGGCTGCGGAGGGAAACCCAAAGCGCGACAGCGCTTTGGTTGGTCCACTGCAGCGACTTGTTATAAGCGCAACTAATCGTCTTCCTTATCTGACGGCTGATTCGTCTTAGGCCGGACGTTGTGCTCTTTGATGTTTTCATTTGGCGGCATAGTCGGTTCGGCCGGGCGATCCTTGTCTTCAGTCGGCTCGTCTTCCTCGGGGATGTTCATTTCCTGACCTCGGTTCGGGTGAGTAGCTTCGTCAGATATTAACCGTACGTTATATGTTTTGTCTTGGCGATTGATATTGGTATAAATATACGGGACTGCAGAAAATGCCAGGAATAACAATGAAATGGCGAGCGCCGCGTTGCAGCGATACAAATATCCCGACTTACGCTTATTATTAGCGGCATTTTTTCAGTTGCCTCACCTAGCCGGATGTTAAAGCTTTCTTCAAATTTTCTCTCAGCGGCAGATTCACCATCGCCGTACTTTTTGTGCCAGGCATTGAGCTTGTCGTAGTGACACTTCAAGGTTAGCGGCGTGGGAACGCGCGCGTATTCGTAACCTACGAACGCCTTGAAAAGAAACAGCGCGGCTAATGCAATGAAAATCACCGAAACGGCTACCAGCACGATGAAAAAATAGGTAAAAAACCCGACTTGGTACGGAAATTTTTGGATCATGACAGCAGCAGCGCTACCAATGATCGTCGACACAGCGATTGGCACATTTAGCGACCGGGACAAGTACGAACGGTGCTCCCACTCAAACTCGTAGTGGTCTTTATATATTTCCGACCTCACTCGTGCACCTTATAACGCCGAAGCTCAGTTGTCGGCCGAAGCGCGGCAGCGCTTTGGGCGGTCAACTGGAGCATCCTGTTAGGCTGAGTTAAATCCGACGCTATGTGCGGCATGATCTAATAACCCCTTTACGGAAGAGGCTTTTAGAACGACACCAAGCCCTATAACTTGCTGCACGCCCAGCGCCGTACCAACAGGAATAGCCTCAACTCGCGAGTTTTTAATCATAGTTTGCGAAATTACGCCGATTATTTTGTGCTCACCGTTTACTGCTGCAAATACGGGGCTACCGCTAGACCCTTGAAATACTTGCGCATCCAGAAGAAATTCTTCTTTTCCATTGAAATTCACATTTGGAGCTGAAGCGATAACGCCCTTACGCATTAACGGCAAATTATGTGTAACGTCAAATCTATTTTCGGGATATCCGATAAAGAACGCTTCTTGACCTATCGAGAGATTTTGAGGCAAATGTTCAAAAAATTTTTCGTAGGTGTAATGCCGAAAATAAAGCCCTAGGTCGGGTGTTCCGAACGACGATATATTGACGCATGCAAGATCAACATCTGGATCAGGATGAGCCACGTATCCGCCTGCGAATTCGAACGGTGATATTCGAGTCAAACTGCCTAGTACCGGCTCACCGGAGTTTTCTTCTCTTTTGGTAAATACGAGCGAAATTTGATGGTCTGGATCAACGAATACGTGGCGGTTAGAAACTAAAAATAGGTAGCTTGAATCTTCTCGGGAGCTATATGCAAGTCTGGTGTATGGAGACTTGATCAAGCGGCGCTCCGGCGG
>NZ_APNK01000073.1 GCF_000732535.1 Salinisphaera hydrothermalis C41B8
ATTCCAGCCGGATACGCCGCCTAATTCAAACTCCCGCGTACACCACTTTCGAGCATATCTCAGGCTAAAGAAATCAATGCATTAGCGGCTTCTTATCGACAGACTTTATTGTTGGTTTTCAACTTTGAAAACCGACAATAAAGTCCGTCCATTAACAATACAGACCGTCGCAATGTTGCCTCTAACTCTAGGATTTTAAAAGGGGGCGATAATGTCGACAAATTTGTGGTAGTCCGTTGCAAAAATTTTTCTGTACTAACTCTGCAATGATGGCTTGGCTACCACCTCAGTTAGTAGTCGCATAGTTACAGCAGCCCAAGGCGCTGCATCGCAGTCGCCTCAGCGAGAAGAGCCAAGCGCGGATTAAAGATGACCGCCTGCTTCTGCTTCCGGCCAGAAGTGGACCTACTGGTCGAACAATTTTCGAGCTGGCCAGAAATTAAATTGACAGCCGAGCGGCATCTAAAAAGTGGGCTTGCAGCTAGAGCTTGTGCCTCGTACTGCTGGCCAGCCTTCTCACACATTGAGCGGTACTGACCGCCCAAGAACCATTGCTCATTTAGACTATCCCTTCGGAATTCATGGCTAGCTTAAACGTTGAACGGTCCCCTAGGCCGTTTAGGTAAGCTTTCAGCTTAGGATATGGTGAGAGCGATATTCTAAATAGATCAGACCATCTTGAGATGGTGTAGAGATAGATGTCTGCAAGGGTGAACATCTCTCCTAGAAGGTAGGCATTGGCTTCCAAGTGGCCGTTAATGAAGGAGAAGCGCTCACAGATTTTCTGCGTCGCAACGCGTTGAGCTTCGGATCCATACTCCGGATGAAAAAGCCATGGGCTAAACATCTTGTGCAGCTCAGTGCTGATGAAGGTCAGCCATCCTTGGAGCCGGAAATATTGGAGATCATCTTGCGACGGAACTAGCTGCTGAGACGCTACCGAATTCACCATATATTGCATGATGGCGACGCCTTCGGTTAGCAGCTCGCCGTTCTCCAGTTCAAGTGCTGGCACATAGCCCTTGGGATTGATTTGGAGGTAGTCCGCTTCGGTCTCTGTTACGTGCTTCTTGATATCGACCTTCTCTGAGTCGAGTTCAATATCAAGCTCGTGCGCCACAATGCGGGGAGCGAGCGAGCACGTACCCGTTGCGTAGTAAAGTTTCATCATGAGCTCCTTTGCTATGGACTGAGTTGGAAGCTTCGGAAGGGCGCGGTTCTGTCGTCCTAGAGCAACAACGTCCGCAGGTCCGACAGCTTCTCGCTGATGAACCCCGTGATCCGCGCCGCCTTGGCCCCGTCGATCACACGGTGGTCGTAGGAGAACGACAGCGGCAGCAGCAGACGCGGCTCGAACTCGGAACCGTTCCAGACCGGCTGCCAGCTATGCTTGGACACGCCCAGGATGCCGACTTCCGGCGAGTTGACGATCGGCGTGAACGCCGTGCCGCCAACCCCACCCAGGCTGGAGATCGAGAAGCAGGCGCCTTTCATGTCGTCGCCCTTGATCTTGCCTTCGCGGGCGCGGCCGGAGACATCTACCAGATCGCGGGCGATCTGGTAGATGCCTTTCTTGTCGACGTCCTTGATGACCGGCATGAGCAGGCCGTTGGGGGTATCGACCGCCACGGCGATGTTGACGTACTTCTTGTGCACCAGATGCTCGCCGTCCGCGGTGAGCGAACTGTTGAGATCCGGGAACTTCTTGAGCGCGGCCGCCGAGGCTTTCAGCAGGAAGGCGAGCGGCGTGAGCTTGACGCCGTCGGCCTTGGCCTTTTCCTTGTTGGCCTGGCGGAAGGCTTCCATTTCGGTGATGTCGGCATTGTCGAACTGGGTGACATGCGGGATGAGCAGCCAGTTCTTGTGCACCGCCTTGGCCGAGATCTTGCGGATGCGCGGTAGCTCAGTGACTTCGACTTCGCCGAACTGGCTGAAGTCGATGTCCGGCTGGGCGGGCACGCCACCACCGCCGGCGGGTGCGGCCGTACCGGCGCCCTTGCCGCTCTGGACCTGATCCAGCGCACCCTTCACATAGGACTGGACGTCCTCGAAGGTGATGCGGCCCTTGTGGCCGGAGCCCTTGACGTTGCCGAGATCCGCGCCAAGCTCGCGGGCGTACTTGCGCACGCTCGGCGAGGCGTGGGCCTTGCCGAAACGCTCTTCGTCGACCGACTTGAGCTTGGACGGATCGCCGCCGCTGACGTCGGCCTCGACCGGCTTGTCGTCCTGCGAGGCGGTGCCGGGTTCCGGCTTCTTGTCGCCGCCGCTTGACTTGGACCCGCCGGCCGACTGGAGCAGGGCGATGACATCGCCTTCCGAGACAGTGCTGCCTTCGGAGACCTTCAGTTCGCTGATCGTGCCCGCTTCGGTCGAGGGGACTTCGAGGGTCGCCTTGTCTGATTCCAGCGTGATCAGCGGCTGTTCCTTCTCGACTTCGTCGCCTTCGGAAACCAGCACTTCGATGACTTCGACCGAATCGAAATCGCCGATGTCGGGGACCTTGACCTCGACGGTCTCGCCGCCGCCCGACTGTTCGTCGCCGGAGGCCTGTTCGGTTGCTTCCGAGGATTCGTCCTCGGAGGCATCGTCGCCCGACTCCTGGGCCTGCTCGTCGCCATCATCCTGCGACTCGTCGCCACCGGATTCCTCGCCGGCTTCGATCATGGCGATCACATCGCCTTCGGAGACGGTACTGCCTTCGGAGACCTTGAGTTCGGTGATCTTGCCGGCCACGGTCGACGGCACTTCGAGTGTCGCCTTGTCGGACTCCAGCGTGATCAGCGGTTGTTCTTGTTCGACCGTATCGCCCTCGGAGACCAGCACTTCGATGACTTCGACCGAGTCGAAATCGCCGATATCCGGGACCTTGATTTCCTGCGCCGACATTAAAACCTCAATCAATGAATTACGATATTTGGATCTCGTAAAAACTACGGTCGTGCATATCGGCGTCGTTAGACCGTCACCGGATCTGGTTTGTCGGGGCTGATGCCGTACTTGTGAATCGCCTCGGAGACTTTCTCGCGCGGTATCTCGCCTTGATCCGCCAGTGCCTTAAGTGCTGTGACCGTGACCCAGCGTCGGTCGACCTCAAAGAAGTCGCGTAGCGCCGGCCGAGTGTCGGACCGGCCAAAGCCGTCGGTGCCGAGTGTGTAATACGGCAGCGGTATGAACTGGCCCCTGATTTCTGGACAGTGCGATAAGTGGCAAGCTGCTTCGCAAGAGCCATCGG
>NZ_APNK01000074.1 GCF_000732535.1 Salinisphaera hydrothermalis C41B8
TCGTTTGTTGTGATTTCGATCACCGCTCTTTAACAATCGGATTGTAATCGAACACTGCATTCTTTTAGCGAAGAATGTATGAGTTGCTCATAGACTTCGAGTGCGAGAGCGCTTGAGGTTATATGACCAAGTGACCAAGCGCACACGGTGGATGCCTTGGCGACAGAAGGCGATGAAGGACGTAGTAGCCTGCGATAAGCTTCGGTAAGTCGGCAAACAGACTTTGACCCGGAGATTTCCGAATGGGGAAACCCACTTGCTGTGAGGCAAGTATCCCATGGTGAATACATAGCCATGGGAGGCAAACTCGGGGAACTGAAACATCTAAGTACCCGAAGGAAAAGAAATCAATTGAGATTCCCTGAGTAGCGGCGAGCGAAACGGGAACAGCCCTTAAGCTTCGATTGTTCTAGTGGAAGTGTCCAGGAAAGGCACGCCATAGAGGGTGAAAGCCCCGTACACGAAAGGGCATTCGAAGTGAAATCGAGTAGGGCGGGGCACGAGAAACCCTGCTTGAACATGGGGGGACCATCCTCCAAGGCTAAATACTCTCTGTCGACCGATAGTGAACCAGTACCGTGAGGGAAAGGCGAAAAGAACCCCGGTGAGGGGAGTGAAATAGAACCTGAAACCGTGTGCGTACAAGCAGTCAGAGCCCGATTCGTCGGGTGATGGCGTACCTTTTGTATAATGGGTCAGCGACTTACTTCTCAGTAGCAAGCTTAACCGTGTAGGGGAAGCGTAGGGAAACCGAGTCTTAATAGGGCGCATAGTTGCTGGGAGTAGACCCGAAACCGGGCGATCTATCCATGGTCAGGGTGAAGGTCGGGTAACACCGACTGGAGGCCCGAACCCACTAATGTTGAAAAATTAGGGGATGAACTGTGGATAGGAGTGAAAGGCTAATCAAGCCCGGAGATAGCTGGTTCTCCTCGAAAGCTATTTAGGTAGCGCCTCGTGTATCACTGTCGGGGGTAGAGCACTGTATCGGCTAGGGGGTCCATAAGGATTTACCAAACCGAAGCAAACTCCGAATACCGACAAGTGTAAGCACGGGAGACACACTGCGAGAGCTAACTTCCGTAGTGGAAAGGGAAACAACCCAGACCGCCAGCTAAGGTCCCCAAGTCATGGCTAAGTGGCAAACGATGTGGGAAGGCACAGACAGTCAGGAGGTTGGCTTAGAAGCAGCCATCCTTTAAAGAAAGCGTAATAGCTCACTGATCTAGTCGGCCCGCGCGGAAGATATAACGGGGCTAAAGCCATGCACCGAAGCTGCGGACTTGTGATTTATCACAAGTGGTAGAGGAGCGTTCTGTAGGCCGTGAAGGTGTGCCGTGAGGCATGCTGGAGGTATCAGAAGTGCGAATGCTGACGTGAGTAACGATAAGGCAGGTGAAAAACCTGCCCGCCGAAAATCCAAGGTTTCCTGCGCAACGCTATTCGGCGCAGGGTGAGTCGGCTCCTAAGGCGAGGCCGAGAGGCGTAGTCGATGGGAAACGGGTTAATATTCCCGTACCTCGCTTAACTGCGATGGGGTGACGAAGAAGGTTAGGCTAGCCGGGTGATGGTTATCCCGGTTTAAGCTTGTAGGCAGGTCTTCCAGGCAAATCCGGAGGGCTAATGCCGAGAAGCGATGACGAGTGCCCAAGGGCGCGAAGTAGCTGATACCAGGCTTCCAGGAAAAACCTCTAAGCTTCAGGTTAAGCAGACCGTACCCCAAACCGACACAGGTGGATAAGGTGAGAATCCTAAGGCGTATGAGACAACTCGGGTGAAGGAATTCGGCAAAATGGCACCGTAACTTCGGGAGAAGGTGCGCCCCCAGTAGGTGAAGCCCCTTGCGGGTATAGCTGGACGGGGCCGCAGAGACCAGGTGGCTGCGACTGTTTACTAAAAACACAGCACTCTGCTAACACGTAAGTGGATGTATAGGGTGTGACGCCTGCCCGGTGCCGGAAGGTTAAGTGATGGGGTTAGCTTCGGCGAAGCTCTTGATCGAAGCCCCGGTAAACGGCGGCCGTAACTATAACGGTCCTAAGGTAGCGAAATTCCTTGTCGGGTAAGTTCCGACCTGCACGAATGGCGTAACGATGGCCACACTGTCTCCACCCGAGACTCAGTGAAATCGAAATTGCTGTGAAGATGCAGTGTTCCTGCGGCAAGACGGAAAGACCCCGTGCACCTTTACTACAGCTTTGCACTGGATCTTGAATATTTTTGTGTAGGATAGGCGGGAGGCTTTGAAGCGTTGGCGCTAGCCAGCGTGGAGCCACCCTTGAAATACCGCCCTGAAATGTTCGAGGTTCTAACCTAGGTCCCTTATCGGGATCAGGGACAGTGTATGGTAGGTAGTTTGACTGGGGCGGTCTCCTCCCAAAGAGTAACGGAGGAGTGCAAAGGTACCCTCAGCACGGTCGGAAATCGTGCAACGAGTGTAAAGGCAAAAGGGTGCTTGACTGTGAGACCGACGGGTCGAGCAGGTACGAAAGTAGGTCTTAGTGATCCGGTGGTTCTGTATGGAAGGGCCATCGCTCAACGGATAAAAGGTACGCCGGGGATAACAGGCTGATTCCTCCCAAGAGTCCACATCGACGGAGGAGTTTGGCACCTCGATGTCGGCTCATCACATCCTGGGGCTGAAGCAGGTCCCAAGGGTATGGCTGTTCGCCATTTAAAGTGGTACGCGAGCTGGGTTTAGAACGTCGTGAGACAGTTCGGTCCCTATCTGCCGTAGGCGTTCGAGATTTGAGAGGATCTGACCTTAGTACGAGAGGACCGGGTTGGACGTACCTCTGGTGTTCCGGTTGTCACGCCCGTGGCATTGCCGGGTAGCTACGTACGGAAGGGATAAGCGCTGAAAGCATCTAAGCGCGAAGCCCACCTCAAGATGAGATCTCGCTAGCTCCTTGAGAGCTCTTAAGGGTCGTCCGAGACGAGGACGTTGATAGGCCAGGTGTGTAAGTACGGCAACGTATTCAGCTTACTGGTACTAATGGCCCGTGAGGCTTGGTCATATAACGCTCAAGCGCTTTTGCGCCACGCGATACAGTGTTCGATTACAAACCCGATTGTTCCAGTTTGCCTGGCGGCCATAGCGAGTGGGAACCACCCGAACCCATTCCGAACTCGGAAGTGAAACCGCTCAGCGCCGATGGTAGTGTGGGGTCTCCCCATGTGAGAGTAGGTCACCGCCAGGCTCCAAACGAAAAAGCCCCGTCGCT
>NZ_APNK01000075.1 GCF_000732535.1 Salinisphaera hydrothermalis C41B8
GTTTCGTGCGAGTCCGCGCCAAGCGCTGTTTTGCGGCAAGACGAGGCGTAGCGAACGTGGCGTAGTTGTTCTACGCGAGAGAGCTATAACGCTGTATTGCCGCAAAACAGCGCTTGTCCCTTCGGGTTGGGCCGCAAATCGCGCCCGGCGGCGTTGCGAGTCTGGGTCGTGGCACGCCACGACGCGGCGACTCGCGCCTTGCCGGACACGATTTGCGGACGCCAACGCGGCGCTCGCACGAAACCTCAACAGACCCTAGCGCTTAAAATGTAAACGGCACGCGAAGGTTGATATCCACATCCGGCGTGTCGGATGTGACGCCGGCCCCGAGTGAAAGATTGAGGCTGCTGGTGGGCCCAATCCGATACGAGTAGCCGATCAGCAGTTGCCCGAGTTGCGCGCTGATTGCGCCGGGCGGCGCGCTGCCGTTGTACTTGGTCTTGTCGACAAAGGTGTGTTGGTAGCCAATGCTGAACGACGATCGATCGTTGAGCGCGAGCCCCATGCCGAAGTTGAACTGGATCTGATCACCCGGGTCCACCCGGCCGATGTACGTGCTGCCAATCCGTTTGTTGATGTCGCTGGGGAAGTTATGCAGATAACTGACCCCGCCGAAAAACACCACGGGGTCGGACGGATAGATCGCGGTCAGGCTGGGCTGAATCCCATAGAACCCGGCGCCGGTCGGCAGCTCTTCCTGGGTCAGCGTTCCGGCCTGCGACGATGACGCCGGCGCATATTTGACGTCGAACGGGCTTTTGCCGGTCGGCAGAATCCCGCGCAGGCCGCCGATGAAGTAGGGCATGCCCGGCCCGCCCTGATTGAATTGATAGCGCAAGGCGACTTCGATATCGCCGATATCGTTGCCACTGGCGTTGAATACCTCGTTCTGTGACGACGGAGTTGCCAGCGGGCGAGCCGAGGACTGCTGTTCGCGATAGACATACGGCGCCTTGAGCTCGAATTCCAGCCGATTGGTCAGGCCGTAACGCCCCGTCAGGGCGCCGATGACAAGGCTCTGGTTCACTTTGCGTACATCGATCAGGCCGATCGTGATGGCCGGGATAACGGTATACCCAATCAACGAGACCTGGTTGTTGGAGCTGTACTGGTATTCCACCGAGGGCTCCAGCACGACGTGACCTTTGGGTGTCAATAAGCTGGTTTGCTGAGACACTGCCGCCGTATCCGGGTGGTTGGCGGCTTCCGGGGAGGGCGCCTGACCCACGGCCGTCTGGGGCCCGGCGCTATTTTGCGGCGGTCCGCCGCGGCCACGAAGACTCTCGAGTTGGGCACGCGTGGCCTGCAGCTGTTTTTGTTCGTGGTTCAACGCTTCTTGCTGAGCGTCGATACGCGCTTGTTGCGCCGCGATCTGCTGCTCCAGCCGATCCAGTGTGTCGGCTGCCGCGTTATCGGCTGTCCAACCCGTTCCGGGCCAGGATGCGAACCCGGCCAGCCCCATCGTAATGACGATTTTTTTTTGAATAGCCACGCGCTTACCTCACGCATGATGCGATTTAATATTGGCAACGGCCCACTGTTCGACCACCGCTAGCGTGGAAGGCAGACCGGAGTTCCGTTTTCTGTGGACGATTCCGCAATGGTTTATGGCTGGAGTGTTGTATTCGCCTCTTGTTATGGGTTGAAGACACTCGAACGCATCGGCGCGGTATCCGAATTTTGAACAGGCGCGCAGCGTCGTGTTGTTATCAACTTATCGATAGAGCCGCTGGATGTGAGTTTTTTTTTAAAATCGATGTATTTTTCATGTTCGTAAATCGTGTTTCTGTATCAGGCGATAAAGGGTGACGCGCGAGATACCGAGCTGGCGCGCGGCTTCCGACAGATTGTTGGGCACACGTCGCAAAGCATTTTCGACCGCGTGTCGCTCGGCCTCGTCGCGAACTTGATCGAGCGTTAATTCGGCCGGCGGCCCGTTGGGCGTCAGACCCAGATCGGCGGCGGTGATCAGGGGATGCTCGCCCATCACCATGGCGTGGCGCACCCGATTGATGAGTTCGCGCACGTTACCCGGCCAGCTGTGGTTTTCCATGCTCTGCAGGGCGCCGTGGGTAAAGCCGCGCACGCGCGGATGGGCTTCGGCCCGAAATTGATCAAAAAAGCATTGGGCTAATCGTCGAACGTCGCCGTCCCGTTCCCTGAGCGGCGGCACTTTCAGCCGGAGCACATTGAGCCGGTAGTAGAGATCTTCCCGGAAGCGGCCGTCGGCCACCGCTTGCTCCAGATTTACGTGGGAAGCGGCGATCACACGGACATTGACGTCGACCGATGTGCTGGCCCCCAGCCGCTCGATGCGGTGATCCTCGAGAAAGCGTAATAAGTTGACTTGGAGATCGAGCGGGAGATCGCCGATTTCATGGCTATGTCATCGTTGAGTGTTGATACGCATGTCCACGCGCAGCAGCCAATACATTGTGCGGC
>NZ_APNK01000076.1 GCF_000732535.1 Salinisphaera hydrothermalis C41B8
GTAAGCATCCGGCCGCTACCGCTACCGCTTGACGCGACCGGCGCCGGTCAGGCCGATGGGGCCTCGGGGGTAAGCGCGTCCTTGACGTGCCACGGCAGCAGTTCGCTGATGCGATGGACCGGCAGATCGGCGATCCGCTCGAGGACATGTCGCAGATACGCTTCCGGATTGACGCCGTTGAGCTGGGCGGTGCCGATCAGGGTATAGATCGCCGCGGCGCGCTCGCCGCCGCTATCGGCGCCGGCGAACAGGTAGTTTTTTCGCCCCAGGGCCACGCAGCGCAACGCCCGCTCGGCGATGTTGTTGTCGATCTCGAGCACGCCGTCGTCCCGATAGCGCGTCAACGCCG
The DNA here is from genome assembly GCF_000732535.1 of Salinisphaera hydrothermalis C41B8. Classification (GTDB taxonomy): domain Bacteria; phylum Pseudomonadota; class Gammaproteobacteria; order Nevskiales; family Salinisphaeraceae; genus Salinisphaera; species Salinisphaera hydrothermalis. The sequence goes on from NZ_APNK01000076.1 coordinate 350, forward strand.
GCCAGCGGGACAGGGCGTATTTGATCGCCGTCGCCAGGGGGGATTTCGCCGAGACCTGATGCAAGGCCGTATTGAGTTGTTGTTTCAGCGCGGTCAACATCGGTCCGGCCCGAGCCTGTCGGGCGGCGCGCCGATCCGCCGGGGGCTGGCCGCGGATCGCAGATTCGACCTGATAGAGATCCGCGATGCGTTCCAGGATATCCGCCGCGATCGGCGAGGCCATGGCCTGATGGATATCGTAGAACTTGCGGCGGACGTGGGCCCAGCAGCCCACCTCGACGATCACACCCCGGGCATAGAGATGGTGGAAACCGGCATAGCCGTCGGCCTGCAGCGCCCCGGCAAAGGGCTTCAGGTGAGCGCGCGGGCGTTCGCCCTTGCGATCCGGGGTATAACGGAAGCACACCGCCGGCGGTGTCGCATCGGCGCTGGCCCGATCATCCCGGACATAGGTCCACAGCCGCCCGGTCTTCGTGCGGCCCCGGCCCGGGGCGAGCACCGGCACCGGCGTGTCGTCGGCATGCAGCTTGGTCGCGGCCATGACGTGATCGCCGATCGCCTCGACCAGCGGCCGGACCAGCGCACTGGCCTGACCGACCCAGTCGGCGAGCGTCGAGACGTCCAGTTCGACGCCGTCGCGGGCATAGATCTTCGATTGCCGGTACAGCGGCAAATGGTCCGCATACTTGCTCACGAGCACATGGGCTAAAAGGCCCGGACCGGCGTAGCCATTGACGATCGGGCGGGAGACGGCCGGCGCCTGCATCACCGTGTCACAATGATCACAGGCGTGTTTGGGCCGCACGTGGCGGATGACCTGCCAGTGTTCGGGGACGTACTCCAGGATCTCGCTGACGTCTTCACCGATCGCGCGCAACGCCCCGCCGCAGTCCGGGCAGACACAGTCGCACGCGTGCACGATCGATTCACGGGGCAGATGGGCCGGCAAGGCCTGGCGGACCGGGCGACGCCTCGAAGGCGCTGAACGATCAACGGGCGCCGGGGATACGACCGGGGTCTCGAGTTCCTCGATGAGCAGCTCCAGCTGGGCGATCTCACCGTCGAGTTTTTCCGAACGCCGTCCGAAGCGCTGTCGCTTCAGGCGGGCCAGCTCGAACTTCAGTTTCTCGAGCTGGGCCTCGCGATGCGACAGCTGGCCCCGCAGTCGCGTGATCTCGGTCTCGCGTTCGGCCAGTTGCGCCCGCGTCTCGGCCAGCATCCGGCGCAGAACGGCGGAATCGTCGGGCCGGATATCGGGGGTGCTGTCCACCCGGATATTATACCGGGATGTCGAGTAAGAATACTGTTTTTACACGGCTTTCATGGGTTTTTGTGTGCGCTTCGGTCGCCGCCAGTCGATGCCCTCGAGCAGCATCGACAGCTGGGCGGCACTCAAGTGCACCGCGCCGGCCTCGGCACGCGGCCACACAAACCGGCCCGACTCGAGGCGCTTGTAAAACAGGCACAAGCCGTCGCCGTCCCACCACAGGATCTTGATCCGATCGCCACGCCGTCCCCGGAAGACAAACAGGTGGCCGGAGAATGGATCGGTCTCCAGGGTGGTCTGCACCTGAGCCGACAGACCGTCGAAGCCGCGTCGCATGTCCGTGGCGCCGGCTATCAGCCAGATCCGGGTGCCGGCGGGTAGGCCGATCACGTCAAGACCGCCAATACGCTACGCACCAACGCGGCATCCACGGTGCCGGTCAGGGTCATCCGATGACCACCGGCCAGGACAAGATCGATACGGCCTGTCGCGTTGGCGTGCGATGCACCAACCTCGGGTTCGGCGACCGTTGCCGGCCTCGCCAGGCGGATCGGCACGAGGGCAGGCTTGTCCGTCTCGCCGACAACCCCGGCCTCCCGGTAGTGCTTGCGCCATTTGAACACCAGATTGGTGTTCAGATCATGACGCCGGGCGACCGCCGACACGGAGGCCGCGTCCGACAACGTCTCTTCGACCACCTGACGTCGAAAGGCCGCGGTGTAGCGGCGGCGCGGGCGTGTGTTTGTCTGGG
>NZ_APNK01000078.1 GCF_000732535.1 Salinisphaera hydrothermalis C41B8
ATCCAAGCTTAAGCCATGCGGTCACCGCCGCCTTTCACGCTTATCTGCGAAGAACCTTTTTTTCTGAGCTGCCTACGCGGCAGCGAACGCGCGCCGGTATCACGTCACGCTGTATCTGCTTTTCTGAGCTGCCTACGCGGCAGCGAACACATCCGCCAGGGCATCGAGCGCAACGCGTGGTTTCTGAGCTGCCTACGCGGCAGCGAACATAAGCCCTGTATTTCAACTGGCCCACGATCACTTTCTGAGCTGCCTACGCGGCAGCGAACTCAGACGACAACGCGAGTCTTCGTCAAGAGGTTTTCTGAGCTGTCTACGCGGCAGCGAACGCGGACAACGTGAGATCCGTGCCCACGTGCTTTTTCTGAGCTGCCTACGCGGCAGCGAACGCTGCTGCACCGAGATGGCACCTGGTATTGCCTTTCTGAGCTGCCTACGCGGCAGCGAACGACTACAACCCATTCGAGGCCTGAACATGTGTTTTCTGAGCTGTCTACGCGGCAGCGAACCTGGTTGTAGAGCCAGCGGCCCTTGCGCGGCATTTCTGAGCTGCCTACGCGGCAGCGAACTCGATCTCGGCTTTCTTTCGCTCGCCGGCGACTTTCTGAGCTGCCTACGCGGCAGCGAACCCCGCGTGTCCTGGCCGATCGTTACGGCCGAGTTTCTGAGCTGCCTACGCGGCAGCGAACGCGGCCTCAATTATCAGTGGATGGGCGATTACTTTCTGAGCTGCCTACGCGGCAGCGAACCGGCCAGGTGTTCGTATTCGTGCCAGTCGAACTTTCTGAGCTGCCTACGCGGCAGCGAACATGCGGGCCATTCGGTCACCCTGGGAGGTTGATTTCTGAGCTGCCTACGCGGCAGCGAACTTGTCGATTCGAAGTGCACCGCGGCTGCGATCTTTCTGAGCTGCCTACGCGGCAGCGAACGATCCGACAACGTTCGCCGTCGAGGCTACCGTTTTCTGAGCTGCCTACGCGGCAGCGAACGTGAAGTCGTCGTCACCGTGCTCTCGCGAAACTTTCTGAGCTGCCTACGCGGCAGCGAACGTCTCGACACCGGCGGCGGGGCGGGCGACAACTTTCTGAGCTGCCTACGCGGCAGCGAACAAACCACTCGGCGTCGCGCGACACCGGCACGTTTTCTGAGCTGCCTACGCGGCAGCGAACATCGCGGCGCGACCCTCGGAAGCGGAGTTGGCTTTCTGAGCTGCCTGCGCGGCAGCGAACCGGGCATGCCGCAGATATACGCTGGCCGTATCTTTCTGAGCTGCCTACGCGGCAGCGAACGTGATGCCGGCGGAGTTTGAGGTTTTCAGACCTTTCTGAGCTGCCTACGCGGCAGCGAACGCCATACATCAGCACGTCGATTTCGTACTGCCTTTCTGAGCTGCCTACGCGGCAGCGAACGATCGCCGTACTAGCCCTAGATGCCGCGTTCTTTTCTGAGCTGCCTACGCGGCAGCGAACCTGCGCTACTCATCGATCTGCCCTCCGCTGGCTTTCTGAGCTGCCTACGCGGCAGCGAACGGTGATCGCATCCACCTCGGCCGCGAGGATGATTTCTGAGCTGCCTACGCGGCAGCGAACCCGGGCTCGGCAGCCAGCCTGGCGTGAGCCCGTTTCTGAGCTGCCTACGCGGCAGCGAACCGGCTGACTGAAAACCTCATGGTCGCGCTTCATTTCTGAGCTGCCTACGCGGCAGCGAACTGGCGCAATGGCTTTCTGCTGTTGCCCCTTTTTTTCGGTTCATCGCACTTTACCGGGAAACGCGGCTTTGATTTTGAGGAAGAAGTAGTCGGCGTTACGA
>NZ_APNK01000079.1 GCF_000732535.1 Salinisphaera hydrothermalis C41B8
TAGCGCCGCTTGGTAAGCGACGGTCATGCGCTCGGCCAATAGACGCGGTTGCATTGGCAGTGCACTGCCAGATTGAATCGCACTGATTGCGAAATGGATATCGTCGAAGGCTTGGTCGAGAGTACGGTCGAGACCGTGCACAGCGCGCGACTGCGCCATGAAGGTGTCACCGAAGTAAGGATCGCTTTTTAGACATCGCACGACGTCGAGGGCCGCCACGTTGCCTGGTCCTTCCCATATCGCATTCAGAGGTGCATCTCGGTAGTAACGTGCAAGAAGGGCCTCCTCGACGTAGCCGTTGCCGCCCAGGCATTCGAGCGCTTCGTTGATTTGGCCGGGTGCACGTTTGCAGATCCAAAACTTGGCCAGTGCGGTGAGCAAACGCGCGAGCGCGTGATTCTTATCGTCGAAGGTCTGCGCAATGTGCAACATCAATGTGGTTGCGGCCTCGGATTCCAGCGCGAGGTCTGCGAGCACGCTCTCCATTACAGGCTGATCGCATAAACGCTTACCGAGAACATGGCGATGGCGCGTATGGTGTATGGCCTGTACCAAGGCGACCCGCATCAAGGCTGCGGCGGCCATCACGCATTCAAAACGCCCAAGATTGATCATCGACATGATCATCTGAAGACCGTCGCCGGAATGGCCGATCAGATGTGCTTGCACACCATCGAACTCGATTTCGGCCGAAGGTAGCGAGCGCGTCCCCATTTTGCGCTTGAGGCGTTGCACGTGAAAACCAGGATCGCCGCTTTCGAAAAGGAAGCAAGACAAGCCGGCTTCAGTGCGTGCGAGTGTGATGAACACGTCACACGGTGGGTATGAACAGAACCATTTGTGGCCTGTTAGCACGAACGTGCCGTCGCCGACGTTCTCTGCATGCGTACTGTTCCGCCAGAGATCGGTTCCGCCCTGCTTTTCAGTCGTTGTGATGCCAGCCAATGCACCGTGAGCAAATGAGTCGGACACGAGTTGCTCGTACCATCGCTCGGCTAAGGCTGGGTGACTAGCTACTAGGCCAATCGCCGACAACGTAGTCGATAGCGGCGTCATGACGCCCATGTCGAGCTGTGCCCATAGATAGGCCAGACTCGCACGAACGGTATGTGCGCCAGGTTGGCTTGTCTGCCAGGGCAGCGCATGGATACCGTGTTGATGGCCCTGATCGAGCAGCCAGTACCAGGAGGGGTCGAGTTCAATGTGATCGATTCTCGAACCGAATCGATCATGCGTTTCCAGGTAGGGCTCGTTGCGCTCTGCGCGTGCGGCATGCTCGGCAGCAACTTTTGATCCGGCGATACGCGACAGCGCGCAACAGCGCTTGTGCCCCCACTCGCCAGCAGTTTGAGTCACCACGTCGTGCAGCACCTGATCCAGTGCGTACGGGTCATAGGGGTAGAGCTCTGACGGCTGATTTTCTACCGTATGCGTGGCGTAAGGCATGTGATTCCGTCCAGCGCTTACCGCTATGAGCGCTGCGTGCTGGCAGGCTCGAACGCGACGATCGTGCCTTGTGCGGTTGCGCAAAGTGTGTCTGCCTTACCTTCAGAGATGGCATAGACATCGCAGCGGCAAACCGCCTGCCGCTTCCCGACGTAGACGACGCTGCCGCG
>NZ_APNK01000080.1 GCF_000732535.1 Salinisphaera hydrothermalis C41B8
CCTGATATGGATTGACCTGTCAACTACGACTTATGACTTATTCATAATCGATGCGCTGGCGTATGCCCTTGGAACAGAACACGGGCGGCTGATGCGACGGTAGATCACTCTGATATACGTGGATTGGGTACCGACCTGACATGTCTTCGTCGCGGAGCTGCCTTGCTCTAAGTGCGGGGATCAGCGGACCAGGCCCGCTGCCCCATAGGCCGTCCAAGGATTCTCCAACCGGGCCGGCCGTGTTCTGATCCAAGGGCATACGTTGCCAACCTCCTCCGGCAGGGCGATTGCGATGGCGCGTACCGCTTAAGCGGCCGTCGCAGTCTTCACCGGTACTTCACAGGCGATCGCCCAGATAAAGCCGGCCAGTTCACGGGCTACCGCAGTCGTCGCCTGGGGCGTGTTCTTGCCGGCACCTATCAGATGTCGATAACGGCCGCATAACCGTTTCTGAGCCTGCCAGGCAATCGCCTGCACGTAGGGGCTCGTTTGTTCGGCTCGGCGCTGTATCACCGCGCTCTTGCGCGCAGGGAAACGATACGCCCAAGCTGCTTCGACGAGCACACGACGCACATGAGCGTTGCCGGTCTTGGTGATGCCGCCTTGACGCTTCGAGCCTCCGCTTGAGTGCTCGCTGGGCACCAGGCCGAGATAGGCCATTAACTGACGCGGTGAATCAAAGCGGGTGATATCGCCCAACTCGGCCAGCACGGTCATGGCGGTGATCAGCGAGATGCCGCGCAAGGCCATGAGGGCCTCGACGACCGGGCGCATGGACCAGGTCTCGCAGGCCTGGCGCATCTGTTCGGTCAGCGCGGCCACGCGACGCTGCGCGTCGTGCACGGTATCGATATATTCCGTCAAAACAATCTGCTGGACGGGCGTAGCCATGTGGAGTCGCTCGAGCCAGCGGAAATGCGCCTGTGTCCAGCGGCTCTTGCCGTCATACACGTGACCGTGGCGCAACAGGAACGCGCCCAGGCGCTGACGCGCCACGCGTTCGATCGCCTTGAGATCTTCTCGTGCTCGAGTGAGGTCGCGCATGGCTTCCTGCGCCTCACCGGGCACCCAGACCGGGGCGAGTTCACCGGCGCGATGCAGGCGCGCCAGACTCAACGCATCCCGCCGGTCGGTCTTGACCCGATCCGTGGCGCGGCGCGGCATCAAACCGGGGGCGACCACGATGCAGTCGTGGCCCATCTGCGTGATCTGACGATGCAGGCCATAGCCGCACGGCCCGGCTTCGTAGCACACGCCCAGCACTTCATCATCCGGCGACAGCTTGTGCATCAGGCGTTTGATCGCCGTCGGCGTATTGGCAATCTCGCCACGGTAAACCGGCTCGGCGCGACCAGCGGCTGCCACCGCCACCGCGATCGTTTCCTTGTGGACATCCAGCCCGACGTAAACGCTAAACTCGACCATGACCTGCCCTCCTCAATGTGGCTCTGCTTGAGAACGATCCCGTCCTCAACGTAACCCACGAGCTTGAGGACGGGCAGGTCAATCCATGGTGTCTAA
>NZ_APNK01000081.1 GCF_000732535.1 Salinisphaera hydrothermalis C41B8
CAAGACCCGAACATCCCTCTAGGATTTTCAAGTTTTCAGCTCATAATCGCGCTCTTGGGTGAGCATGCGCCAGATCACCCGGGTCAGATGGCGCCCCAGCGCCCGAACCGCTTGGTTATGCCGTTTGCCCTGTGCCCGTTTGCGATCGTAATAGGCGCGTGACTCCGGCACGCATCGCATGTGCCGGACGACACAGGTCATCATCGCGTTCTGGCAACGGCTGTTGACGCATTTGGGTGGGCGACCCCGGCGTGTCAGCCCTGAGGCTTGGTCCAGCGGCGCCATGCCGAGATAGAGCGCCAGGCTGGCTTCATGATTGAAACGGGCCAGGTCGCCGATTTCACCGGCCAGTTCGGCGGTACCGGTGACGCCGAAGCCCGGAATGGAGCGTAGGCGCTGGGTGATCGAGCAGTCGGCGGCCACCGCGTCGATCCGCTGATTCAAGTCGGTCAGTTGGGTATCGAGATCCAAAATGGCCTGTGCATCGGCCACGATGTCGCGATCATAGAGGTCGATGTCCGGGCCGAACGTCGCTTGCTTTTGCCATGCCCTGATCCGCGGGGCCTTCTTGGCGCCGATACTTGGGATCGCCAGGATCGTTTTCTCCTGCAGCCGCGGCAAGGCCGTCAAGCAGTCCCGGCAGGTCAGCCAACGCAGGAACCAGCGGTTATCCACGGCCCGCGTAAGCCCCAACAGATCGGGACATACGGCCTGAAGGTCGACGCGTAGCCGTGTCAGCCTCAACCCACGGTCGGCCACTAGATGCCGTCGACGGCGCGTCAAATATTTGAGTTGCCGCTGGGCTTGGCTGACCGGGTTGATCTCGGCCAAGACGTTACGAACCAAAGGCCGTTGCCCATCGAAGGCAAACAGCTCGAGCATGCGCCGGGCATCGATGGCATCAGTTTTGGCCGGAGCCGGAAAGATCTCTTTGTACCGCGCCAGCTTGAGATTGTTGACGTTGAACAGCCGCCAGCCCCGCGCCAGCACCTGTTGGTCCAGCGGCCGAGCCCACCCGCCATAGCCTTCCATCGCAACGCGTACGTCGCGTGCCTGATAGCCATCGATGCGGGCAAAGAACCGCTCGAAGCCATCGCGGCGGTGATCGATAGTGAACTCATCCAGAAGCTGCCCCGTCGGATCACCCACGGCCACCGAATGAAACCGGCTACCGACATCCACCGCGACTCGAATCGACGCCACCATCTCGACCTCCAGACACAAAAAACCGGGATCACCCGGCGTCTTGTCTATCTGGAAGCCACGGCCCATCGGCTGGCATCATCCTCGGCAGACGTTCCGGATGATGCAGGTGACGAGGGCGGCATTTCAGAGTCGAGCATCCGGCTACGGATGCGAACCCCAGGAGCCACACCCTCGCCACGGGATCGAGTCTAGCCGATTTCTACACCCTCGGCTGCCTGCAGAATCCGAAGATAGACCCC
>NZ_APNK01000082.1 GCF_000732535.1 Salinisphaera hydrothermalis C41B8
ATTCCAGCCGGATACGCCGCCTAATTCAAACTCCCGCGTACACCACTTTCGAGCATATCTCCAGCAGTACCCGCTAGTGCGTGTGGACCTGCTGGAAACCGTGCGCCAGCCTAGTCCCGATCCCCTGCTCGAACCCTATGACCTGGCTATCGCTATGCCCGGTGGCGGGGCGCGCTTTGGCCGGCGCCTGGACGAGGTGGAACTGCTGGCGGTGGCGCATGCGGCACATCCGCTGAACCAGCGCGAGGCGGCGATCAGTGCGGCCACGCTGGGCCGGCATCTGCGGGTAGATATCCAGGCCATGGCGCCGCAGGCGACCGCTGACGGTGGGGGCAGAGCCTGGCTGGTGACCACGCTGGATGCGGCCCTGGGTGCGGTCCTGCAAGGCCTATGTTACGGGTGGCTGCCGCACCACATGCTGGCTGATCCGCTGGCCGATGGCCGCCTTCGCGCGCTGCGTCTCAAGACCGGTGCGCGCAGGCTGGTGCCGCTGGAGCTGGACTTCGCCGACGAGGAGCACGCCGGACCGGCGGTGCGGATGCTGGCCCGGCTGCTGACCGACGGCGTGCCAGTTCCCTAGTTGCGGCGCGCGGCGTAGCCTTCCGGCAGGTCGGCCGGGGCGCAGTTGATCACCTGCTCGTTGTCGGCGCCGCAATCTTCCAGGTAGGTCAGCTCGGCAAACTCGTCGATCACCAGCTTGGGATAGGTCGGACCGGCATCGCGGAACGCCTGCATCCGTTCGATGTGCTCGTTCTGGAAGCACACGGTCTTCTTTGGGGCCTGCGATATCCACTGAGGGAAGAAGATCACCCCGTGCAGCTTCCGCTCGATGAGGTTGAAGGCGACGCTGACCGACGTGCCGGTCGGCTCGTCCCAGGAAATCTTGTAGACGCCTTCGCCTAGCCGGACGATGTGGGCGACCTGATCGCGCACCCAGCGGCCACCGACCATGCCGGTGTGGATGCGGTAATCGATGGTGCGGTCGTTTTTGACATACAGCTCGTACTGCCAGCCGTTGGCATAGGTGTAGATGAAGTGCTTACCGATGAAGCCGACGAGTTCCTGAGGCTTGGTGGATTCAAAGGGGTCGGACATGGGGCGCCTCCTGGGGGACGAATGTGATTGGATGGCCGTTACTCTATGCTCAATTTTTTAGAAATAAACGCGCTAATTTCAGGCCAAAATCATCGAAAATTGCGATCATTTAGATCCGGCGACGCGCTGCCAGGTGCGGTGCGTCGCAGCCTATGCGGGAAAGCTTTTGCGCGCTCTTAGTACGCGCGGCCGAAGACGAGATACGGCGAGACGCCGGTGATGAAATGGGGTGGGGCAAAACGCAAGACCCGAACATCCCTCTAGGATTTTCAAGTTTTCAGCTCATAATCGCGCTCTTGGGTGA
>NZ_APNK01000083.1 GCF_000732535.1 Salinisphaera hydrothermalis C41B8
TCCTCGGTTCAGGGTACGAGAAAATTCCACTTATGACCCGCGCTCTTTTCTGGGGGGATTACCATACAACACGCAAGGTTCGCCCAACGATCTCAGGTAATGCTCAATGCTCAGGACAGTGCTCGATTTATGGCCCGACCCGGCCAGTCGCAGGCGGCTGACCTGGGGCGTTTGGCAAGGGCAGCCGTGTGGAATGACTGGAGAAACAGATAGTGAGAGCGTTTGTCTCGTATTCCCATCGAGACGAAGACGCGCTTGAGCGGCTTCACGTACATTTGGCGGCACTCCGCCGAGAGCAGCGGATTGAAGCTTGGTTCGATCGGGAAATTTTTGCCGGCGGTGCAATTGATGAAGCAATAGATCGCGAATTGGAAACAACATCTTTGTTTCTATTGCTCGTGAGCCCGGATTTCATCGCCTCCGACTATTGTGTTGAGCGTGAGATGACGCGGGCTCTTGAGCGCCACGAGGCGGGCGACGCCCGCGTGGTTCCTATCATCGTGGAACCTTGTGACTGGCAATCGGTGCCCGCGCTACGTCGACTCAAGGCTATACCGAAGGACGGGCTGCCGATCAGCAATTGGGCGAACGCAAACAATGCCTACCTGGATGTTGTGCAGGAGCTCCGGCGAATAATCGACGACGAAGAGAGTGTCTCCGAGACCTTCGCCTCCGAGTCCAAGCAAGAGCCGGCAAGGCGACCAAAGTCGCGCTACAGAGTTCAGCGTGATTTCGACGAGATCGATCGCAGTGAGTTTCGTGAGTCAGCATTCTCTGCAATGAAGGAGTATTTCCGAAAGGCAACTTCGGAGATTGATGCGATCGAGGGTATTAGGGGGCGTTTCGCTGATAGAAATCCAACGTCGTTCGGCTGCACTGTGATCAACCAAGCGCGACGCCCAGGCGCAGCGTATATCACAGTGCATTGCTCTGCTGGAGGGTTCGGGCTCGGTGACATTTACTTCTCGTTTGCCGAGAACGCCGCTGAGAACTCAGCGAATGGAGGCTATCGTGTATCGGCCGATGAGTACGAGATGTACTTAAGTGTTGCGATGCCGATGTATGGGAATGAGCCAGATCGGCTCACGCCGGAGCAGGCTGCCGAGCACCTATGGAACCGTTTCATCGAGCAGGCAGGCATTGAGCCTGTATAGCTCGTCGTACCATGGACCGCCATAACGCCGGCTAGACGCGAAGGGCGGCAGTCCGAGCAAATCGAGAGCCGTCTAAGGTATTGAATTATAGGCGAAATCGGCAGACAGACTTTGCGCGCTTTGTGCCGTTTTATAATGCTAAAGGAGCTATATGCAAGTCTGGTGTATGGAGACTTGATCAAGCGGCGCTCCGGCGGTCCTGGGAA
>NZ_APNK01000084.1 GCF_000732535.1 Salinisphaera hydrothermalis C41B8
TGAAGTGGACCCCGTGAGCTGGACAGCCCACAGCGATTTTTAAGTGGCAAGCTGCCTGGTTCATGCGGCTTGTGGAAGCCGCGCTGCGTTGAAGTAGACCTGATCGGGCGTCCGTCGCTCAAGCGATTGATGTTTTCGCTTGGCATTGTAGAAACCGAAGTACACGCGAAGCCCGGCACGCGCCTGGCGAGCGTTGTCGTAGGCCTTGAGATAGACCTCCTCGTATTTCACGCTACGCCACAGCCGTTCGATGAACACGTTGTCCATCCAGCGCCCGCGTCCGTCCATGCTGATCTGGATACCCTCGCGCTTGAGCACACCCGTGAACGCGATGCCGGTAAACTGGCTGCCTTGATCCGTGTTGAATATGTCAGGCGTGCCATAAGCCGCGATGGCGGCTTCAAGCGCTTCAATACAGAAGTCATCGTCCATCGTGTTGGCCACACGCCACGACAAGACCTTGCGGGAATGCCAGTCCATAATGGCCACCAGATACAAAAAGCCGCGCGCCATCGGTAAATACGTGATGTCGGCGCACCAGACCTGGTTCGGCCGGTCGATCATCCGATCGCGTAGCAGATACGGGTAGATTCGGTGCCCGGGCGCCGGCTTGGTCGTACGCGGCTTCGGGTACAGGGCCGCCAGCCCCATAATCCGCATCAGACGCTGGACGCGCTTGCGATTGACGATCAGGCCCTCGTCCGCCAGTGCATCGCCGATGCGGCGGCTGCCGAGGAACGGCCATTCCAGATGAATGGCATCGATGCGCTTCATCAGTTCGTCATCGACATTGTTTACGGCCTCGGCACGGTAGTAGACCGTTGACCGGGCGATATCGAGCAGCTGGCACTGCCGCACGATCGGCAGCGCATGATCGGCGGCGATCATGACCCGCCGCGCTTGCCGGGGAAGCGCGCGAGCCCGCGTTCTAAAAAATCGCGTTCCATGCTCAGCTCGCCGATCTTGGCGTGCAGCTCGGTGATCTGGGCCTGCGAATCGGCTTGGGAGGCGCCCTTGTCGAACGTGCCGGTGGCGCCCTCGATCAGCTGGCGCTTCCACTGGGTGATTTGATTCGGGTGTACGTCGTACTGCTGCGCCAGCTCGGCCAGCGTGCCCTCGTCACGCACGGCGGCCAGCGCCACCTTGGCCTTGAACGCCGCCGAATGATTCCTGCGTTTACGTCGCATAAATGCTCCTTGAGCCGATGGCTCTTGCGAAGCAGCTTGCCACTTATCGCACTGTCCAGAAATCAGGGGCCAGTTCA
>NZ_APNK01000085.1 GCF_000732535.1 Salinisphaera hydrothermalis C41B8
GGCCATCAAGGCACCGCCAGCGCACCGAGCGCCGTCCTGCTCGTGCACCACGCCCTGCACATCGAAATCCAGATCGATGCGAACGACCCCGTCGGCAAAGACCACGCCGCCGGCGTCAAAGACGTCCTCATGGAAGCCGCCATCACTGCCATCCAGGACTGCGAAGACTCCGTCGCCGCGGTCGACGCCGAAGACAAAGCCCTCGTCTATGGCAACTGGCTCGGCCTCATGAAAGGCGACCTCACCGAAGAAGTGGCCAAGGGCGGCCAGACCTTCACACGAAAACTGGCCGACGACCGCGTCTATACCGCTGCTGACGGCAGCGAACTGACCCTGCCCGGGCGCAGCCTCATGCTCGTGCGCAACGTCGGCCATCTCATGACCACGCCCGCCGTGCTCGACGGGCACGGCAACGAAATCCCCGAAGGCCTCCTCGATGCCCTGGCTACCTCGACCATCGCGTTGCATGACCTCAAGCGCAACGGCCCCCACACCAACAGCCGCGCCGGCTCCGTCTACATCGTCAAACCCAAAATGCACGGCCCGGCCGAAGTCAACTTCACCGTCGCTGTACTCGGCCATATCGAGACCGCCCTCGGCATGGCGCCGAACACCCTCAAGATCGGCATCATGGACGAAGAGCGCCGGACCTCCGTCAACCTCAAGGCCTGCATCCGCGAAGCGCGCGAACGCACCATCTTCATCAACACCGGCTTTCTCGATCGCACCGGCGACGAAATGCACACCTCCATGGAAGCCGGCCCCATGCTGCCCAAGGGCGAAATGAAATCCACCGCCTGGCTGACCGCCTACGAAGACAACAACGTCGACACCGGTCTCGCCTGTGGTCTGCGCGGAAAGGCCCAGATCGGCAAAGGCATGTGGCCGGCGCCCGACAACATGGCCGCCATGATGGAGGCCAAGATCGGCCATCCCCAGGCGGGCGCCAACTGTGCCTGGGTGCCGTCGCCGACGGCGGCCACCCTGCACGCCATCCACTACCACCGCTGCGACGTGCTCGCGCGCCAGAGCGAACTGGAATCCCGACACAAGGACTACCTCGAAGCCCTGCTCACCATCCCGCTGCTCGACCGTGAACTCTCGGCCGACGAGATCGCCAAGGAACTGGACAACAACTGCCAGGGCATCCTCGGCTACGTCGTGCGCTGGGTCGACCAGGGCGTGGGCTGCTCCAAGGTGCCGGACATCA
>NZ_APNK01000086.1 GCF_000732535.1 Salinisphaera hydrothermalis C41B8
TGTCCAAATCAAAATTCGAGCGTAGCAAGCCGCACGTCAACGTCGGCACGATTGGTCACGTGGACCATGGCAAGACGACGCTGACGGCCGCATTGACGGTGGTGTCGAACCGGTTGTTCGGTTCCGAGTTGTCGGCGTTTGACGCGATCGACAAGGCGCCGGAAGAGAAGGCGCGTGGCATCACGATTTCGACGTCGCACGTTGAATACGAAAGTGAAGCGCGTCACTACGCCCACGTGGACTGCCCGGGCCACGCCGACTACGTCAAGAACATGATCACGGGTGCCGCCCAGATGGACGGCGCGATCCTGGTCGTGTCGGCGGCCGACGGCCCCATGCCGCAGACCCGCGAGCACATCCTGCTGGCGCGTCAGGTGGGTGTTCCGTTCATCGTCGTGTACCTGAACAAGGCCGACATGGTCGATGACGAAGAGCTGCTCGAGCTGGTCGAAATGGAAGTCCGCGAACTGCTGGACGCCTACGACTTCCCGGGCGACGACACCCCGGTCATCGTCGGCTCCGCGCTGAAAGCGCTGGAAGGCGACGAAGGCGAGCACGGCTCCGAATCGATCGCCAAGCTCGTGCGGGCCATGGACGAATTCATTCCGGATCCCGAGCGTGCCATCGACGGCGCCTTCCTGATGCCGGTCGAAGACGTCTTCTCCATCTCCGGTCGCGGCACCGTCGCCACCGGTCGTGTCGAGCGCGGCGTTGTCAACGTGGGTGACGAAATCGAAATCGTGGGCATCAACCCCACGACCAAGACCACCGTCACGGGCGTTGAAATGTTCCGCAAGCTGCTCGATCAAGGGCAGGCGGGCGACAACATCGGCGCGCTGCTGCGTGGCACCAAGCGTGAAGACATCGAGCGTGGCCAGGTTCTGGCCAAGCCGGGATCGATCACCCCGCATACCAACTTCGAATGCGAAGTGTACGTGCTGAAGAAAGAAGAAGGCGGTCGTCACACCCCGTTCTTCAAGGGCTATCGTCCGCAGTTCTACTTCCGCACGACCGACGTGACGGGCGCGTGTGAACTGCCGGCGGACACCGAGATGGTGATGCCGGGCGACAACGTGACGATGAACGTAGAACTGATCCATCCGATCGCGATGGAAGAAGGCCTGCGCTTCGCCATTCGTGAAGGCGGCCGCACGGTGGGTGCGGGCGTCGTGACCAAGATTACGGCCTGAGGCATTTG
>NZ_APNK01000087.1 GCF_000732535.1 Salinisphaera hydrothermalis C41B8
GGCGCACCAGCGCATCCATGGCACCACGGGCGACAAGCCCGCGGTGCGCCTGGCCGGGGAACGGCATGCGCTGCGCCCGCTGCCGGCCGATACGGCGGTACCCGCCGCCGTCGTGCCGGCGCCCAGCGGCCGCGTGCTCCCGCACGAGAGCCTGCAGCATCCGCTATCGGTCTACCAGGCGCTGCTGGAGGTCTCGGCATGAATCTTCAGCATGAGCGGATCCGTGCGCTGTGCCAGGACCTCAAGCTGGAGCGGATCGAGGCCGAGTGGCCGCACCAGGCACAGCAGGCCGCCGGCCAAGACGCCAGTTTTGCCGATTTCCTCGAGCAGTTGTTGATCGCCGAGCGCGATGCCCGGACCGAACGCAGTCGCCAGACCCTACTGAAGATGGCGAGTCTGCCGGCGGTCAAGACACTTGAGCAGTACGACTTCGGCTTCGCCTCGGGCGCGCCCCGGGCCCAGCTGCAGGAACTGGCGGCCCTGACGTTCATCGAGCGCGCCGAAAACATCGTGCTGCTCGGTCCCAGCGGCGTCGGCAAGAGTCACCTGGCGATCGCGCTGGCCTACCGAGCGCTGATGCACGGTATCAAGACGCGCTTCGTGACCGCCGCCGACCTCATGCTGCAGCTGCGCGCCGCCCAGCGCCAGGAACGGCTCAAGCAGTACTTCAATCGGGTCGTGATGGGACCGAAGCTGCTGGTAATCGATGAGATCGGCTATCTGCCGTTCGGGCGCGAAGAGGCGAATCTGTTCTTCAACGTCGTGGCCCGGCGCTACGAGCGGGCGAGCATGATCCTGACCTCGAACTTGGCCTTCACGCAGTGGGCCGGCGCGTTCGCCGGCGATCAGACGTTAACCGCGGCCATGCTCGATCGCCTGCTGCACCACGCCCACATCGTGCAGATCAGCGGTGAGAGCTATCGACTCAGAAACAAAAGCAAGGCCGGTGTGAAGCCAACCGCTTCAGCCGTATAACCCAACGGGCCCGGAGGGGGTCAATTTTCAATCGGCGTTTCAAGACCAAAAGGGGTCACTTTTCAGTCGGCGTTGACA
>NZ_APNK01000088.1 GCF_000732535.1 Salinisphaera hydrothermalis C41B8
GGCTATGTCACCGTTAATTCGTGATAAAATATAACACATTGATATCACGATGATTGTTCTTGATGAAAGAAGCCGACTTTAACGAGTGGCTGGCCGGTCTTCCGGCGCTGACCTCGGCGCAGAAACAGCGGCTTGCAGCCGCTTTGACCGGCGCTGATCCGGCAACGACTGTCGCCAACGAGCTGGACGCGCTCGGCGTATCGCATTGCCCGCATTGTGCGGCCGGTTCGCCGGTGCGCTTTGGCCATGCCAGTGGTCTTCAACGGTATAAGTGCCATGCCTGTCGCCGCACGTTCAACGCGTTGACGGGCACACCGCTTGCTCGGTTGCGGCATCGCGATGCTTGGCGCGTATTCGCCCAGGCACTGATCGACGGCGAGAGCGTACGTCGGTCGGCCGCCAGTGCTGGCGTTCATCGCAATACGGCCTTTCGCTGGCGCCACCGGTTTCTGGCTGCGCCGTCGGATATGCAGGCTAAGCGACTGGCGGGTATTGCCGAGGCGGATGAGACGTTCATACGCCGATCGTACAAGGGCTCGCGATCGCTGGAACGCCCGCCACGCCAGCGTGGCGGTGGAGCCAAGAAGTCCCGCAAAGGCCGTGATCCCGACGACGAAGTCGGGGTGCTGGTCATGCGGGATCGGGAAGGTCATACGTTGTCCCACGCATTGGAGACGGTCGATCATCGAACCATCGATGACACGGTCGGCCATCGTCTGGAGCGAGAAGCCGTGTTGTGCACCGACGGCGCGTCGGTCTATCAACGCTACGCTCAGTATCGCGGCGTCACGCATGAGCCCGTCAATCTCGCCCAGGGCATTCGCGTGCGACGCCCTGCGTTTCATGTGCAGAACGTCAATGCGTATCACAGCCGGTGGAAAGGCTGGATGGAGCGCTTCCACGGCGTGGCCACTCGCTATCTCGACCACTATCTCGGGTGGCATCGAATGCTCGATGCCGTCGGCGACTCGGCGACGCCGCACAATGTATTGGCTGCTGCGCGTGGACATGCGTATCAACACTCAACGATGACATAGCC
>NZ_APNK01000089.1 GCF_000732535.1 Salinisphaera hydrothermalis C41B8
GGTAAGGCCATCTCGCCGCCGCGAGATGGCCCAGCGCAGCGTGGCCGAGCACGGCTTGAGTATCCGGCTGGCCTGTTCCGCGTTCTCGATCAGTGTGACGTGCTATCGCTATCAGCCCCGCTTATCGGATGAAAATGCCGAGATCGCGGATTGGTTAATGCGTCTGACCGATACCCACTGTCGTTGGGGCTTTGGCTTGTGCTTTTTGTACCTGCGCAACGTCAAGGGCTTTCGCTGGAACCATAAGCGCGTGTATCGAATCTATCGTGAGCTCGAACTGAATCTGCGGATCAAGCCGCGCAAGCGCTTGCGACGCGAGGTGCCGGAGAAACTGGCAGAGCCCGAGGCGATCAACCACGTCTGGTCCATGGATTTCATGCACGATCAGCTCAGTGATGGCCGAGGCTTCCGGTTGTTCAACGTCATCGACGATTACAACCGGGAAGGCTTGGGGATCGAAGTCGATCTATCACTGCCCTCGGCACGGGTCATCCGCAGCCTGGAGCAGATCATGGAATGGCGCGGGAAACCGAAGGCGATCCGCTGTGACAATGGGCCGGAGTACGTCAGCGGTCCGCTGACGGTCTGGGCCGAGCAACACGGCATTACGCTGCAATACATCCAGCCCGGCAAGCCGCAGCAAAACGCATACGTCGAGCGCTACAACCGAACCGTACGAACCGACTGGTTGAGCCTATACCGATTCGAATCGATCGCTGACGTCCAGGACGCTGCGACCGAATGGCTCTGGACTTACAATAACGAACGCCCGAACATGGCGCTCGGCGGCATCACCCCCAAGCAGAAGCTCGCAATGGCCGCTTAGCTCCACTTTTGGCTCGCGTTAAAAATGGGGGGATTACCGTA
>NZ_APNK01000090.1 GCF_000732535.1 Salinisphaera hydrothermalis C41B8
GGTTCATCGCACTTTACCGGGAAACGCGGCTTTGATTTTGAGGAAGAAGTAGTCGGCGTTACGAAAGCCATAGGCTTGGCGTTTGATGACTTTAATGCGGTTGTTCATGCCTTCGAGCACGCTGGTATTCATCGGGTGCACCGCACTGGCGATGATGCCTTCAACGTAAGCTGACAGGCGTTTGGCAAACTGCTGCAAGGGCGCGATGCCCGACGCCATGGCCATGGCGTACCACTGAGCCCAACGGGCTCGGGCTGCTTTTATGCTCGGCGCAAACCATAGCTCCTTAAGCTGAGCCTTGAGCACATAGGCCGTCATCAGCGGGACATTGGCCGCCAGTAGTTCGTCGAGCGCGCTGGCCTGGTCGGGCTTGAGATTGTCGCGGTTACGCAGCAGCAGCCAGCGGCTGCGCTTGACCACGCGCCGTGCCGGCGCGTCGTGGCGCAGGGCATTGGCCTGATCCACCCGCACGCGATCGACAACCTCGCGGCCATACTTGGCGATGACGTGGAACAGGTCGTAGACGACAAGTGCATTGGGGCAGTGCGCGCGGACTTCGAGATCGAAGGCCGTATTCATATCCATGGCG
>NZ_APNK01000091.1 GCF_000732535.1 Salinisphaera hydrothermalis C41B8
CATTCCAGCCGGATACGCCGCCTAATTCAAACTCCCGCGTACACCACTTTCGAGCATATCTCCTTTATCTGCATGGCCTTCCGACCAGCGTGGGCGCATGTGCTCGTGCCACTCGAGGGCAACTGCTTTGAACGAATTCTCTGAGTCGGCTTTTGCGCGCGCGGAATCCTCGCGCTTCTTCTCGTTCGGATCGATCCCGTGCGCCAGCTGTTTCTTGGCGTTGGCGCGCAGGTCGCGTGCCTCGGCGAGTGACAGGTTTTGTGCCGTACCAAAGGCAAGCGTTTTCTCCTTGCCAAGGTAGCGGTACTTGAGCCGCCAGTATTTGCCGCCGTTTGGGTGTACAAGCAGATAAAGACCGGCGCCGTCGGCGAGCTTGTAGGGCTTGCATTTAGGTTTCGCCTGCTTGACCTGAACTGCCGTGAGCGCCATTTGGGGGTATCTCCATGCTGGTGCGAGGAGTGTACCCCCAGACATACCCCCATGCACCCCCGGAAGATGCTGCGGGTTGTAGGAACATGCAGGCAAAATAAAAGGTTCTTCGCAGATAAGCGTGAAAGGCGGCGGTGACCGCATGGCTTAAGCTTG
>NZ_APNK01000092.1 GCF_000732535.1 Salinisphaera hydrothermalis C41B8
CCCATCGGCCTGACCGGCGCCGGTCGCGTCAAGCGGTAGCGGTAGCGGCCGGATGCTTACCACGGTATTGGGGTGCACGCCGAAGAGCTCGCAAACCTCGTTCACCGTATAGCTTCGATACAGCTTCGCCAGATTGGGATTGATCCGTAGGCGTGCCATTACTCGCCGGCCTTGCTGACGTTCGGGCCGCGGCTGTCTCGGATTCGTGCTTCGAGCCACTCATCGATTTCGTGCTCGAGCCAGCCAACGGCGCGGCCGCCCAGAGAAATCGGGGCCGGAAAGCGGCCCTGCGAGATGCGGAGATAGATCGTCGAATCTGATAACCCGGTTTTGGCTCGCACGGCAGGGCGTCTAAGGATTTTGCAGTTGTTCATGAGCACTCCTGGATGCGCATTGGCGCGTGTGGGAATGCTCGTTAGGAAAAGGCAGCAGGATCTCCTGCAGTCAATCCTGCGAATCGAGGTTTTTCAGCCTATTGAAATAAAAGGGTAAATGTTACCGCCGATGTAAAAATGACCCCCTGACGCCGACATAATTTTGCCCCCCCCCTGGGTG